>JBGTJE010000063.1:0-54637 GCA_041745295.1 Pirellulaceae bacterium | reverse complement strand
CTGACAACTGCACCCCCAAACGCTACTCTACCTCGAATCCCAAATCCCAAACCACTCTCAACCCCAACCCAACTCAAAACACAACTCCACAAGCTTCGCTCTCCACGAGTCACGCTACTATTTCAGGACTCTCCGTAGGCGCCGGCTTAATCAATCGTTGCTGTCTCCTTCGCCTGGGTGTTAAACGAACGGGGGGCGACCAGCTCTCAAAACCATGTCCCACGCACAGCGCGGTCAATGGCTCACACACAGCGCTCGGAGACCGACGCCAAACGTTTACACACGTCGGCTGATTAGCGCGCCCGGGGCTAGGCGTACAATATTGCTAACCCAAAGCTCAGTAAAACGATCCATTGGACGGCCCTGCCAATCCTGACCTTTCTCAATCAGAACGGGAAGATGCATGAACACATCCATCTTATTCAAATCAGCAACGACCACATCGGCGGTTTTCTTGTCGTGCTTGATTCTCGCATCGATCATAGGCGCGGGCGCGATCCTTTGGGCTCAAGAATCGGTTCCGCTGAGCTCTCTGCCGTTTAGTCCCGCGCGGAAAGCGGGGCCAACGCTTTACGTGAGCGGGCAAGTCGCCCGGACCGCAGGACGCGACGACGTGCGCGAGTCGGTCGCCGCGGAGACGCGCCAAGTCATGGAGAATATGGGCCGAATACTCAAAGATAACGGCTATGGCTACGGGGATGTAGTCAACGCCACCGTTTATTTAAAGGACATTGGCGACTACCAAGAGATGAACAAGGTCTATGCTTCTTACTTTGAAAAGAACTTTCCCGCCCGGGCAACGGTTGGTGGCGTCGAGATCGTATTTGGTTTCCGAGTCGAGATTAGCTGCGTCGCGTTTAAGCAAGACTGAATCGTATGGGCAGGAAAACCGGCTCGGCTAATTGTGAGAGTATTCGGCGTGATCCCGATTCCCGTTTTAGCATCGATCGCCGAACCGCGATGCAGCAGATGGCGCTGGCCGGGGCGATTTCGGGCTTGCCCCGACGAGGCGCTTGGGAAGCCTGTCGACCCCTTCCCAAACAAGAACTCCTGGAACGCGATCCTGAAAAATATTGGGCCCAAATCCGCAGCGAACAGTTCTTCCTTGGCGAAACTCGCATTTTCCTTAATCCCGGCAGCTTGGGCGTGATACCGCGACCTGTCATGCAAGCCGTCGTCGATTCGCTGACGAACGCCGCGGAATACGCCGTCGACGACGTTCCACGTTGGGGCTACGAACGGTTGAACGATGAACGAGCGGAGATGGGGGCGTTTCTGGGTTGCCATGCCGACGAACTGGCGTTCACGCACAGTTGCACCGAAGCGATGAGCATCATCGCCAACGGACTTGACCTGAAACCCGGCGATGAAATCCTGCTCACGAATCAAGAACACGGCAGCGGTTATGGCTGTTGGGAACTCAAATCGAAGCGATACGGTACGACGGTTCGTCAGGTGGAGATTCCGGTCACTCCCACGGAACCGGAGGAACTCGCCGAACGATTGATTTCTGCCATCCGACCAGAAACGCGAGTCTTGAGTTTCAGTGGGATTACGAGTCCGACAGGATTGATCTTACCTGTCAAGCAAATCTGCCAAGCGGCCCGCGACAAGGGAGTCATCTCGGTATTGGATGGGGCTCACATGGATGGACAGATTCCGGTCGATCTGCACGAGCTTGGCTGCGATTACTTTGCAGGCAGTCCGCACAAATGGCTTTTTGCTCCGGCCGGTTGCGGCTTTCTGTACGGGCGCGAGGATATGCTCGATCGACTTTGGCCATGCATTGTGTCATTGGGCTGGGATCAAAAAGCGGATTGGCGCTCGGCGCGCTTTATGATCGTTGGCACCAATAATCGGTCGACCATCGATGGGATGTTGGCGGGCGTTCGTTTCCTGAAAGGGCTTGGCGAGCAAAACGTTTATCAGCGAATGCATCAACTGGCGAGCTTGGCATTGCAAGAGGCACAGCGCCGCGATTATCTGGAAGTGATCACTCCAAGCGATTCTCGGTTTTATCAAGCCATGGTTACCATGCAAATTAAGTCCGACAAGGTCGAACCGTTGTGGGCGGCCATGAAGGCCAGAAACATTTGCGTACTCCAATATCAACCGCTTCGGCTATCCTTCCACATTCACACGCGTGCATCGGATATCCACTCATTTTTCGAAACCTGTGATCAGGTCTTTAAAGGATGAGATTTTGCACCTCGCTGTGCGTGGGTCTCCCGACCCCGCACTGATCCGACCGCAGGTCTCCCGCTCCGCGGTGAATGCGGCTAGCCGTCAAGACTGTCAATTTGCACTAGAATCTTAAAAAGAATTTTGACGCAGGGCCTCCCCAACGCCGGGGAGCAACGAATGGAACGATTTAAGTTCTACTCTGATGGCGCACTTTTCTTTGTGACGTTTTCCGTCATCGAATGGCTTCCGGTTTTTGTTTCCGAAGCAGCGTGCAGAATCATGACCGACAGTTTGACGTTCTGCCATCATAACAAAGGACTGCGCGTTAACGCATTTGTTGTCATGCCGACCCATTTCCATGCCATCTTGTTCCACGATTCTTTCCAGGCAGACGCACTAGAAAAATCAGTGGTCGAATTTCGAAAGTTCACTGGACGCTCGTTGGCGGACTTCTGTATGACCAACCTGCCAAAGTGCTTTGGCGATACGTTGCGTCTGGAAGCTGGCGCCGATCGTGATCGCCGGCTTTGGCAACCGTCCAGGCATCCGGAGCTGATCAATACCGAATCTTTTTGGCAGACAAAAATCGATTACTTGCACGAGAATCCAGTTCGAAAGGGGTTGGTGGCCAAACCAGAACATTGGCGGTTTTCATCGGCTGCCTTTTGGATGTCGGATGGAAAGCATGCGGCCGATGTTCCGATTTCTGCGATTGCTTGGTAACAATAGCTCGCAAAAATTAGATTCTCGCGAATCAACAAGAAAGACAGGAGACCTGCGGTCGAGCCGGTGCGGGGTCGGGAGACCCGTGCACAGCGCACCGAGACCCTTGCACAGCACATGACCCACGCAAAGCGATTTATTCCGGTGGGGGCTGGTACCCGATCGCGGACGCGATTGGGAGATCGAATTCAGCTCGGCTCAGCGCGACGTAATGTAGGCCGATGTCGACCTGGTCCCCTTGCAACACCCGTTTGCCCTGATCATCAAGCCGCGCGTTCATCGTCGCCTTCTTGCCGGTATGGCATACGGTCTTGATTTCTATTAGCTCCTCGGCCCAAGCCAGCAAGTATTTGCTTCCTTCAAACGGCTCTCCGCGAAAATCAGTGCGTAGCCCATAGCATAGGACCGGGACTGCCAACCGATCGCAGACCAGCGTCAGCTGCAGGACTTGACGCGGCGTGAGGAATTGGGCTTCGTCGACCAAGACGCAGGCAATCTTGCGCTGCTTGACCTCGTGACGAACGTAAACGAACAGATCAAAGTACGCGTCAAATGAAATCGCATCGCGACGCAATCCAATTCGCGAAGCAATCACGCCTTGGCCAGCGCGGTCGTCGAACTGGGGAGTGAACAACAGCACGTTCATCCCGCGTTCCTCGTAATTGTGTGCCGATTGCAACAGCGTGGTGCTCTTGCCGGCATTCATCGCCGAATAATAGAAATATAGTTTGGCCATACCAACTCAAAAAAGCGAATCCCACGTCGAACTCTAACACAACATAGGTCATTCCAGGCTGAGTCCCGGAATCCCCTTTCCAAGGATGGAGGAACTACCGTGTCGCGCAGACCCAAATATGGATTCCCACCTTCGCGGGAATGACTGTTTTTTGCTCGGCACGGTTCTGTTAGGCGCTCCTCATGAAATGATTCGCTTGAGCGGGTGTGGCGCTCGAGCGGCGGATTGAATTTCAATACAGGTACGGTCCCCACATCCCTACGATCGCAAACGCGGCGATCCCGAGAATCAAACCGAAAAGTGCCCGGCGCCGCTGCGTCGAGACAATGCCGGCAGGGGCAAAGATGATCGCCAAGGCCGCTGGGATCAATGCCCACGTTGAGATCAAGCTACCGACAAGGGCCCAGGCCCCAAGCATTAGCGAGGCCAGCGCGAACCCAGTTCGAAATAAATCGGCACCTTCTTCCGGCATTTTGCCGAGGCGCCAAGGCAGCGCAGTGCCCAGCGACTCCAACGCAGGCGAAAGGGATTCGGTCTGCGGTAAACCGGGCTCGTTTACTGACTTGGATGGCAGGATTTCGCCCGTCGAGCAATCCTGGGCCGCATTTTCGCCGCTCGAATGATCCCGATTGTCGTGCAACTTGGACTTGTGATCACCCATGGGACTTTTTCTAATTGTCGACAAGTGTCAACATGAAACTGTTTGGATTATCGGTCGGACCGCGATTCGGAAAAACGGCGTGTGTGCGAACGACACCTAACATCTTAAACGATTTGAGCAGTCGATGCGATTTGTAACTCATTTGGAAAGCGCGCTCGACGGTACTCATTTCCCCGCTGACACGATTCAGACGATGCATCAGGGACGGCCGCTTTGGGTCCGCTACGACCTGGATCGCGTCAAGCATGCATGGGCGCAGCATCCGCTCGCGGCGCGGCGAATGGACATGTGGCGCTATCGCGAATTATTGCCGGTAGGGGTTGATATCGCGCCAGTCTCGCTTGGTGAAATGGTCAGTCCGATCGTCGTTTGTCGGCGCCTGGCTGCCAAGTTGGGGCTGACGGAATTGTTGGTCAAGGACGAATCCCAATTGCCGACTTCCAGTTTTAAGTGTCGTGGATTGTCGATGGCCGTTACGATGGCCCAGCATTTTGGCTTACGTCGTCTCGCCATGTCGTCGAACGGAAATGCTGCCAGTGCCTTGGCCGTCTACTCAGCCCGCGCCGGATTGGAGTCGCTTGTTTTGATGCCGCGCGACGTCAATGTTGGCAACTTGTTTGAGTGTTGGGTGAGCGGCTCGCGCGTCTATTTGGCCGACGGGTTAATCGATACTTGCGGCAAATTGATTCGGGCTGGACATGAAGCCGGACATTGGTTTGATGTATCGACGCTCAAAGAGCCCTATCGCCTGGAGGGCAAAAAGACGATGGGCCTGGAGATCGCCGAGCAATTGGATTGGCAACTCCCCGACGCAATCCTTTACTCGACCGGCGGCGGCACGGCGTTGATCGGCATGTGGAAGGCGTTTTGCGAATTGCGCCAAATGGGTCTGTTGCGATCCGACGTCATGCCGCGCATGATCGCGGTTCAGTCAGACGGGTGTTGCCCGATCGTAGACGCGTTTGAGAAAGGAGCCCGCTTCGCCGAGCGACACGAAAATGCACAATCGGCTGCATACGGAATTCGAGTCCCCCAAGCCATTGGCGATTTCATGATCCTCGACGCGATACGCGAAAGCAGTGGATGCGCAGTGGCTGTCGATGAAAATCAGATCGGTCCATTTCAAATCCTTGGCTGCGGCAGCGAAGGTCTATCCTTCGGCTTGGAAACCAGTGCCAGTCTGGTCGCCGTCGAGCAGCTCCTGGCACGAGGCCTAATCCAGGTGCACGAAAAAATCCTGATTGTCAACACCGCCGGAGCCACCAAGTACTGGTGCGAGTCGCTCCCCGAGTTTCCGCAAATCGATCTCAAAGCGCCGGGCGATTTGAAGGCACTTTTCCCTGAATCACCCGAGTTAGCGCGACACGTCGCGGTTCAGCCGCCGCGGCGCAACGACGAGCGCGCAGCAAGGCGTCGAAACTAAGGCGAGCCGTTCCGCATCTTGGGTGGCACGCCCAGAGTCTTCGATGGGCGTGGTCGAACCAACAGGCGACGCTGCCACGTCCATCGCAAAGCCTCAGAGCGTGCCACCCAAACCGATTAAGAACGGATAATCGCACCATTGTACCTTGGAAGAGTTTAACGCAGTGGCGCAATGACGCAGAGTCGCAAGGGGCGAACAAATACATCGATCCATACTTTGCGTCATCCAGTCTTTGCGACTCTGCGTTAATTTTGCTCGGGCATTAGTAGCGAAAATGTTTGATCTTCTCGCCCATTTCTCCGATCTTGGCCATGGCCTCGATGCCGATTTCCAGATGGATGTCGGCCCATTTTTGAGTCACGTGGTAATCCGACTCTTCGGTCTTGACCCCGTCGGGTGTAATCGGCACGTCCGAGACCAGCAGCAGTGCACCTCGGGCGATCGCATTATGGTGCCCCACAATAAAAATCGTCGCGGTTTCCATGTCGATCCCGATACAAGTCAGATCGACCAACCGCTGGCGAAAGCGTTCGTCATGCTCCCACAATCGGCGGTTGGTCGTGTAAACGACTCCGGTTCGATATTCGAGATTTCTTTCGACGATGCGATCCGACACGAACTTGTGCAGCTTGAATGAAGGGAGCGCCGGAACTTCTGGCGGAAAATAATCCTGGCTCGTCCCCTCCCCGCGCACGGCGGCAATCGGAAGGATGAAATGGCCAATCTCCGTCGAGGTTTTGAGCCCACCGCATTTTCCCAAAAACAGGACACCGCGCGGGCGCCGCGCGGAAAGCAAGTCCATGATTGTGGCTGCGTTCGCCGAGCCAATTCCGAAATTGATGATCGACAATCCGCGACCGTTGTTCGCCCCTTGCATCGGTCGGCCTTGGCCCATCACGGGAACGTCGAATCGCGCCGCGAACTGGTCGACGTAATAACTGAAATTGGTGAGCAAAACGTAGTCGCCAATTTTCTCCAACGGCATTCCCGTGTATCGCGGAAACCAGTTGCGAGCGATCTCGTCTCGGTCGAATTTCATTTCCACCATAGTTCAACCCTCGTCGGCAACATTTGCCACCAGCAGCGCTGCTCCGCGCATCGCGGCCATCGGAATCTCGTGCATCCCATCAAACGCTGCGAACTCTGCCTCCATTCCTGCCTCCATCAACATCTCGTTCAACCACTGCGCGGCGGCAAACGGCAAGATCGGATCGAAGCGACCATGACTTTGGAAGATCGGGAATTTCATTTGCCGCCCGGCTGCCGCCTTCCATTCGAGTTCATTCAATAGTGTGCCGGACCAAACAATCAAGCCGCCGGGTGGCGAGTCCAGATGCAGCGCAACGTCCGTCGCCAACATCGCTCCTTGGGAAAAGCCGCCCAGGACCAGCGACGCAACGTCGAGGTGTACCTCGGCGAGCAGCTGCGTGGTCAGCGAAATAATCTGTTCGCGGCGCTGCTGCAAAACTTCAGGCTTATCACGCCGCAGGTCGCGGAACTGACCCGTCGCAATCATTTCGTTCAATTGCTCCATATCGATCGGCCACCAAGCCCGAGAATCGTAATTGCCGGAGGGATCGAGCGACATCGGTGCGGCGGGAAAAACAAAGCGTGCTCGCTGCAGTTCGGCGGGCTGTAGTTCCCACATCGCACGGCTGCAATCCACCAAGTCCGTTCCCGAAGCGCCGAATCCGTGGCACAAGACGACGATCACTTGCGGTTCGTACGCGTGGCTCGTCGGATCGACCACGACGCATTCTAGATCGGCGAGACGCCGGACATTTCCCACAGGCTGAATCGTCATGAAAGCTCCTGAGCAGTCGGTGGACGGGTTGCCGCTTCGGCCACAGGTGCAGCAAGCTTCAAATTATGGGAGACAATCTACGCTATACCCAAGACCTGGAAAAGCCTTGAGCAATCTTTCGGAAGTGGATCAGTTACTGTGTCGCCATCACGCTCCGCGTGATGAATGCCGCCTTAACGATTGATTTCGAGTGTCACCCGAAATCGCCTTCCTCTCGCGGAGCGAGAGGGCTACAGTCAATGGACAACCTGACCCATGACTGTCCTTCCAGGATTCCCATTTCGGTGGCGATGAAAAGGAGTCCTACAGTGATCGCAGACAGGAATCTCGATATAGTGGTGGCAATCACCCATCGCGCATGAATTTGACTTGATGCGCTTTGCAACCAAATAGTCAGGGTAAAACGGATGCAAAGTTGGACTCTTCAACCTGTTATCCATCCGATTTGGATCGGATTGGCGGTGATCGTCTTGTTGGCGATGCAGGCCATTCGTCCGACATTTGCCGAGATCGGACTACGCCGGCGAATGATTTTGATCGGTCTCCGTACGTTCACGATCTTGCTGGCACTTACCTTGCTCGTGCGACCAGGTTGTGTCACCACAATCGCGCGACAGCAATCAGCGTTGCTGATTGTCATGGCAGACATGAGCCGGTCGATGCAGCTTCCCCATGCTTCCGCGGACGTATCGCGCTGGGAAAAAATGTCGCGTATGTTTGCCGCCAACTCCGATCGCTTGGCGATGCTCAAACAAAAGTCCATCGAAGTCAAGTGGATGGGGTTTGACAATCAGCTTTATCCGCTCGATGAGAGCCGATTGCCCTGGAACCAAGCGGATTTTGCCCCCAATGGTGCGGAGACCGACTTGGGAACAGCGCTATCGGCCGCTTTGAAATCAGCTCGGCATCAGCGGCTGATAGGCGGCATTCTCCTGAGCGACGGCGTGAACAATGTAACCGATCCGCTCGTGGAGTTGCCCGCCGCGGCCGAGCAATTCGCAGCCAACCAAACGCCGTTGTATGCCGTGGCATTCGGTCCGGTCGCCGACGCAGGTCAATCGGCAGACGTTTCCGTCGTCAGTATGCCCGATCACTTTACGGGCTTCGTAAAAAACCAGCAAAACATCCGCGTGACGCTCCGCGCCCGCGGCTTTACAAATCGAGATTTGCCGGTCAAGCTCATCGTGACCGACGACAAAAACCAGGAACAAGTCGTTGGAACTCGCGAAGTTCGCGTGGCCCAGGACGATCAAGAGCTGACGTTGAATTTGTCCTTGACTCCGGAACAGCCGGGAAACTATCGACTGACCGTGCGCGTTGATCCGCTCGCAGGCGAAGTCACCGCGGTGAACAACGAACTATCGGCCTTCATGACCATCTACGCAGGTGGTCTTCGCGTTCTCTTGTTACACGGCGATGTTAGTTTTGAGAGCAAGTATCTGGCTTGGACGCTCGGGGCATCGGGCGATATCGAGCTCGACGAAATCGCGGTCTTGACGCGCAACCGAAGTCAATGGCCGTTGGATTTGTCCGAGCGAATTCGGCGCGGCAACTATGACGTGATGATCCTCGAAAACGTCGACTCTCGGGCGATTTTCCAGCCGACGACCGGCGAAGCGACGCTCGCTGCGATCGCCGAAGCCGTTGATAGCGGTAAAGGCCTGATGATGCTCGGCGGCGTCCATAGCTTCGGACCCGGCCTCTATGCTCAAACGCCACTGGCCGATTTGCTGCCGATCAAAATGGACGTGGCCGAAAAACAGGACTTCGAGGGGCCAATTCGCGCCGATTTACACTTGGATCGCGAATTGAAATTGAGACCAGTCGGCGGGCACTTTGTGACCAGCCTGGGCGACCAAGATTCCGGCGATGTGTGGCCAGATCTGCCTTCCGTCAACGGAGCCAATCGTTGGATCGGACTCAAGGGCAATGCGCAGGTTCTACTGGAAACCACCGAAGGGGAACCAATTCTTGCCTCGCACACGGTCGGCGGGCGCGTGATGGCGATGGCGACCGATTCGACTTGGCGCTGGTACTTGGGAGGATTCCCCGAGGCCCACAAGCGATTCTGGAGGCAAATGATCTTGTGGCTCGCGCGGCGCGACGGAATGACCAACGACAACGTTTCGATCGACTTGCCTCAGCGGCGATTCGAACCGCTTAGCTTAATCGAATTCGCCTTGGAGGCCAAAACCGCGGCGGGCGAGGTAATTCCCGACGCCGAGTATCAAACCCAAGTCACACGACCCAACGGCGAGATCGCCGCGATTGACGTCACCGTCGGCGAGGGTCGGGCGCGAGGACAAATCGATCGGTCGCTCGTTGGCGACGCGGGAATTTATTCTATCGACGTCGTCGCCTTGGACCAACAGCGGCAGATCGGGACTACGCGCGCACAGTTCATGGTTTACGATCGCGACAAAGAAAAATCCAATCCGGCGGGCGATCCGGATCAACTCGCCCGGATCGCCGCGCGCACCGCAAAGTGGGGCGGTCACCTATTGCAAGTCGAAGAATTTGGCAAATTGCTGGACGATATCGCCGCCCACCCGCCCGATATGATCATCGAGGTTCCCACCAAGTGGCAGCTCGGTGATACCTGGCAAGATGGACTGGTGTTTCTGTTGACGTTCGTCGCATCGCTGGCAACGGAATGGTACTTACGCAAGCGGTGGGGCCTCGTCTAATGGCCGTTTGAAATACCAACTCGAAGCAAGAGCTCTGATGGCAGAAACCACAAATCAACCGGATGTCCGATCGCCGCGCTGCAAAGTTGGCCGCTTGGGTCAATTCATGCTCTGGCTGTTTGTCGCCTTTATTGGGTTGGGAATTTTGGCGCTTGTCGGGCTTCGTTTTTTCGCCGACGAGTTGGCCGACAATCAATGGCCCTATTTGGAATCCGGCGTTCTCAACGTCTTGACGTATTTGCTTATTATTTTGTCGATCTTGGGAGCCCTGTTGTGGATCTTGCTCTTTTCCGGTCGCCGTTGGTATACCCGACTTGGTTGGTGCTTGGTGATCGTTGGAGTCGCGGCGCTTCCGCTAATCGCATTTGAACCAATCTTTGGCGGCGGCCTCGCCGTACGCGGATTGCGCCCGCGCTTTTGGCAAGTCGCACCTGTGATCGAACAAGCATCCGGGATCGCCGACCTCATTCCCGAATCGAGCGCGGACTTTCCGCAGTTCTTTGGCCCACACCGAAATGGAATTGTTGATTCGCTAATGCTGGAAGAAAACTGGCAGCAAAAGCCTCCGCAGCGGCTTTGGAAGAAACCGATCGGAGCAGGTTGGTCTGGATTTGCGACGCGCAACGGATTTGCCGTAACTATGCAACAAGATGGTCCGCGCGAATGCGTTTCCTGCTATCGCGTCGCTGACGGAATACTCGTTTGGAATTATTGCATCGCCAAGCGTCACGAAGAATTGTTGGGAGGCGTCGGACCGCGGAGCACGCCCACGATCCACCAAGGCCGAGTCTTTGCCCTCGGCGCAGTGGGAAACCTCTGTTGCCTGAACGGCGCGACAGGTGAACCGATCTGGCGGCGCGACTTGCTCCAGTTGGCAAATATCGCAACTGTCGAGCGCAAAAATGGCCGCGGCGAATTGGTTACGATCGAACAATCCAGCGTTACCTGGGGACGCGCGGCCTCTCCCTTGATGTATCAGTCGCTGGTCATCGTTCCGTTCAGCGCCGAGCACACGCTCGCCGCGTTCGACCAAGAAACCGGTGAAGTCGTGTGGATGGGCGGCAGTCAGCCTCCAAGTTACAGTTCCCCGGTACTCGCCACGATCGGCGGCGAGACACAGATTGTGATTCTCAATGAAAGCTCCGTCTCCGGACACGATCCCAAAACGGGGGTCGAACTGTGGATTCATCCGCGGCCGGGCAGTTCCAGCGGCGATGCGAATACGTCACTTGCAACCGTCGTCGGCGACGATCAGATACTGGTGACAAAAGGCTATGGTATGGGAGGAGAATTGCTCCGCATCTCCCGCCGAGAAAACGCAACCTTTGCAGTGACATCAATCTGGAGCAGTTCCCGCGTATTGAAAACGAAGCTCACCAATGCGGTCATTCGCGACGGCTATGCTTATGCAATTTCGAGTGAAGTCCTCGAATGCGTTGACCTTGCAAACGGAGATCGTCGCTGGCGAGCGCCATTGCGCTTTGGCCATGGCCAAATGCTCATTGTCGGAAAACATCTTCTCGCTCATACCGAAGACGGTTTCCTGGTACTGGCCGAAGCCAATCCTGAGGCTTATCGAGAATTGGGGCGGATCAAGTCGATCGAAGGAGTTTGCTGGAATACGATCGCATTCTTTGGCGATCGAGTTTTGGTGCGTAGCAACAGCGAAGCGGCCTGTTTTCGATTGTCGACGATTAATAAGGCCAATGCCGACTCCGCCGCGTCTGCCGTGATCCAATCAGGGACACGCCTAGAAAGTGATTCTCCAGCACTGGCAGAGCCAGTGGCACACGGGAAATCGCGTCCGTCTTGTGTGCCACTGGCTCTGCCAATGCTGTTTTAAGGAATAGCCCAATCAAGGACACGCGTAGCCCAATCCACAGTAGAGGCCAAATCGCAATGAACCTGGAAAACACGACGGCCGTCGTCACCGGCTCATCATCGGGCATCGGCCGAGCGATTGCGCTGTGCCTTGCACAGGCCGGGGCGAACATCGTGCTCCACGGATTCCAGTCGATCGCCGCCTTGGAAGAGTTGGTTGTCGAAATCGAGCGGATCGGACGACGGGCGAAATTTCTGAAAGCAGATTTTTGTATAGCCGAACAACTTTCAAATTTTGTCGAAGCGGCGTGGTCGGCGTTTGGGTCGGTTGACGCTTGGGTCAACAACGCGGGCGCGGATGTCTTGACGGGGCGTTCCCGCGACCTCCCGTTCGCCGAGAAACTTGATTTGCTTTGGAAAACCGACGTCGCACCGACGATTTTGCTTTCGCGCGAGATCGGCAACCGCATGCGCCAGCTTTCCAAAGCAACTCGCGCATCCGCCGGCCGGTTTTCGATCGTAAACATTGGCTGGGATCAAGCCTTTCAAGGAATGGAAGGCGACAGCGGCGAACTTTTCGGCGCGACCAAGGGTGCGATCATGGCGGCGACCATGAGCCTTGCCCAATCGCTTGCCCCCGAAGTCCGCGTCAACGGAGTCGCCCCAGGCTGGATTCGAACGGCTTGGGGTCAATCCGCTTCCGAGGCCTGGCAAGTCCGCGCGACGCAAGAATCGTTGATGTCGCGCTGGGGGATGCCCGACGACGTTGCGCCGTTGGTGGCTTTTCTTTGCAGTCCCCAAGCCAGTTTTATTTCTGGCCAGATCATTTCCGTCAACGGCGGCTTTCGCTTCAACCAAATTGCACTGTGACGTAGCACTGCCAAGCGTCCCCCAAACTTCTGTTCCCTCGCCCCGGCTTCCGGGGAGAGGGTAGGGTGAGGGGCTCTTTTCTTCCTCTTGTGGGCCACTGGCTCTGCCAGTGCTCCTCGATTTTTTTCTCCCGTCTTGTTCCCTCCCCCGCTTCAGCGTGGGGAGTACCAAGGTGGCGGGTTCTGCTAGGCTGGCGGAGTCACTTGTTCGCATTCGCTCAATAGAGCAACCCACCAACTGGTGAAATTTGTTCGTTACGCCGCTTCACCTGTCATGCATACTTTCTTTGACCGCAGATGCACGCCGATCGACGCAGCGGCCGGAATTCTTTATCTGCGTTCACCCGTGTCCATCTGTGGTTTCCTTTCTTCACCGCGGAGACGCAGCGGCACAGCGTTCGGAGGGCAAATGAGCATGTCACAACTTCTAAGCGCAACGCGGCGGATAGAATTCGCGACCCGTTACTCTCGCAGCATTTGCCAACCTAAGCGGGCGACTTGCGGTAAGTCGGCCCAGAACGGCAGTTGCAAACCAGCAAAGCGACGCGGAATGAGACGATCGAGGGTGAGAACCCAATTCGCCGTCGACCCGCGAATCCAATGCCGCCCACCGGCGAGTTGTTGATTGGCTCGCGCTTCGGGGCCGCGCACGTAGGCGCCGCGCTTTCGGCCAGCAACGTGGTCGTGACTATGGCTTTGGTGAATCGCCAAGGCACTGGGCGAAAGGTCGATCACCCTCATGCGCATTTGCTTAGCAGCGAACACCATCCAGTTGTCCCAATTTCCACGTCCAACCGCAAACGGAGGTAGATTCGTAAACCAGCCTCGCGGATACAAAAAATAGTCTTTGCACAAGATCGACTCGCGTCGCGCGGTAGCGCAGCGCTGATTTAGCCAGGACACATCATCCGCTTGTTGCCAATCGATTAAGCGATCCACATCGACGTTGATGCGGCGACCGATCGCCAAAAACGGTCGCTCGACCTCGTGCGTTAGCCGCCCAACCGCGTTCCAAAAGTTCCTTTGAAAGATTACGTCGGCATTGGCGTACAAGAGAAGACTGCCATGGCCATGTTCCGTCGCTCCGGCGAACGCGTCGCTAAGCAGAGGCGTTCCAAATTCGTTGCATTGGATTTTGGGGATGTGCCTCACTTTCAATTCGTCGGCGACGCGAGCGGTGCCTAAGGCCTCACCAAAAAGCAGGATTTCGGGGGCGGGGATGCACTGCAGCCAACTCCCGATCGCATTGCGCTGGATAATTTCGTTGCGGCCCGCAAAGGGCTTGGGGATCGCAAATATCGTTAACAATGGATTGTCGAAGGGTTCATTTCAAGATGGTAACTGGTTCCGACTTAGCGGTCGGTTTTGGATCCAGCGCCAAAGGCGACATGGTTTGCTGGACGTCCATTGGCTGCCGATAGAACAAGCCATTCCATTTTCTTGCGGCGATCGTCGCGCGTTTTACCAACCCGGCTCCCGCGCGCTGGCAGACTCGCTGCAAAGAAACCGCAGGTTTTTTCGGCTGCCAATCGCGCCACGCCGTTTGTTGAAGAGCGGCGAAGTAATCTGTGCGTCGAGGATGGCGGGAGCCGTAATGCCACGGTTTGAATTCCGTCGTAAAGTGAATCACAGCGGGGCGATCGATCAGCTCGCGAAAGGTTTCCTGATCAACCGGGCCATGCTGCGGCGAAGGGTACTCGAAGACGTGCGTCCCTTGATTCCAACGGAGTGGCAATGCCTTCCAGTGATTGGCCAGGACCACATTGAGGGCGTACTGGTCCCAACACCACACGTCGCGCTGATTCGCGGCAAGGCATTGGAGGAACTGTTCGTCGAGCGAGTGCTTGCGCCAGGCGGCCAAATCGATCAACATCAATCCACTATTGAAGTAATACGCGGCGGGATTCAGATCGAACTGCCGCCAATTGCGAATCGGAGCCAAGGTTGCCATGTACGGCGCCGACCGGCGGAAATTGCAATCGGCGAATCGTGCGTCGATGTACGGGCAAGCAATATCAGGCACGGCAGCGCAATAGGCCCCGTCGAGTTCGAGCCCCCATAACTGGCTGAGGTCATCGCGAAACACCAGGTCCGAATCCAAATAGATCACGCGATCGAGATTGCTGGGTAGCCACTGAGCGGCCAGCAAGCGGACAAACGCCGTGTGCGAAATATGATGCGACGTCTTGAGGTGTTGCAGACGGACGACGTCCGCCGGGACGCGGACGATGTCGACCGCTTCGCCGGCCAATGATTCGCGGAGTCCGTGCCAATTGGCTTCTTGAATTCCTGTATCGATCAAGTAAACGTGCAAGCGACTCCCGACGGACAGATGCCGCGCGGCGCTCGTCAATGTGACGGCCAAAGGAATGACGTAGGCATCGTCCGCGGCGCACATCACGATTGGATCGTGAGCACGCGTCGTGGCGCCGATTGCAATCGGTTGTTGATGAGTCTCGATCATCGGTTCATTCAATTCGCAATGCACCCAACCACTTGGGTCAGGCGCCGTTCGAGTTAGACGATTACCCTAAATAGCAGTCATTCCGGGTCTCAGCCCGGAATGACGGCGGGTTATTTTAGGTGTTCGAAGCACAGTTCTCATGCGTCTTATAACTTTTCAAGTGATTCAAGCTTCGCCCGGCCCGCCGACAGTTGGTGCATCGCATCGATGAGCTTTTGTCGCAAGCGGACGACCGGGCCTGCGATTGGATGGCTATGGATCTGATCAAAGATTGCATGCGCCTGAGAAAGTTCGTTCAGAAGTTGATCGATATTCGCCTGCAAAACCAAGATTTCGCGCCGCGCATGCGCTAATTCCGCTTGAAGCCGTTGCGGATCGGCTTCATGGAACGCGGCATGGTTCGGAAAAAGGTCGACAGCCGGAAATTCCGACGCGTCCAATGACTGGAGGGGAACGATGCCGGCGGGAAACGACAGCGGCCGCTGGTCGTCAAGACACTGGGCGGCGTGTTTTTGCATTTCTCGAATCAGGAGTGCCATTCTCTCGGTTGCCGAGCCGATGGATTCCAATTCGTCTCGCAGCATCGTCTGCTGGAAATGCCGTCGGTCAGCGGTCGGGCGGTGCAGTTGGGAAATGACCCGCCCGATCGCATCGGCTTGGCCGATCGTCCAAGCGGGTTGCACGTAGCTGGGAACATTGTGGTAGTCCAATGTTGCCACGGGCAGTTCGTGAAGCATGGCTTCGAGCATCGCAGTCGACGGCGTGGTGATGACCGCGTCGACGTTACTCAGCAGTTCGGCCAATTCGCCCCCGCTCGTGTCAGTTAGTAAATTGGGAACACCTAATTGTTCGGCGAGTCCTTGGGTCAATCGCCAAGTGACTTCGATCGGCTCACCCCCAACGCTTGGATTCTCTCGCAACCAATCCCGGACGTCCTTGAGCGATTGGAACGTGACTGCAGTTTGTTCCGGTGTAAAGCCGGGGAACTTGGCGGTCATGACCAAGAGGCGGAAGCTCGCGCTGAGTCGGGCTGGCCGCTCGGGTTGGAATGCTGAACTCTCGGCGTTCAAATCTAATCGCGGAATGCCAATCACTTCGACCCGGCCGCGATTCCCCCAATCGCTGAGGATCCGAGCCTGGTGTCGACCGATACAAGCAATCTTATGGGCAAGCGCTGGGCGCATCGTCCACGGGCAAGCCGGTTCATTCGCTCGGTGGGACCACGCATTTCTCCACTCCAGAATTCCATCGATCGCGTAGATTGTTGCGACTGACTGATCGCGCAATTGGCGACTGCATTCGCGAAAGCGGTCAAAGTGTTCGCTGAAGAAAATTGCGACATCGCCGGGCCGAGCGCGGCTGGGCGCTTCAATCGGGGAGATTATCTGCACTTCTAGCAATTCGCGAAGCGGCAGCGCATGGTGCTGGACCTCGGCCTCTGTCCCTACGAAATACACCATTGACTGTTGCATCATAGTGGTTGCAAAAGAGCGCCGTCCACGTCGTGGGACGTTGGCCCTTCACGCTGTCCGTTAGAACTCTTCTACGACTTCGCCGTCGCGGCGCGAACACAATTTTCGCAGCACGGATTCGTCGATGGACTCCGGCACGCTCGAAATATGGTTGTCCGCGTAAACGAAATTCACGACTGCCGGATGGGAGGAGCCGAATACAGGGATCGCTCCAGGGCCCGGAACCGGAAAATTTTGGTTGGTTGCCAATCCCATTCCGATGCCGCCCAGCCGCATGCTCGCGGCTGGTTCGTTGCCGTTGTAGATAGCGCCGTCGCCCCATCCTCCCGGTTGGCCTTGATGATCCCAATTCACCGCTTTTTCGCCGAACAGAAAAGTGTGGCTTGTCCCGTCCTTGATTGCGTTGAGGCCATAGCGCCCCCGGGGGGCATACACCAATCGACCCGCAACAACTGGGTTTTCGCTTGCGAAACCTGAATTGATAACGCCATCGACTTCTTCGTCGAAGAGCGCCCACTTGTCGGCCGGAAAGTACTCCGAGCTGCCGGCGTTGCCGACGAAATCGCCTAGGACGCCGACCGGCTCACCCGTTGTTTCAAAGTTGCTAATGCCGTCGACGCGGCGCGACGCGCAATGAAACGTCGGGAGGCGGGCCTTAAGGGCGTCCGGATCTTGGGCCGCATAAGCGGCTAAGATATCGAATTTGTGATACAAGGAGCTGCCTTCCATAAACGGCATGATCAGCACGTACCAAGTCAAAAATCCGTCCGCCGCGCGTCCGGGTGGCAGCCGATGAAACGCGTCGTGGTAATGCGTCGCCGCGAGCCCGCACTGCCGCAAATTGTTTTTGCACTGCGTTCGCCGGGCTGATTCTCGAACCGCTTGGACGGCGGGTAGCAGGATCGACATTAAAATTCCGATGATCGCGATGACCACCAAGAGTTCCACCAACGTGAATCCTCGCCCCAATAACGGATCGCGGCGCAGGTGGGATCTGTTCATGACATGCTCCAATCCAATTGGAAAAAGCGCGGGTGAGCGAACGGGGGGCGTTGGACCGGGATTTTAGCGGCGGCCGCGCCGAGATTGGCTAGATCTAACGTACCCGTCGAAACGCGATTATTCAAGAATCTTTTGGCTTCCCCGCGGGGTTTTCAGCGTCGGACGTTCGCTTTCTACCAGTAACAACCGGCGAAACTCGCCGAGAATCGCCTCTTCCGAGAATTCGGCCTGCGCCGATTGGTAGGCGGCTTGTGACAGGTTTGCCAGTTCGTTGCGATCTCGAACTCGCTCGACAATTGGGGCCACCATTTGTTCGAGAGTATCGACAGCCACGCACGCCCGGTTAAACGTTGCCGAAATTCCCACCCGACCGCTGTTGGTCGTTACGACCGGTCGTCCATGCGCCAACGCTTCGATTGTTTTGATCTTGAGTCCGGTACCGAAGCGAACTGGATTGATGATCAGGTCGACGGTTTCATAAAACGTCCCCGGAGACGCAAAGTCGCGTTGCAAGCGGACCCCCGTCACATTACCGAGTTGCTTGACTAAGGGCGAATCGACAATCGTGCCGCCGATCAAAAGCTCGAGTGCGCCACCCGTTGCTTCTACGATCCGCGGCCACGCCTCGCGAACAAAGCTAGTGACCGCGTCTACATTCGAGCCATTGTTTGAGCCAAAGTAGCCGATCACGGCCGGGCCTTCGGGCGATTGGCGCCACGTCGGCCGAAGTTCATCAAAGTCAAAGCAATGCCCCACGGTAAGCACGTTGGTCGTGGGTGCGACCCGGCGAAACCACTCTGCTTCATCGCTTTGGATCGCTAAGATCACATCGAATTGCCGTACGGCGGCGATTTCCTCTTGCTCATTGATCTGCAGCCAATGTCGATACCCCGCTGCGTTAAATTGAGCGCAGCGACGGTGCAGAATGTCGTGGCTATCGAGAACCAGTCGAGTGTAGGGAACGGCGTCACGAACAACTGACGCCAAATACGCCATCGTCACATATTCGAGGATCACGGTTTGCGGTGCTCGTTCGCGAAGAATTTTGGAAAACTGGCGTTTCGCCGTCGGCCAAGCGTAGTCGGCCAAGGTCAGGGAAGCATCGCGCTTGACGTCATCGTTGGGACGAATTTTTCCCCGAAGCCTATCGAGCCTGGCCAACGCCGAAGCGAACATGCCGGTCGGTTCACCCCGTTGGAATAGCTCGAGCCGAATGCCTTTGGTGTGAGCCGCAGCCAGGATGTTTTCCGAAATTGCCCCTAGGTAGAACACCGTCAATTCGAACGGTTGCCGTTGAAACAGCCGCGACAGCGCGGCCATCCGCTGGTGGGCCCCGTTGGCCAAAAGCCAAAACGGAATGTCGCTGGCGACGATGACTCGATGGGGTTGGTTCAAGGCTGCTGTCCTCGGGAGATTCGAGCTCGAATGCAGACGTCGTCGTCGAATCGTTGAACTTCGACATCCACCAGATTCACCGCATCGACTATCTTCTTGATCCCTTGGCCACCGATTGGTGAAAGTGCCGTCGCACCTCCGATGAGTTTTGGCGAAATAAACACGACCACTTCGTCAATTTGGGCTGCGTCAAAGAAGGAACCGATTAGCCGACTTCCGCCTTCGAGCAATACATTCGTCATGTTGCGTCGACCTAGCTCGTCCAAAGCGGCACCGATTTGGTCGTTCAGATTGGATGAAGCAACTTCTAATATCTCGCACCCGAGACTTTGGAATAATCGCCGTCGCTCGACCGGACTCTCGTTGGCGACTAGAAGTAGGGGCGCTTGGTCTAGCGATCGTACAAGTTGGCATTCGGGTGAAAGCTCGAGGTGCGAATCGAAAACCACTCGTGCCGCCGTTCGGGGACCAGCCGGCCGAGCGGTGAGCAATGGGTCGTCACGCTGGGCGGTTTTTCCGCCGACGAGGATCGCATCCATCCGACCGCGCAACCGGTGGACCAATGCTCGGGAGGAATGGCTACTTATCCATTGGCTATCCCCTTGGCTGGTCGCAATCTTTCCATCGAGCGTCATGGCCCATTTGGCGATGACCCAAGGTCTTGCGGTCCGGATTCGCTTGAAGTACGGCGCGTTCATGCGCCGCGCCTCGCTTTCCAACATTCCGACTTCGACCTGAACTCCAGCTTCACGCAGTTGTCGCGCGCCCCCTCCGGTCACGGCAGGGAAGGGATCCAGCGCGGCGACAACGACACGCGAAATTTTTGCCTCGAGCAGTGCTTGGGTGCAGGGCCCTGTTTTGCCCTGGTGGCAGCAAGGCTCCAAGTTGACGTACGCAGTCGCTCCCGTCGCGCCATCCGCGCAATGCAGTGCATTGATCTCCGCGTGTTCCGCGCCGAATTTAGAGTGAAACCCGCGGCCAATTTCTCGATCGTCGCGCACTAGCACACACCCGACCATTGGGTTTGGTTCGACAAGGCCTTGGCCAAGTTGTGCCAGCTCGATCGCCAGCCGCATCCATTTTTCGTCGACGTCGTGCGGCATGAACAAGGATCAGTCCGAATGGAGGAGGCACAAGAAACTCGCAAATACACCGTAGTAGTGTACGCAACCGGATTAGTGCATTGTCAAAGCTATTCGTTAGTGTAGCCGCGTTCACCAGAACGCGGGTTTCCCACACTCTGGCGAGTGCGGCTACTTGGAAACTCGATGTTTCCTAAAACTACGACGGTTCGTCCGGGGCGCGCCGCAAAGCAACGGCGTACGCGACAGCAAATGTACGACAATGTGAAATGGTGATCAAGATTTCTCCAATTCCTCGTCGTTCGCACAAGTCTCGCGCGACTCCCGCCAACCGGATTTTAGGTCGTCCGCCCGATTCGTTGTGAACTTCGATATCCGTCCAGTGGACACCTTTGGACCAGCCGGTCCCTAGGGCCTTGAGTACCGCCTCCTTGGCCGCCCAGCGTCCGGCGAAATGTTGGTTGGCCGCCTTCCGCAGCGAGCAGTAATCGATCTCGTGCGTTGTGTACACGCGTTGCACGAACAGCTCGCCGTGCTTCTGAATCATTAGTGCAATCCGCGGCACCTCGATAATATCGGTTCCGATTCCAACGATGGCCATATTAGTCGATGCAACCTCAAGGGCAATTCAAATGCGCGCGCCATGCGAAATTTCATTCTGCCTGTCGCAAGCAACCGCGTCAACGAACGCACTGCCAACCAACGGAACTGGTCATTCGAGTTAATCCATTTTTCCGAATTTGCAAGACCTCCTGGGTAAGGATTTGTGCGCGCGTGACGATTGGGTAAACGTGTCGCGTAAGTCGTGACCAGCTTGGGGTTTGTGACACCGCGAAGTGCATTTGAACTGGCGACCACTTGGCGCTGTGGTAAGATCATGACTTGATTCAGCCGTTTGTTTTGGACTCCCTTGGTGTGCTCACGATTGCGAATCCCATTCGCATCCGAGCTGGCGGCGGAGCCGAGTGTCTCGCGTATATGGATATGACTTCTCCATTCGACATCGAGCGTTTGCGGACAGACTTACCGTTGATCCTTCCATCGATGTTGCTTTGCGATTTCGGCAATCTGGAGCGCGAAGTTCGTTTGTTGGAACAGGCGGGCGTGCGCGCGTTGCACCTCGACGTTATGGACGGTTGTTTTGTTCCGAATTTTTCCTATGGTTTAACAATTGTCAAAGCCTTCCGGCAGTTGACCGAGCTGCCTTTGGACGTCCACCTCATGATGGTCCATCCCGAAAACTACGTTACCCAATTTTGCGATGTGGGTGCCAACGTTGTGACTTTTCATGCTGAGGCCGTTGACGACCCGACTCCCCTATTGCGGGATATTCGCCGATCCGGTGCCGCCGCTGGTTTGGCGTTGAATCCAGCCACCCCCGTCGATGTTATTGCTGGCGTCGTCGAGCTATGCGATCTGGTCTTGGTGATGACGGTACAAGCCGGCTTCGGAGGCCAGAAATTTATGTCCGATCCTTTGGCGAAACTCAGATCGATCCGTGCGCTTTCGCCGGACGTCGTGCTCGAAGTCGACGGCGGAATCAACGATGCTAGCATCGAGCGATGCGTGGCCAGCGGTGCCGAATGGCTCGTGATCGGATCCGCGATTTTCGGCCAACCAAACTATGCGGCTGCTGTGGCCGGATTTCAGAAAAAAGTGACAGCAATGGCCAAGCGTAGCACACCGACTTGACGCTCCATCCCAATTTCAACTATTCAATCCAACCCATTTCTTTCCAACTGAATAAAAATGTCGACACTGTTTGATCGAGAATTGACCCCCAAGGCATCAACTTCGCAGTCATCCGCCGGATTGCATATCTTGTTAATTCGGCCTGGGGCGACGGTGCTGGACGAACAAGGCCGGATCAAAGGTGATCTAGATTTACCGTTGAGCCCAAACGGGGTTCGCCAAGTCGAACTGATCGTGCAGCAGCTCGGCGATGTAGCGGTCGATGCGGTGTATTCGTCCCCCTGTTTGAGTTCTCGACAAACCGCCGATGCGTTAGCCGAGCGATCGGGTGCTCGCGTCCGCATCGATCAGGATTTGCGAAACCTCGATCACGGGCTGTGGGAAGGAAAGCGCTACGAGGAACTGAAGCAGACTCAGCCACGCATTTACCGTTTGTGGGCTGAGCACCCGGAAAACGTCTCACCGCCCGGCGGTGAAACGATCGAGCACGCCGAGGATCGCGTCGAGCGATTCTTGAAACGGCTTTTTCGCCGAACCAAGTCGGGAATTGTCGCCGTCGTCGCAGCCGAACCCATGGCGAGTATCTTTCGCTCGCGACTGTTATCGCTGCCGATTGAAAATTTTTGGGAAGTCGAGCAACGGATCGCCGATTGGGAATCGATTCCCATAGCGGCTGCGGCCCACGGAAGCATCTGACCGGCTGGGGCCGCACCATTTGCCGACTTTCATCGCGTCCGTCGGCTACTTAGAATGGAATGCAGGTCGCTATTTTTTTGCAATGGCGGCTGGCAAGCTGCGCTGCCGCCTCGGCCGAGACGATCGGGAATTTCATAACGCAATGTCGACAGAAGATAAAGTGTCAAACGACCGCGTTCGCAAACGAGAGTTCCCTAAAGATAAATGGCTGCGCTGTCCCGGCTGCAAAGCGGCCATCTTCCGCAAGGAGGCAGATAAGCGACTGGGGGTTTGTCCCGAGTGCAACTACCACTTTTTCGTTTCCGCGCGGCAGCGAATTGAACAGGTCCTCGACGAAGGGACGTTTGAACCGTGGGACGAAGAATTGATGCCCACCGATCCGCTCGAGTTCGTCGACAGCAAGCCGTACAAGGATCGGCTTGTGGAGGAACAACTTAAGTCCGGATTGCGCGATGCCGCCGTGACCGGCGCGGGCATGATTCGCGCCCGCCGCGTGGCGTTTGGTGTGACCGATTCGCAGTTCATCATGGGAAGCATGGGTTCAGTCGTCGGCGAACGGTTGACTCGCTTGGTCGAACGTGCGACCAGCCAGCGTCTGCCGCTCATTATTATCAGCGGTTCCGGCGGCGGAGCTCGGATGCACGAGGGGATCTTGTCGTTGATGCAAATGGCCAAAGTCTCGGCGGCGTTGGCTCGTTTCGATCACGCGGGGGGGCTGTTTATTTCGGTGTTGACCAATCCAACGATGGGCGGCGTGGCCGCCAGTTTTGCCTCGCTGGGCGATTTCGTATTCGCCGAACCGAAAGCCCTGATCGGCTTTGCTGGGCCGCGTACGATCAAAGCGACCATCCGAATCGAACTTCCCGAGGGCTTTCAGACCAGCGAATTCTTGCTCAAGCACGGCTTTGTCGATCGGATTATTCCGCGCGACCGCTTAAAGGCTGAAATCGCGCGTTCAATCGACTACTGTGGCAAGTGAGCCAGCATGGGCGTCTTGGATCGATTGAAAAAGTTGTTTGCGGCCTCCGGGTCGAAAGCCCGACTGGATGTCTCGCAACGCTTTCAGTTGCAGCAGCAGGCCTATACCGGGACGATGTCCAAATTTCGCGTGGCCCGCGAAATTAATACGGGTCGAATGCTTGGATTGAAATTTCTGGACCAGGAAAAAAGCGCTCTCTTCAAGGCTCGCTTCAAGGGGCTCGACAAACCCTCCGAAGGCGAAATTGCAATGCAGATTCGCCACCCGAATGTCGTCGAAACATTCGAACATGGTTTGACGACGCAAGGAGTCGAGTACATTCTCATGGAGTATGTCGAAGGGCCGGGCTTGAGCACGCTGATCAAGACCCGGGACGAGCGATTCATCGCCAACCGACTTTCGTTTCTCGGCAAAATGGCCGACGCGATCCAAGCGGTCCATGAGGCAGGATTTATCCATCGAGACATCTGCCCACGCAATTTCATCTGTGACGTCGCCGTACAAGACATCAAATTGATCGACTTTGGGCTCTCGGTTCCCGATTTGCCCGCCTATCGCCAACCGGGAAATCGAACCGGGACGCCACAGTACATGGCCCCCGAAATCGTGCGCCGCCGCGCTACCGACCGCCGCGTCGATATCTTTGCCTTCGGCGTTACGGCCTACCGCATGTTGACGTTGGTGCATCCTTGGGAATCGACGAACACCACCGGCGTCGGGGCGTTAGCCCACGACAGCCGACCCGCCACCAGCATTTTCGAGCATCGTCCCCAGCTCAACGAAAAACTTGGCCGGGCCATCGAACGATGCTTGGAGATAAAGCCCGACGATCGCTTCGCTGCCATCAAACAGTTTTCCAGCTTGATCAGCGACTTGAAATCGGAAGAGTAAGGCAATCTGACGTTGTCTCAATAAATGCAACCCGGCGTTGGCAATCAAAACACGAGGAATAAATCATGACGACAATTGGGTTTACTGCTTTTTGGATGTGCTTAGTATTTGTATCGTCGATGGCATTTACAGGAGAGGATTCTCAAAAGGAAAAGAAACCAGTCGGCGAGACTGCGAAAGCAACGCCGGACAACTTTCTGAAGTCGCTGGTTGGTTCTTGGGAGGGGACTTGCAGCACTTGGTTTCAACCCGGCAAGCTTGCCGACGAATCCAAGATCAGTGGCCAAATCCAGCCGGTCCTCGACGGACGGTTTTTTCGTCACGAATATGAATCCACGATCCAGGGCAAACCGCGACACGGTGAAGAACTGATCGCGTTCAATTCGGTCTCCAAAATGTTCCAAATCTCCTGGGTCGACGACTTTCACATGAATTACGCGATCTTGTTTTCCGCCGGCGAAGCGACAGCGAAGGGATTCGAAGTCACCGGAAAATACGACGTTGCGCCAAATACTCCACCCTGGGGCTGGAAAACCGTCTTTGAACTCAATGACGACGATCACCTCACGATCACTGCCTATAACGTCACGCCGGACGGGCAGGAATCCAAGGCGGTCGAGACGAAGTATAGTCGTGTGAAAAAGTAAGCTCCTGACCACGAATCACGGGCCAGTTCAATTTTTTGCTCTGTCTAGATTCTTGCCGTACAATGAAGGAGATTCAACCAAAGGAAATCATCGAATGAAGCTAACCGCCGTCTACATGTCCGTTCCCGAAGGCTATATCGGCTTCGTTGAAGAACTTCCGGGCGCGAACACGCAAGGTGACACACTTGAGGAGGCCCGCGAAAACCTCAAAGAGGCCGTACAAATGGTGCTTGAAGCAAACCGAGCAATTGCCGAAAAGTCGATCGCTGGAAGGGAAGTCTCGCGCGAACCTTTCGATCTTTCCGCATCATGAAACGCCAGGACTTGATTCGGCACCTTGAATTGCACGGCTGCGAACTGTTGCGCGAGGGTGGCAAGCACAGTCTCTATTTTAATCCATCGAATAATCAGACCAGTGCAATTCCTCGTCACAGAGAAATCAACGACTTCCTCGTTCGGAAGATATGCCGTGACCTTGGGGTGCCCTATCCATAGACGGCCAATAACACATTGAACACGGAGTCAAGCGGAATATTCGCTCGCCGCAGCCCGATCAACGAAATCGTTCGCCGAAAGTGGGATTATGAAATATCGTGCACTTTTCATTGGGTCGGTTTTCATCGTAATCGGTCTAGTCATTGCCTGGCCGCAAATCGACCACTACATGCTCACGGGTCGGTTGTTCCCAATCGCCAAGATTGATTCGCTAAATTCTGCGGTGTTCATTCGAGGATGGGATGAACGCGGTTTGATTCTGGCGAACGGCAAACAAATTCAGTTGCCAGAGTTTTCCAAACTTCCGATCAAATCTGCAGCATTGTCCGAAGGCGCGAAGCGTGGAGTGGAAATCGCAACCGATGGGCGGGTTTATGGTCTCGTTAGAATCACGCGCGGGTGCGGCAATGACCCGGTGCGAGAACACATCGCCAGGGTGGACTTGTCACACTTGTTGACTTTTGTTCGAGAAGGGGAGCGGGCGTCGCCGCCAATTGATTCTGAATCCTTAGCTTTTAAACCTGGCGGGAAATTCTCTGAATGGGGTTGGGATCAGGGAGAATTCGGATCATTCCGGTTTTACTGCCAGCGACTCGCAGAGATCAAGGCAGTGATGCGAATGGTAACGAATTCATCCGAGGGGACAAATTGATCGTCCCTATTTCGCCTCTCCAAGCGAAACCTCTGGCCTATCTCACTCATCTAACTACTTCCGCGCGCTGCCGAAATTGCAAATGTCCTTCGTCCAAAGGACATTTTTTTCCGCGTCGATTTCGACCACGGTTTGGGCTCCGGTGACCAGCGTGGTTCCTTCGTCGGTGCGATACACATCGACGGGCGAGGCGAACTCGTAGGTCCAGACGATGGCGTTGCTGGTTCGATCTACTTCGATGACTTCGCCTCCTAGTTTGGCAATCAAGACATTGCCGCTGGGGAGTGCATCGATTCCGTAGGCCTGCTCGGCGGGGAATTTCCAAAGGACGTTGCCGCTGGGATCGACTTCCAGCACCTCGTTGGCTGCGCAGACCAAGGTGTCGCCATTTTCCAAACGGATCGCATCGTGGCACTGCGTTCCCGCGGCGTACTCCCAAACGACTTTCTTGTCGGGCGACACTTCGACGACTTTATTGCCCGAATGCGATGCCGCCAAGATATTGCCGTTTTCCAGGGCATGGGCCTTGAGGACTCCGGGAACATCGTACTCCCAGGAGACGGTCTTTTGCGGGCTTACCAATTTAACTTTGTTTTCTTGATAACACGCGAGGAGCACATCACCGTTAGCCGTTTTCTCCGCGCTCCAAACGCCCATGGCGTCGAATTTCCAGACTTCGTCGCCGTTGGAATTCAATTCGATGACTTGATTCTTGTATCCCAGTGCCAGCAACAGGTTCCCGTTTAAGTTCGAGCGGCGCGACTTGGCATCCAGCGAATCGAGTTTCATTTCGAACGAGTCGGTCGAATCGGCGAGCCACTTATTCCACTGATTTGTGGCTTGTTCGACCGAGGCAGGATCGGCGTTCGAGAATCGTATTTTTTGGCCTGTCAAGTTTTGCAGGGCAACACTGGCTCGGACGCCGACGAGTTTGTCGCCGACCGCCAATAATCCCACTAATACAGGGAGCGCTCGCTTGTCGTTGAACCGAGCAACCGCTAAAGCAAGCTTGAGTCGGTCCGCTTCCTTGAATGCATCGCGCTCGGCCCAGTCCAGCATGCGGTCCGCCTGGGCAACGTCGGCGATGGAGATAAACCCACTCAGCGCCAAATGCCCCAATAGCGGATCGTGGCCGTCGATATGCGAAATGAGCATTGGCAGTTCGGCATTTTGCACGGTGCCCACCAACGCTTGTTCGCCTGCACGGATGATTTTTTCGCGGTCGCGGAAGACCGTAACCACGCTGAAAACGTCGGTGCTCAGCCCGGACAGTTTTTCGTCTGCGACCAACCATAACGCGGCTTCTATCGTGCGCTCTCGTTCGGGAATCCAATTTTTTAAGATGATGGCTGCCCGATACGCAACTTCCGGGTTGGCCGATGTTTCAGCCTTTCGCAAGTGGTCCAGCGGCAACTGGGCTTGGCGCATCAAAAACCGTTGGGCCTCGATTCGCTCGGCGTAATTGGAGCTGCCCAGCTGGTCGATCCGCTGCAGCAAGGCAGTGTCCGCGGATTCGCGGGTGACCTCGGCGAAAAACGTTCGAACGCCGGCTGCACTGGGATCGATCCCCTGCGCGGCTAATTGGGCTCGGTGTTTCGAATCGTCGACGCAAAACACTGGCAGCGCGAGCGCACCCATCAGTGTCCAAACCCCGAATGCAAACCATAAAATATTTGGCTTCATTGTCGCTCCGTGCGGAATATGGACCGGTCAATTGTAGCCGTGACAATTCCGCCGGAGCAATTGCATTGAGGCGCAATCCGTTTCAAGGCTTGTTCTGGCCGGTCCATTCCGCGTAAAATCCAGGCAGGATGAACCTTTCCAAAGTTCGCCGACAAATCGCCTGGCAAGCTGCACGCTTGATGTACGAGCGGCAAGAATCCGAATATTATCGCGCCAAACTGAAAGCTGCGCGACGGTTGGGCCACGGTTGGGTGAAGCCCGCCGACTTGCCGAGCAACGCAGAGATCCGCGACGAGATTCAACATTTTGCGCGCGTTCACGAAGGCCCTCTACGATTCGATGGCCTCCGCGAAATGCGATTGGAGGCCCTTCGCCTCATGCGGCAGCTCGCCCGATTTCGGCCCCGGCTCATCGGGAGCGTACTCACCGGCCACGTCCGGCAAGGGTCGGACATCGACCTCCACGTGTTTGCTAATCGCCTCGAGTCGGTTACCGCCGAACTGGATTATCAAGGCTTGCGATACGACACGCAGCGAAAGCAAATTACCAAACAGGGCCAAACGCAAGTCTATCGCCACGTCCACGTCCTCGATCGATTCGATTTCGAGTTGACGGTTTACCCGGAAAACATGGCGCATCACGTCTACAAGAGTTCGATCACCGGTAAACCGATGGAGCGGGCGAGCATCGCCGAGCTGGAGGCTTTTTTGCAACGTGAATATCCGGAGCTCGACTGCGAACAGGCGTTGGCGGAAACGGACGCGAAAGTTGATCGCTTTCAAGTCTTCTATTCCCTGCTGCTGCCTCTGGAAAACGTCAAACAGCATCCCGCGTATCATCCCGAAGGTGATGCCCTGTATCACAGTTTGCAAGTCTTCGATTTGGCCGCCAACCGGTTGCCGTACGACGAAGAATTCCTGTTGGCGGCGTTGTTGCACGACGTGGGAAAAGCAATCGATTCGGAGAATCACATCGAAGCAGGAATCGCGGCGTTGGAAGGCCTGATTACCGAGCGCACCGTCTGGCTGCTCCGCCACCATATGGACGGACACCGAATTCACGATCGTTCGATCGGCGCGCGCGCCCATCGACGCTTGCGCGAACATGAGAGCTACGACGAGTTGGTACAACTGAGCGAATGCGATCGGCTGGGGCGCAAGTCCGGCGTGCCCACCAGCGAACTTGAGGACGCGCTGCAATACATTCGGGATCTGGCCAGCATGGAATAGCGGCTCGGCTGTTATGCAATGTCGCGCTCGCGTGTCAAAGGGCAATTGAAGCCGCGCAGCAGTCATTCCGGGTCTCAGCCCGGAATGACGAAAGGCACGCGGCGGCACGCACCGAATTCCAGGATACCCTCTGGCAGAGCGTTGGAAAAAGAGACATGAGACGAGCCAGTTGGGCAACAATCGGCTCAATACTTGGTAGAAATCTACGCGTTGCCCGCGCCAGTTCGGGCGGCGGAATCGGATGGCAATTCATCGAGCAGTTTGCGCGAGGCAGCGCTGGTCCCCGGCACGATCGTCGGCCCCGGTGAGTTTTCGTCGACGATTCGCTTGAGTTCGATCGAATCCACGGATTCGATTTCGATGAGTCGATCGGTGAGTGCCAATAGTGCTGCGCGTCGAGACTCAAGAATATGACGGACCTTCTCGATGCCTTCACCGATAATCCGGTGGACCTCTTTGTCGATTTCCAGCGCTGTCGTCTCGCTATATTGTCGACCGGGGTCGTCGCCGACGGCGCCGGCCAGGAACGGGCTGCGTTGGGACTCGCGAAAATTGACACGCCCCATTCGGCTCATACCGTACTCCATCACCATCGAGCGGGCGATGGCCGAGGCTCGTTCAAGATCATTTTGTGCGCCGGTGGAGATATCCGAATAGACCATTTCCTCGGCGAGCGTTCCGGCCAAGAGGACTTGGATTTGACTCTCCAGTTCGGACTGGGTCATCAAATAGCGGTCTCCGTCGGGGCGCTGCATCGTATAGCCCAAGGCAGCGAAGCCGCGAGGAATGATCGACACTTTGTGGACCGGGTCGGTATTTGGCAAACTGAACGCGACGAGGGCGTGGCCACTCTCGTGGATCGCCACGCGTTTCTTTTCGTCGGGACTCATCACGCGTTTTTTCTTTTCCAACCCGGCGGTGACGCGTTCGACGCCTTCGTTAAATTCATCCATTCCGACCGAGGACTTTTCCTTGCGTGCGGCCAACAGGGCGGCTTCATTGACCAGGTTGGCCAAATCGGCGCCGACGAAACCCGGACTAATCGAGGCGACATGTTTGAGGTCGACCGCAGGATCGAGCTTGACGTTCTTGACGTGTACCTTGAGGATTTCCTCGCGCCCACGGATGTCCGGACGATCGACCAGGACGTGCCGGTCAAATCGCCCGGGACGCATCAGCGCCGAGTCGAGAGTTTCCGGTCGGTTGGTCGCCGCCATGACGATAACGCCGCTGTTCGAATCGAAGCCGTCCATTTCGACAAGCAGTGCATTCAACGTTTGCTCGCGTTCGTCGTGACCGCCGACGATGCTACCGCCGCGCGATTTCCCCAGCGCGTCTAGTTCATCGATGAAGATGATGCAGGGGGCTTTGGCCACCGCTTGCTGAAACAAGTCGCGGACGCGAGCAGCTCCGACGCCGACAAACATCTCGACGAAGTCGCTTCCCGACAAACTGAAAAAAGGCACGCCGGCCTCCCCGGCGATGGCTTTGGCTAACAGCGTCTTGCCAGTGCCTGGCGGACCGACGAGCAGGACTCCTTTGGGAATCCGACCACCGAGCTTTTGATACTTTTCGGGCATTTTGAGAAAGTCGACGACTTCTTTGACTTCTTCGACGGCTTCATCAATCCCGGCGACGTCGTTAAACGAAACCGCCAAATCTTCTTCGGCGTAAAGCTTGCCGCGGCTACGACCAAATTGCATTGGTCCCGCGGCTCCGTTGAGTCGGCGCATCATGAAGAAGAATACGAGCAAAATGAGGCCGAACGTGACGATCAGGACGCCCCATTTGTCAAAGAAATTTGGTCCCCCGGAATACTGAAACGGAATTTTTCGCGCTTCCAACGCTTGTTCTAAAACCTCGTCGGAGCGGTCTGAATTGCCCTTCTGGACCAGAATCGTCACAAGTTTTTTCGATCCCGGAGTCCCTACGATCTCGTGGAATGCTTTGAGTTTGATCGTTCGATCTTCGATCAAGACGTCCTTCAAACCGCTATACCGCACGGAATATGGTTTGGTACCCTTAATGTCGAGTTGGATACTGCCGGCGTGCTTCACATCCGGCGTCAGTTTTTGATCGACGTATTTCGTCTCTTGGACCAAGTTGCCAAATTCCGAATAACTCAGCGTGTACGACGCAGGTTGAAAGATCACTCCCACGCACACGGCAACAGTTGCCACCAACAGCAGCAAAAACCAAATCAGGTTCGCGTTGGGTTTGGTTTCGTTCGAGCGGCGATGTTCGGAAGTCATAATGTCTCGGGGTAACGGGTCGAACGCGGAAGGCCGGTCTACTGGCAAGTCGCTGGAGGCGACTCTCTATGTCGAAAAACCCCGGCCCGCGTCGAGCATGTGATGATTCTACGGCGTCGAACACAATTGACTATGGCTAATGGGTCATTGTAACCTGCACGGTAACGACGTGGCTGTGTTCCATGTTCGCAGTTCCGTGGAAAAGCGAATAACGGGGAGAGTTGCATCGATTTTTCGGACATTCCATTGAGTGGATCCGTTCCTAGCGATCGTTTCCCGCCCGGGTTGTTGTTGTCCAACGAGTTTGCATCGACGATGCCAATAAAACCGAAAACCGTGGCGATTCTTGGCTCGACAGGCAGCATCGGATGCAGTGCACTGGAGGTGATTGAGTCGATCGGCGATCAGATAAAAGTTGTCGGGCTTTCGGCGCACCGTCAACTTGAGCCATTGATTCAACAAGCTCGCCGCTGGCGCCCCGATTGGATTGTGGCGACCGACGAATTCGAAGCCGCAAACTATTCATGGCCGATTCTGCCCTCGACGCAGATTGAACGGGGACATGCGCGGCTGGCAGAGCGCGTTGCCGACCCCCAGATCGACTTGGTCCTGGCGGCGATCGTGGGAATCGCTGGCTTGCCCAGCACACTGGCCGCGTTGTGCGCCGGAAAAGACGTCGCGCTGGCCAACAAGGAGACGTTGGTGGCGGCCGGACCACTGATGCTTGCCGCGGCCAAAGCAAGCGGCGCCAAGCTCCTGCCGATCGACAGCGAACACAGTGCCATCTTTCAAGCGATCCACTGCGGACACCCATCCGAGGTCGCACGGATCATTTTGACGGCCAGCGGCGGACCGTTTCGAAATCATTCCGCCGAGGAACTGGCGCATGTGACGGTCGAGCAAGCGCTGGCGCACCCGACCTGGGAAATGGGCAGGAAGATTTCCGTCGACTCGGCCACGATGATGAACAAAGCTCTGGAAATCATCGAAGCGCGCTGGCTTTTTGACCTTCGGCCCGAACAGATCGAAGTGGTCATTCATCCACAATCGATCGTCCATTCCATGGTCGAATTTCGCGATGGCTCGATTTTGGCCCAATTGAGTCCGCCGGATATGAGGTTGCCAATTCAGTACGCGTTGACGTATCCTCATCGTTTGGACGGCGCGAGTCCCAGACTGGATTTTGGCCAAGCCGTCGACCTACAGTTTTTCCCCCCCAATCCGCAACAATTCCCCGCCATCGAACTTGGACTTGAAGTCGCTCGTTCCGGCGGTAGTTGCGGGGTCGTCGTCAACGCGGCAAACGAAGCAGCGGTTGCCGCATTTTTGGCGGGCGACCTTGCATTCGTGGACATTGTTCCCGCGTGCTGTGACGTAATGCGTCACCACGCATTCGACTCCCAACCGACTTTGCACGAATTGCTACGGCTGGATGGTTGGGCCCGTCAGGAGATACATCGATGGATTTTTGCTTGATCGCGGCTGCTTCGTTTTCCTGGAGCAGCTTGGCGTCGTGGTGGGCCATTGCCCAAATGGCGCTCGGATTGGGAGCTGTCATTTTCGTGCACGAACTCGGGCATTTTCTGGTTGCCAAAGCATGCGGCGTCAAATGCGAAAAATTCTACCTGGGATTCGACGCATTTGACATCAAAATTGGCCGCCAAGTCATTATTCCGCGATCGCTGCTCAAGTGGACGTGGGGCGAAACGCAATACGGGATTGGAATCCTTCCGCTCGGGGGCTACGTCAAAATGCTCGGCCAGGACGATAACCCTTCAAACATTCCCAACGAGCGCAAACGCTCGCACGAGATAACCCACGAAGTCTCCGCCGCCGGCCTGGATTTGGAAAGCACCGCGGTTGGACCGCTCGACCGATCGACGCTCGATCCGCGCAGCTACCAAGCCAAGACAGTCTTGCAGCGGATGGCGATCATCTCTGCCGGCGTGATTATGAATTTGATTTTCTCGGTGATCTTTGCCACGATCGCTTTTCGCAACGGGGTCAACTATGCACCCGCAATCGTCGGCCAAACGACCGCAGGAGGCCCGGCCTACGTGGCGAATTTGGATGGCGCGGAATTATTGAAGGTCAACGATGTCCCAATCGGGAATTCATATTACACGTTCGAGCAATTCGGATTGGATGTTGTTTTTAACGGCACGGGAAAGCCGATCAAACTGGAAGTCCGCTTGCCGGATAAAGATGGCGCTCCGGGCAAAGTGACAACCAAAGAGGTCACACCCTCTCTCAACATTCATCCGATCGGGAAAGATTTGGCGGCGATCGGAGTGGCGCCGGCCATGATCACGAAATTGAGCGACTTTTCCATCCTACCGGAACAGGCCATTTCGAAATCCGTCCCTCCGCTTCAGGAGCATGACCTCATCGTCGCGATCGATGGTGTCCCGGTAAAAACGCTCAACGATATGCGCCGCATTTTGGCGTCCAATCTCGATCGCCCGGCGCAATTTTCGATCGAGCGATCCGACAAAGAATCGGGCTCGCCTCCCGAACGACTCGAAGCCACGGTCCCGCCCAATCCAATGATCGAGTTCGGCCTGGCCGTCGAAATTGGACCGGTTCACTCGATTCAAGATGATTCGCCGGCGGCCCAATCGAGTCTGCAAATCGGTGATATTATTCGCACCGTCGACGGCCAACCGATCGGCGATCCACTCTCCTTGTCCAATCGCATGCTCGACTATGCACGGAACCAAAAGCCGGTGCGATTGGACGTGGAGCGACAAGATGGCTTAGGAAATTCAATTACGGTGGACGTTGATATCACACCACGAATGCCCCGATTCGGCACTCTCAACGGTCGAATGCTAGTGGTCGTCGACAGTTTGGGCATCGCGTTCAACGTCAGCAACAAAGTTGCGATCGTCCAACCGGGAAGTCCTGCCGAACAAGCGGGCATTCAAACCGGCGACGTAATCACCGGCGCTAAGTTTTTGCTCGGCGACGAACTCAAGAAGGTCGCGTTATATCAAGGCAAACAGGACATCGATTTCGAAGAAGGCGAAGTGGGTTGGCTTGATGTGTTTGATACCGCGCAATTGGTTCGACCGCCGCAACCGATAGAAGTTAGGCTCACTCGCGACGGCGCAGAAAAAACGTTGACCGTGACTCCGCGAGTTTCCACGGAGTGGTTCAGCCCCCAACGTGGAATGCTCCCGCAGTTGCTGCAACGGACCTACCGGGCGGATTCATGGTGGGACGCCATAAAGCTGGGGGCTCGGCAAACGAGGCGCGATATGGGAATTGTCCTGACGACGCTGAAGAAACTGGTCCGCGGAGAAGTGGCCATCAAGCACATCGGTGGACCCGGTACGATTGCGGCCGTCGCGACCGGCGAAGCAACCCAAGGATACTCGCGATTGTTGCTTTTCCTCACGATGCTCGGCGCCAATTTGGCGATCCTCAATTTTTTGCCGATTCCGATCCTGGACGGCGGACACATGATGTTCCTGGCATACGAGGGAATCTTTCGCCGCCCGGTCAACGAGCGCGTTCAAGTCATCTTGTCGTTCGTCGGTTTGTTCTTCATCATCGGCTTGATGCTGTTGGCGATTTCACTCGACATTTTCCGATTCTTGATCTAGACTTTTTCTCCAATCATCAGCCGCAGGGCGCGAGCCCCCGGTTTCTGTTTTGAGCAACGACCAAGAAACCGGATGCTAGCGCATTGCGGCTGATGAAGAGTTTTGACGATTTAGGTTTTGAGAGGTTCGCCATTCCCTGGTGGGGAGGCCAAGGACGCCGAACAGTGCCACGCGTCATTCCGGGCTGAGTCCCGGAATCCATCTTCCAAGGACGGAGCAGTTGCACTCGCGCTTGCGCCTGAACTTGGATTCCCGCCCTCGCCTTTGCGGGGCCGAGCTCTACGCGGGAATGACTTTTTTCCATTCAGTTTCTTTCTTTTTGGCATTCGAAATTCGCGACGGCATTGCCTATGGCACGCTTTGTCCACCAGCGACACAAACAACCGCAGCCGCTGCGCGAGCCTCGTCCCCTGATCGTGGCCTGCCCTCAGTTGCAAAGTCATGTCAATCTTTCGCGCATCATCCGCGTTGCCAGTTGCATTGGTGTTGATCGGGTCATTGCCTGCGGCAACGCAAACCTCGACCGAAAAGTCGCACGCGATGGCGCGGATCAAGTCAAATTGGAGGTTCGGCGTTCGCTCGAGGCTCCCTTACAAAACCTCAAAGCCGAGGGCTATCGCTTGGTGGGCCTGGAGCAATCGACGAACAGCCAATGCCTATTTGAGTATTCGTTTGTCAAGAAAACGGTTCTCGTGCTCGGGCACGAGCGCTTGGGTATCGTTCCCGACGTTCTTCAATTGCTGGACGACGTGGTGGAGATCCCCGTGTACGGGCTCCCCTTCAGCTATAACGTGGCGACCGCGGCGACGATGGCACTGTACGAATACTGCCGGCAATTTCCGGTTGGTTAACGGTCCACATAGTTACTTGCACCACAGTTGAAGCCAAAGTGGTCAAAGATTACGGAACCGGTTATTGGCGGAATTCGATCGTTTAACGGCAAGCCGAAGGCGCCTGCGGAACTGTCGCCTTCGGCTTGCCGCTAAACGAGGTGAATAAATCGATCGCTGCGCAAATCCAGGCACAAATCGAAGATCGGTTTGCGGTAAAAGTTCGCATTTGGGAAAAAAACTCGAAAACCGCAATTTTGCCCGCGCTCGCAGGTTGTCTAGAATAGTCCTGCGGGTTGGCGGTTTCGCCCACCGGCTCGAGAACTTGGCCACGAAGGCCAATCGTAAAGTTGTGGGACGACGATGGTTGAAAGAGCGCAGGTAGGCCCGTTTCAAATACTCGACCGATTGGGAACCAATCGGCGACACAAGGTCTTTCACGCGCGGCAGACCGAACAGAATCGGGACGTTGCACTCAAGTTCATCAAGACGCCGCCGGACATGGATCGCGCGACAGCGTTTGCCAAAATTCAGCGTGAAGTCGAGATACTTAAGACCTTGGACCACCCAAATTTGGTCCACGTCTACGGAGCCGGTGTTGACGGCGAGCAGGTTTTTTTCGCACATGAATTGATTCATGGCGAATCGTTGACCACGAAGCTCTCGCGGTGCGGCAAATTGGCTACCGATATGGCCGAGGACCTGGCGATTCAAGTCGCCGACGCGTTGGGTTACCTGCACGAGCAAGACATCGTCCACGCCAAACTGACTCCCGACAAGATCCTTATCGATGAGGCGGGCAACGCGCGGGTCAACGACGTTCGATTGAATCGAGCGAAACGGCGAACTTGGGACGCCACGCACCGCCGCGAATTGGACGCGGCCGCGTACATGGCCCCAGAGCAATTCAACGAGGGGGCGACTCACAAGTCGGATCTCTACGCGCTAGGGGCGATCTTGTACGAAATGGTTACCGGCAAAATACCGCTGGAACCGGAGAATTTGGCCAGCCTGTACAACCAAAAGACCACGATCCCCCCTGCTTCGGTGTCGAGCCTCGTGCTCGATTGTCCGATCTGGCTCGATCGATTGATCTCCGCGTTGTTGGATCCCGATCCAGCGCGACGACCCCATTCCGCGCGAGCCGTCTATTACGCGCTGTTGGAAATCCGCAAGATCGACAAGAATAAGACGGCGGTCGTCAATCAAATGACTCGGGGATTCAACCCGCTCACCATCGGCGCGGACAAGACCGAAGCCAAACGGCTTCTCGGCCAACTCGAAGTCATCGACGAACGGCCGGCGCTTTACCAGCGAACTTGGTTCCAAGTCCTCGGTTTGGTTTGTGTTGTCGTCGCCATTGCCTATTTCGCTTGGCCACCGAGCAACGCGACACTGTTCGCTCGCGGCCAACGAATGCTGGAGTCCAACCACGTTTCTGAAGTCGTCCAAGCCCGCGATAATTTTGACCGAATCATTGCCCGGCGTTGGAAGGACGAGTGGTGGTTGAACGCCGACGAGATGGGAGACAAGGCGCGGAGCAAGATCCTGTTGCTCAATGCGGATGCAGGGAAACAGTCTTTCGACAACGTAACAAACCAATTTAATAAGGCCTATTTGGCAGAAAAAAATGGAGATTCTGCCGAAGCGATGCGGCTCTATAATCGACTCCTGCGAAGTATTTCGGTTGATGCGAACTATCACATTGTCGCGTCGGAAAGCCAAAAGCGAATCGACGGGATCACCGCAGCGCAACAGCAATCGCAAGCGGAAGCGCTCAATCCGTCCGATGAATCGGGATCTCCCGCGTTGAGCAAGTAGCATTGATCACTCGGCGTTTTTGTAGCGGAACTCGCCAGAGTTTACGTGCATCGGAAAGCAACTTGTCCAAAGTCTGGCGACTTCGGCTTCCAACACCAGCGATCGAAGTCGCCGGCAATGGAGCCCTCTCGCTCCGCGAGAGGTAAGCCGATCCCATCACAACTTCGTTCGTATTCAATCGATCTACGAAGTCCTGGACCGTACCACACTACAGCTATCCTCTCGCGGAGCGAGAGGGCTTCAAAAATCACTTAGGCGCGTTTTGCAGCGCATCGAGCAACCGCTGCTTGAGAACGTCCGTGGGAAATGGATCGTAGTTCGTCAGCGCCTCGGCAGTTGCATCGATCGTGGCCACCAGCGTGTTGGAAACTTTTGGTTCGGACTGCAATCCGCGGATGCGGCGATTGGCTCGAGCCATGGATGATTCCGCGGACGAAAGCATCTGGTCGATTTCATTGACTCGGCCTCTCAGCTTGGCGATCGACCGATCGTAATTCGCCGATGCCGAACCCAACTGGCTATAAATGGCGTTCGCGTCGGCTCGTAGCGAATACAAATAGCTTTCCTTTTCGCGCGCCAATAACAGGAAATAGTTTCGGTCGAGTAATAGCCGATGCCGAATCACCGGATCGGATTCATGCAGCAAGGCATCGTCAATCTGGGCGATCGACAGCCAAACGCCGTCCAAATCGAGGCGGGCCGAGATAATGATCGACTGTTGGCGGTTCCACTCGGCCGAAATCGAATCGAGCTCCGCTTTGGCGCCGTCGATTTCGGCTTGGCCTTCGCCGACGACCTTCTCCCGATTGGATCGCGCTTCGGTCGATTGCTGTTTCAATTGATCAACCAAAGAGGTCTGTTGTTCGAGGTCGACCTGTTGTTTGCGAACCAGCGTCTCCATTTCCTTTTCTTGCTTTTGGTCGCGCGTCGCCATCAACGTTTCGTATTGATCGATGACCGCCACTCGCTGTTGGGTGAAGGCTCTTATCGCCTGCTCGCCGGCGCCATCTAGCAGCGCGGTCACAGAAGTCTCCAAGGACTGCCGGTTCACCCGGTTGGCAAACGGCCCTTGCATGTAGCCAATTAGTCGCCCCATACGAAAATAGGCCTCCGTCTTTTGATCTTGTCCGAGGTCGCCAGTCGCATCCATCTGCTTCTTCAACTGTTGCATCAACGCCAGGCTCTGCTCGAATTCATCGACGAAAGTCGCCAGCCAAATCTGCGCGTAACGAATGTCCCAGTTCGACGGATGTTGGGGAGCCAATTCTTCGACGAGCGGTTTTGCGTCGCGAAACTTGCGATGGTGGATTCGATTCAGTGCGTAGGCCCAGCGGACTCCGGAGTTGGCGCGAATGTCGGCCGGCGCCGACTCAAACCAAGCTTGTGCTTCAGTGCGGGCTCGTGGGGAGCGCTCCCAGCCCTCATTCAACAGACGTTTCGCGAGCGCGGTCTCGAGTCCGCCTGCGGCCACTTGTCCAAAGGCCAACGTCCAACACCAAAGCGGGCCGAACCACAGCGCCACAATGGCGATGTGCAATCGTTCCTTGTTCATTGAAAACTCCAATTCGCGGTCTGCGCCGCCAGAACAAAACAGCGTTTGCCCCACTCACCCCAAGCCAAATTGCTCCTTAATGCTATCGCTGAGTTTGCTACCAGACAAGATTGCGGCAGCATTCTGCAGTGGGGTCATTTGATTTGTTAGTCGCCTTTTGCTCCGCAATTGGAGGTTCCTTCGCGGAGCGAAAGGCGACTATGCCAACATTCGCATTGACCTGTTTGGCGAAAATCGCAAAATGTGCGGTTCGGACATGGACTTCCCGGTTTGGATTTCGCAAGATTTTGAGGTGCACGGATGCTAAACAGAAATCGTGCGTTGTCGTTGATGGCAATGGCGATCGCAATCTTTGGATCGATGGAAACAAGTTGCGGACAATTAACTCCGGAAACCAAGTCGGCGAACCCGCCAGCCCCGATCTCGTTCGGCGATGGTACCGCTGGTGTGCAGCAACCGAATCGGGCCAGCCAATACTTCTTCGGGAACTCAAGCCGCCAGAAATTGGCGCCATTGCAACCGGCGAAGCAGTATCAGTCCCCGATCCCCGATGCGCCGAGTCAAGATACCACTAAATCAAGCCTGGAAAAAAATTTGAATTGGGCGGGCGAAACGCCGGCGAGCGTGCTGACTCAACCAAACGCATCGGCAACCTTCAGCGATTCCCAGATTCAGCCGGCGACTCATTTGGAGTTTGAACCGAGCGGGCCGATCTCGGCCGCGGGCCTGGTGCTCCAGACATTTGATCTCGACCAATGGAATGCGGCGCTGCCGGGGGAACCGCGTTCGATCACCGATTTACTGGCAACGACGCCGATCGAAAGTCGACCGGCGCTGATTCGATCGTATTGGGGCGTGTTTGAGAAATGGGCCCGGCGCGTCACCACTCAAATCGAGGCCGAGCAACTGACCGAGCTGAGGGCTCCCGACTCGGCGATCGAAAGAGATATGCTCGGCACGGCCACTTCTTTGGCGAAAGCCCGAGTGATCGAAAGCGAGATGGAGATGGAGGCCGCCCAACAGCACCTCGCCCAGTTTGTCCCCATTGGCAGCAACGAAGTACTTCCGCTTGCCAACGACTTGCCGTTGGTCGATGAATACGTGACGCGTCATTCCGAGTGGGGTCAACAATTCGGCTTCAATCCGCGTCTGGATCAAATCCATCAATCGCTCCCCAAGTCGTTACAGATTATTCAGGCTCGCGCCGACGCGTCGACCAAATGTCGCCAAGTGGTTCAGCAGGCCATCCAAGCCTTCAATCAAAACCAACTCCCGGTGGGCAACGCCATCGAAGCGATTCGTATGCTTCGCGAAAGCCAACAAGATTTCATCCGCGCAGTGAATCGTTATAACCAAGACATTGCCGAATACGCGCTGACCGTCGCACCGTTTGGCCAACCCGCCGAACAGGTGGTCGCGATGCTCATCAAGCAGCCAAACTCGCCGGCCTCGGAAACGCCGACGATTGCTCGCCAACCGCAAACTAACCCCTTATCGACGTACTCGCCATCCGAGGGGACAAATCCTGGAAATACCTTGCGCACCGCCAAATCGGCACTGTCGAAACGATGGAACGAAGCGCCAAGCATCAGTCCCATGGCCACTCCCAAATCTCGTGCGGAATTCGGTTCGCCTGCCGCGCCCCAACAACAAGCTCAGGTGAGACATTCGGAAGGACTGGGGACACCGTCTGCCACCCCGAATGTGCAGACCACCAATCTGCCGCCCTCTCAACCCCCGCGCAATCCGCCGATCAATAAACCGTCAAGCCTGCAATCGGGCGGCGGCAGCTTTTCGCTCGGCAATCGTTGAGCCCGCTGGAAACGCAGGATTGACAATGAACGGTCCCGATCCAGCCAAGCGCCATCCGCTGGAGGGCTTTCCGCAAGTTTGCTTTTTGCAGTACGCCGTAGCGAACCCGCTCATCGAGATCGGCGACTATACCTATCTACCGCACCAAATCGCCTCCGACCCATTTCCCAACTCGCCCGTCGCCACCCACGGCCCACCCGGCGCGACCGTCTGGTGTAAAGGCTAATGCATTGAACGAAGTCTTGTCGATCGATCGCCAAGAATTTCCCCAATCGCTGGAAATATCCGAACCCGTTGGGCCGACCGCGACAAAGTGCGCCTCAAAATTGATGTTCAGGACCGCAACGGCGCTGCGGTAGCCGCTAGGTGGACTGCCCAAAGGGGCTCGCCAATGGCGTCCCGAATCATCGGTGATCGCGACGTTGCTGATCGAAAAATTTGGCTGTTTATAGTCACCGCCAACAACCACTCCGTGGTCTGTGTTCGCAAACGCAATCGAAAAAATTCCGGCCGACTCGGTGGAAGCAATCGGTGTGCTCGCGACGTTCCAGGTCTCGCCACCATCTTCCGACGAGAAGACACGGGCGGAGGCTTCCTGGTCGGGTCCGTGCTCGCCACCCGTGGCTATCCAAACCGTGCGCTCGCCGAGCACAGCCATGCTCGTGCCGCTAGCCGCGAACGCCGCTTCACCCGGATGCATTTCCGGTCGGCGGGATTCGTCAAAAGCTGCCCACGATCTGCCTCCGTCGCCGGTCTCGATGCAAAGCAGTCGACCGGCTTGGGGGTCACTAAATGCGATTCCGCGATTCGGATCCCAAAACGAAATCGCATCAAAGAAAATCGATTCGCCCTCGTTTCGATAGACCTCGCTCCAAGTCGCGCCGCCATCGACGGTGCGAAAGATGAATCCGGGCGAACCGGCGTTGATGACTACGCAAGTCTTGTCGTCGAAGGCGTGGAGGTCGCGGAAGTCCAATCGATCGGCGTTTGGAACATCCACTCGAATCCAATGCACGCCTCCGTCGGTGGTCTTAATTACCGTCCCTTGAGTTCCGCTGGCCCAGGCGATTTGATCGCTGACGACGGACAGCCCACGCAGACTTGCGTCGGTCCCGCTCGACTGCAATTCCCAAACAGTTTTTGTGGGCGCGTTGCCTTCTTGGCCGGAAACCATCGCCGCCGTCGTCAGGGCGATTGACCAAAATCCTATTAGCCGAATCATTCAGGGGCCCTCGTAAATTGCTGATTCATGAAAGCGTTCGGTTTTTCAAGTCTCAAATAGGAAATTTGGACTTCCAGCTACATCTCGATTCGTAGGTGTTTTGAACTGCTATTTCCAATTTTCAAATTTGTTTTGGCGTTCGAATGTTCCGCTCACGCCTCATCCATTGGTCCCAGTCCCAATTGCTCAATCGGCCGCGACAGCGGGTCGCTGGGATCGACGGGTGCAGGCTCATCGGGTTCCACCGGTCGGACGACAGCCCGCTTGGTGCGAATCGAAATGACCTCCACGGATGTTCCCGGTTCGATTGCAAATCCATCGCTGACCGCATCATAGTTTCGATCGTCGATCACGATGATCCCGCTGGGTAGCATTTTTGTTTTGGCGACACCGCGCCGGCCGATCAGTGGCTTGAGCTGATCGTGCAGATCGTTCTGAGGCAGGACTTCTTGTTCCGTCATGGCGCCAATCAGGATTTTGCGTCCGATTGGCGTGCTGGGCCAAATCTTGATCGCAATGACAATTAATACTGGCAGGGAGACGCAGGTTAACGCTAAAACCGCGGCACCCGCGCCTAGCGAGTGAAAGAAAGCCGCGACTATCCCGCTCAGCACTAGGAGCGAAGCCAAAACGCCGAGCATCCCGGCAGAGGGCAGAAATAGTTCCAGGCAAATGACGGCAAATCCGACGACGATCAAGGCGATCGCTAGAATCAAGGGGTTCATAGTTTCAACGCGCAATGTCCACGAAGTCAATTCCACGATGATACGTTGATCAGCCGACCGAACCAAGCCGCTATTCGTCATCGAGCCGGACGACGACGTGATTTCCAGAGACTTCCATGACGACGACCGACTGATTGGGTTCGATCAATTGTCCATCGGATACGACATCAATGACTTCTTGTCCGAATTTGGCTTTGCCCGCTGGAACCAGCGGCGTCACTGTCTTGCCATGCTGCCCCAGCAAATGATTCCAATTCACGAGGGCTTCGCGCTCGTCGATGTTTTTCAGCGAGTCGTCCGAACTTGGCGAATGCAGCATCAATCGCTTGAAGACGGGCATCTGCGTCAAATACTTGCGAAAAAAGAATAGCGCGACGAGAAACCCGGCGACCGCCGCAAAGACCATCGACAAGGAAACCGGCAATCGTGAGAACTCTTCCTGCGTTCGCGGAAGGATAAACGTTTGCGTCGCCAACACGATCGCGACAAAAATCATTCCAACGCCACCCAAACCAAAAACGCCGGTGCCTGGCAAAACGAAGACCTCGAGCGCGACAAACGCCATCCCGACGACGAACAATAACACTTCCAACCAATGCACGTTGCCGTTGCAGCTTTGACCCCAGAAAAACAACAACAAACAAAGCGTTCCCAAAAAGCCCGGCAAACCGACCCCCGGGGTCGACATCTCGGTCATCAAAAAGAACATCGCGCCAAACAAGAGCCATGCAGTCACCCAGGGCGAGGTAACAAGCCTGGCTAAGCCGTGCACCCAGCGATCCGTCCAGGTGGGCGACAGCTCCCAGGGCTCTGATTGCAACTGATACAATGTCTTCAGCTGATGAAAATCGTCGACGACGTAGCGCGCGACGAACATCGATTCGGCCTCCTGCCCGGAAATACCATCGTCCAGTGAAAGCTCGCGCAAAGGCAGCCAGGCGGTTTGCTCTTGGGCCTCTAGTTCACGATGTTGTTCCTGACTCATGATGCGCAATTGGCCCGTGGTTTGGTGCGACCAAAGCTCGATCGCGTTCGCGGGATCCGAGAGCGCCAGAAGCAGCGACCAATCGCGATCGGCCTTCGCCGCGAGTGCTTGGACAGGTTCTTTCATGACGTGGTCGACGCTGGACTTGGGGTCTGCTGGGACTCCGCCCAACACAGCAGCGGGTGCCATCACCACGTGATCGCAGGCGAGGGCAATCAGCGATGAATTGCCGCGAGCGAAATTAGGGATATGCGCGACGGTCCGCATCGTATCGGCTTCAAATTCGGCGAGCCGATTGGCAATCCGCAAACACTGTGACGCGTTGCCCCCGTCACTTTCGAGCGTCACGAAAATCAGGTTGTATTTTGGGTCGAGTTGATCCAGTGCGTTGAGCACCCACGACACTTGGCGTTCGTCAATCTCACCGGTAAAGTTCACTTGTACCGCGTGCCATTGCGTGCCCAATGTCGGGTCGCCTTCGAGCGAATCTGGCAGCAGCCGAAATCGTTCGGCGATATCGCGCCGAGATGCAACGCGATGTCGCAAGAGCTGGAATTGTGAAAGCATTTGACTGGAATACAGCGGCAGATTTCCCGGCTCGCTGAGCGTATCCGATTGGACGACCTTACCCTCGGCTTCCAATCGCAATAATTCGGCTCGCTCGACGTAAAGCGATTTGCCGTCCCCCACATCGACTCGGTAGAGCGATTGATTGGAATCCAACATGCTGAGCGCGACTTCGATCGGGAGCGTCAAGCGTTTGGCGGATATTTGGCGATAGGTATTGCGCAGGCCGTCATCGATTGCGGGCTCGTCGACACCGGCTTGTCCGATTGACGCGTCGCGATGCATCACCAAGTGATTGCAGGCAAGGGCGACCAAAACTGCGTGCCCGAGCAATTCGCTTTTGGGTTGGACGCTGCCCGGTTCGGTCGCATCGAAAAAGCCTTTGGGGCCGGGAATGTAGGCGATCAACTCGACACCGCTGACCTCGTTGCTAATCAAAAAACGACTCAAATCCAGGCAGCTTCCCAAGCGACTACCGCGACCGTTTTGTCCGTTGGAAGTATCGAATTCCAGCACGATCGCCGGGCGCTGAGCGGACTCGGTCACCGTTCCCGATTGTTCGACGATTCGGCGGATGGTGTTTTCAACCTGCTCTTGAACGCTCGCGGTGATGGGCAAGCGGACTTGGACGAGATGGCCTTTGCGGCGAACTTCGGATGGTGGACGTTGCTCTTCCTCGGCCTGCGTGGGTGCTCCCGCAGCGGGCTCGTTCGACGGCTCTTGCGCGGGAGCAACCGCTGCAAAAAGCGTCGCTATCAGCAGCCAAAGCGTGCCCCGCCAAGTCTGCGTCGCGAGTAAGATCGAGACAGGCCGGGCGACGCGAGACGTTGAAAACGGTGGCATTTTTCCCCCAGAAGCTGCGGCGATTTTCGACCAACACCTTTATTATAGGTGCCCCCCGCTCGTGGAACAGCGAACCAATCCGGGTTGGAAACTCCCGACTCGATCGCAACGATCGTCGTCGTTTCTGAGGGAATTGTCAGCTGACCTTTCGATAAACCGATGATTGCAACAGAATAAGCAGCGCAGAGTCGGACTCATGTTGTTGCCCCACGTTGCCCAGGCTTCGGACTTGAACGAATGAATTGGATTCAGTCATGGCGCCGCCACGTCTCCAAGCTGTTCCTGCTGCTCTTGGCCGCAACCGCGTTGATTAACGTGGTCCAATTCGCTTGGCAGCGCGAATACGACTTGGCGACTCTGAAATTGCGGCTCGCCCAATTGCACGCATTGGTTGGCGAATTGGCGACGCCGATTAACGACCGGGAGTGGGAAAAGCAACTTCGCGCTTGGGCCAATGATCGATCGTTGCGAGCCGCATGCCTCAGACCGGACGGAACCGTGCGCGTGGAGTCGCATCCCGCACAATCGCTTGCCCCGCTGCTGCAAAGTCTCCACTTGGCAAACATTTCGGATCGCGAAGTCGTCGTGCTGAGTCCCGAGTCGCCGAACCAGGACCAATCCAAGGCCATCCTGGTTCAGCGAGAATTCGGATCGACACCCACAGTCGCGGCGACCGATAGCGAACGATCGTCGATTGCGTTTTTGTGCATTGCGTTGCGCGATTCACCCCGTCCCACGCTGCGGCAGCTCCTGCCCGTTTGGTGGACCGCCGCCGGCGCGTTTGTGTTGGCGGCCAGCATGCTGGCGGTGCACTTGCGCAACTCGGATCAAACGTTGCAACGATTTGCTCAAGCCGCGCGCGAGTTCTCCGCCGGCCATTTGCAAGAGTTGCCCGTGGTCCTTACGCGCGATCCGGATTGGCAAGCCTTGTCCCTGGCTTTTTCCGAAATGGAGACCAACCTCGGGGCCCGCGAAAAACTCATGCAGGAGGATCGATTGCGCGTCCAGGCCGTCTTGTCGTCGATGGTCGAAGGGGTGCTGGCGATCGATGCCGATCAACGCATCATGGTCGTGAACCAGTCTGCGGTCACGATGCTCTCGCTCCACGGCGATTCGGTCGTCGGTCGCTACGCCGGCGAAGTCGTCCGAATCCCCAGCTTCGAATTCGCGTTGGAAGAAGCGCGGCAATCCGGTCAAGCGGTCCAAGCGGAATTCGAGACCGTCGGCCCGCGCCGCCGCAGGCTGAGCATTCGAGTCACGCCGATCGCGACCAAGAGCACAACCGAATTAGCGGTCGTGTTGTACGACATTACCGACCTGCGCCGCTTGGAAACCGTCCGTCGCGATTTCGTCGCCAACGTTTCCCATGAACTGAAGACGCCGCTGGCCGCCATCAAAGCCTACGCCGAAACGCTGCGGATGGGCGCGATCGATGACAAAGAAAACAACCGCCGCTTCCTGGAACAAATCGAGACCCACGCCGATTTGCTAGACCGACAAATTCGCGATTTGATGCATCTGGCCCGGGTCGAATCGGGCCGCGCCGCGTTCGAAATAACCGTGGTCAATGTCGATCAAGCTTGTCTCGAATGCGTCGATCAATTCCAGGACGAAGCACAACGGCGAGAAGTTCGCTTGACGTTCACGGAAAATCCGCAGCCGGTTTGCGCGCGAGGCGATCGCGAAGCCATCCACGCGGTGTTGGACAATTTGGTCAGCAACGCGATTCGATACACGCGACCCGGCGGGCTGGTCCGAATTTCAACTAGTATCGAAAACGTGTACGCGGTGCTCACCGTCGCCGACAATGGAATCGGCATCGCGCCCGAACACCAAAGCAGAATCTTCGAGCGCTTCTACCGCGTCGACAAAGCCCGTTCGCGCGACGTCGGCGGCACGGGTCTTGGCTTGGCGATCGTCAAGCACACCGTCCAAGCCCTCGGCGGCCAAATCGAACTCACCAGCTCCATCGGCCGCGGCAGCACCTTCAAGATTTTATTACCCTTGTAGTTCACGCTCGGCTCGCGAGACCTACTGAAATCTTTAAGATTTCTTCACAAATTCTTCACAATTAACCGTTACCGTAATGGCGACAAATAGCGTTAGAGTCTACGTTTTCAAGGAGTTTGCAGTATGTCGTTCAAATCTTCGGTGGGAGTTCTCATCCTGACGCTCACGGGAGTGCTGGCAGTTTCCAACGCACGCGCTCAGGATGGCTTGGCCAATCTAACAGGCAAAGTCGAAATCGACGGGTCGAGCACCGTGGCGCCCATATCCATGGCAGCTGCGGATTCGTTCTCCAAGAAATGCCCCAAGGTGTCCGTGCCTGTCCTCATTTCCGGAACGGGCGGCGGCTTTAAGCGATTTGTGATCGGCGAAATCGATATCTCGGACGCATCGCGCCCGATCAAAAAAGCGGAGCGGGACACGGCGACCAAAAATGGAATCAAATTCCTCGAACTGCCCATCGCCTACGACGGGCTGACCGTCGTCGTTCACAAGAACAACTCTTGGTGCAAGCAATTGACGATCGACCAAATCAAAAAGATCTTCCGAGCCGACACGGCCGCCAAAAAATGGAAGGACGTGGACCCATCCTGGCCCGATCGCGAAATCAAGATTTTCGCCCCTGGTACAGATTCGGGAACGTTTGATTTCTTCAAAGAAGTCGTCGCCGCCGATGGCGCCATTCGCGACGATATTTCGGTCAGCGAAGACGACCAACAACTGGTCGTCGGAGTTTCGGAAACCGAAAGCGCGATTGGATTTTTCGGCGTGGCATACTACATGCAAAACACGGACAAGTTGTCGGCGGTTCAAATCGTCAATCCGCAAACCGGGAAACCCGTTTCGCCGACAGTGGAGGCAATCGAATCGGGTGAATACGCTCCGCTCTCGCGGCCATTGTTCATCTACGTGAACGCAAAATCCGTGACTCGTCCGGAAGTCAAAGTCTTCGTCCAACACTACTTGGATCAAGCGGCAACCTTAGCCAAATCCGTCGGGTATGTCGCCTTGCCAAGTGAGGCTTACACTCGAGCCAAGGATGTACTCAAAACGCGAAAGACGGGAACAAGCTACCTGGATGCCGAGGGCAAGGCGAAGCACGGCGCCATCCTCGATATTTACACGACAGCAAATATTGCCGACTAGCGATGCCCCAAGCACGTGCTGTAAATCCGCAAATGCTGCTCGAACCGCCGCGCCTTTTGGCGGAAAAACCCTTCCGCGCACTGGCTTGGGTTCGCGTTCAAGAATTGTTTATCAAAACGCTGCTCGTCATCTGCACGTTGTTTTCGGTATTGATCACGTTGGCGATCATCGTCCTACTGGCGGTGGAAACGCTCAAGTTTTTTCAAATGCCCGGCACAAGTGTGTCGGGTTTTTTGTTTGGCACGAAATGGAACCCGTTACTGGGAGAAACCAAGCATTTCGGGATCTGGCCGCTGATCTCTGGTACCCTTTGGATCACCGTCATCGCCATGGCTGTCGCCATGCCGCTGGGGTTGATCACGGCGGTGTTTCTCAGCGAGTATTCCCCACGCCGGCTGCGGGCCGTGCTCAAGCCGACGCTCGAGTTGCTGGCCGGCATCCCGACGGTGGTTTATGGATTCTTCGCGCTGACGTTCATCACGCCTTTATTGCGGACCATTCCCGGCTTGGAAGTGGACATTTACAACGCGCTCAGCGCGGGGATCGCGGTGGGCATTCTCAGTATTCCCACGATCAGCTCCCTTTCGGAAGACGCATTGCAGGCAGTCCCGCGCAGCCTTCGTGAAGCGGCCTATAGTCTGGGTGGTACTCGCTTTGACGTCTCGGTCAAAGTGGTCATTCCCGCGGCGTTGTCCGGGATCGTATCGGCGTTTCTCTTGGGTGCAACTCGCGCGATCGGCGAGACGATGATCGTTGCTCTGGCAGCCGGAAACCGAGCCAGAATTTCCTGGAACCCGACGGTTGAAATGCAGACGATGACCGGCTACATCGCTCAAATCGCCAAGGGAGACGTGTCGAACTTTGGAGTTGAGTATTACTCGATTTATGCGGTCGCCGCGACGTTGTTCGCGATGACCCTCTGCTTGACGATCGTGGGCCACATCATTCGCAAGCGATTTCGCGAGGCTTACGAATGATCGAACTGAAATCCATCAAGCCAGATTTCTCGCGCTGGAAGCTCGGTTCAGCGGGTCGCCGCACGGCGATTAACCAAGCCTTCATGTGGGCTTGCGTTGCCGTCGCGAGCACTTCCGTTTTAATTTTGATAGTGCTGCTCGGCTCGATCGTCGCCGAAGGCAGGCCCGCGTTGAGTTGGAAATTTTTGACCGGATCCCCCAGCCCCCACGCTGCCGAGGCGGGAATTGGCCCCGTCGTGATGGGCTCGATTTGGGTCTGCCTCGGATGCGCGATGTGTGCGGTGCCGCTGGGTGTCGGGACCGCCATCTTTTTGGAAGAGTTTCAGCCACGCTTGGCGATCATGCGCCGCTTTCACGATTTCGTTCAGCTCAATATCACAAACCTCGCCGGCGTTCCATCGATCGTGTACGGAATCCTCGGACTCACCGCCTTCGCCAACATGTTCGGTCTGTTTGGAAAGCCGGAGGAGCCGACGATTGAGATCGGAGCGCGGCACTTCCAACAATACGTAACCGAAGGGATGGAAGTCATCCGCATACCCACGTCGGGACCGTCAGACGTGCCGACATTGGTCGCGGGGATGTCGGCCCAAACGCATGACGGCAAACCAATTACTTTGGAAATCATTCCAGTCGGTGGCGAGCTGCCCACGGATCCTGAGCTCTTGAAACGCACACTTTGGCAGGATGCCGAAGGCGGTCGAACCAACGACCCGGCCTGGTATTACATGCGACTGCCGTTTGGCCGTAGCGTTTTAGCGGCGAGCTTGACGCTGATGTTAGTCGTGCTCCCGGTCATCATCATCGCGACCCAAGAGGCGTTGCGATCTGTACCCGCAACGCTCCGCGAAGGCTCCCTTGGATTGGGATCGACGCGCTGGCAAATGGTGTGGAATGTAACGCTGCCGGCCGCAATTCCTGGCATTATGACCGGGACAATTCTCTCCGTCAGTCGCGCGATCGGTGAAGCGGCCCCCGTGCTGATGCTGGCCGGCATTGTTTATATCACGCGCAGTCCGCGGCATTTGGTCGACGATTTTGCCGTGCTGCCCATTCAGATATACTATTGGGCCGGGTTGCCAGCGGCGCAAGGTGATCAGCTCAATTTTCAGAATCTAGCGGCCGGCGGGATTATCGTGCTCTTGGTGATTTTGTTGGGCTTCAATTCGCTCGCCATCATCATTCGACAGTTAACCCAAAAACCACTGTCTTGAGCCAAAATGCTGCGAGCCCACCCGCGGGCAAACCCTGGACACGCCCATGAGTCAAGCTGAATTTGTCGAACAAAAAAAAATGACCCTTGCGCCACCGGCCGCTGCGGAACAACCTGCGCAGCCAACGATGATCAGCATTCGTCAATTGGACGCTTGGTATGGAGACTTTCAAGCGCTCCATCAGGTCACATTGGAGATCCCAGAAAAACGTGTCACCTCGTTTATTGGACCCAGCGGCTGCGGGAAGAGTACGCTTTTGCGCTGGATCAACCGAATGAATGATGTCGTTCCGATCGCCCGCGCGACCGGAACCTTGGAACTGCCTGACCTCGATATTCTCTCCCGCACGACCGACGTCGTCGCCTTGCGCCGCCGAATTGGAATCGTATTTCAAAAGCCCAATCCGTTTCCGAAGTCGATCTACGACAACGTGGCGTTCGGCCCTCGGCTGCATTTTCGCCGAATTTCCCGCCGCGACTTAGACGATCTCGTCGAGTGGGCCCTGCGCAAAGCCGCGGTTTGGGACGAGGTCAAAGATCGCTTACACCAGTCCGCGCTCGGATTGAGCGGCGGCCAGCAACAACGGCTGTGCATCGCCCGCACGATCGCGATCGGCCCGGACGTCTTGCTCATGGACGAGCCCTGCTCGGCGCTCGACCCGGCATCGACCTCGCGGATCGAGGATCTGATTTTTGAACTGCGCGAGCAATATACAATCGTGATCGTGACGCATAATATGCAACAGGCAGCTCGGGTGAGCGACTGGACCGCATTTTTCTTCGAAGGCCGCATCGTCGAAGACGGTCCGACCAACCGCGTGTTCACGCGCCCCAAACAAAAACAAACCGAAGATTACGTCACCGGACGATTTGGATAACTATGACCAAACTTTTCGAACGCGAAATGCAAAACCTTGAGCGAAAACTGATGTCGCTCTTTGGACTCGTTGAGAAAATGATCGACGACGCGGTTCGGGCTCTCTGCGAACACCACGTCGACCTCGTTTCGGACATCATTCAATCCGACAAACGAGTCAACCAAACCGAAGTCTCCATCGAAGAGGATTGCCTCAAGATATTAGCTTTGCACCAGCCGGTCGCCAGTAGCATGCGCCGAATTACGACCGTGCTCAAAATCAATATGGACTTGGAACGAATCGCCGACCTGGCGTGCAATATCGCCGAACGCGCGCAGTCACTGCACGAGTTTCCCTATTTCCCGATCCCAGAACAGCTTCCCTCGATGGTCAAACAAGCCACCGATATGGTCCGCATGGCGCTCGACGCATTTGTTGAACTCGATGTCAAAATCGCCACCGAAGTCATCCGCCGCGATGCGGCCGTCGATGAACTCAATCGCGTGGTGATCAACGAACTGCGCGAGCTGATGGAGAGCGATCGCCAATTGATCGAACCCGCGATGCATTGCTTTTCGGTGGCGCGGCACGTTGAACGGATTGCCGATCACGCCGAAAATATTGCCGAAGATGTGATTTACCTCGTCGAAGGCACGATTGTGCGACACAAACACGGACAGATCTCAAGCGAATCGAATCGATAGCATGCCACGCGCGAAAATCATGGTAGTCGAAGACGATCGGGCACTCGCCGACGTGCTCCGCTATAACTTGGCCCAAGCAGGTTACGAAGTCCATTGCGCCAGCGACGGCCGCGATGCGATCAACCAATCCCGAGTCAAACTTCCCGATCTGGTGTTGCTCGATGTGATGATCCCCGTCGTCGACGGATTCGAAGTCTCCAAACAATTGCGCGCCCAACCCCAAACGCGCGGTACGCGGATCATCATGCTGACCGCCAAAGCGGAGGAATCGGACCAGATCGTGGGCTTCTCGGTCGGTGCCGACGATTATGTTGTGAAACCCTTTAGCGTGAAATTGCTGCTCGAACGCATCAAGGCTCTGTTGCGCCGCGGTCCGGCCGACGGGAACGACAACGCCGATGTGGTCGTCGCCGGAAACGTTCAAATCGATCGGGTCCGACATCGCGTTTTGGTGGACGAGCATCCGATCAATCTGACGCCCAGCGAGTTTCGTTTGCTCGAGACGTTGATCCGGCAGCCGGGCCGGGCCTTCGGTCGGCTGGAACTCATGGAGGCCGCATTGGGCGAAGACGCCAATGCCTTGGAGCGCACGATCGACGTCCACATCCGCTCGCTGCGGAAGAAATTGGGTTTAGCCCGAGTCCATATCGAAACGGTTCGCGGGATCGGCTATCGATTCTGTGAACCGGTCTCCGAATCCTGCTGATTCGTCGTAGGTCAGTCTCTCGTCGTAAGTCGGGCTGTCCCCCAGACTGACGGCGCCACCCGCGCGTGATCTTTGGCTTATAAGTCCGACGACGATTCCCGTGTGCCACTGGCTCCGCCAGAGTTCGGGAAACTGGTTCAGGCAGTGATCCGAAATAGTCGTTCTGGTCCGATCTTGTGCAATTCAAAGTGCTGTCACTCCCGGACTCCGTGGCCGGACATTTGATGTTCCGCCGGCTTGGTCAACCTGCTAAAAATCCCACGGTATTCCCAACCGCACTTCCGAAAACCACTCTCGAAACTCCCAGCACCTGCGATGAAGAAAAAACTCGCCTTCGATTATTTGGCTCCGGCCGCGGTATTTTGCCTGCTGCTTGTCACCGGATGCTTCTCAGGCAGCACCGACACTCGGGCAACCACCTCCAAGGAAACAAGCGAAGCCGCAACTACTCCGCCTTGCTCGATCGCGGTGATCGATTTGGATCGCGTCGCCGTTGGCATCGGTGCAGTGGAAAAGATGCGCATCGCGCTGCAACAGTTGGAACAAAAGACCGTGGCCGAATTGCAGCAATCGAGCGTCGCGCTGTTTGGCGACAGCGCTCCGACAGGGGCTAACTTTATGGAGTTCGACAAGTCGGCGGCTCCGCTCGTCGAGGGCCTTTCGGCGGAAAATCAAAAAGAGTTCGCCAAGAGCATTCGGAATGCGCAGGGCGAAATGCTGGTACGTCAAAAGCAACTGCGCGACGATTTTCTAAATGAAGTTCGCCCCTACGCGTTCCAAATCGCCCGCGACCAAGGCTGTCAGCTCGTGCTCACGACCGATCAAGTCTACGTGGCCACAGAGCAAGTTGACATCACTGACGAAGTCGTCCGACGAATCACGGAAATCAACGCCGCGGCCGCATCGAGTCAATCCTCGGCGTCCGCCGCGCCGCCGGCCAAACTCGCCAGCGGCGGCAGCTTTCCGATTCGCTAACAAATAGGTATTAAGTGATTTTGAGGTCAACCGATGTTTCTGGGTGGCACGCTCTGAGTCTTCGAAGGGCGTGGCGATGTAGCCGACGGCAAACTTTTCGCTCGGCGCGCTTGGCCATGCCGCCTTTACCTTTCCCGCGCCGGCGCACGCGATTGCTTTTCCATCCGCGCCGACTCGTTTGGTGTAACGAGATCCAACGTTGACAACGGGCCTTCGCGCCATTTCCCAAGCACCTTGTCCGACTTCAAAAAACCACTTAAACTTGTCGGCCATATCGCTTTCCTGATCCCCTGTAGCTCAGTTGGTAGAGCAGCGGACTGTTAATCCGCGTGTCGGAGGTTCGAGTCCTCCCGGGGGAGCTTTTCACTTTTCGACGGAATCTAGCCTCCCCACTGGTTAACAGCCGAGCCGAGAGTCTCTCTTCTCGGCGACTTTCATTTCTGCCTTTATTCGCAGCCTTTTTCGCGTCCTGCGTTTTCTCGCCGCGCTCTCTGTTCGCGAGATATGAAATAGGGTCCGAACCGAACCCCCACGGTTCAGTCCGCACC
>JBGTJE010000062.1:0-117757 GCA_041745295.1 Pirellulaceae bacterium | reverse complement strand
GGAACCGAAGAAGCTGAGGGGGATTTTGCGGAACGAACTCGACTGGATCGTGATGAAGGCGCTGGAGAAAGACCGCAGCCGCCGTTACGAGACGGCCAACGGTTTTGCGGCGGACATCAATCGCTATCTCTCGGGCGAAGCAGTCCTCGCGCATCCTCCCAGCAGATCCTACCGGCTGAGAAAATTCCTGCGCAAGCATAAAGGCCCAGTGTTAGCCACATCTTTGGTCTTCGTCGCGCTTCTGGCCGGAATCATCGGCACGACGTATTGGCTAACTCAAGCGATTAATCAACGCAAGATTGCCCAGCAAGCGGAGAGTGAGACATTTTACGCCTACCAAGAGAGTATCAACAACGTCGTTAAAAATCTGTTCAGTTCCAAGGGTGAACTGAGTTCGAACGAAAAGGCTTTTTTGGAAAACAATTTGAAAAATTGGGAGAGTTTTGCAAATCGCCAATGGGATCCCAAACGCAAACTGGCCATTCGCGCCAAGGGCTACACGAGCGTTGCCTGGCTGTTTCAGAATCTTGGGCGCGAGGACGAAGCGAAGCGAGAATTTCTGAGGGCCCGCGATGTCCTGAAAGAATTGGTCGCTCAGTTCCCCACCGCAACCGAATATCAGGCGGAACTGGCTTACGCTCATCATAATTGTGGAATAGTACTTGACAGTATCGGCGCCAATAAGGAAGCGCAGTCGGAGTACGAAGCGTCGTGCGATCTGAAGACGAGACTCATCGAGCGGTTTCCAGACAAGCCGGAATACCAGAGTTCCTTGGCGAGCACCTATAGCAACCTTGGGGGTCTGCTCGCTGAAATCGGATCGCTCGACAGAGCACGAGAAAAATACCACGCATCCGCCGACCTGATGACGAAACTTATCGAGCGGTATCCGGACAAGCTGGAATATCAGGTGTCCTTGGCGAGCATTTTTAACAATTTTTTCCACGAACTCGGCAATAACGGGATGTATGAGGAAGCACGGGAGGAGTACCAGGCTTCGTGCAACATACAAAAGAAGTTGATTGAGGAGTTTCCTTCGAATCGTTCACATAAGCTTTATTTGGCGGATATCCACCGCAGCTTCGGGACAATTCTCTCCAGTGCCGGGAAGTATGAGGACGCGCGGCCGGCATACGAAGCGGCCCGAGACATTTTGAAGAAGTTGGTTCAGGAGGTCTCGCTTGGGCACAATGATGAGTTGCATTTGTTGTACGTCTGCATCGAGTTGGGAATCGTACACGAAAGGCTGGGGGCGCGTAAAGAAGCAAGGACTGAGTACAAAACGGCCCAAGACATACTCGAAAAGCTGGTTAAGCAGTTTCCTGCCGAATCCGTGCATCAACGTAATCTTGGTGACATTTATTTGAGATGCGGGAACTTGATTCTCGGCGAAGGCAAAGCAATCGAGAGCCTGGAATGGTTCAATCTCGCCATTCAAACCCTGCAACCGCTTCACGACAAGGAGCCGGACGGCGCGAGGGCCAACCTGTTCTTAGAAAGAAGCCATCAATTCCGCGCCATGGCCTTCGACCAGATCCAGAAGCCCGACGAGGCGGTGAAAGACTGGGATCGAGCTATTGAGCTCAGTTCGCCAGACTTGCAATCGATCCTTCGTTCCAGCCGCGCCAGATCGCGTGTAAACACGGAAAAGGTCTCCGAGGCCGTCTCGGAAGTCAGCGAGTTAATCATCTCTGAAACGCCGGACGCCAACGGCTGGTATAACTTCGCCTGCGTCTACTCCGTGGCCAGCGGCAAGATCGCGGACAAGCAACAAGAGTATACCGACCGAGCCATGGAACTCTTGAACAAGGCGGTTGCCGCCGGCTACAACGACGCCTCGCACATCGGCCAAGACATCGAACTCGATCCGCTTCGTGAGCGAGAGGATTTCAAAAAACTGCTTGTCGAGCTAAGCGGAAAACATCCACCCGCCGACAAAGCAAAACGGCCCTGAGTAAACGCGAGCGGCCGGGTTTACCCCGGTCGTCTTTGCCATTCGTTGGTTTGTATTTGTTTAACCGACCCGAATTTGGGGCGCTGTCGGCGCATCACGCGGCCGCAGCGGCCGGTTAAACGGGGAACGGGAAAAGACCGAAGGGTTTACCCCCGTCGTTTTGAATTTGAATTGTTTTTCCCGAGCAATCAAAATCGAAAACGAATTGACGGACGGGGTAAACCCGGCCGCTCGCCAAGACTCGTTGCGCAGACATCCCTGTGTGCTGTCTTTTTGCATCACCCCTTCGGCAGGCGGGAGCCAGCCCTACTGAATACTGACAAAGCAAAACGGCCCTGAACGAGAGCGAACAAGCTGACTACGGTGAAACGCACCTGCATAGTTTAAACGCGTGGGTTGACCCACTTTGCGTACGAAGTGGGCCGTTATAGATCGTACGATCGCTAGATTGCGAACAACAACTTTTCGAAATACCGCCCGCACGGTCAATCGACGCACCAAATGCGACGTAGGATTTCCGGCGATGCACATTCCCCTTCCACATCCGACACCTTCCGCTTACTGAGATTTTGCATCTCAATCCCGTAACCATGTTTGCAACCCAAATCATCACGCCCATTCTGGCCTTGGCCGTCACGTCATTACTCGGCTATTTGGTCGGAGTTTATATGCGTCCGCGCGAGACCACCGCGATCACCAAAGCCCGCAACGAATTCAGGCGTGCCCGCGGCCTTTGCCTCGAGCTGGATCGGATCTCCTCGATCGTTCGGGCCAATATTGAACAACACGAAATCAGTCTCAACCAGTTCAAGGATCGATTAGGGAAGATCGGCGAACAGAACACCGAGTCCGACTTGAACCAACTCTGCAAGATCGCGGATGAACTGCTGCGCCCCACAATGAACTTGGCCAACCAGCTGGCGCGATGCCATGACGAATTGCAGCTGCAGGGAGGCAAACTGATGACGTTTGCCGATGTCCGCACCGATCCGTTAACGGGTCTGGGCAATCGCCGCGCGTTGGACGAAGCGCAGGCGGGACAGTTCGCCCTGCGAGCCCGCTATGGTCAAACCTACTCGCTGGCGGTCTTCGACATTGATCATTTTAAGGCCATCAACGACAATCACGGGCATTTGGCCGGCGACACTGTGCTCAAACAAGTCGCACGGATATTTGAGAATTCGGTCCGCGAAGTTGATTTTTTGGCTCGGTACGGCGGCGAAGAATTCGTGTTGTTGATGCCCCAGACGGAACTTGACGGCGCCGCGTTGTTGGCGGAGCGAATACGGGCCAAGGTCGAACAGCAGACGCAGATCACGATTAGCGGCGGAGTCGCGATGGCGTTGGATGGCGAGACGAAAGACGACTTGCTGAATCGAGCAGACGCCGCCATGTACCAGGCTAAAAATTCCGGTCGCAACCGGATCTGTCGGCACCACGTCGACAACATTCAGGCCGTTGACCAACAAAACTCATCGACCACGTCGGTCCTGCCGGCCTCAATGTGCAGCAGTGCGTAACACGCAGGCGTTGGACGATATATCAGGCGTGAATCTCCACGATGTCTTTGTCGTGGAGGATGTAGTCACCTTTTACGGGTGTGCCGTCGTGAACCGCGGTCCCCCACACGCGGGCCGATTTCAAACTCTCGGCCAAATCGTTGTGAATGAGTCGCGCCAAGTCCAGCAATGCGGCGCCGCGCGGCAGGGTGTAGGGCTTTTCGAAGTCGGCTTCCTTTTTGGTGGGCAACTTCGTGTAAACGCGGATCACATCCAGCATCTCAAACACGCGCTGCCGGAATGCGTCGAGTCCCGATTTGTCTTTGGCCGAAACGTGAAACTGCTCCCAGTCGACGTTGATAAACTCCCGAAAGAACTCCAATCGATCCTTCGCCTCCGGCAGATCGATCTTATTAAATACCAGAACACAAGCTGTGTAGCTGATCCCCACGTCTTCGGGGTTCAAATGGGTAGTGCGCGCGAGCTGGGTCTTGGTTTGCTGCACTTTGGCCAAGACTTCGGCGGCTTGTTGACCGCCATCATCGGAACCTAAATCTACGAGCAGGGCGACGACATCGGCGCTGCGAATGAGACTTTGCACTTCGGGGTCGAAAATGTCCGCCGTAATCGGGGGAGTATCGACGATTTGAATGGCAACATCCTCCCACGGCATCATTCCGGGCAGCGGTTCGCGGGTCGTGAAAGGATAATCGCCGATCGCCGGCTGGGCGCGGGTCAGACTGGCCAAGAATTGACTCTTTCCGGAGTTCGGCGCACCGATCAGGACGACTCGACCGGCACCCTGTTTGGGAAGTCGAAATCCGGCCCGTTTACCGCCGGGTTTCGCTGTAACGGCGTCTTTTTTGAGCCGCGCGATTTTCTGTTTGAGGTCGGCCTGAAGTTTGTCCGTGCCTTTGTGTTTCGGCATCTCGCGGAGCATGATTTCCAGACACTCGATTTCCTCCTGGGGAGTCGATGCGTTGCGGTATGCCTGTTCGGCTTTGTGATACTGTGGTGTTAAATTGGCGGGCATGGGCAATCAGCCGGAAAATTCTCGGAGCGATGCGCTTAGTTTCACGTTCGATAGAGTGTGCTAGAATTCTGCGGCTGACGAAGTCTAATTCCAAAGGGCCTTCCTCAGCGCCGCGATAATCCGCGCTCCACGAAGAATCATAACTCCAATGTCGTTGACCGGAATCCATGACCGGTTTGTTTTGGTTCGAGCTCCAGCAAAACTCAATTTGTTTCTGGAGGTCAGGGGTAAGCGACCCGACGGATATCACGAGCTAGAGACCGTGATGGTCGCCGTATCATTGTGCGATACGCTGCGTTTCCAAACCACGTCGGATGACCAACTCGACGTTCGCTGCATCCACTCTCAAACCTTGCGCGCTGCCGGGTATGCGATTCCCTCCGGTGCGGAGAATCTTGCCTGGCGGGCGCTCGAGCGGCTGCGAAACGCCACGACTTCAAGGTCGCGACAACTTGGCGGCGGGCTGGATATTTTTAAGCGAGTCCCCGATCAAGCGGGGTTGGGAGGCGGCTCCAGCGACGCAGCCGCTGCTTTGCGGGCGGCACGATTGAAGTGGCAGTTGCCAATCGATGATGCGGAATTCGCGGGCGTTGCGGCCGAAGTCGGCAGCGACGTTACGTTTTTTGTCGAGCAAGGCATCTCACTGTGCCGGGGTCGAGGTGAAACGATGACCCCGCTACATAGAAATTCGCCGCTCTGGTTTGTGGTAACCAAGCCCGCGGCCGGATTGTCCACTCGAACGGTTTATGAGCATCTGACGCTGGCAAAATCACCGCGAAGCGCTGCCGAAATCTGTGCGGCGATAGATCGCGGGACGCCTCGTGAGATCGGCCGTTTGATGAGGAATCGGCTCCAGCAGCCGGCCGAGTCACTGATGCCGGAGATTCGCCGAGCCGCCGCGGAATTTGCAAGACTCGATGTTTGCGGGCACCAGCTTTCGGGGAGCGGGTCAGCTTATTTTGGCCTGTTCGCAAATCGAACTTCGGCCGTGCGCGCCGAACAGATCCTTCGCTCGAGATTGCCAGGGTGGTTCGTGATATCGTGCCATTCGCTTTCCCGGCTGCCCTTCTCCATCGCTCGGCTGTCCCCGGCCCAGGAGACTAGTCGTGAACATAACTGAAGTACGCATCAAGTTGACGGAGGATGCCGCGGATCGGCTGCGAGCTTTTTGCAGCATCACGTTTGATCATTGTTTTGTCATTCGCGATCTAAAGATCATCGAGGGCAATCATGGGCCGTTCGTTGCGATGCCAAGCCGGAAGATCATGTCCCAGTGTCAACAATGCGGCACCAAGAACCATTTGCGGTCTCGGTTTTGCAACCAATGTGGTGCTCGCGTCCACGCGGGCTCGGCGCCGGGGACCGAATCCAAATCCAAACTGTACGCCGATATCGCCCATCCGATTAACGCCGAGTGTCGCGAGATGATTCAGAGGCGGGTACTTAAGGAATTTGAGTTGGAGACGGACCGGGCCAGACTTCCGGGATACGTTTCACGGTACGACGAGGAATACGGCAATATCGACCCGCTGCCGGCCCCAAGCGAATTCGCGACCGTGCAACGAGTGGATCCGGGCGTTCCCCGATCGGCGTCGACGCCCACCGCGCCCCATACGACAACGGACAAGCAACCCACCGCGCCTCAAACCGGTTCGGCTGAGCAATCCGCTGACGAAGATAAGCCGAACTCCTAAGTTTCCGTGTGCCATTGGCTCTGCCAGTGTGCGTTTATCGCTCGATTTACCAAGAGACATTGGCAGAGCCAGTGACACACAAGAACTAGGGGAGGCCCGACAACCAAGGGCTTTCCCCAACGGGTCCTTGCGGCGCGAATCGGCTAGGTCTCGAGGCTTTTGATTGCTTTTGCCGAAAACCATGCGCCCGGAATGACGAAGATGGAATAGTCAGTCTAGCGCAGCTCTTGAATCGCGGCTTTCTGCGGAATAATCGGCATGTTTGTTTCGACCGAGAGAATCGCGCAGGTCGAAATTCCTTGACGGGAGCGAAAAATCCTAACTATACTTGAACCAAAGCGGCTCGATTGCCGTCGCTGCGCGGCGGGTCACTATCTATTGGACACCGGACTTATGATGCGCCCTCAATTATTGTCCCTGGCGTTGGTAATCGTTGCCATGACCGCTGTCGACGTGCTGGGACAGGGCAACAAACCGCGCGAGCTGGCCCCCGGGGTCTTGAATGTGATTCCTCTGGCCGTGGACACCGCCGACAGTCAAACGCTGCGGATGCCGCTCCCCGATCTCGACGCCAAGCAATACACGCCGCATACGTTCTCCAGTGCCAAGACTCTCTACGGCAGCACGCGAGACGTGGTATTGTTCCGCGATGTCTGGCAATACGAATTTGCATTCGTGGGAGGCCTACGGCAAATCGAATTGGATATTCCGTTGGCCGACGGAAAAGTTGCCAAGAAAAACGTATGGTACCTAGTCTACCGCGTGCGGAATATCGGCAAGACAGTCAGCTACGACAAGATCACGGATCAGTTGGCCGGGACCGATCGCCATGAAATTGTGTACGACCGGAGCGAACTCGATCCATCCACGTTGCCGGGCCGATTCTTCCCGGTGTTTACATTAGTAGGTTGGGTCCACGAGGATCCTCAATCCGGGAACTACGAACGAGTCGAATACCAGGATAGCGTTTTGCCGACTGCAGTGCGTCAAATCCAATTGGAGGAGGACGAGCGGAGGCACCTCTTGGACTCGGTTGAAATGGCGCGAACTCAGCTTCCGTTGGCCGAAGGGAAATCCGACGGCGGAGTGTGGGGAGTCGCGACGTGGATCAACGTCGATCCGCGAATCAACTATGTCTCGCTGCGGGTCCAAGGTTTAACCAACGCTTATCGCATTGTCAACAACGTCGATGGCTCGAAGAGCTTTCGTTTTCGCGAATTGCAGTTAAACTTCTTTCGCCCTGGGGATATTCGCCACGAAGCTTTGGATCGGATCTCGCGGGGCATACCGCTCGTCGATTCACCCCAGGAACAAGTCGAAATTGCCCAGCGCTATGAGCTACCCGGACCGCTGTTCCAGATCTACGAAACGGTCAACGAACACGACCAAGAACTCAAATTTGAGGCTGATTCACAGATCAATTTGGAAACGTTTTTGTCTCCCATGGCGATCACATTGGACGAAGCAAAACTTCCCGAGTTGCTCGCCAAGGGTTTTGCCGAGATCGGCGTGTCCGTGCCTGCCGATGCCGCCGTCGAGCCGCTCGTTCCCGGCGCCAAATGGGGCCTTTCGGTCGACAGTCGGAGATTCGACATCCAGTTGAATCCCCAGTTCTGGGATCGGCTCGGTGATGGCATCCGGCTGATCCGAGACCTTGATCATCTGTGGATCTATCGATAAACTAAGCCCGGCGTTGACCTCTGCACGGCGTCATTCGAGGTTCGCGTTCTGCCGGCCCGAACTGATGCAAATGTAAATTACCTGGATGGCACGCCCTGAGTCTTCGAAGGGCGTGGCGGAGCAACAGGTAATTCCCCACGCCCTTCGAAGACTCAGGGCGTGCCACCCGTAGAAAGACGTATTCGCTTCGTTCACGTTCGATCACAACATCATTTTTCGCAGGTCGATCCATGGCTCATAAGAAAGGTCAAGGCTCCAGCCGCAACGGTCGCGATTCCAATCCGCAAATGCGCGGCGTGAAGCGATTCGCTGGACAGCAAGTTCGCGTCGGAAATATCCTGATCCGTCAGGTCGGCACTAAATTCCACCCCGGCCGCGGTGTCGGACAAGGCAAGGACTATACCCTCTTCGCGCTCGTCGATGGCACGGTGAAGTTTGACCGCGAAGGACGCCGCATCAACGTCGTTCCCGAAAACAATTAGCGGCATTGCAATTCCGAACGGAATTGCAAGTTTGGATGTTGCATATGATTTGTTCCTTCTCCCCTGAATGCAACGCGCCGAAGAGACAGAGAATCGAATCAACCTAACGCGAGTTGAATTTGGGGGAGAGGGAACACGAAATGATTTATCTCAACGGATGCCGCGAGGCATCCGTTTTTCATGGCATCGCGAAATCCTATTGGTTCCAAGTTCAATTCCCATGTTCGTCGACCGGGTCCAAATCGAAATTCAAGCCGGCAAAGGGGGCGACGGCTGCCTGAGTTTTCGCCGCGAGAAATATGTTCCGCTCGGTGGCCCCGACGGCGGCGACGGCGGTAACGGCGGCGACGTCATCATTTTCGCCGAAAGCGGCGTCGACAGTTTGGTTGCCCTGGCCCATCGCAAACAATGGCGAGCTGAAAGTGGCACGAATGGAATGGGCGCATTGCGGCACGGCCGACAAGGCAAGAACGAACTCCTCAAAGTCCCGCCGGGCACAATCGTCATCGACGCCGCTAACCGCTTTGTGATCAAAGATTTGGCAACTCCCGGCGAGCAGTTTGTCGCCGCGCATGGCGGTCGGGGAGGACGCGGGAACGCCCATTTCAAATCTTCGACCAACCGTGCTCCGCGACATCGTACGCCAGGCGGCGAAGGCGAGCGGCGACAGATCATTTTGGAACTCAAAGTCATCGCTGATGTCGGCTTGCTGGGCCGCCCCAACGCCGGGAAGAGTACACTCCTCAGCCGACTCTCACACGCCCGCCCGGAAATCGCGGATTATCCCTTCACTACCAAATATCCGAATCTCGGATTGGTGCAAACCAGCCGCGACCGCTCGTTTGTCCTGGCCGATATTCCGGGGTTGCTGGAGGGGGCCCACGCTGGTGTGGGCTTGGGCCTGGAATTCCTCAAGCACATCCAACGCGCAGGGATCCTGGTACATTTAGTCGAACCAACGCCGATGGACGGTTCCGTCCCGCTACAAAACTACTTGTCGATCCGAAATGAGCTGGCCCACTTTGATCCCGAAATGCTCAATCGCCCGGAGATCCCCGTCGTATCGAAATGCGAATTGCCGCAGGCTGCAGCTTTCGCAAACGAATTGGCTGCTCATTTGCAGCGACCCGTCATTTCGATTTCGGCTGTCACCGGCACGGGTCTTCCGCAATTGGTGGAAGCCATACTTGCCCAGCTCGACGCGCAAAAGCAATGAAACACATCGCAGTGGATGTTGGCAATAGTTGCATCAAGGCCGGCCTCACTCCCTCACTCGCAGGCGCCTGGACGGCCGTGTATCGCGGCAGCCATCCGCAGGAATTTAAGCTTGCCGCCGATGAGCCCTTGCAATGGTGGATTGCCTCGGTGAATCGTCCAAAGTGCGCAGAACTAACGCGCTGGATCGAAGCCCAGCGAACGCGGGATCGAATTCAGCTCTTGAATTGGACGCAAGTGCCGCTCGATATCCGAGTCTCCGCGCCGCAACTGGTCGGCATGGACCGGCTTTGCGCGGCCGTGGCCGGACATGCGTTGGCCGGAGATCAGCCCTGCATCGTGGTCGATGCCGGGACTGCGGTTACGGTCGACTCGGTTTCCGGCGGCGGCGAGTTTATGGGGGGATGTATTTTCGGGGGCATTCGTGGGACCTTCGACCAATTGGCACAGTCCACGGACGCATTGCCACGCTTAGAAATTCCCTCGACGCTGGACACCATCGACGCGTTTGGCAAGTCGACCGCTCAAGCCATTCAATCGGGGGTCGTTCTGGCGATCGTCGGTGGGATTTCGGAAATCGTCGGACGGATGCAAACTGAGTTTCGGAATTCGGCCCGTGTCATCTTGACGGGCGGTACGGCGCCGCTCCTGAATTCGCAGTTGAGATTTGATTTTACACTCGTCGAACATTTGGTTCTCGACGGTGTGCGCAAAGTGGGGCAGCGGCTGGCAATCGTATGACCGACCAAGCAATTGATGCCACCAACGTCGCATGCCAACTCACGGCCCAAGGCCGTGGTGCGATCGCTACGGTTTGGGTTCGTGGCCCGTCCGCAACCGAAATTGTCGATCGTTATTTTCAGGCAAACTCCGGGCGCTCCCTTGTGCTAACTCCAATCCAGCGCGTGGTCTATGGAGTTTGGCGGCACGATCAAGGCCCCGAGGATGTCGTCGTAGTTCGGCCGGACTCGCAATCCGTTGAAATTCACTCCCACGGTGGTTCGCTCGCTTCGCGTCTAATCCTCCGCGCATTGAGCAGTGCCGGCGCACTCGAAGTCGCGCCGGATCACGCGCGACAAATAATCCATGGCAATCCCTGGCAAGCGGCCGCGGTCGAAGCCGCGCAACAAGCACTGACGCTGCAAGCCGCGAATCGGCTATTGCTCAACTCGGACGGGCGCTTGGTTCGGGCAATCGACGAACTAAGGGCAATGCTTGACAGCGATTCGCCAAGTAACGAGTTGCTCCCTCGTCTATATGCGCTGCGCAACACATTCGATTTCGGCTCGCGCCTCATTCACGGTTGGAATATTGCAATCGCCGGCAGTCCCAATGTCGGGAAGAGCAGTTTGATCAATCGCTTGGTTGGATTTTCGCGCTCGATCGTATTCGACGAGCCGGGGACGACGCGCGACGTCGTTCGCCAAGTCACGGCGATAGCGGGTTGGCCGGTCCACGTTTGCGACACCGCTGGCTTGCGTCCGATGGGGGACGCGATCGAACGTTTGGGAATCGAATCGGCTCGGCTGGCGATCCAGTCAGCCGACTTGACGGTCTGGGTCAGCGATTTAAGCCAGCCTTGGTCAAGTGAAGACCGGGCTGCTACCGACTCGACTTCCAAGCTACTGCTCATCCACAACAAATCGGATTTTGTGGATATAGAAGTTCCCTCTCCCCCGCCGCGGGGGAGAGGGCTGGGTGAAGGGGGAATTGTGCGTTCGGAACGCCGATCGGCGCTCGTCGACAATTCACGTCCGCCGGGGCTGATCGTGAGCATGCTCAAGGATCCCAACATCGAATCGATCCTACAGGCGATCGAGCAGCGACTCTTTGGCGACATGCCATCCGAAGATGTACCCTTTTTGGTTCACAACTGGCAAGCCGAAGTCTTGGACAAAGTCGTCCGTTGTCTGACTCGTGGCGAACGCGCCGCCGCGCGGCGATTGCTGGACCATTAGGTGAACGAAATGCGTTCCATGAACCTATAGCCGAACTCGCCAGAGTACCGGCCGTTCTCCAACGTCCCCAACGGACTTGTTCCGTTGGAACGAGAGATTTTCAGGCTAAGGTCGCGGTCCCTCAGGCACCAAGACCCCCACGAGCTTGCCTCGTGAGGTGAACCAGATTCGGATTCGCGCATTCTTGATGGATTCGCGCGATAGCAGTTCTGTCGCCCCTCATCTCGCTCACCGAACGGGACGAGCCCGTTGGGGTCGGGATTGGGATTGTGGCCGGCGGTTAGCCGATGAATCGCTTGTTCCAACGAGACAAGCTCGTTGGGGACAGGAACGGAAGCAGAAAATCCCACGCAATCATTGCCGCTTGGCGGTCGAGATCCACAAGAACGGGTGCTGAGCTTCATCGACTCGCAATTCGAGTTTGAGCCGCGGGCGCGCTTGGGACAACAGGTCGTCCACGGTCCCGAAATAGGTTTGTTTCTGCTTGTTGAACGTCACTTTAACTTGAGCCAACTCGATTCCCTCGCGGGCGAACGAATTGTGGTCGAACAGCATGGGCACGCCTGTTTTTTTTTCAATCGCCCGAAGTGCGTCGCTCAGCGGAGCTCGATTGAGCTCGAAATTGAATCGTTCAAAAAGCTGCGGTGCAGTTTTCGCCGGCGACAGCTCGCTCGGCCAGCCAACCGGCCAATGCGCCTGCGCACTTCGCGTATCAACTAGCGAAAGCTCGAGCGATTTACCCACCGGCCGACTAGGAACCGCGACGAGTCCCAGCGGCCGAATTACCGCCGCCAAAACCGTGCCCACGGACAATCCATTCAGTTCCTCGGGAACGGAATCCGAGCCGGCCAATTTCGCGCGAACGGCGGGATCAATATTCAGCGGAATCACCAGAATGCTCTGTAGTTTGGTCACCACCGCGCCGATTCGTTGCTCTTTCGTTTCAAACTCGACTTCGAGGGCAAGCATTTCGCTGAGCTCAACCAATTGTTCGGCGGTCAGTCCGAACGCCAATTTCTGGGACAAAGTTACTTGCGCGCCGTCGGCACGCAGTTTGCCAATCAGTTCCCGAATTCTGCCAGAGTCCTGCAGCGAGAACGAACCACCGGGCAAGAACAATTTTCCACTTCGGTCCAACACGCCAATCACGGAGATAATCGTTTGACCTTGGTATTCCGATTCGGACGTCGACGGCTTCGCGTTATCCCCGGAGGTAATTCGCACGCGATCGGCCCCGACATCGGCAAGGAGTTCGGCCCATTGCTGATGGTCGTCCGATGCCGCTCCGGCGAGCTTGACTTCAAGCTCGATGATGCGATCCGCAGTCTGAGCGCGCGCTGGCGGTACCAAAACCGCAACCAGCATGGCGATTGGCGGTACACAAAAATAAACCCGATTCATGGCCAGCCTCCGTTTCGGCCGGCAAAGTTCCGGCCTGACACGTGCATTATTGCCCAAGCGGCTGGCCGCGACAAACTCAATCGCGAATGCCGTAGCGTCCGATGCAGTACAGCGCGTTGAATAAGTCCTTCAGCCCGATTTTTTTGCCTTCGGCGTATGAACGGGCTTGGTAGCTGATGGGAACTTCGGTGAATCGATAGCCAAGTCGGGCGAGCTTTGCGGTCAGCTCGGGCTCGATCCCGAACCGATTTTGAGTAACGTCTACGCCTTTCAGCGCCTCGCGGCGAAAGGCTTTGTAACACGTCTCCATATCGGTCAGACGCAGCCCGCTAAATAGATTGGACGACGCGGTAAGCGCCCAGTTTCCAAAGCGATGCACCCAGGATTTATCTTGCGGATCGTCGCCCAAGAATCGAGACCCATAGACGACATCCGCCTCCTCGTGCAGGATCGGAATAAGCAAGCCCGGGATGTCGCGTGGATCATATTCGAGATCCGCGTCTTGCACCACGACGACGCAGCCAGTTGCATTCTCGAATCCAGTTCGCAGCGACGCCCCTTTGCCCTGATTTTTTTCGTGACGAATGACGCGCATCCCGTCCAAGTCGGCGACTTGCGCGAGCACCTCGTACGTTCCGTCGGTACTTCGGTCGTCGACGACGATGATTTCCTTGGGAAACGGAAGCGAGGCGACTCTGGCAACGACTTTACCAATCGTCGCTTCCTCGTTGTACACGGGAATCACGATCGACACTTTGAAATTGTCGGGGAAACGCGTGCGGGTCGGCTGACAACCAGCGGCATACGCCTCCAACTCGCCGCGGCAGAGTTGCTCGGCTTGTTCCAATTGTCGAATGATGCGTTCGCTCTGACGATCCCACGGCGTCGCGCGCGGCGGCAATACGGAGGGTCGGGATAAGGACTGGAATTCGTGATTCAATGATGCATTGGACATGTTAAACTTTTGCGTGGTGCGACGGACGCGGATTATTGCCGACAGAAGTCCTATCGGCTAGCGCCGTCTGGGAATCGTTGCCGTTTTCGCTGAGCACGGCAAATACTCGACTGAATCAAAGTCCAAAATTCGTTCAGCGGGAGTCCAATCCAGAACCCCGCTGCGATGCCAAATAGTGCCGCGTTGCGCGCATCAGCAATCGACAGGATTCCGGCTACGGCCAACCCGACGACCTGCGCAAGATCAAAGCGCCGAATCGAAACGGCTTGCGCGGCCAGCACAAACGCCAAGAGCAGCACGAATGCAGGCCCAACGTTGCTTTCAAAAATCGAGACCGCCGAGCCGTGCAAGAGCTCGCGTTGGGTCAATGTACCCGGATGGCTGAGCCATCCGTACAGCCAAGGACCGTACGGATTCACCAAGGTTGCCAAGCCGGCCACCACACCCATCAAAAGCATGCGGCGAACTAATCCCCAGCCCGCTTGGCCGCGCTGACAAATCGCTTCCAAGGCTCGAACGGCAAGATAAATCCAAAAAATGACTAGCCCCATTCGAAACGCCCCGTGCATATTGGCCCAAATGCAAAACAAAGGCGCGGCAAGCCACAACAAGCGCAACTTTTGCGAGTCGCATTTCAGTTCGTCGTCGCCGTACATCCAATCCGAGCGAATCCAGCGACGTGGCGTCGTCCAATGCCACTTCCCGCGCCACCCCTCAAACGCACATTGCAGCAAAGCAATCAGCGCGGCAAAACAGGCAATTGAAGCAATCTGCGGACCGGCACGCAACGGCTGGATCAAGACGCCTAATACCAAGAGGGTTGCGGCAATGGTCGCCATCCAGCAGACGTTGTCTCGTCGGTTGAAGTGCGTCAACAGCGCAAGGACTGCCAGGGCGATGCACCAGCTGCCAGCCGATAAGGAATGATCGCCTCCAATGCGCGTGGCGATCGCCATGATCACTTGGGTCAAATAGCAGTCGTTCATCCAGCAATAGCCACCCGCCACTTGAATACTGACCGGTAATCTACCCCGTTGCAAGATCGACTCGCCCAACTCCACATGCATCCGGGTGTTGTCATCGACGAAGTTTGGGGCGACGAAGATCCCGATGCCCAAACCCATTGCCAGCGCCAGCGGCAAAAGGAATATGCCACAGTGCAATGGGTGGGATATTTTTACAGGAGTCGAGTCGATCATGGCGATTCGAATCGGAAATACGCCGCCTCAACGTTTGCGCGGCAAGGATAGAATTTGCATGAAAACATAGCCTTTCCGGATCTGCAAGCTCGGTAAAATCGGCCTTTTTTGCGCTGGTTCGCGTGTGCCATTGTTCCGATCCTGCCGATTCTAGGGCACCGGCGTTGGCGATCCCCGAGACGCGTCACTTGTCCACGACCTCCTTCCCGATACATTGGCAACAATGATGCGACTACGTGTTCGCGTTGTCGCAATTCAACGTCGATGGAAGCCATGACCCAGACAATCGAAATCCAGGGCGTCGTCCTGCAGCTCAGTCAACCGCACGCCATTCCGTCTCGCTGGATTGGTCAATCCGAGATTCTTCAGCAAGTCTTGGCTTGTTGGCTGGTTGTGGACGATCGCGATTTGCCCCTGACTCCGCGACTCGTGGGTACGCCGGGCATCGGCAAAACGGCGCTGGCGATTGCCGCGGCCGAGTTTCGCAAGCAACCGTTGTACGTCTATCAATGCACGGCTGACACGCGCCCGGAGGATTTGCTTGTGACTCCGGTCCTGGCGCAAAACGGCAGCATTGCTTATCACGCGTCGCCGTTGGTCAGCGCGATGATCAGCGGTGGCGTTTGTATCCTGGACGAAGGTAATCGGATGAACGAAAAGTCATGGGCGTCGCTCGCCCCGCTGCTCGATCACCGTCGGTACGTCGAGTCGATTATTGCGGGAATCACGATCCACGCGCAGCGAGACTTTCGCTGCGCGGTCACGATGAACCAAGACGAATCCACCTTTGAAATACCGGACTACATTCTCAGTCGGTTGCAGCCGACGCTGACGCTGCAGTTTCCTGATCGGGCCGACGAGATGGCGATTCTCGAGTACCATCTGCCATTTTGCCGCGCGGAGATGTTGGCAATGACCGTCGAGTTTTTGCAAAAATCGCACGAACTCAAACTCGATTTTTCGCCGCGCGATGGAATTAATTTGCTTCGCTTTGCCATGAAGCGATTGCAGCAGCAGCCCGACCACCCCGCCAATCTCGATCGAACCTGGCGCGAGGCCCTCGAAAAGTGCCTGGGCCCGGAAGCGCTCGATTTGGATTCACTCGCTAAGAACCGCCAGCGCACGCTCGGTGGTGAAATCGCGCCGCTGGGATTGGGCGACTTCTTTTTTGGTGCCGAGGATCCCCTCCACCCCGACGCTGACTCCGAGGAGGATGACGACGACGCTTGGAAACAGGACGAGGAATAAGAACAATAATGCAATCCTTGACGTTCCCTCTCCGCATGCTTCGTGGTGGCGTTTCCGCAAACTTTCAAGTTCCCTCTCCCCATGTTTCATGGGGAGAGGGTAGGGTGAGGGGTCTTTGGTTTTCGGACCAGCCCTAATCATTTGCCCAACCATGCCCGATACGATCTTGCAACTCGGACCTAATATCTACGTCACGCCCGTGGTTCACGGGAGTGGCGACTTTGCCTGGAAAGTCCGCCGGCTGTTCTTGTCGCAATCGTTCGATTGCCTGGCCGTCCCACTCCCGCCCAGTTTTCAAGCGGACGTCGAACAAGCCATTCTCGATTTGCCGTGTCCTCGCGCCGTCGTTCAACAAGCCTACCCCGATTTCTCGCTGGCACCGCCTGACGATGCATGGACTCAAGAGCGCGACCCTGGAGAATCGACCGATTCGGCGCCGCCGGCAAGTTACGTTCCGATCGATCCTTGTCAGCCGGTAATTGCGGCGATCCGCGCCGCAATGGGCGAACACATCCCTCGACGATTCATCGATTTGGAAACTGCGCGGTTCGTTTCCATTTCCCAAACATATCCCGACGCGTATGCCCTCAAAAAAGTCTCGTTGGAGCAATACGCAGCGGCAGTCGTCCCGTTCTTGTCCAAACCCGACCATCCGCAATGGCAACAGCGCGTTGGTCATATGGCCGCGCAGCTCAAAGTCCTTGCTGGTCGCTACCGCAACATCTTGTTCATTTGCGGAATCCTCGAATGGCCTTGGATTCGACAAGCGTTCTTGGCGGAGCCGACAGCGACTTGTGAACCCGAAATGGTCTGCGAAACGCAGTCTTTTCCAGTCGAAACCAAAAGCCTTTATTTCATGCTGGGCGAACTGCCGTACGTCACTGGATTGTACGAACGGGCGCGGGAGACTTTGGACGATGACGGACAACTTTCGATCGACGGCGTTAAAGAACTGCTGCTATCGGCCCGCGATTCGTATCGGGCCGAGTATCGCAGCCGAGCGCGCCGGATCACCCCAAAACTGCTTTCCACTTGCCTGAAATACACCCGCAATTTGACGTTGCTCGAGCACCATTTTACGCCGCAATTGACCACCATTATCACCGCCGCGCAACAAACGATTGGTGACGGGTTTGCCTTGCACGTCTTGGAGACGGCCAAGTCCTATCCGTATTCCAGGGCAAGTGCTGGCCAGCGGATTCGGTTCGGTATCGGGCGGGCAACCCTTCCGGACGAGACCACGGTGGATGTCGTTAGTCGCTTGCCGGGTCCTCCCATCGTTTGGAAGTCGCTTCACCTGATTCCCAAACCGGATGACCGCCAAACGAAGCAATGGAAACAGAAATGGAATCCGTTCTCGCAATGTAGCTGGCCCCCCGAAGACGAACTCATCGAAAATTTTCGCGCCGCCGTGTTCGATCGTGCGCGGCAGATCATGGGGCAAGATTTGGCTCGGACCGAAAAATTCACCACGAGCATCAAGGACGGCATCGACATCCGCGACACGCTCCGGCATTGGTACGAACGAGAAATCTATGTCAAAGTCCTCCCTCCCAATCGCGGAAAATTGGATGCGGTGGTGATGTTGTTCGATTCGCCGGCCGATCCTCGCGACTACCATTGGCGAGCGACTTGGTATGCCGAGCATCTCCAAGAATCGACGCTGGCTTTTTTTGCGACGGATTTTCAAAAGCAACCGGTCGGCCCCGGGATCTGTCTCGCAACCTACGGCGGATCATTGTTCCTATTTCCTCCAGTGGCAATTCCCGACATCTGGTCGGATCCACGATTGGATTTTGCCGAGACGCTGGAGGATCGACTGATTGCCGCGGCGTGTCTGAATAGCCGCGCTCCGCACGTCGCGTTGCTCAGTTCACTCCCTCCCGGAACCGCTTGGAAACAGATTGCTAGACACTTTCGGCGACAACTCGTCCACGTACCCTTGGGTCAATTCAGCGACGAGACCGTGCAAAGACTGCGAATGGTTCACGTGCTCAACGGCAAACACATTCGCAGTTACGCCGCCGACTACATTCGACGCACGTGATCCCCGTCGTTTCGGCGCGATTCTCGAGAGTTCTTCGGTCGACCTCCCGATCGGGGACAATCGAACTCTCCTTGGGTGGTGGTTGTGATTGCTGGTCGACTGTAGCCCTCTCGCTCCGCGAGAGGAAAGCCATTTTCGATTACACGCGAAAACCACCCGGCGGGACCGCATTCATCACGCGGAGCGATGATGGCTACAAAGAAACTGACCCACGACTTGTTCGGGTCGTTTCTTGCGTTCGCGATTGCGACAAGGATAATGAAGGAATGCCGCTCATCGTTCATTGTCCCAATGGTTGCGTGATTCGAGTCCCGCTGGCACGCGCGGGCACGATCGTTCGTTGCAGCGAGTGCAAGTCAGTGATTCAACTACGTCGGCTGTCGCCCTCCGAATCGAGCGGTGGACAAACGATCGAAGTCCGAGCTTCCTTGGCCCAAATCCATACCTTGGGAAGCGGCGTTCACGCCGAACCCCTCCCCGCGACGCACGATGAGCTGTTGCCGGCGGCGTTTCTCGATCGCGGCGACGAGCTTCTAATCCATCCGCCCGCCAAAGTCGCTCCTTCAAATCTGCACCGGGAATTGGCCTCGGAAACAGAATCGACCGGCAGTCAAAATGGAGGCAAAACGACGGGCCCAAATCGCGAAAACGAATTCGAGTTGCCGGTGCCGCGACCCGCACGATTACGATTTACTCGCGGCCGGAGACCACGGGATCGTTCGCGGCATTCCAATCGGCCAATCACGCCCGCGGCCGACGTCGCGGAAATCGACTTGGGTTTGAATCGCCCAAGCGACGCGACGGATTTCGATAGCATCCAGGTCGACGAAGATGGTTTTGAGGACCGCTCGGACAGCGACTATCAGTTCTTGTCCCATTTCTACGCCGCCTGCATTGGCGTCATGGGCTTGGTGCTGATTTCCCTCTCGACGTTGGCTTGGAGCGGTTGGTCCGTGCTGCCGGTCCAGCCACTGGGGTCGCGCTGGATATTCATCATGATTTTTTTGGGGGGGCTGCATCTCGTCTATTCGATCTTCCTGTTTCAAATTCCCGAACGAGCCGCACTGTGGTCGGTCTCCATTTTCCTTTTGATGGTCGGCTGCATTCACGGCGTCTTTACCGCCGGAACTTGGCTCGACAAAGGCAGCGGTCCGGTCAGTCGTTTTCTCCAGCTTCCACCGACCGAGACCGCCGCGGTCACCCTGTGGTGTTTTTTGCATTTATGTTTTTCGGTAATCTTCAGTTATCTTTGCGGGCGACTTGCCCAGCGCTGGAAGCTCAAGCTGCAGCGCAGGTTAGTACAATCGCAGTGAAAACTCGCCGATCGAATCCCACCAAAGGAAGAACAATGAATCGCTCTGCGATCCTTGGCATATTTTGCCTCGGCCTGATTGGAAGTATCGCTGCCCAGGAGCCGCGGACCGAGAATACGTGGACCCGGGGAAAAGATTTCACGCCTGCCCCGACAAAAATCGAAACGATGAACGGGCTTGCCGGGCGCTGGGTGGGCGAAGCGATGGGCGGAACGACGGAGGAAATCTGGAGCCCACCCGATGCAGGCGAGATGATCGGTATGTTCCGCTTTATCAAAGACGGCAAGACGTCGTTCTACGAACTGATGACCATTTCTCCGAGCTAGGGTGGGCCGAGCATGCCAACGTTACGCCGCTTGAACCGAGCGCGTATGTCGGGCCCAGCGAATCCAATCGGTCACTTCCGCCAGGTCCGGTTTCTTTCCCGATCGAATCAATCGCATCCCAGTTTTCGAGCGCAAGAATTGATCGACCTGTGCAAACAGCTTTGCCGGGGCCATCGTGGCGATTTTTTCTGGGTCGTCCATCCCACAAGCGACCAAAATCTGCGCGTCATGCCGGCGCAGATTGGGAACCGAGCAAGCGATCCGAGCCTGCTGTTGCCACTGCCGGATTGTCTCGGCCGTAATGCGTCGATTGTTCATCTCTCGCGCGACATCTTCTGCGCCGCGACTGAGAAAATCGCGGACGGTGCGCACTCCGATTTGGCCAAGTTGTTGAAAAACGCGAGATCCAATCGACGGCGCCGCGTCCACAGAATCGTTGAGGTGGAGGTGAAACCGAAGTGACTCCCGTGAATTCTCGTTCGAGGATCGCGGCGAATGCCCGCTCGATCCCGCAAGCTGTTTCCACTGGGGTCTGGTTCGGGCCAGCGAGCGCATCCAGCCGTTGATCCGTTCGACATCGTATCGTGCAAACGCCGAACCCCGTCCGCTGGCAGTAAGGTGGCTTTGGAGTTTACTTAGCAAAAACTCGCCGCGAACTTCTTCCAGTTGCTGAGGGACCGTAATTCCGCATTCGTAAAGCACTTGGGCGTCCTCCGCCGCCATTTCCGGAACGCAAACGAGCATCCAACAACATGCTTGCCAGCGTCGGACTTGAGTCGAAAGAGCAGGCACGTCCGATAATGCTTCGGCGAGCGATTCGGGATTCGCGTCAAGCAACTTGCCGATCGTCGTCACGCCAAATCGTTCCAGCGCGGATAACTCGGCGAATGTGCAAACGCCCGCATCGCGAAGATGACTAGTTCGCGAGACGGTGTTGGATTCTCGACCGAATTCTTTGGGTGGCAGGCCACTTCCGTGGGCAACACTTCCCTTTGTGCCACTGGCGCCGCTAGTGTGTTGGTGTGACATGCTTAAGTCTTGTGTGCCACTGGTTCGGCCAGTGTGATCCTGCCAACGTAAATCGCGTTGAATTGGAAAGCGATAAATGAGCTCTCCGCTCAGTTGGCCTTCGTTATCCGAGCCCATGCGAAGGTGGTCCACAGGTTGCCACGGATGGGCAGCGTGACCCGGAGCCCGTTCGCGAAACGTGTGTGAATCGGCCAGTGCCATGGGCGGGACTCGTTCCAGAGAAGCATCCTTGGACGATACGAGGTCGACAACGTGGGGGCGGAGTGGAGCAAAGGCCGCCACCTCGTGATTTCGGCAAGCGACAAAAACGAGTTGTTGGCCTCGGGCACATCGTTCGCTGACGAGTTGAAGCAACGGACGGACGTCGTCAGCCGCGACGATTTCCTGCAGCCCGCCCAGCACCAGGGGCAAGGGCCTGCCGTTGTCTTCAAAATGCTGCGACACAGCCAGACACAAGCTGATGGCAATCTGACTTTGTACTCCTTGGCTAAGTCGCGCGGCGTCTATCGATCGCCCGTGGGCGTCGCTTACGACGACTGCTGTTGTGATTTCCGCCAGACCAATGCGCACCCACCGCCCACCGCTGAGGCGTCCTAAAAACTGCGCCGCATTTTCCAAGATCTGCGTCGGCGCTGCGATGTCCCGCCGCACGTCCATTTCAAAAGCTTGCGGTTGAACTCGAAACGGGCGCACGTCGCTCCGCTGATGACAAAGTCGATCGACCATCTCATCGCGCTGCCTGACCCATTGACGCAACACAGATTCCTCGCGGCCGATTTGGTTGTGGACCTCGATTCGCTGCTGCCGCGCGCTTTCCAGTTGCCATCGCGCAATCGAGAATTCGGAGCCTGAATCCGATGGAGGAGGCGTCGAATGAACGGGCTGCAGGCACCGCTGGCGCGCCAGCCAATAGCCTTCACTTTGGGCCATCGCGCAAAACTGTTGACTTCCTTGCAGGACAAGCTCCGCACCTTGCGGATCCAAGGCGTGGATCTGTTCCAAGATCGAATGCCGGCGGCGCAACATGTTCTTGACGCTATTCTCCAAGTCGTTGTAGCAAATGCGAAGTTGTTTGAGCTCGGCGGCTGCCATCCGATGACGTGATTGGCGATGCTGTTGCTCGAGCAAATGGTTCAACTCGTGCAGTGTTTTTCGAATTTCGTCGCACCACTGGGTGGGCATTCCTGCATTGGGGTTTGATTTCGTCTCATGGGCTGGCTTCGGTCGCGGTTCCATCGAAGCGATTTTGGTTTCCAGCGTTTGGACCGATTCACGGAATCGATGCCAAGGATGATCGATCGGTACGCTGGCGACGTCGGGAGCAAGTGCAAGTTCATCGCGGATCCCGATGCGCCGCTTTTGAATTTCCTGTTGGATGTCGCGCCACGATCGCCATTGGCAATCGATTTCGTCCAAGCGTTCATACAGCCGCGCCAACGGTTCCGGCGGAGCGACTTGCAGTGTCGATGGAGTGTGTGGGGTCACGCGGTCGTTTCGACGCTCCAATTCGATGATTTGACGATCCAACAAGTCTCGTCTGGCATTGGCCAATCGAATTCGCAGGTTACTCTGTTCGACTTCCTCTGAGATCACAGCAAGGGAACCCTCGAGCGGCGCTGCTTCCGGTTGCAAATGGCTCGAGCTGTCCCTTCGCGCATGCAACCAGACGGCCATCGATTCAAGGGCTCGTTGATCGGTAAAATCGCAAGAAAAGAACGCGTCGAAGGTCTCTTGATCCAAGTTGCGCAGGACACTCAAGGAATTGGGGCGTGACGCGGGATCGAGCGGCGTGATGAGCAGTGGATTTCGGCGATCGAACGATCGCCGCGTCAAGCGATACGATTGGCCGCTCGAAGTGACTTCGATCCAACCAGCGGAATCGACGGATTGCGGCGTCCGGCATTGGTCCCCAGAACGGCTTGTGCCAAACAAGGTGCCGCGAAGCAGTCGTCCAATCGCATTTGCATTTGCGTTTGGATCGATGACAACATTGAGACCTGGGCACAAACGGATCGTTTTGGAAGACGCCTGCGGGCCGCGGGCTTCAACGTGAATGCCTGTGAGCAACATTGCTTTACTCCGTAAAATCCTTTTTGCGGGTAGAGTCTGAGACGAATTTGATTCGTCGATGAATTTCCTAATCGGGCGGGCGACGAACGATCGAAAGCCGTTGAAGGGGAGCGGCGTTTGATGTCGTCATCGCGCGGGTCGGGGTCGAATAAGTTACCTCAAGTTGCCCATTGGACCTATGTCAATTCTCCGCTACGATACGTCGCTAGCAGGGGGCAGACAGGGCGGGTGCCATCGTCTTGTCTTTCTTCTCGTACTCGTACTCAGCACCGCGGTACTCGTACTCGATTTGTAGACGAAAGACTTCGGGTTTTCGTGATCGAAATGAATCGTTGGTCGCATTGTTTCGAGCACGAGCACGAGTACGAGTAGAAGGCAAGAATGATTTCACAAATTAAAGTTGGAAAAAAGCGGCGGGCTGACGGTTTTTGAAATGAATATTTGGTTGGCCGTGGCTCGGCCAAAAGCAGCGACGGAGTGAAGGCAACGTGTTCTTGCAACAATTTCCCCCGATGGGCATTTATGAAACGCTGTTTCGTTTCACCGACGTCTCCGGCAAATATATGGGAGATGCCGGAACGCATCCGTGGGTCCAAGGCTTTCCGTTGACGACCCAGTTGCCCGGTGGCCCTCCGCTGCCACAGCGAATTGAATTTGGCGCTGCCGATTTGAAGTATCCGCCAGCGACCGGCCATTTAGCTTTGCGGCAGGCAATCGCCAATTATTACAACCACTTTTATGGGACCAACATCACGCCGGACCACGTCGCGGTGTTTGCCGGTGGTCGGCCGGCGATTTTTGCCACCTTGGCGTTTCTAATCGATGGTACGACGATTGTGGTCGAGGAAACCGAATATCCGCCATACTACGATGCGATCCAATTGTTGCGACGGAAGATGCGGATCGTTCCCAGCAATCAGGAGAACGCCTTTCGTCCAGGCGTTGAGGAATATCCGCTCGAGCCGCAGAGTGGCGATCGTCAAATTTTGCTTCTAACCAGCAATCCTTGCAACCCAACTGGGGTTGCCAAAACGGAATCCGAACTCAAGGGCCTAGTGGAGCGCTATCGCCATGCGACGCGAGGGGCAATATTTGACGAGGCCTATGAATTCTTTAACGAGTTAGAGCCATCGAGCGCCTTGCCGCTAATTGGCGACATCGACCAAACGAATTTCTTCGTCGTCGGTGCGGCCACCAAGGGCTTGCAAGTCCCCGGCATGCGCATCGGCTGGATCATTTCGGCCCGGCAGCACATCGAGATCTTTCGTAATTATTCGTCGATTGGAATGGGAGGTGTGTCGAGGCCGTCACAAATCTGTGTGACTGAACTGTTCAATCTCGATCGCGTTCAACTGGCTCGTGAGGCGATCCGACTGCATTACAATCGCCAGCGCGAGCGTTACGGCGCCGGACTCCGCGCGTTGGGACTTGAGTTATTTACCGGCAACGGCGGGTTTTATCATTGGGGACAACTTCCGCACGGAATCACGGCTCGACAATTCAACGAGCGGCTATTTCGGCATCAAGCCGCGATCCTGCCGGGACCGGTCTGCGACATGCGGCATCGCCCGGAGAGCCAGTCTCCGCTTCGATCGTTCATTCGATTCTCCTTCGGCCCGCTCAGCGCCGAGTCCTACGATGACGACATGCGGATTCTGGCGGAATGTCTCAAACCGGGCGGTTAGTGCGCAGCCGTCTCCATAATCTCCCTGCGCCAACTATCTCGCTGTCTGGTCGCACAGTGGTTGTCGAAATGGAGGCGGCAGCTAGTCCGCTGCGATCCTTGTTGAGGTGGCGCTAAACGAGCGACTGCCGGGCGTCTCTCGCCATTTCGTTTGGTCGCGGGCGATTACGACAAACCCTGCGGCGGACTTGCCCAAAAAATTTCGACGGGTCAATACGAGTCAACGTTTTTGCATCAGTCGCAACATCTCGCGCTTGATATTTTCGTCGACAATGGGCCAATACAAGCTCGTTTCGCTGTCCAGGTAATACGATTTTTCATTGGTTTGAAGGACGAACGCACGTTGGTCGCCGTAGCTATTGATTTGCCGTGAGATCATCGCATGAAATTCGGCAGGTGCTTGTGATTTTCCCGCTTCCGCCGCCGCAGCCGCCGCGGCAAAGTCACCCTGACGCGCAGCTTCGCAGGCGCTCAACATTTGAGCCATCCAAGGATTGGGGGGAACGGCCGGCGCCGACTTGATCGTCGCCAAATCTTGCGGGCTGACCTTGGGTTGTGGTTCCAGCGTTGCCAACAGCCAGCGGCAGCGAAACGCTGCCCATTCACGAGGCGAAACAAAGGGCCGCGGAAAGTCCACGATGTTTGCGACCTGCCAGTCGCTGCTACAGACGGATTGTCGGTAGAGTTCAAAGGCTTTCTCAGTCTGGCCACGTCTTTCTTCGATGTCTCCAAGGTAAAAGTTAATAAAGTCGTGTGGCAGGCCAAGCTCGAGCGCTTTGGCAAATGCACTTTCCGCCTCCTCGAAGCGGTTTCGTTTATGCGCCAAAACGCCGACATTAAACCATAACGATCCATCTTCTGGCCGCCGTTCCGTGGCGCTGCTGTAGTATTCGAATAGAGCATCGACATCGGATTCATTTGGCGGTGCGCCTTCAATCCATTTTTGAACCTTGATATTCTTGTACTGAACGCTCCCACGGCCGCTAAAAACTGGATTGCCCATGAGCGTAATTTTATTGGCCACGTGAATGGTTTCGTAACGGATGCGCGCCGCCAACTGTCCGTTCACGTGCGCTTCGAGATATTTTTCGTCGCAGAACAGTCGGACATGGCAGTGGTGGCCCTCCGTTGCCGGTAGCTGGTATTGATACAATGGGTAACCACCGCCCAGCGTAAGCACTAGTTCGTCACGAACCGGATCAACTCCAACCGATGCCCGGAACGTTTCGGAGTCGAGATTGACAATCGCCAAGTGCCGCTGAAACAGGCTATCGGTGTCCGGAGGTTGAGCGACTACTGGTTCCAGGGTTTCAAAGTCATAATCGACGATTTTCGGACCAGGAAAATAACCTGGCGTCGTCACGTCATAGCCCAAATTGCCTGTTGTGTTGTCGATCAGGATACCGTCGTCCTGCAACTTAAATCGACAGTTTCCAGTCCCGGCCCAAATCGCAAACCGGTGCCTAAAATCCAAGCTGACTGGTTTGTCATCTCGATAGTTGCATTGCCAATCAAAGATTGTCTGGAGCCGATCCCAGTATTGTTTTTCCAGAGGATGTTCAGCCTTACCAATTGCCTCGTCGAGAATCTTCGTAACCCGCTTTCGGTACTTTCCGTTTTGCGCGTATTTAGATTCGTCGATTTCGAGTATGGATTCGGCCAATTCGCCGGTCGGTCCGCCGCGCGCGTACACCAAAGCTTTGAACTGTTTCCAATCAAACTGAAAGCCGCGCCAATCCACCAAGGCCTGTTGCGAATAGCGGTCGCCCAATTTTTCCAACTCTTGCCGAGCGGTCGCGTAATCACCCAAATCATACGCGGTAAGCGATTTCCCAATTTGATACCATAGGGGATAAAACTCGGTCTGAGTAGTCGCGTAGTTTTCACTCAAGCGGTCGAAACAGTCCATGCATTTTTGAGCGAGGCCGTCATATTCACTCAAGTCCGCGTCCGACTTGAGATCGCCGTTCGCGCGTTCCTTCCTCGCGCGTACAACCGCTTCGATTAGGATAAACGGAACTCGAGTATCGAATCGGCCTTCGTCGTAGCATTGCAAGCCATACGTCATCATTTCATCAACACTTCCTCCCCAGCGCGGCAACTTGTACGTCAATTGATTGATCCGGAGATTCCAATCGTCATACTGGACTTTTGTCCCAAGATCGAACCAGTGATCGGCGGCTTCCTCGTTTCCTAAACGAGATTGGATATTATGAACCATCATTGCGGGCATGACCCAAGCCTGGTTCAACGTCCATGCGCGCTCGAAACCCTGGATCGCCTGTCGGCCTCGCTCTTCAAAAATACGCAAGTTTTCCGGTTCCACTCTGCTGATAACATTCGTTCCTCGCGCGCTGCTGGATTCAAAGCTTCGCACCAGGCCCTCAAACAAAGCGCGAAAGTACTCGGGAATATCTTTTTCTTCGGCAATCATGTCAATCAAGGCGTCACATTTTTTCGGATCCAACCGGTAGTAAGTTTCAACAAAGTCCCAAATCACATATCCAACGAACGGAACGTCTTCGGGACGGAGGTGCAAGTCATATTTGATCCAGTAATAAAAACTTTCAACATAATCATCAGCCGAAAAGGCACCCTGCAATGGAACTTGAACCGTTGGCTGGTTCTTGACGTAGATCGCGTATGCCTGCAATGCGCAACTGCTCGGGTAATTCGATTGGCGAAGTTTTCGGATCGCCATTTCGCCGCAAGCCCTGGCGAGTTCGCTTTCTCCAAAAGGGGCCAGAAAGTTTCCACAGGCAATCAGCACCAAGGGGTCCTGGCGCTCCATCACCTTCGGATCGGCAAATTCGTGAGCCAGCTTGTACATCGCAGCGCCCGAAAGTTCGCACGCCAGGCCCTGATTGTCCGCATGCACCGAGCGGGCGAATGAAGAAAGCTTCTGCTTCGTCTCGTCAGTATCGGTGGTAGTCTCGAGATACTGATCCAACCCACGCTGCCGATATTCGGCATAGCCCTTTCGCAAAGTGACTTCGGTGTCTTGGCGTTGAGCCGGGACGGAAAAATCGGCCAATCGGCCGATGGCTGAGTGCGAGGGGGCTATCGCGTCAGCCGAATAAATGCCCTTGAAGCGTTTTACATCCGGCTGCGCAGGAGGCGAAACCGCTGCAGAACCGCCGCTTGGGGGGGCGGTCGCCAGTCGTGTCGTGTCGTCAGCGTTTTCTTGCGCGTCGACCAGCGGAACCAAGATTGTTACCAAAGCGATCGCCGCGAACAATTGGGATGTACGGATGCATAGGGACCAAGCAAACATGAACAATTCCTATGAAAGTGTTGGCATTTGGAAAGGTAATGATTAGAACCCAGCAAATTGTCTAACTGATACGTTGCGGATGCGCGATAATTATAGGACAAGTCGAATGGCGGCTGCACGTCGGAGCCGGTGTCGACTTATCCTGGGTCCTCGCGGAGGCCCCGTGTTCGTAATGCGCGACGGGTGCTCCGTGGCGGGAAGCAAAAACTCGGCGGATTGGCTGGTGGAATCAAAAAAACAGAACATCGAATTGAATTTGCCCAAATCAATGGCGAGAATGTTCATGGTTTTCCCCGTGCGCTTGGGGTTTCGAACTTTTTGCACGCCAACACGCGACCAACGCTTGGTCAGCAGTCTAGAACAAACGACCCGAGCCCCAAGCCACGGACTTTCATGGATTCTTTATGCCCCTCAAACGTGGATTGCCATCACGGGGCTCTAAGGTTTACTTCCGGGCGGACGAGCAATGCGTCCCCAAAACATTATGCGGACCGTCCGGCCGTACAAGGTTCCGGGAGATTGAATATCACCCGCGCCCTAAACTCCAATATAAAGAGACTTTGTGTCCGAATTCTTCACTCGGCCGAATCACGTTATACTGCCCGAGACGAACGTTATGCGCATCTGTATAACCATGCACTGCAGCGAAACCGGTCATCGCGCTGTGGTTGCAATCCACGCGTCCTGTGTGCCGGGTCGCTGACTTGGGTCGTTAGGCGACTTTTTTGGGGATCCACCTTGCAACGATTGCCGTTCCTTCTCATCTTTGCCCTGTCCGTCGGCTGCGGAGGTCGGGACGCGGTCATGATCCCGGAAGCGGCCGAACTGAAGAAACTTCCTCCTGGCACACACCAACAAACGGCCGACATCCCCGGCCTTGAGAGCGTCAAGTACACCATCGCGATCCCCAGCAGCTATGACGGCAAGACGCCGGTACCACTCGTGCTTGCGCTCCACTTCGGCTACGACGGGGCGAAGCCGAGCCCATACACCGGCAAAGGAATGATTGAGGCGTTCCGCCCTGGATTAGTCGGTTTGAATGCGATCATCATTGCCCCCGATGCGCTCGGAGGCAGGTGGACCGACGTCCTGAACGAACAGGCGGCAGTCTGGCTCACCAAGAGCGCGATGAAGGCCTACGCGATCGACGAGAAAAAGGTAGTAATCACCGGCTTCAGCCTTGGCGGTGAAGGGGCATGGTTCATCGGCTCCCGGCATCAGGATCTCTTCACTGGCGCTCTCCCCGTGGCCGCGCCGGTGGCTGGCGAAGACGTGGCGTGGAAAATCCCGGTGTATGTGATCCATTCCGACAAAGATGAGATTGTCTCGTACAACTCCGCGAAGAAACACGCCGATGTCGTCAAAGCGAAGGGGGCGAAGCTGGAGTTCAAAACCATCAACGGCTTGAACCACTATAACGCCGGCGCTCATGGCATCCATCTCAGTGATGGCGTGAAATGGCTACAAGCGCAGTGGGGTCAATTGCATTGATAGTCGCGGATACGCGAATCCGCTACCAGGGCATTTCCATTTGTTGGACGACTTGCCGAGCGAGGCGGTTGATCAGTTCCTGCTCCGCAGTGGTGAGCGATTGGCCCCCTTCCGGGATGAAGTCGATGCTGCGGTTGAGTCGCAGGACTTGGCGCTCCATCAGCGGATTGCCAGCGGGATCGGTCCAAGTCACTTCGAGCAAATAATCGATTTGCAAATCGCGCGGATCATCGTTGACCGTCTCGGTTACAACTCGCTTGCGATCGCGAAGCAGTCGGCCGCGCAAAACCGACTGCGCCAGTCCGCGTTCGGTGATTCGCAACGGGGTGTTGAGTTCGATCTCCTTGACCACGGCCTCGGTGAGTCGTTGTCCCAAGAATTTTCGAAAGGAATCCGATTCGAACATCTCGACGTACACCGTTTGCACGCTCGAGCAATACATACCTTGATTGCCGAATTGGTAAAAGTGGCAACCGCTGGCGGCGAGCAACCAGAGCCATGCCAGGCCGCTCATAAAACTCCCCCCTCCCTGGCCCTCCCCGCGGCGGGGGAGGGAAAAGGAGTAACGTGGTCGGCGCATTTGCCTAACGCGAATTCCATTCTGAAATCTGAAATCTGAAATCATAAATCTAAACTCCCCCCTCCTAGCCCTTCCCAAGGAGGGCGAGGGAATAAGATGCGAAAAGGGAAAGCGATGTGAGGAAGGGAATAGAGCATCCGGATATCGAACGCAGTTTTATTTGGTTTCGGTTGGGATCAAAGGACGGGTTGCTTTGGCTTCGGGAAACCAATCGACGAACCAAGCAACGGGCTGCACAGGTTCCGGGTCCTTTTGGGCCACTTCGACAACGCGGTCCCGGGCCTCGTCGCTGAGCGTCGTGTCCTTGAAGCGTTCGGCGACCGAAGCGTAGTACAAGCCCGCCGCTCGATTCTCACCCTTGGACTCGTAGTACTGGCCGACTTGGTAATCGCGATCGGCCAGCATGTTGCGGACGCGACTTCCTTCGCTGGCCAGATACTCTCTTTGCTGTTCGACTTCGTTGGGGAACTGCTTCACCATGGCGTGGAGTAATTGGTCGGCTTTTTCCAGCGGCGCGCCATCGTAGTCGGGGCCTGCGTAGGTCGCCAGGAGCGATTTGACTTGGAATAGGTGCGCGTTGAATTGGTGCGGGCTGCCGGGGTAGGACTTGCGCAAGTCGTCAAAAGCGTCGGCGGCCTCTTGGTAACTGCCGGCTCGGAAGAAGGCGGCCCCCAGCGCCATCGTGGCGTCATCGGCGAGTTTTCCGGTGGGATCGTCGAGTCGAATCCGATGGAAAATGCGGCGGGCTTCGCTGGCAATACCAGTAGTTGGCAGCATCTCGTTGGTCAAGTTAAGCCCCAGCAACGGTTTGTTTTCTTCCGAGGTGCGGAGCCAAAATTGGGCGATCGAAAATCGGCGCGCTTCGACTTGATCGAGGTACGAGCTGCCGGAGAATCGCGCGACGAGGCTTTCGTATGCGCGGTTGGCTAGCACGTACTGGTCGGCGAAGAAAAATGCTTCGCCCTGCATGAAAAGCGAGTCCTCTTCCATGGCTGAATCGGGCCAGCGGGCGGCCGCTTCGCGAAATTGGTTGCCGGCTTGGTGAAAGAGCGGCGCAGCTTCGCCGGGCTTCTCCGCTTCGTGCAATTCCGCGGCTTGTTCGTAGAGATTGCGGCCTTCGTCGAATGCCAGCTCGGCCGCTTTCTGGTCCTCTCCCAGCGCCGTGATGACGCGAATCGTCGTCAGGAAATTTCGCGGCTGAAAATCACGGGCGATAATCCGCGACGGACGGCGCTCGCCCATGACGTCGAACTCTTCGTCCGGGGATCGATCCCAAGGTTGTTTTTTCTCACGCAAGCTCCATTGCGACATGTCTTGTTTGATATCGCGAAAAGTCGCGCAGCCGGTGAGCAAGGCCGACAACCCGACCAACCAAAAAAGCCGATGCCGATAATCGCGACTCATTCGTTTGACTTCCGTTTCAGCGTTGACATCCATGTTGACGACTGCTCAATGCTTCCCCAGCGTGAGATAGGGCAACAGTTTCGGGCGATATCCCAGCAAATGAGCCACATATTGATTCATGAGTCCTCGAATCTGACCGAGCGCACCGGTGGGCAGCGGCTCGCGCCACGACTCGGATGACTCGCCGAATCGCTTGAGCGTTTCGATGGCTTCGCGCGTGACGCTGACGACACTTCGTTTGCCGGGGCGGCAGGTACGACAGATCACGCCCCCCGCGGAACTGCTGAACCAGCACGGATTTTTGTCCCCGGCGGGTTTGCCGCAGGCCACGCAATACTCAAGGGCCGGACCATGGCCGATGATCGTCAACATGCGCATTTCAAATCTCAGCATCCAGGGCTCGTTCGGTTCGCCTTGATCTAACCCCACGATCGCCGCCTGCAATGCGTCGAATAGTTCCGGTTGCGGATCGGCGGGCTCCGTCAGTGCCGTTGTCAATTCGACGAAATAATACGCTGAGTACAGCCGAGCTAGGTCCTTGGAAGCCGCGCGGAATCGCCTTTCCAATTTTGCTTCGGTGAGTATATCGAGCGCTTCGGTCGATTTGTGGACGAACACTACGTGACAGATTGATAAGACGTCAAGAGCAGCCTCGAAAGGGCTCTTGGGTCGGCGTGCTCCCTTCGCCAAGGCACTTAACTTGCCAAAATCCCGCGTATACATCGTGACAACGCAGCTAGTGTTGCTGAAGTCAATGACTCGCAAGATGACTGCGGCAGATTTTTCGAGCGACATCGCCAGCCGCCAAGTTGGGCCAGAGGACTAATTTTGTAGCCGAAGTCGCCAGACTTTGGGCAAGCCGCATGCAAATGCGACGAAACTCTGGCGAGTTCCGCTACAGTTTCGTGCATGCAATCTAGCGCAGCTAATGTTCCGGCTCAAACACGGAACACTTACTTCCCTTTTCCCAGCAAATGCTGGACGACCATTTCGAGTTTGGCGTACGGATGAAACCCGACAAGCTGCAAACGAACGACGCCTTCGCGGTCGATGAAGAGTGTGGTGGGAAAGGCCCCGAAATCGGGGACCCTCTCTTGCGTCTCGTCGTCTCCGATAGCGCAGGTGTAGTTAAGCTTATTTTCTGCGACGAAATCCTTGACCCCTTTCAGGGCTGCTTCGATGGCTTCCTCGGTATCCTCGGCCTGTTCATAGGCCAAACCCACGATTTCGATTCCTTGCTCGCCGTAACTCTCCTTGAGTTTGATGAAATGAGGAATTTCGGCGACGCAGGGTGGGCACCACGTTCCCCAAAAATCGACGATGACGATCTTACCTTTGTAGTCCTCTAAGCTGATTTCTTTGCCGTCAAGATTCTTCAGTTTGAAGCTGAAGTCGAACGTCTTGAAATCCTCCAATTCGGTTTTGGTCTTGGCCAGCATTTCTTCCAGGATGCGTTTTTCGTGTTTTTCAAGCAGTGCCACGAACGCACTGTTTTTGCGGAGCGATTCGAAGTCGGGGTCGTTGCGCATCGCCTCAAATTCTTCGTAGCCGCGCTCGATGGCCTCGTTCAGCGAAGCCAGTGCTTTCTCTGTGTTGCCGTCCACGGCAAAGGCGCTAGCTTCCTTGTAAATCACTGCCCCCGCGTCGCGGCCGAACATTTTCGCCGCGTCGCCGTTCAATTCGCGGACCAGAACGGCGGATTTATAAAAGTATGGGTTGGCGTCCAGCCGTTTATCGTCATTGATTAGTTCGCTGGCACGGGCTTGCATGGCTCGAATCAAGATCAGCCCGATGCGCGGCTCGTCTGGTTCGAGCGATTTCGCTTTTTCGATCAGCGCGATCGCGCCGTCCAAATCTCCGTCGCTCGCTTTCGTCTGGGCGTCGCGCATAATGTCGTTCGCGGTCGGTTCCTCATTTTCCTTGGCATCGGCATCGTCTGATTCCTGGGAATCAGGTTTTTCCTCTTGGCTAGTGGACGATGTATCTTCATTCGTGGGCTGGTCCGCTTTTTCCTGCCATGCCGCGAACGAAGGCCTGCCCCAGGCCAGAACGGCCGACAAGGTCAATAAACAGATCGATCGAAACAACAACATGGGTCTCTCCTCTTTTGACTTCGATCTAGTTGAGACGCGAGTCCCAACCTCACACGGGCATGTCATTTCCGGGACGATGTCGATACCCGTCCACAGGGATGCCACTTTGAATGATTTGCCAACGGGCTTAACCTATACCAATCGACCGCCTTTCGTCCAAGCGGACGCAAGCTCGGAATGATCCAGGCGGGCAATTTCTGATGGCGCTTTGCGGAAAATTGCCGGTTCAAATCCATGTCAGCAACGCTCAACTTTTTGCCCGACGGGATGCGTTTGCAAGTCCCACGAAAGTTTCCGCCAATCGGGGATTCTTGTCGCATCCCCACGGTTCTTCGCCCGCCAAGAACGATGGTGGCGTTATCGCCCTGGATTTCCGCGCCATTGTGTTTGCTTTTCCTGCTTGCCAGTGGATGTGAAAACCCCCCCGCGCCGACGCAAGCGAGCCGAATCGCACAACCTGTTTCCACTGGTCTTCCCCAGGCGATCCAGTGGCTTATGGCCCAGCAAAGACCAGATCATCTTTGGCATTCGGCACACTACGGTAATTTGAAAGGCGGTGCGGCAATGACGGCTCTCGTGCTCTACGCGTGTTCGCACGTCGGGGCAAGTCAACGGGAGGGGTTCGTCGACGAGTTACAATCTGCGTGCGACGCACTCGCAACGGAAATCGAACGGCATGGCTGCGTCGCCAACCCTGGCGGGCCCGACTATCCAACGTATGCTTCGGCGATGCTGCTCGTGGCGGCGGAGAAACTCGAACTGCGGCTTGACGAACGCCAGCGCCAGCGTTTGCTGGACTATTTGGTTGAATCGCAAATCGATCAAGGCGAAGGTTATGCGCCGGACGCAGCCGACTTCGGGGGTTGGGATTTGGAGGGAGGTTCAGACGGTCCGCGCAAGAGCACGGGGACCAACATTTCCGTGGGCGCCATGGTTTCGGAGGCCTTGGCCCTGCGATCGAACGACCAAGAAAAAGCAGCACTTGAGTTATACCGCGTTTGGCTGGGCAAATGCCAAAGCCTGCCGGGAGACGGAGGGTTCTTTTTTCACGCCCAACGGGATCACGACGGAAATAAAGCCGGTTGGGCCGCCGACGCCGACCGGGACGATTTAACGCGGCCACTGTCGTATGGCAGTGCCACCTCCGATGGGCTGCGCGGTTTGAACGCTTGCGGCGAAGACCCTCAGTCGGAGCAGTTCAGGGCCGGCGTCCGTTGGTTTCGAACTCGTTCTGTATTCGACCGCGTTCCCGGCTTCGAATCCAGTGCGGATAATTCCTGGTCCGAGGGATTGCTGTACTACTATTGGTATGCATTGGCGAAGTCCATGGAGGTCATGCCGCGAGAGCTACAGCCGACGATGGCCGCGCAAATCCGCCGCGAACTGTTGGGGAGGCAATCGGCGGAGGGTTTTTGGCAAAATTCCAGTCCGCGGATGCGTGAAGACGACCCGCTGATCGCGACGTCGTTCGCGATTATCGCGCTGGCGATCCTTGACGAGTCGCAATGGTCGGACTAATCGGACGGCAGAATCTTGCGGTTATCGGCTGCGCCAGATCGCAGGTTTGTCGATCCCCAACCGCAGCAAAAGCGGCCGCACGTCGTGTAGAAAACGCTTGGCATCGCCGGGATAGCCTGCGGTCGGTCGCAGTTCAGAATCGTGTCGCAACCAAAATCCATTCCAGCCGGCCATCATGATTTCGCGCAGATATTTTGCCGTCATCGACGCCACGGCGGTCGGCAAAAACGATTCCCCGTGAACGAGAAACTGAATTTCAAAATTGCGTCCGGCGTTCGACCAGGAGTAGCGACTGCGAGCAGCGCTTTCTTCCTGTACTTGGAGCCAATCTCCCGTCAGGAATTGCTGGACCAAGGGAGCGTAGCGAGCCCTTCCTCCGTGCCGGTCGCAGACAATAACGCAATCTTCGTTCGAGGTTTCCAGCAATTCTCCGATCAGTTGCAGCGTAATCGCCGAGAGGACCGACGCCTTGTTTCCATGGACATCGACCAGTTGGTTGAACTCGACTGGAAACACAAGTCGCGCGGCGATTCGCTCGAGCTTCAACGCCTTGTCCGCAAACCCGTTGGCAAGCATGTCGCGATGGCGTTGAATTCCGTCGCGCGGCGCTGCGATCGGCAATCGATCGCAATGCCATTCGTACCACGTCGGAATTGCCATGGCGGGTCCGCACACATGTTGCAGTAGATCGGATATCCGCTCGGGCGACTTGGCATAGGTCGCCAATAGCGCGAGTACCGCTGACTCCAAACGGTCGATCGATCCACCCGCGTGATACGCCGTCTTGGAGTCGGCGATCACCAGTCGCGGATCGCCGTCCACGATCGAACAGTGGACTTCCGCGGAAAGTTCCGAATAGAAATCGAAATCGCTCCGTGGAGTGCTCCAAGCCGTTGCGCTAACCACGAGCGGCCCCAGGTTAGGCGCATATCCGGCTTCGTCGGTACCGATCACGAACGGCATGGTATCTGATCCATCAAGCCTTAGGACGCCTGCCAGAACCGGGTCGAGCAAGAAAAAGTCATTCCCACGGAGGCGGGAATCCATTATCGGTTCTGCGCGGTACTGCGATTCCCCCGACCTTAAAATCTGGATTCCGTGACTCAGCCCGGAATGACGCAAGTTGTGTTAAAGTTTCTTGAAATGGCAGCTCGTTCCAAACATCGACGTCGGTTTCAACAATGACCCACCAAAGTAGTGCATCTGCGTACGCAGCTCAAGTAAACCAGGCGCTCGCTGAATTTCAGATTTCGTCGCCGCAATCGGTCATGATTGGATCGGAGTCGAGCGTAGGGGGTGGACCGGACTTGACCGTCACCAGCCCGATCGACGGCGGTGTACTGGCAAGATTCCCCCAAGCGTCGGTCGCAGATTTTCAACGAGCCGCCGCGCGATCGACAGCGGCGTTTTCGCAATGGCGGACTGTTCCCGCTCCGCTCCGCGGCGAACTAGTTCGCCGAATCGGGCAAAAATTCCGGGAACGCAAGGAGGAATTAGCCTTTTTGATTTCGGTGGAATGCGGAAAAATTGTTGCCGAGGCCATCGGCGAAGTCCAAGAGATGATCGACATCTGCGATTTTGCCACCGGGCTTAGCCGCCAGCTCTATGGTCTGATGATCGCCAGCGAGCGACCTTTTCATCGCCTCAGCGAACAATGGCATCCACTGGGACCGATCGGCGTGATCTCGGCATTTAATTTTCCGGTGGCGGTCTGGTCGTGGAACGCAATGCTTGCGCTCGTCGCGGGCGATTCGGTACTTTGGAAGCCGTCGGAAAAGACGCCGCTCGTCGCTCTGGCCGTACATTCGCTAGCCGCGGACGCGGCCCGTTCGATGCCGGAAGCACCAGCCGACTTGCTGCAGCTGGTTATCGGTGGCGCCGACTTGGGAAGAGCGCTTGCGGCCGATTCTCGGTTTCCATTGGTCTCGGCCACCGGCTCGGTGGCGATGGGTCGTTCGGTCGGTCAAGCCGTCGCAGCGCGATTGGGTCGCTCGTTGCTGGAGTTGGGCGGAAACAACGCGGCGATCATCACCGAATCGGCCGATGATGAGTTGGCCAAGCGGGCAATCGTCTTTTCGGCGGTCGGAACGTGCGGCCAACGTTGTACCTCACTGCGCCGATTGATCGTGCCGTCGGCCAAGCGGGATTGGTGGCGTGAGCAACTACGGCAAGTCTATTCGCAACTGCCGATTGGCAATCCCTTGGAAACGGAAACTCTCATTGGCCCGTTGATCGATCGAGCTGCGCTCGACGGAATGCAATCGGCGCTCGACGAAGCTCGCCAGCAAGGGGGCAACGTTTATGGTGGAGAGGTCCTTGCCTCGGGTGTCCCGCGCGGCGGGGCGTATGTTCGCCCGGCATTGGTCGAGATTCGCGCGGACGCGGCGATTGTTCAACGCGAGACGTTTGCGCCGATAACCTATTTGTTGGAGTACGATCGACTTGAACAAGCGATCGAGATCCAAAATTCAGTTCCGCAGGGTCTTTCCAGCAGTATTTTCACGCGGGACGCCAACCAAGCGGAATGGTTTTGTTCGGCGGTCGGATCGGATTGTGGGATGGCCAATGTCAATGTCGGGACCAGCGGGGCCGAGATTGGCGGGGCGTTCGGCGGCGAAAAGGAGACTGGCGGGGGGCGTGAATCGGGCTCCGACGCTTGGAAAAATTACATGCGTCGCGTGACCAATACGGTGAATTTTTCCGGACAGCTTCCCTTGGCGCAGGGAATTCGATTTGACGTCTAAGATGCGAATGCACACCTATCCTTGACCTTTACATTGCTGTCTACTTTGCCAACGAATTCGGCTATAATTCGGGCTCGTTGAACATCCTGCCAGGCGGTCACTTGAGCGGTTTACAAGCTCCCGTTCGGTACAACCGGCGGCGCAAAACAATTGACTCCAAGGAATCATTCATGAGCGGCGTCGTCCGATTCAAGCTCTTCTTGATGATGGTGTTGGAGTTCTTCATTTGGGGTGCGTGGCTCCCGTTGATCTTTGGTTATTTGCCGAGCATTGGATTTTCAGGCGCATCGCCACCGCCTTGGCTGGCGCAAATCTTGCCGGACAAAATTGAGTTCCTATTCTCGGAACAATCGCTGATCCTGAACGCGTTTCCGTTGGCCGCCATTGTCGGAATGTTCTTTAGCAACCAATTTGCCGACCGGAATTTCGCCGCCGAACGATTTCTGTCGTTCAGTCATCTCGTCGCGGGCTTGGCGATTTTGGGGCTCGCCTTCGTGACAGAATTTTGTGAGGCCCAAGGGCTAATGCAGTACCATTTCGCGGCGTTTTTTGGATTAATGTTCATCCATTGCCTGTTGTACGTTCCCACGATTTCGATCACGAATTCCATTGCCTTTGCTCAAATGAAGGACGCACAGCGAGAGTTTGGCGTCATTCGGATGGGAGGAACCATTGGTTGGATTTTGGCCGCCTGGCCGTTTGTCTTTCTGATGGTCGATTGGGCCAAAGTGAAAGCGGCAAACCCAGTCGGCCTCGTCAATTGGTTTCAGACCGCGCTCGGGACGTCGTTAGTGGGCGAACCAGCGCTCGCAGCGTCGCGATATAGTTTTATGGTCGCCGGCGCGGCCTCGCTATTATTGGCGGCGTTTAGTTTAACCCTCCCTCACACGCCGCCCAAAAAGGTCGCGGCAACGGAAACCGCCAGCTCGCTGGCTTGGCTGGATGCCATGAAATTGCTCGCCCATCCCTACGTGTTCATTCTGTGGACCGTCGCACTCATCGACTCGTTCGTCCACAACTGTTACTTCAGCTGGACCGGCAGGTTTCTCGCCAGCGCTCAGGTCGGAGTCGCCAGCAACTGGGTCACGCCGGTCATGAGCATCGGCCAAATCGCCGAAATCCTCACGATGTTCATACTGGGCGCGGTGTTGATTCGGTTGGGTTGGAAAACGACGCTGATTATCGGTGTGCTCGGGCACGCGGCACGCTTTGCCGTGTACGCGTTTCTTCCGCTGACGACGATCGACCCGAAATACATTCAAGGCGGAATCATCGCGATCCAAGTCTTGCACGGCATTTGCTACGCGTTCTTTTTTGCCACGGTATACATTTTCGTCGATGAGCATTTCCCCAAGCATTCTCGCGCCAGTGCCCAGGGCTTGTTCAATTTCATGATCCTGGGTCTGGGGGCTTTGCTGGCATACGCCATTTGTCCCGCGTTATATGACTTTTTTATTACCAATGGCAACACGTTTACTTGGAAATTTGTGACTCTTTCCGGCTACGAAGGCTTGTTCCGTATTCCGATGTATTTGGCTTTGGTCGCGGCGGGGATGCTATTATTATTGTTCTGGCCACCGCGAAAGTCTGCCGCCGCGGTTGCCAGTTCGAAAAGCGTTTGAGCGGAAGCGGTTACCCTCGAATAGCGCATTTTGTGGTGGCGAGGCGAGTCCAATGATCAGATGTCCCAAATGCAAAAGTAACCTTGCCGTCCCGGATCACAAAAATGCCGAGATGGTGCTGCATTGTCCGCGCTGTCGCACCGACGTCGAGCTGCACGAACGGTCCGAGCGCGGTACCGGACCGGGCGATGCCCCCGGGTCGTTATCGGAAGAATCGTCCACGACTCGCCAATCCGATAAAAAGTCTAGGGTCGTACGCCGCCGGTACTATTCGAGAAGCCGACTTCCGAAAAAGGTTGCTTCGGCGAAGGTGAGGCGCCGGCGCCGCAAGCCGAAGACGAAATTCACCAGAGCGGATTTCGTAAAGATCATCGTTGGGGGCCTGATGGCCTTCCCCGTTGCACAGCTCATCATCTGGTGGGGATTCGCCAAAGACCCATTGCAGCTTGGACCCCGCGTCGCCGCGGCCGTTCCGTTCATCGTTCCGCGCCCGTTTCGCGGAGAAGCTCCAGCTCCAATCGCCGAACCAAGGAATTATGTGACCAATCCCGAGAGCAGTTTGCTGCAGGGAAAGCCGTTTGACTTCGGTCGTCAGTCCACGAAAAGCAATTCCAGCCCGATCCAACGAGGGATGCCTCGTAAAGGCGCCGTTCCGATTCAGAACAAAATCAACCCAATTCCGGCGGGCGGCAGCGATGACGGAAATCATTAAATCCGGTCGCGCGGATTCGCCAGGCGCCGCGAAGGATCCCGGCATCGACTCGGTGTACCGGTTTCTGACCTATTCGTTATCGCTTCCTGAATGAGCTATTCGGGGAACGACCGCTTTGATTAGCGGGCTGGTCAGTGAATCAGCCGCACACTTAGCACAACCGGCAAATCCCACACGCCCAAGTGGGTTTTTCTAATCGGGTTGGGTTGCCAAAAAGCTACATGTTGCCAAAACGCATGCTAAGTTTTCCAAGTTCGTTGCGCTCCGCGCGAATCGATGGATCAACCCGGCGGGACCGAATTCATGGAAAAGCAACCCACCAGACAAGACGGCTTACTTCCAAGCCTTGTGCTGGCGTTGGTCGCTTCGTGGCTCATCGGATGCAGTTCGTTGCGACTGCCGGCCTTCGACCCAACCGGGTCTAAGGTCTTTCTGCCCTATCCGAATGCCACGACCCCCTTAGGCCCCTGCGCCGCGCGGAAGACGAATACGCCGACGCGCCCCGCGTTCACCCATCCGGCACCCAAGACTCCGTGCGCTAATTCGGAAGTTGGCACCAACGCGAGTCTTGAACAGAAACCGCCACGAGCCATCCACAAGGTTGCCAGCGCGTCAAAGTCCATCGGAAAGACCGGCGAAATCATTCTCACCCCCTCGCGCATTCTGGCGCCGGTCGGAAGTGAAGTTGTCGTGATGGCCGGTATCTGCGGTCGCGATGGATATTACGTAATCAACCAGCCATTGGAATGGATGCTGACTCGCGACAGCGCCGGGACCATCGTCGAAGTGGGGGGAACCGAACATTCGACTTTCAACAATATGGTCAAACCGTCCTCGAAGAAGTTCGATGGCGAATACGCGTGGGGTCGGACGTCGCTCAAGTCAAAAGTTCTGACCCGCGGAACGCCAACCCCCATCGACGATATCGATGTGCAAAAAGGCCAACACTACATCACTCTCTCGTCCCCCTCGGAAGGAAGCAGCTACATTGTTTCGGTAGCCCCCAACGCTGAAGCTTGGGACAAGCGCCGCGCGACGACTGTGATCCACTGGATCGATGCGTTGTGGGCGATTCCTGCGCCAAGCCGGGCCACCTCGGGCCAGCCGTTTACTCTGAACACGCAAATCACCCGGGCGACCGACGGCGCCGGCGTTCGCGATTGGAAAGTCCGCTACGACATTGTCGGCGGCACGCCTGCAGAATTCGTGCCGACCGGCGCCCAATCCGCCATTGTTACGTCGACGGACCAGGGCCAAGCTCCAATCCAAATTCGGCAACAAGACGGCCAAAACGCTGCGGGAACAACGCAAATCAAGGTCGACGTCATTCGGCCCGAAATGTTCGGACAGCGCGAAATCGTTGTCGAAAGCGCACTGACGTCGGTATCGTGGAGCGCCCCTGCCCTCACCATTCGAGCCATCGGACCCAAGTCCGCGGGCGTCGATCAGCCATTCAACTATCGATTGGAAGTCTCGAATCCAGGCGATCAAGCCTCGCGCAACGTCATCGTCCGCACGAAAGACTTGACCAGCGACGTTCAGTTCATCAGCAGCGAACCCAAACCTTCGCAATACGGCAATCAATTTCAATGGAACCTTGGCGATCTGGCGCCGGGCGGCGTGCCGCAAATCATCGACATTCAACTTAAGTCGAGCAAGCGCGGGCAAAACGAGCTGTGCTTCGAAGTCTCCAGCGACACCGATCAATTGCGGACCGAGGCCTGCGCGACGACACTGATCGCCGCGCCGTGCCTCGGCTTGCAGATTGAAGGCCCCACCGCCGCAGAAGTTGGTGCGGAGGTGGTCTACAACATCCAAGTTGTCAATCAATGCGATGAAGCCTTGACCAACATTCGCTTGCAGGTCCAATACGACGAAGGCCTCGGTGCGACCAATTTGGCCAATCCGATCATCGCCGACATCGGCGCGTTGCAGTTCGGCGAGCGCCGCTCGATCCCGCTGCAATTCAGCGTATTGGCCGCTGGATCGCGCTGCTTCAATTTGAGCGTCGTCGCCGATGGCGGTCACACCGCCGCGGCCCGCCGTTGTGTCGAGGCGGCGCAAGTCACCGAGCCCAATCTACGCGTGGAGGCGGCGATCGTTCCCAGCACTGCCATCGTCGGCCACCGCGTCTTGTCGCGTGTCACGATCACCAATACCGGAAGCACAGCGCTCGATAACATCTCCGTGTTGAACCAATTCAGCCGATCGATCTCCGTGCGTCAAGCCACCGGTGAAAATAGCAACTTGACCCGCAGCTACATTGGCGACGACTTTGCCTTCAGCATTTTGCGGTTGGAACCCAATGCGCAGCAAATTCTGGATATCGAATTTGAATGCTTACAAGTCGATGGGAATGCATTCAACAAAGCCGTGGTGACGACGCCGGTCGGTATCAACACGTCGCAAACGGCGAATCTGCGAATCGAGCCCGAGTCGGCGCCGCCGAATACTGGCGGAGCGCCGGCGACAACGCCCAATGCGGCACTCGGACCCGGCTTGGCGGTCGACGTTGCACCGATCGCCGCTTCCATTCGCCAAGGAATCCAGTCGCGAGCGTTCCAAGTCACGGTCGCCAACAATCAGACCGTTCCGATTCAAGACGTCAAAGTGACGCTCTTGATTCCGCCGGGGCTGCGCTTCGTCTCGCTGGATGACTCTCAGAGTCTGCTCCCGGTCGCCGGACAATCGGCCGACGGGACGCAAATCTATTTGCAGACGCGGGCCGAAATGCGCCCCCGCGAGACGCTCACCTTCGGCGTCACGATTCGGGGCGATCAAATGGGCCAGCCGGTTTTGGCCGCCATCGTCGAAAGCCCCAGCTCCAACTCGGTGCGCGATTCCGCCGCCGTCACCGTGACGCAATAACAGCGAGCGGCCGGGTTGATCCCGGCCGTCTTTGTTTTGCGGTTCTTCTTGTTCATTCTCCCCGCCGCGCGAATACACGGTAAAGAAAAAAAGTGCGGATAAGAGGAGTCGAACCTCCACGCCCTTGCGGGCACTAGAACCTGAATCTAGCGCGTCTGCCAGTTCCGCCATATCCGCGAATCGCTTGCCCAATGTATCAAAAGCGATTTTGAGTGAACAGTCGCGCCCGGAATTACGCCGGGTTGGGTTAGGTTCCAAAGTCCATCGCCGTCATTTTCAGCGGCTTTGAAAGGTCCGACTTTCCAGATAAACTAGCGACTGACATCCGCAGTCCTTTCGTCGCGACCTAAAATCATGACCGATCCCTCTGAACCGAATTCCGGCGATGCCAATTCCGGCAAGGCCTCGGATAAATATGAATCGCCCGCTGCCAAATCCATTCGAATTGGTTCGCAACGCGACTTAGCGGATAAGTCACTGTCGCCGCAACACCCCAAGGCGGTGCGCCGAGCAGCCGATCGATCAGTCGATGCCGCGACCGAAGAGCCAATCCCTGCTCCTCCTGCAGCGGATCATGTTACGGTTCCGGCGGAACCGGCTCGCCTCGAACTGCCGGTTTCAACGATGCCCCTGATGAATGCGTCTCTGTCGCAACCGCCGCCGTCGCGATCCCCATCAATTGCCGATCCAACCCAAAGCGAACCGCCGGAACCAGAGCTGAGTCTGGACGACGAAATCGAAGCCGCGCTGGGCGGGATGTCGATCGAGCAGTTGATGACCATGTCGAACGAATTGACATCCGCTGAATTGGAAGCGGATACGCGGCTCAAGGCGACGGTGACGCGCGTCCACGGCGACGATGTTTTTCTCAAGCTCAGCGGACGATTCGAGGGCGTGAGTTCGCTGCGGCATTTCGCCAAGCCGCCAAACGTGGGTGATGCGCTCGATGTTGTCGTCAAACGGTTCAACGAAGACGAGGGGTTATACGAAGTGTCCGCTCCCGGGGCTTCGATTGACGTCTCCGACTGGAGTGATTTGGTGCCCGGGGCGATTGTCGAGGCGCGCGTCACCGGAACGAACACGGGTGGCTTGGAATGCACGATCAACAAGATTCGCGGTTTCATTCCTGCGAGCCAAGTCGCCTTATACCGCGTCGAGCAATTCTCCGAATTCGTCGACCAGAAATTTCAGTGCGTCGTCACCGAAGCGGATCCTCAACGCAAGCGGCTGGTGCTCAGTCGCCGTGCTGTTCTGGAACGGGAGCAAGCAGCCAAACGCGAGGAATTATTGAAATCTTTGGAGCCCGGCCAAACGATGATGGGAGTCGTGACGAAGCTCATGGATTTCGGTGCCTTTGTCGACATTGGCGGCATGGAGGGATTGGTCCATGTGAGCAAATTGAGCTGGGACCGCGTGACCCACCCGAACGAAGTGCTAAAGGTCGGCGAAAAGATCAAAGTCAAAGTCGAAAAAATCGCCGAAGGATCGGGCAAACTCTCGTTGTCGTATCGCGACACGCTGCAAGACCCTTGGGAAAACATCGAGCAAAGGTATCCGGCCAATTCGACCGCGCGAGGAACCGTCTCACGGATTGCCCAATTCGGAGCTTTCGTCAAACTCGAACCGGGGATCGAGGGCCTGGTGCATATCTCCGAACTTGCCCATCACCGCGTGTTCGCCGTCAAGAACATCGTGAACGAAGGGGACGAAGTCGAAGTCAAAATACTTTCCATCGATCGAGAAGCGCAGCGCATGTCGCTGTCATTGAAAGCGACGCAGGCCAAACCGGAACCGAAGCAGTCCGCGAACAAAGAAACTGAAGACACAGATGCCCCGCCGCGACCGGTCGCCGTGGCGCCACGCGCCGAACCGCTCAAAGGGGGTCGCGATCGGAAATCGGGAGGCGAAGGCGTTGGTCTCAATTGGTAAGTGCCGCGGCCGGCTTTGCCCGTGCTGATTTTGGGCGACGTGGCTGCGGTAGGGTTAATTGCCGGCGTGGGAGAAACGGCGGAAAAAATGCTTTGGCGATACGTTCTCCGCCCGATTTTATTCTGCCTACCTCCGGAATGGGCTCACCATCGCTCGATGGCGATTTTGCATTCATTGATGCGCTGGAGGCTGGGCCAAAACTTGATCGCCCGCTGCCACCCTCCGTCCGATCCACGATTGGCGGTCGAGGCGCTCGGGATTCGATTCGCCAATTGCCTCGGTTTGGCGGCTGGCTTCGACAAGCGCGCGCGCTGGTTCAATGATCTGGCGTTGTTAGGTTTTGGCCACGTGGAAGTCGGCACGATTACCCATCAAGCCCAGCCCGGGCAATCTCGACCGCGCCTCTTTCGGTTGTCGCGAGATCGTGCCTTGATTAATCGGATGGGCTTCAATAATCCGGGGGCGGAAGCAGTCGCACGTCACCTACTGAATACCCCCAAACAATCGATTCTCGGGATCAATATCGGCAAGTCGAAAACGGTCGACAATGCGCACGCGATCGAAGACTATTGCAATAGTTTTCGCCTGCTGTTTCCCTTCGCCGACTATTTTACGGTGAATGTCAGTTCACCCAACACACCGAATTTGCGGCAATTGCAGGAGCGCGGTCCCCTGCTTGATCTACTCACCCAGTTGCGGCAACTCGAACGGGAAATGTCGCGGGCGTACCAACGCCGTTCGGTTCCGATCTTGGTGAAGATTGCACCGGATTTGTCCCCCGGGGAGTTGGAAGACGTGTTGGAAATCGCACTCCAAGTGGGCCTGGACGGGATCATTGCGACGAACACGACGGTCATGCGGGAGCAATTAAAAACGTCGGCCGGCAGAGTCGCGCGGATTGGCGTGGGAGGACTGTCGGGGGGCCCGTTGACTCAGAAGGCGCGCGATGTCGTGGCCTTTATTTCGCAGCGGATTGGTCGGCGGCTGGAGATCGTGGGATCGGGCGGGATCATGTCAGGCGAAGATGCGTGGCGAATGTTTGGTGCGGGCGCTTCGCTCGTACAGTTGTACACGGGCTTTGTGTATGGTGGCCCCTGTTTTGTTTCCGATGTTGCGAAATATTTGGGTGGCAAGTTGGACGAAACCGGGCTGCCGAACATCGCGGCGGCCCGCGGGCGAGATCTAGACTAATTGGCTAACCGATTGCCAAATCTAAAAGCTGATCGGATGACCTCGGCCATCATTTTCATTGATATTCGAATAGGTCTTTGGATTCAACAGGAGGCAGCAGAGAACACAGAGAAAGCAGGAATGAAATCTCAAACCTCCGTTTCCTCTGTTTGCTCCTGTTCCAATCCGTAAAACCAAATCCAGAAAAAGGCTAGAGGTCGTTTTGGAACAAGAATTGGTGGTTCGGCTGTTTGATCGGACGTGCCCTTTTCGACGAACTCGCCGCCGACATAATGATAAAGCCTAATCCTTAAAACCGCCCCTATTCTCGACGTCCGTCGGTGCGCTCCAACGTTTCCCCATTCGGCATCATTAACCGCGAGTAACTTGGTGACTTCGAACGAGATTGCGACAGCGCTCGACCCGGCGAACGAGTTTTCGACGAACGATCTGCAGCGCTTGGACCAGCAAGCGCGGCAAATCGGACGCGAGCTCTTCAGCTCACTACGTCGACCGAAGACTCGAATCTACCAACGCCGCTGGTGGGACGATCGGATCATGGATTGGTCGATGAGCGATGAGCAGCTTAAAGTCCAATTGTTTCGCTTCGTGGACGTGCTCCCGATGCTCACGACAAGCAGCATGGTCTCGACGCGGTTGACGGAGTATCTCGGCGAAGCGGATCAGGCACTCGGTTGGTTCGGCCGGATGGGATTGGGCGTTGCCAAGAGCACACCGCCCACCCGTTGGGCCTTGTCCAAGATCGCCAAGCTTGGCGCGGCAGACTTTGCAAAAAAATTCATCGCGGGCAGCAACTACGACGAGGTGCTTCGGGTCGCGCTACGGCAACGCGAAATGCAGCGCGCATTTACGTTGGATATTCTCGGTGAAGCCGTGATCAGTTACGGCGAAGCGGATCAGTATTTTAAGGCGTACGTAGATTTGCTCAACGCCGTTTCGAATGTGGTCAATACGTGGCCGCACAATTCGTTACTGGATGAGGACGAGCAGGGTAAAATTCCGCGGGCGAATCTGTCGATCAAACTTTCCGCGCTCGATTGCCACTTTTACCCAATCGAAGGTGAGCAAGTCGTGGAGCGAGTCGGGCGTCGGCTCAAAGAACTCTTGCGCGTTGCCCGGCAAAACAACGCCTTTGTCAACGTCGATATGGAGTCGTATGAAAAAAAGGACTTGACACTACGGATTTTTAAGCACGTGTTAATGGACGACGAATTTCGCGATTGGGCCGACATCGGGATTGTGATTCAATGCTATCTGCGCGATTCGGGGCGCGATTTTGTTGCGTTGCGGGATTGGGCCAAAACGCGAGGTACGCCGGTTTGGGTTCGCTTGGTCAAAGGGGCCTATTGGGATTACGAGACGATCCATGCCAAATCACAAGGTTGGCCCATTCCTGTCTATAGCGAAAAGCACCAATCGGACGCCAACTACGAGCGGCAGATTCGCTTCATCATGCAAAATCACCAGCACTTGCGACCCGCGATTGGTTCGCACAACATGCGCTCGATCGCTTACGCGATCGCCGTCGCCGATCATTTGGGGCTGCCGAAAAATTCCTTCGAACTCCAAATGCTATACGGCATGGCCGATGCCGAAAAAGCCAGCTTGGTGGAACGCGGACATCGGCTGCGAGTTTACATGCCCTACGGTGATTTGATACCGGGAATGGCCTATTTGGTGCGCAGGCTGTTGGAGAACACCTCAAACGATTCGTTCCTGCGGGCTGGATTGGCCGCCAACGTTGACATTGAAAAGCTCTTGGCCGATCCGCGCGAAAACGATTCTTACCGCGGTTCGGCGAACGCTCCCTTTCGTGACGACCCCACTTTTTCAGGTGAAACGATGACCACTGTTAGCGCCGTTGAGCGGTCGCTCAAATCGACTTTCAAAAACGAGCCGCCCGTCGATTTTTCAAAAAGCGAAGTTCGCCAATCCATGCTGACCGCGCTGCAGTCGGTTCAATCGCAACTTGGCAAACATTTTCCGCTGGTGATTAACGGTCAAACGGTCGAAACGACAGACAAGATTCAATCGATCAATCCCTGCCGCTCCGCTCAAGTAGTCGGGACGGCTGCCGTCGCCACGGTGCAGCACGTCGACCGAGCAGTCGCAGCGGCAAAGGCTGCATTGCCGGCCTGGGCAGCCCGCTCGGGCGAGCAACGGGCGAACGTTCTGCGCCTCGTGGCGCAAGGCATGCGCGACCGATTTTTTGAGCTGGCGGCATGGCAAGTCTTCGAATGCAGTAAGCAATGGTCAGAAGCCACCAACGATGTCTGCGAGGCTATCGACTTTTGCGAATACTACGCCCAAGGAGCGATCGACCTGGAGCAACCCCGAGGGGCGGACGTCCCCGGCGAGGAAAATCGTTTTGATTACTTACCGCGAGGCATTTGCGCAGTTATTGCACCCTGGAATTTTCCCTTGGCGATTTTGACCGGTATGGTGACCGCGGCCCTCGTTACCGGCAACACCGTCGTCTTTAAGCCCGCCGAACAAAGTTCGGTTACGGGCGCGTTGTTGATGGAGCTTCTGCAGGCAGCCGGAATTCCCTCGGGGGCCGCGAACTTTCTCCCCGGGCATGGTCGGACTAGCGGCGCAAGAATGGTTGAGCACCCCGACGTCGCACTCATCGCATTCACCGGGTCGCGCCAAGTCGGATTGGCGATCAACTCCAAGGCAGCCGAGATTTCGGCCTCCGGAATTCCACTGGTCAAACGCGTGATCGCCGAGATGGGTGGCAAGAACGCCATCATCGTGGACGTCGATGCCGATTTAGACGAAGCCGTCGTGGGAGTCGTCCGCAGCGCGTTCGGTTACCAAGGTCAAAAATGTAGCGCTTGCAGTCGGGTTTTGGTGTTGGATTCGATTTACGAAACTTTTTTGCAGCGGCTTGGACAAGCGGTTCAGAGTCTGGTCGTCGCGCCCGCCGAGGATCCGTCGTCGAATATCGGAGCCGTGATCGATGCCGCTGCGCGGGACAAGATCCTCTCGTACATTGAGATCGGACGAAGCGAGGGGCGCACGATCGCTTCGGTCGACCCCGGGCCGTTGGCCCAGCAGGGGTTCTTTGTCGGGCCTCACATTTTCGCCGACGTCAAACCCGACTCGCGCATCGCGCAAGAAGAAATCTTTGGCCCGGTCCTGGCCGTGATTCGCTGCATGGACTTGGACGAAGCGTTTCGCGTTGCCAACGGCACCGACTACGCCCTAACCGGCGGCCTGTTCTCACGGAGCCCGCAGACTCTGTCTCGCGCACGCCGCGAACTTTTGGTGGGCAACGTGTACTTAAACCGCAATATCACCGGGGCACTCGTCGCGCGCCAACCGTTCGGTGGATTCAAGATGTCAGGCATCGGATCCAAAGCGGGTGGCCACGATTATCTCCTTCAGTTCGTCGTTCCGCGAACAGTAACCGAGAATACTATGCGTCGCGGGTTTGCGCCTTCCCTCGATTAATCGCGTGACCCGCCTGAGGTAGCACTTGCGGTCAATTCAGAAACAAGCTTCTTTTTCAATGGTTTGGCTAGCAAACCGAAAGAACTGGCAATAGAATTTAGGCTGGTTCGAGGCCCTGCCGGTTGGGACTCGGTTGATCGACGATCGTCGGAATTCGAATCCGTACGATCCAGGTATTATTCGATTAAATCTGTGCTGCACAAAATTCTGTTGAGGTGCACTATGCGAAAACTTTTCGCTTGGATAGTAGTTTTTTCTAGTTGCGCGTATCTGGGTTGCGGTTCGGGATCGGGAATTAAAAACGTAAGCCAATTAGATGAGGGCAAGGCTGTTCGTGATGCAGGGACCGATCCTTTTGAAGCGCCAACACCATCCCAGGCCTCAACGCAGGCGACTCCCGCATCTCAGGCAGCAAGTCCGAGCGATTCCGCAACAGCCCCACAAACCTCACGACCTGCCCGGCCGACTGCAGCTCGCGGCCTAATCGAGGAAGACGCTGACCCCCCGGCCAGCCCAAGTCCAAATCCGGCAGCAGCCGCACAAAATGCACGACCCGCCCGGCCGCCTGCAGCTCGCGGCCTAATCGAGGAAGACGCTGACCTTCCGGCCAGCCCAAGTCCAACTCCAACGCAACCTTCGGCGGCATCTAATTCAGGTGTCATCGGTGATGAGTTTGATACTCCCAGCACGCTGGCCCAAAATAATGCAAAAGCCACCGCCGGCCGTCCTCAATCGCAAGCGCCGCCAATGGTTGACGAGGATGAAGATCCGTCTGCGGCGACGCCAACCAGGGGCGGCTCAGGTATCGCTGGTGGCAAAGGAGCGGTCCAGCCAAACGTATCGGGTGAAGGTTCGGGGATCGCCGGTGGCAAGGGAGCGCCGGCCCGAGGTGCTTCAATCGCCGTGGACCCCGTCGAAACCGGCCCTTTGTCCCTGGTGGACCAGGCTGCCAAATCCTTTGACGAGTTCAAAGAGTTCGATGCAACCCAACATTTGTACGTGCATTGGCTCACCGACACTGGGGCAATGAGCGAATATCCATTGCAATGGGTGGCAGGCATCAGCGAGCCACGATTGTTTTTCCGTTGGGGAGTTGGCGTGGTCTACAACGCGCCAACGGACTTTAGCGATCAGCCCCCGCTCATCGGTGACCCGGTGGCGCCGACTGTCCCTTCCGCCAATCGCAGCGGTCGAGCCGCAATGTTTAACCAACCCGCTCCGAATAGTGCGTTGGCATCGCCCTATGCGGGAGTCGATCTAACGACTCCGACGGGAAATCTCCTTTATCATACCGGCGATTTTGGCGAACGACTCATGAAGCGCTTGAATTCGCGCCGTTTGCACCGGGATTTCTTTTACGGAAAAATCCTCGCGATCTCAAAGTTTAAAAGCCCGGAGGACGCCCGACCCACGACCACGACCACCACGATAACGACACCGGCAACGCAACGGTCTCAACGTGCAGTCGTAGAGGGAGATATTGAGGAGGGAACATCTCGAACGGTTACCACCAACAATGCGCGCAGTACACCGAATACATCCGGCGTCGTCGCCACGACGGGAACGCTCGTACCGGGTGTCATTTTCCTGGGCACCGAATCGGACACAGATGCCGAGAAGATTCTTTTGGAAAGAGGAGAAACCTCGGGCGTGGACGCGGTCCTGATTTTTTACGTGACAGTCAAGGAGAAAAGCCGTTCGGACTCGGCCTACAGTACGACCAAGCTGGGTGTTCACAATTTGAAAACGGGTGAAAAGAAAGAAACCGGCAGCTTAAGTAGCGAGACTGTGGCCAAGGTTCGCCAGCGCGAAAAGGATTCCGACAACGATCCGGTCGAAGTCGCGCTCGACAAGATCTTTGGAGACTTTGCGGATTCCTCGCTCCGCGTTTCGGCGATGCCGGAAATCAAACCGGAAATTGCCCAGAAGCGAACGGATACGCTCGTCGCCGAGAGCCACACGAATCCCTTGCCAGCGGTTGCGGAGATTATGAGCTACCACAAAGCGGGATTGCTGGATGACGCGTCGACCATCGCGGCCGTCGGAAAGCTGATCGGCGGCGACGACGTCGCGCAGAAGTTGCTCTCCGGCACGTCCGAAGAAAAATTGGCAGCCGTCAAAAAATGGCTACCCGATGATGCCGAGAACTCCGGCCAATCCTCCGGCGAGAAATTTCGGTGATCGGCCGCCGCTGATAAGGTTGAGTCTCGAAACATCAGCCGCAGGGCGATAGCCCACGGTTTTGTCTAGGTTAACACCTTAGGGACCGGATTCGCTCAAAATCGCAATGACAGGCAACTGAGACCGCCGTCAATCTTTTGAAACTCGGACATTTCTAGTGCAATCGCAAAATAACCCAGCGCCCTTATTCGCGAATGGGTTACCGGATAGCCATCGGGTACCAGTACGGATCCATTGATCCACAGGCAGTTGGCGGAATACTGTTCGTCCGGCTCAACTCGGATTTGATTGAACTTGCGAAATTCGACATGGTCAGTGAATTCGCTAGCGATTAACAAGTTGTTGTTTTCCAAATAGGACAAGCCTGATTTGAGATGCAACATCTCCGAAATCGCGACCTTACTGGCGGATTGACCATAGCGTTCAAGAATGGAAATCATTTGGTCAGCGCCGGCGTGATTCGTTCGGCGCGAGAGCCCAATATAGAAATGCGATCCAACCATCAGGATGTCGCCCGCATCAACCGTGCCCGGAGTTTCAATTGCGTCAACGTGTTCAAACAACCCTGACAACACTTCTCGCATCGCCGTTTTTTCGCCATTGCGCGAAGGCGCCCCCGGATTGGTCACAACCGCAAACTGCGGAGTACAAAGGGCAACGTCTTCGACGAATGTCGAATCGGGAAAATCGTTATCTGCGGGCAAAACAGTGACATCTAGGCCGAGGTCCCGTAACGCCGCGACATAGGCAACGTGTTGCGCGATTGCCTTGTCATAATCGACGGGCCCGAGGGAAGCCGAACTGATCCCTTCGGAAATCCGTGGACAAGGAATGCGGGTGATGGCTTTCGCGAACTGGAGCGACATGGATCGTTCGTCGATTTCTGCGATGTGATCCCTCCCCGAATATTGTACCAGCCCAGGTTAACATTCGCATCGCGTATATTGCGGACACACAGTCCCTTCGACTTTAGTAAAGAGTGATCGACCATGAGCGTTCGCGCTGCAGCACTATTGATGTACTTGGCAAGCGGATTGACGCCGCTTGGAGTAGCAGGCCAAGGGCTGCCGATCGTCGAACCGCGGGATGTGGGATTTCGCGCTGACCGATTGCAGGCGATCGACGCGCTCATGGCACGCGCGGTCGCCGGCGGGGATTTTTGCGGTGGGGTGGTGCTCGTCGCTCGGCACGGCAAGATTGCTTACCTACGGGAATTCGGTGATCGACAAGTTACGCCACACCGTCAGCCGATGACAACCGACACCGTTTTCGACTTGGCCTCCATCACCAAGCCCGTCGCGACCGCGACCGCGATTATGAAACTTGTCGAAATCGGCGCGATCGATCTCGATGCCCCAGTCGCCCGCTACTTGCCGGAGTTCGGCATCCATGGCAAGGAGTCGATCAGCGCCCGGCTATTGTTGACCCATCAAAGTGGCTTGACGGCAGATAACCCCCTTTCCGACTACGAGCAAGGGCCGGCGATCGCATGGGATCGGATTTGCAATCTCGCCCCAGAAAGCTCACCTGGTACCCAATTTGTTTACTCCGATGTGGGATTCATCGTGCTCGCCAAATTAATTCAGCGAATCACGGGACAGAATATCCATGAGTATTCTCAGAGCACGATTTTTCAACCGCTGAAAATGACCGAGACCGGTTACTTGCCGGTCGAAGCCCTGCGGGCCCGCGCCGAAGTCACCGAACAACGAGACGGAGTTTGGCTCCAAGGGGTGGTCCACGATCCGCGGGCCGCGGCGCTGGACGGCATCGCAGGAAACGCCGGACTGTTCTCGACGGCAACCGATCTCGCGATATTCGCGCAGATGCTTCTCAATGGTGGAACGTATGGTGGCGCGAATATACTCAAACCTGAAACCATCGATCGGATGATACGACCCGAGTCCATTCCGACTCGTCGAGACGCCACCGCGACGGCGGATTGGCGCCATTCCCCAATAAGCCGCTGCCTCGGTTGGGACCATCGCTCGTCGCACTCGATTAACCGAGGTGACTTTCTCAGCGACCGGGCCTTCGGTCATGGTGGGTTTACTGGCAACGTCATGTGGATCGATCCGGATTGGGATTTGTTCTACATCATCTTGACAAATCGGCTTCATCCGGACGGAAACGGCATCGTCAACCCATTGGCGGGACGCATCGGCACCATCGCCGTTGCTGCGATCGATTCGAAAAGTTCGGGGCGGAAAGAGACTGCTGATCGTGGAACGTCGCCGGTGCTCACCGGGATCGATGTGCTGGAACAGGATAAATTTGTGCCGTTACAGGGCCGCAAGATTGGCTTGATCACGAACCAAACCGGAGTCAACCGCCAGGGTGTTCGGACAGCGACGCTCCTGGTCAAGGCGGAAGGGGTCGACCTTGTGGCATTGTTCAGTCCCGAGCATGGGCTCCAAGGCCAGCAAGATCAAAGGCGCATCGACGACTCCGTCGATCCCGAGACGGGAGTGCCGGTTTACAGTCTCTACGGCGACACGCGCCGCCCGACGGCCAAAATGCTTGAGGGAATCGATACACTCGTTTTCGATATCCAGGATATTGGATCGAGGTACTACACGTACATTTCAACTTTAGGCGAAGCCATGGCCTCTGCCGCGAAACACGGCATCCGACTCGTCGTTCTCGACCGGCCGAATCCCATTCGCGGCGATCGGATCGAAGGTCCGGTGCTGGATAGCGGCCGGGAATCCTTTGTGGCCTTTCATTCACTTCCCATCCGCCACGGAATGACCGTCGGTGAGTTAGCCCGCCTATTTCAGAAGGAGCGGATGCCTGACGTGGACTTAGAAGTCATCGCGATGCGTGGCTGGCATCGGGGCGATTGGTTCGACGAAACCGAGCTGACGTGGACTTCGCCATCGCCCAATATGCGAACGCTCACGGCGGCTTTGCTGTATTCGGGCATTGGTTGGCTGGAGACCACCAACCTGTCGGTGGGTCGCGGGACCGATGCTCCGTTCGAGGTCTTGGGCGCGCCTTGGTTGGACGGCGCGGACTTGGCGCGATCCCTCAACGCGGCTCCGCTTGCAGGATTTCGAGCAATCCCGCTGTACTTCACACCGATCGCAAGTAAGTATCAAGGCCAACGGTGTGGAGGAATTCAACTGCTCGTCGTGGATCGCGATGCTTTGGAACCCTACCGCATCGGAGTTGAAATCGCGAAGCATCTTCGCCGGCAGCACAGCGAGGATTGGAATCCTGAAGGAATCATGACCCTGCTCGGAAATGCTTCCGAAGTTGAATTCCTACTCGGCGACGGACTCGGTACTCCGCCGGATCTTGACACCGCCCTGCGCGCGTTCGCGCATCGCCGCCGCGATTGTCTGCTCTACGATTGATTCGCCTTTGATTCCGGCGTGTTCATTGCGTGAACCACGGCTATACAAAACTCGCTCCAGGGCGCATTCGACGAAAGTCTAGCGTCTGTGTTAGCCGAACTCGCCAGAATTTGGGCCGAAAATCTGGCCAGGTCCGCTACAGATATACGGAACGCGCATTAATCATCTCGCGTTTCGACGGTTCCTTCGTCGATCAGCTTCTTGCATTGCCGTTCGAGGTTCTGGGCGACTTGGCGGTTCTTGGCGTCGAGGCCGGACAGGTCGACGGTGGCCAGCATCTTCAAGGCTTTGCGTGGAAGACCTTTCTCCACAACCAGGATTCGCGCCATGTTCAGGCGAACGACTTGTTTCCGCGATGAAAAAGTACTGAGATAGATTTCCGAAAATCGCATCACGTCGTCCATCCGCTGGTGCGATTGGAGCACCTGAATCAGGTTCAGCAGGCGTGGCTCATCCCAGTGCACGTCTTGATCCAGCTTCCGCACGATGTGCAATTGCGCGATGGCCGAATCCGGATGACCCGATACCAGATGCGCGTCAAAGGTCTTCCACGCAAACGTCAGTTTGCGCATTTTCTCTTGCAGCTCGTCAGCCGTCGCTTCTCGCGGCTTGATGATCGTTTTGGGTCTGGCCTTCGCTCGTTTTGGTCGCCCCGCTGCGTCGCGGATCATTGAAAACATATCGCGCTCGTCGCAGTCGATTTTTCCTGTCGCAAGCAGTCCCAAGCCAGCCGCAAACCCAACGCCGGCGCCGGTGACATGCAACAGCTCCGTGCCCAGTGAGAACCCTTGGAATAGTGCGATCCCGAAATCCCACAAAAAATAAAACAGGCACATGATCAAGATCGGCACATGGATCAGAAGAGGTCTGAAAGTAACGATCAACAAGCTTTGGATGTTATCCTGCGGGGCCCACAGCGCGGCCAAGACCATAATCGAGTAGATCGCCCCCGATGCACCCAGTGATGGCTCGGCGGGAAATCCCAAAAACATCAGTTGCCCGATAAAATTTTGAAGGATTCCCAAGCCAAGATACAAACCCACGAACGCAAACGGTCCCACGATTCCTTCGATCAAATGGCCGAACACCCACAAGAAAATCATGTTGCCCACGAGATGCCCCCAGCCGTCGTGCATCAGCATGGACGTGAGCCACTGGACCGGGTGCAATCCGTCCCCGTGCGAGAGCATGAAGTCGTACCAGCCCGGTACCTCTCCAACGTCGATTGCTTGTGCCCCCACGTCAATTCCAGGAGGGTCAAGATCGACTTCCAGCGGATGCATTTGCATGGAACCCTGGACGACCAAGACCACGATATGCACCACAATCAGGCTAACCGTGGCGATCGGCCAGTGTTTGAGTGACGTATCCGACGTGAGCGGGATGAACATGAGTCAACGTGGAGTGAGAATGGGCGAGTCAGTTTGCGCTATTATGGTTCCCTCTCCCCGAATCTGCACGCGCATGTGAGCCAAACAATTTGTTAATCCTACGAAACGCCAATTAATGCGCCGGCGCTTGACCGGACACTTGCATTGCGACTTCCTTCATCCGCTTGAGGTCCAGCTTGCCGGACCCCAAGATCGGGATTTCGTCGACTTCAAAGAAGCTATCCTCGGAGGGCACGAACAAGTTCGGCAAGCCCGATTCCCGTAGCTGCCGACAGAGTTCGGCTGGCGATTGTTCCAACTGCGTGTGGAGCACCACCAGCCGCTCACCGCGCTTGGGGTCCGGAACTGCCGTCACAGCGACTTTTTGGGAATCGTAGTTTTCGTCGTTGAGAAAGCTGGTCAGCGCTTCCTCAATTTGAATATGGGGAATCATTTCGCCACCGATTTTCGAGAAACGGCTCATGCGCCCGGTGAGCGTGATAAATCCTTCGTCGTCGATTTCGGCGACGTCGCCTGTGCAATACCACCCATCGACGATGACCTCGGCCGTCAGATCGGGGCGGTGCATGTATCCCAGCATGACATTGGGACCTTTGATCCAAAGCATGCCCGACGCGTTTTTCCCCAATTCGCGTTTGGGATCGTCCAAATCCGTGATTTTCGCGACCACGTTGGGGACCGTCCGACCAACGGTTCCCTCTTTGCAGTCGGATTGAAAATTCTTGGGTGTTCGGCTTTGCGGAACGTTGACCGACACCAGCGGCGAGAGTTCTGTCGTACCGTAGCCTTCGACAGGTCGGACTCCAAAGCGATGATCGAACGCCACGGCCAGTTCTTGGGGGAGTTTTTCGGCACCGGCGACTACGGTATTCAACGAAGCGAAATCCTCTCGCGTACATTTCCTCAAATACGTCCGCAAAAACGTCGGCGTGCCCAGCAAGACCGTGCCCTGATATGTCCGCGTCAGTTTGCCGACTTGATTGGCCTCCAACGGGCTGAAGTGATAAGCGCCGCGGAGCTCCAAGCCCATCGCGCCCCACAGCGTGACCGTGTACCCAAACGAGTGAAAAAAGGGGAGCGCACCGATCAGCGTATCGCTCGAATTCAAGCAGATCACCTGACCGATGGCTTCGACGTTCGAGGCGATGTTGCGTTGGGACAGCATGACGCCCTTAGGCGCCCCGGTCGAACCCGAGGTGAAGATAACCGTTAGCATTTCGTCTGGCGGAACTCGGCTCAGCCCCAGGCGCGCCTCGAGCCAGCGGGCCGGCGCGACGAAGGCACGCAACAGGGCCAGGAGCTTGATGGACATCGTGACTTTGTCTTTGAGGTCCTCCAGGTAATAGACTTCCGCGTTCAATTTAAAATTGAACTTTTCCATGACTTTGCGCGTCGTCAAGACGTGCTTGACGCCAGCAATCTTTAGGCATTCGTTGATCAATCGCTCCGAGAGGGTGTAATTCAAGTGCACGGCCACACGGCGATCGAGCGCGATGGCCATGTTGGCGATCACGCCCCCTGTCGACGGTGGAATCAAAATCCCCACGATTTTCTCGTCGGGTGCCAAAACGTATTTGCGGAGCAAGTCGCGGAGAATCAAGCTTCGCGTGAGCAGCATTCCTCCGGTTAGCTCCTGCCCCATCGAATCCCCGATTTTTGACTTGAAGCAGCGCTTCTTACTCGCGCGGATAAACATTTGCGCGGGACAGACAAACGGGGGCTGGCGCTTTGTCACGGCTCTCGCTCCTTCCTCCAAGACTGCCCGGCGAACTTGATAAATGCTTTCAGGTCGCCAAAGCGCAGGGCCAATATTGATCGTCAACCGGTGGCGAAACGCGTTCGGAAATTTCCAAAGGCTTGTCCCGCCGGAAAAGCTAAAGATACTCCCCCAAATCTGATCGATGTACACCGGAATTAAGGGGACCGGCATTTGGTCGAGGATTCGCATCAATCCTGGACGGAATTCACGCACTTGGCCGGTACGCGTGATGCCCCCCTCAGGGAAAATCCCAACCAACTCGCCGCGCTGCAACGCCTTGCGGCCTTCGCTCAGTCCCTTTTGGATCGATTTCGGGCCTCCCGTAATTAGAATGACGTGGGCGAACTGGGCCAAAACTTTCATGATTCGGTTGTTGAAATTTCCAGCCCAAGCGATCATTCGAATCCGCCGAGCCGACATCAACAAAATGATGAGGCCGTCGATCCAAGTCGAATGGTTGATCACCAGGACGGCGCCCCCGTTGAGCGGAATATTTTCAAGACCGTTCACGCGAACTCGATACAAACAACCGAATGCCCACCAGAGGGGCAGACGCACCATGGCTTGCGGAACCCGCCACATCGCATACACGAAGATCGGAACCGTCAGAATTCCCAACAGCATTAAGATCTGCCGCGCTGTCATTCGAGGCTGTCGTTCGACTTGAGCCACGACACGCTTGACCGTCAATTGCGACTCGGGGTCTCCTTCGAATAGCGGAGCGTAATCGCGCTCGCGGATCGTTTCGTCTGCGGACTGTCGAGCCCGCAAATGTTTCCAAAGTAGCTGAGCCAGCCCCGCGCGGCGCATTGCGATCGGCGCGGCGGCCAGCAATTGGCAATTGAGCTGCGGCGGCAGTCGGATTTGGCTGGCGAGGCGATCGCGCCGTCGTTCCCACGAATCCCACGCGGTGTCAACGTTATGTAGTACCAGTGACGCTTGCGGTGTCAACCCTTGATCGTCAACCGCAGTGGATGCTACCGACCGGTTGTCGTTGATCGACCGACCTCCCCCTGCGATACCTGATCGAATTGCAGCTTCAGGCAGGTCGGGGAACAGGTCGTGGTAAAATGCGATCGCGTCCGATTCCCGGATCAAACGCCTAGGATAATCAACCGCGACGACTTCTTGAGTGAGTGATGATTTGATCGATTCCGACAGAAGGGCGCGCAGCGCGTGATCCAGCTCGGCGAATTTATCCGCGAATGATTTTGTGGGGTCTCGAGCGGCAGTTGCATCGAATCTTTGCTCAGCTTCGCGGACGATCGCCTGATCCCCAGCGGCGAGACTTGCCACCTGATACTCTCGGGGAAGATTGGTGATATTGCCAAAATCGTTTGGAGATCGGACCTGGGTGTAAAACAAGCATGCCAAGAGGATGCCGATGGCGGATAGCATATTCGTCGCAGCGAACAAAGTCCCGCGGACGTCACTGGAGCCATGTTGCTGAAAATAGGCAACCAGCGGGATGTAAAAAAAACTCCCACCCAGCCCCAAGCAAGCGAAGCCGATCTTGGAGCGAAGCGACAAACCACCGTTGCCGAGCGATCCTAGCGAGTCACCCGAACTCGTCGCCAGCGCGATCCAGGCCACCACGACCAACAAAGCGCCCCACGGAACCAAACCCAGCTCGACGCGCCCTACCGATGACCATCCAATCAACACTCCTCCCACGAGGATGCCAATGGTCAACGCTGCCAGCGCGATGCGTTCGCCGGAGCCGGTGAGCACATTGCTCTCATGAGCGAACGGGATGACGGTCAAGAGCCCAATCGCGGCAAGAGTCCAAAACAAGACAATCCCCAATGCCATCCGTAAAAGCGGCGCATCGGACAACAGCCCGCGCCATCCGAGCCATGACCAAAACATGTCACTCCAGCGGATTGCACCGCCAGGCTGTTCGCCGGGCGACTTGGCCATCGCAGAAACGCCCATCGTTCCGCTGACGACTAACCCCAGCAATCCCAGTGGGATTACCAGAAAATTGAGCTCGCTTCCGTAATCGCCCGTTAGCTGTTTAAGAAACTGGGCGACGATCAAGCCCAGGATCGCGCCGATCCAACCTGCAATCCAAAGCAAGCCGTTGGCCTGGACGAGTGTTCGCGAACTGCACCATTGCGCGACCAGCGCTATTCGAGCCGCATCGTAAATAGATCGGGCGATCCCACTCAACGCCACCGCACCTAGCAACGCCGGCCAATTGCCAAAATAAATCGCAGCGCTGGCAAACAGGACGACCAACAGTTCAAGAACTTTCGCGGCAACCACTACGTTGTGTCGCTTCCACCGATCGGCAAATCGTGCCGCCGGCCAAGTCATGGATGCATACGCCGAGAAAAAGGCGATCATGCATGTCGCGAGCGGCGCGGCGAAAACGTCGACACCCAAATGGTCCCCGCCAATCATCGCGCTTAGGCAAACCAGTGCACTGACGCTGGCCGCCGTCCATGCGTGCGCCCAGAGGAGCCCCCAGAAACTTGAGGACCCAAGTTGAATGTCCATCGATTCGCCGGCCGATGGCGGCCCAGCATTTGCGCCCATGAAAGCAGTGACGAGCAACAGGAGTTGTGGTGCAAGCCGTTCAAGCGGATCGCCGCTTGGGCGAGGATTTCCACTTTAACATGATCCGGAAACCAAAAAAACGCCGATTTGGCTTGTCCCTCTTTAGAACGCCCGACACAACCCGCCGTCATTCCGGGCTTCCCGGCACTGAATGGTTTGCTGACCAGGCACTCCACGCCATGCTAGAATTCTGCCGGCTCCAACCCATTTGGCACTTCCGATACCGGTTGCATTCATTTGAGGACTTCCCAATGCACGTCTCATTTAGCCGTCGAATATTCTTGGGCGCGGCCGCAGCGGCAGGGCTCGCCGCGCCGATTTTGGCAAACGCATCCTCGAACGGTGATGCCGTTCGCAACGACGTTGGGCCGCAAGAAAAACCCACAACGCTCAAGGGTCGACTGTACAAGACGTTGAAACAAGGCATGGTTCAAGTCGAAGGATCGCTGGCCGAGAAATTTCGGGCTGTCAAAGCGGCCGGGTTCAACGGAATTGAAATGGACTCGCCCGGCATGGACGTACAGGCCACTCGCGCCGCGATTGCGGCCACGGGTTTGCCCGTCGATGGGACAGTGTGTTCGACCCATTGGCAAATCCGCCACACCAGTGCCGATGCAAAACAGCGCGAGCAAGCGCTGGAGGACCTAAAGACTGCGCTGCGAGACACGCATGCAGTTGGGGGACACACGGTGCTCTTGGTAGCGGGGCACGGCCAAGACGGATCGGAGGAAGAAATTTGGGGGCGGGCAGTCGCGAACATTTCGCAAGCGATTCCGTTGGCGGCGGAGTTGGGCGTCTCGATCGTCATCGAAAACGTATGGAATCATTTTTTGTACGATCACGACGGCGATTCAACTCAGTCGGCCGACAAATTCGTGAGATTTGTCGATGCTTTCAACTCGCCTTGGGTGGGAATGCAATTCGACATCGGCAATCATTGGAAGTACGGTTCGGCGGGCGATTGGATAAGGGCATTAGGTCGGCGAGTCGTGAAATTGGATGTGAAAGGATTTTCCCGCGCCAAAAACGAGTTCACCAAGATCGACGGTGGGGACATCGATTTTCAGGATGTTTGTCGAGCGCTGTTGGAGATCCGGTACGCGGGGTGGGTCGCCGCGGAAGTCGATGGAGGCGACCAGGCCGCATTGCAGGAGGTGTCCCAGCAAATGACCCGCGTCTTTGAATTGGCCTGACAAATTGCCCTGCGTCAATTCGCAAGCCGAACGGATCGATTCCCTTCTTCGTTTAACCGGCGCAGCCGCTGTCCTGCACCGGAATGGTTTGGTGTAGTCCACGCCGAGAGACAGCCCGCCTGCGGCGGGGTTAAACAAAGACAGATGAAAATGCCTCGCGCAATCGGACCGAACGGCAAAATTCTCCCAACCCGCTCGCGGATCAAGCTCGACGCGTTTTGAATCGATAATTAAGCCAGCGGCTCATTCCGCGCTCACGCTTGTGCGGCGGGCGCGAATACTCCTCTTGTTGAGAGTTTGCCATGGGGCGATTTCGATTAATGACGGCGGGCATCCTTTTAGTTCTGATCGGAGTCCAGCTGTATTGCGTACGGGCCTATCACATCAGCCCCGCGGCGGCCAAATTTGTCAAACAGCGGATTATCGAAGTGGATGAAGCGACCGCCGCCAATCCGACGACCGCGCCCTATTTCTCGACCGGTTTCTTCAGTCAACGCTACGCCGCGGGAGCACAGTCGCTCACCAGCAGCCAGGCCGTTAACCCGCCAAGCTGGTTAAAATGGGCTGCGTTGTTCGCCGGATCGGTGTTGTTTCTCCAAGGTGCCGCGTTGCCGAAATGACGTTGGCTCGGGGATCGCATGCGGCAACTCGACTCCGGTCGGCACCGCGACGGAGCCAGTTGTTTGACTTAGTGGCAATCGAGTTTATCATGGCTGGCGTAACCCATTGGAAAGCGGAATGCGAACGCGAAGGACGCTTTCGCCAGATTCGAGTGAACGATGCGCAAGTTTGATTCGATTGTTGTCGAGAATCAGGACGGTATTTCCGTCATTCATTTCGTCGACGACAAGATCATGGACACCAAGCGGATTCAACTCGTCAACGACGAATTGAATTCGGTGGCCGAGGAAAACAAGACCGGCGGGCTCCTGCTCAACATGGAAAACGTTCGCTTCCTGTCGAGCGCCGCGATTAACAAGTTGATCGTCTTGGACAAACGGGTAAAATCAATTGGAGGACAAATTCGCTTGAGCAACCTCCGACCCGAAGTTCGAGACGTCTTTTCCATTACGAATCTGGATCGACTTTTTTCGATTTTCGACAATTCCACTGAGGCCATGAAATCGTTTGCGACCCGTAAGAGTCCCAAAAGTCGTGACCAAGAATAGACGGCGAAACGATTCCGACGATTCCGCCGCCGCGACGTGGAGGATCGACAAGCGCATTTCCAGCGACCCGCAGGAAGGCGTCGCGGTTATTCGTGAACTTCTCAGTCACCTGCAACGCGAAAACTGGAACGAGTGCGAGATCTTCGGCATCCACTTGTCGATGGAGGAAGCTGTCGCCAACGCCATTTGTCACGGGAACGCGCGCGACCGCGAGAAGTCGATTCGCATTCGACTCGAGACCTCGCCAGACACGTTTTACGCCAAAATCACCGACGAAGGCGGCGGCTTCGATCCGCAATCCATTCCCGACCCGACGGCCGTCGAAAACCTCGAGCGTCCCTGCGGTCGCGGATTGATGCTCATGCGTTGCTACATGGATAATGTGGCCTATAGTCCGTCGGGCAATTCGGTCGAACTCCATAAGAAGCGATCGCCGACACCGCCGTCCGGTAATTGCGAACCGGGGAATCCGCCGTAGATCTTTGCCACTCCTAGCTTCCGCGATCCCCAAGCGACAATCGATCATCGAGGCCGTGACACGTGGATCGAAAGGCATCGCGTGAACGACAGTGCTCAAAACCTCGTCCGCGATGCGAATGACATTTGGCGAGCAGGAGTCGCGGCGGTCGATAGCGCACGACTCGTGGCGGCAGCCGTCAGCGTGCAAAGCGATCGACTTAACCTGGGCGCTTACCGCGTTCCACTCGAATCGATTCGACGAATTGTCGTCGTAGGCGCCGGGAAGGCCGGTGCGGGAATGTCGCAAGGCCTTCTTTCGGCTCTCGGCGACCAATGGGCACGCGCTAAGGAATTGTCGGGCTGGGTCAATGTTCCCGACGACTGCGTGCGCGAGCTGCCGGGAATTCGCCTGTTTGGCGCTCGACCGCCAGGCGAAAACGTCCCGACGCCCCGAGTGATCGACGGAACGCGTCAAATATTGGGACGAGTTCGAAACTGCGCGCCGAATGACCTTTGCATTTGTCTCATTTCGGGGGGAGGATCTGCCCTTTTGGATCTGCCCGTTGCACCCATTACGCTGGCCGATCAAATTGGATTGATCGAGCACTTGTCGTCGTGTCGCGCCAACATTCAGCAACTCAACACGGTGCGCAAGCAGATTAGCGAAGTGAAGGCCGGACGTTTGGCAGCCGCCTGTCGAGCCCCGTTGTATGCGCTGATCATTTCCGATGTCCTGGGGGATCCTTTAGACGTGATCGCGTCCGGGCCCACGGCCGCCGATTCAACCACCACAGAAGACGCGTTGTCGATCTTGCACCAATTCGATCCGGACGAATCCAAAATGGCACCATCGATTTACGCGGTGCTCCGCGCCAAAAATCGACCGGCCATTTCCAGTGCGGAGCTTGCTCATGTCCACAACGTTATCGTGGGCAACTTGCGCGTCGCCATCGAAGCCGCGCGCGGTCGCGCCCAGCAACTGGGATATCGCACAGAGCACACCGTGCCCACTGCACTCGAGGGACTGGCCGAGGGAATCGGCCGACAAATAGTTCAACGCCTGCACGGCTTGGATTCGCTCGATGGACGGAATGCTTGGATCGAAGGGGGCGAGCCCGTCGTCCAACTGGCCGAGGCGGACAGACGCGGTTTAGGGGGGCGCAACCAACAAGTCATCTTGGCGGTCGCCGAGGCGCTGCTTTCGAGTGATCGCGGGCTGAAGAAAAAATTCTGCGCGTTGTCGGGGGGAACCGATGGCGAAGACGGTCCCACCGACGCGGCGGGCGCGTGGCTGGATTCCGCAAGCTTCGCGGCGATTCAGCAACTGGGGCTCGTTCCAAGCCATTACTTGGTGCATAACGACGCCTACCATTTTTTTGAGCGGCTGGGGACGCTGTTACGTACGGGGCCCACGCATACAAATGTGTGCGACTTGCGCGTGCTGCTTTGTGAGTGATTGCAAGGGCTGCGTGATCGCGACCTTCGTTGACGATTGACGCGTGGATTGCTACATTCGCCCAGCAATTCGGCTTAAAACCAAGGAAACGCGCATGGCAAAGAAAGCAACGAAATCCAACAAGGCGATTTACTTTTTCGGCAGGTCCAAAACGGATGGAGCCGGAAACATGAAGGCCCTGTTGGGTGGCAAAGGTGCCAACTTGGCGGCTATGACCAAGATCGGTTTGCCCGTTCCGCCTGGTTTCACGATCACGACCGAAGTCTGTGTTCACTATTACCAAAACGGCAAGAAGTATCCGACAAGTTATGACGATGACCTGGCCAAGGCCGTCGCGTGGCTCGAAAAGGAGACTGGCAAGAGATTCGGCGATCCAAAAAATCCGTTACTCGTTTCCGTTCGATCGGGTGCCCGCGATTCGATGCCTGGAATGATGGACACGATTCTGAATCTCGGACTAAACGACGAAACAACCGAAGGCTTGAAGAAAGCAACCGGGAACGGACGATTCGCCTGGGACTCCTACCGCCGATTTTTACAGATGTTTGGCGATGTCGTGATGGGTGTGCAGAAGAAACACGCGGACGATCACGACCCGTTTGAAGAACTCATGGCGAACTTGAAAAAAGAAGTCAAAGCCAAGGAAGACGTTGACTTGACCGAAGCTCATCTTCAAGAGCTTGTGAAGCGTTATAAGAAGTTGATCAAAGGTTGGACCGGCAAGGCATTTCCAACCGAACCGATGAAACAGCTTGAAGGTTCGGTTAGCGCCGTCTTCGGTTCGTGGATGAACGAGAGGGCGATTCTCTACCGCCAAAAGTATCGGATTCCAGACGATTGGGGAACGGCCGTCAATGTGCAAAGCATGGTCTTTGGAAATATGGGTGACGATAGTGCGACAGGAGTTGCATTTACTCGAGATCCGGCCACTGGCGAAAATGTTTTCTACGGCGAGTATTTGGTCAATGCTCAAGGGGAAGATGTTGTCGCTGGCGTTCGCACCCCGTTGGCAATCGCCGAAATGGCCAAAGACAAAGTGATCGGCGCGGCTTTCAAAGAACTTAACGACGTCCGTAAAACGCTCGAAAAGAATTTCGGCGACGTTCAGGATTTCGAATTTACGATCGAAAAGAAAAAACTCTACATGCTGCAGACTCGTAACGGTAAGCGAACTGCAATGGCCTACGTAAAAATCGCGCACGACATGGTCAAAGAGAAATTGATGACGCCGGAGCACGCCATCAGATCCGGCGATCCCGAAGCGCTCAATCAATTGCTGCAGCCGATTTTTGACACGGTTGATTACGAGAAAGCCCGCAAGACAGGTCGGCTAATCGCAACGGGGTTGGCTGCCGGGCCGGGTGCGGCGTCGGGTGTCGTTGTATTCAACGCCAACAAAGCGGAAGAACTGGCGAAAAAAGGCCAGCACGTGGTTTTGGCTCGAATTGAAACCAGCCCGGAAGATTTGCGAGGCATGATCGCTTCGGACGGAATTCTCACATGTCGAGGTGGCGTCTCTAGTCATGCGGCGTTGGTCGCGCGGCAAATGGGAAAGGTCTGCGTGGCGGGTGCCGGCGATATCCTCATCGACTACCACAAGGGAACGTTGAAATGCAACGGGCTGACTCTCCGCGAAGGAGACCCGATCAGCATCAATGGTTCGACTGGCGAGGTCTTTAACGGTCGAATTGCAACGACCGACAGCGAGCTGAAACAAGTACTTGTTTCGAAGAAGATGAAGCCCAAGGACAGCAAGATTTTTCAATATTATGACTTTATCATGACCCTGGCTGATAAATATCGGACGATGGGGATTCGGACCAATGCCGACCAACCCGACCAAGTCGAAAATGCAATCGCATTCGGCGCTGAAGGGATTGGGTTGTGCCGGACGGAACACATGTTTTTTGAAGGGGATCGGATCATTGCCGTGCGTCAGATGATTCTCGCGGAAAAGGAAGAGGACCGGAAAAAGGCGTTAGCCAAACTGCTCCCTTACCAACAAAAGGATTTCGAGGGAATCTTCCGGGCGCTCGACGGCTTGCCCGCATGCATTCGGTTGCTCGATCCGCCGTTGCATGAATTTCTGCCTCATTCCGATAACAAGAAGGGGCAGGAGGAAGTCGCCAAGCAGCTTAAGACCACGGTCGCGGAAGTCGAACGGCTGGTTCAGGAGTTGCACGAGTTCAATCCGATGTTGGGCTTTCGTGGTTGCCGCTTGGGAATCGTCCGGCCGGAGATTTCCGAGATGCAGGCGCGGGCCATTTTCCTGGCTGCCGCCGCCGTGTTGCGCGATGGTTTCAAAGTCAAACCTGAAATCATGATTCCACTCGTTGGATTCAAGAAGGAACTCGACCTCCAAGTCGAAATTGTCCATCGCGTGGCCAAGGAAGTTATGTCGCAATCTGGCAAGAAGTTTGCTTACACGGTTGGGACGATGATCGAGATTCCTCGTGGCTGTTTGACGGCCGACGAGATCGCTGATTCTGCTGAATTCTTTTCGTTCGGAACGAACGACTTGACGCAAACGGCGCTGGGGATGAGCCGCGATGACTCCGGATCGTTCCTGCCGGCTTATCAGGAAAAGGAAATCATCAAAGCCAATCCATTTGCGTCGATTGATGTTGCAGGCGTTGGCTTGTTGATGAAGATCGGTGTGGATAAAGGCCGCAGCCGAAAGCCCGATCTAAAGATTGGGATTTGTGGTGAGCATGGCGGCGACCCGGAATCGATCAAATTCTGCCAAAAGGCGGGATTGGATTATGTGAGTTGTTCGCCATTCCGCGTTCCGATTGCCCGCCTCGCCGCCGCCCAGGCAGCTTTAATTCCAAGCAAGTCCTGAAAAAGGGGCTTGTTTTGGGCGGATTATGCGAACCGGCGTAGCGAACCGGCAAATGCTTCGAACTGTTTTGTCAAAAAGGATTGGACAACCAAGCCTTTTTTTCTATCATGGAAGCTGATCCAATCGTGGAGTGTCGAGCTCCCCATTCTTGTGATTGATGCTACTGACCTAGGTGACCTGATGAGTACTGCGCCGGTAGTTACGGCTTTAAACAAAGCGCTTCGCATAGGCAACAAAACCCTCCTAAGCTCGCTTTTCACTGCCACGGACGCCGACGGCGATCCGATAACGAAAGTTCAAATTTTCGATTCCAACAATGCGCTGAGTTCAGGCAACTTCGAACTGAGTGGGTCGGAGCTCGCGGCTGGCGTGTGGCATACATTCGACATCAGCCAACTCGCCTCCTTGCGATTTGCTTCGGCGACCAATATCCAATCCGATTCGTTTAGCATTCGCGTCTTTGCTGGAACCGACTGGAGCTTGGCGTCCAGCGCCACCATTTTCTCCGTTCAAGCGAACACGACGGCGCCGGTCGGGGCGATTAGCGATTTCACGATCGTCGCCTACGAAAAAATCAACGTCTCCAATTTGGTCAATGCGTTTGACGTGGATGGCTTTCCGATTGCGCAGTATCAGTTCCGCGACCGCACCGTCGGCGCCAACAGCGGGTTCTTCCAAGTCAACGGCGTTGCCAAAACCCAGGGGGTTTGGTTCACCATCGACCCAAATCAGTTCAACAATCTTTATTTTGTCGCTGCCCTCGTAGCCGTGGATGAAATCTTAGACATGCGCGTATTCGACGGCGGATTATGGAGCAGCGTCGATTTGTCGTTGGCCCGCACGCTGGCCAATGCCAATCGCCCGGTGGTTCAATACGCTCAATTCCTCAAGGAAGCCCGCTCCGAATCGTCGGTGGCAGATTTGTTCACATGGTCGGACGAAGACAACAACACGGCCAAGTCGTTCAGTTTCTTGGATCTCGATGCCAGCGCCGAATCCGGGTTTTTCAGCTTGAATGGAAACGTTTTTGCGGCGGGTCAATGGTTTTCCGTGACGCCGACCGAGCTGGGCAATCTGAAATGGACGGCCGCATCGATCAATCAAACCGAGTCATTCAACCTCCGGGTTTTCGATGGTCGTTTTCAGAGCATTGTCCAACGGATCGATTTCCAAACGATCGTACGTCCGACCATCACCGGCCGCCCAACCACGATCTTGTCAGAGTTGCAAGTCGTCGATTTGGACACGTACTTCACGGTCGGTGGTGAAGGACCCACGTTTAACGTGTACGAAGTGATAGACCGGAACCCGGACACGCGTAGCGCGCGATTGGTGCTCGATGGAATCATCCTCAACCCGAACTCCGTTCATTCGTTGACGGCCGGCGAGTTTGGTCGCCTACAACTGCGCGGCGGGACTTTTGAGAATCGGTGGCTGGATGATATTGTCGTCCGAGCGTTCAATGGCCTTTGGACACCTTGGACAAAGGCGTCGTTCTATACAGAACCGGAATTCAACCGCGGACTCGATGGCGGTGTGAACTGGGGAGATTTCCTTCCTCCACCCCCATCCGGAGGAGCGTTGCAGATTAGCTACAGCTTTATGCAGGCGTTCCCGAACTACCAGTCCGGCGAGGCAACCGCGCTCATCTTTAGCCGCTTTTCCAATCAACAGCGGGAAGCGGCTCGTTACGTGTTCGAATACCTGGAACGATTTATTGATGTCGACTTCGTGGAAGTTCCGGACAGCAGCACAAACGTACTAGGTCAGCTTGGAGGCATCATTCGCTTCGGCAACTACTTCCTTCCTACTTCGTTGGCGGCGGCGTATGCGTTTTTTCCCGCACCCCCTTTGACGCTTAATGACGCCCATGCCGGCGACGTTTGGGTCAATTTGGCATATAACAGTTCAACGAATTTGGACTTTGGGACGTTTGAGTTTTTTGTTTTGGTCCACGAACTCGGACACGCGATCGGACTCAAGCACTCATTCGAAGGGAACCCAGCATTTCCTTTTGCGACAGACAACGAAGGGTTCAGCGTGATGTCGTATACGCCGCGGGCGGACTTTGTTCATCCGACGGATTACATGCTTTACGACGTGCTGGCCTTGCAACAGCATTATGGCAAAAACGCTGGGTTTGCTCCGGGAGATGATCTCTACGATTTCCCGAGTTATTGGGGTGGGCGCACCGATTTGGTCGACATGCTCTGGGACACCGGTGGCCACGACACTCTGGACGCGTCCGACATCGTGACGCCAAGTAAGCTCGACTTGCGCGAAGGGATGTATAGCGATCTTGGTACGCTTCGAAACAACTTGTTGATTTCCTTCGGCACGGTCCTTGAAGACGCGCTGGGCGGAATCGGCAATGACATTATCATTGGGAATCAAGCGGTCAACGTGATCGCGGGCGGAGCCGGCCACGATACGCTCAGTTCGGGCGCGCGGAATGACACAATGATCGGAAACGCTGGAAACGATACCTACCATTGGTCGTTTGGCGACGGCGGCGATTTGATCAACGAAAGTGCCGGTGCCGGACGCGATCGGTTGGTCTTGGGGCCCATTCCGGGATTGAATAGCTTGCCGGAGGATTTCCGATTCACGTTGTCCGGCCTGGATCTGTTGATCGATCTGCGCATCGATAATACGACCGAAACCGTCCTGCGAATTAAGAACCACACCCAAGGTGCCAGTCGGGTGGAAACATTGGAGTTTGGGGGAGTTCGCGTCGACCTGGTCTCGCTCGCGAGCCAGATTTCGGCTCCGGAACAGCGGTTTAATCTCACCGCGAATACCAGCGCCTTCGGATTCTTGGTGGCGCCGGTATAATCGCTTGCAAGAATGGAAAACACGCACGCCGTAAGGCGGCGTTTTCTTGCGCCGGCAATCCTGGCTCCGGCGGACAGCGCGGCTGCACCAATTACAGAATGGGTGTTCGGATGACAACCGTACAGGTCTTAGAAAAAGAGGCCGAAGGTCTACGCGCTGAGGGCAAATTCGATCAAGCCATCGATAAGTTCATCGAACTTCTGGCCCTCGACGAGAAATTCGTACGAGCTCAACTGGCCGTCGCCATGCTCTATCAAAAAGTCGGCAAACATGAACTGGCGGTAAAACATGCCGAACGCGCGGTCGAGCTGGAACCGCACGACGGACTTAATTTCACCGCCTTGAGCGTGATCTGCCAACGCGCTTTTGAAGCCACGCGGGATCCGCTTTTCATCCAAAAGGCCGAATCGGCCAAAGAACGATCGCATCGCTGACGTAAAGGGGAAACTATGAAATCGCCTCGGTTGACTCTTGCAGGGTTGTTGTCGCTATTGCTCGCAGCGTTGTTGGCCGCGAATTGGGCCGCGGACGAATACAAGAGCGGAATCGATTGGCCGGAACCCGCGATCGTGGACCCCGGCGATTCGGTTCGCGCCCCGTCCGATGCCGTCGTATTGTTCGACGGAAAGAGCCTGGACGCGTTCGAAGGAGGAGAGAATTGGATCATCGAAAACGACTATGCGATCGTCAACAAGAACGGAATTACTTCCAAACAAGCGTTCGGCGATTGCCAGCTTCATCTCGAATTCGCCACTCCGGCCGAAGTCTCCGGTGAGGGACAAGGTCGTGGCAACAGCGGCGTGTATTTTATGGGTAAGTATGAATTGCAGATTCTCGACTCGTTCGAAAATAAGACGTACCACGACGGTCAATGCGCCTCCTTTTACAAGCAGCGTCCGCCCATGGTCAACGCCTCACGGGGGCCGGGCAAGTGGCAGAGCTATGATGTCATCTTCGAGGCGCCTCGATTTTCGCGGGACGGAAAATTGCTCAAGCCAGCCTATGCCACCGTCTTGCACAACGGAGTCTTGGTCCATAACCACTTCGCCTTGTTGGGCGGCACGTTTTTCGATCGCGCGCCTGCCTACGAACAGCATGCGGACAAACTGCCGCTGTCCATTCAGGATCACGGCAATCCGATCAAGTTTCGCAACATTTGGGTTCGCGAGAACATTCAATCCCCAGCGGACCACCCGTCGCAAGCGGTTCCGATGGCAGACGTCCCAAATCCGACTCCCCTCGCAGAAATCCAAGTTTCGTCGGATCCATGTGGCTGCTCCGTATCTTGCGACGTTTCCTGCACCACGCATCGAATAGGTGGGGCATTACTCCGTTTCCGACGTCCAACGGGAGCGATGTACAGCCAACCTTGTCCTCGATGAACTCCACCGCGAAACGATCGGTCCTCATTCTGTGTACCGGTAATTCGTGCCGCTCTCAAATGGCCGAGGCCATTTGGCGGCATTTGGCTGGTGACAATTGGATTGTCGCCTCGGCGGGAACTCGGCCGGCCGGATACGTCCATCCCTGGGCCATTGCCGCATTGCAAGATGGCGGCTTTCCGTGCGGCGATTTGTATAGCAAATCGCTCGACGCATTTCGCGACCGGCAATTCGATTTCGTCATCAGCGTTTGCGACCTTGCCCAACAAGCCTGCCCGGTTTGGCCGGCGAACGTGCGCCGACTCAATTGGCCCTTTCCCGATCCCGCAAAATCCAACCGGGGAGACGAATCGTTGGGCGAATTCCTGAGCGTGCGCGATTCGATCCGTCGCCGAATCGAGAATTTCTTGCGGGCCACCGACGAGTCAAGTTCGCTCGTCTCCGCCGAGCCAGGGCGGCCTCGCTTCGACGACCGCGAAGTCCGCTCAACCATTTGGTTAGCTCGGCGGGCATTGGCCGAAGATTTACATGGCGAATTTGACCTTACTAGCGCGGCGCTAATTTCGGAAGCCGCGACGGGAAAGGCCCAGTTCGTCGCGCGGACCGAAGGGGTCCTCTGCGGATTAGCCGTCTGCCAAATAATTGTGACGCGATTTGGTGAAGGTCTTGAGTTCGAGACGAGTGCTCTTGACGGAGATCCGATCCAAGCCGGCACGGTGGTCGCGACGATCGCCGGCTCTGCCCGAAAAATTCTGTTGCTCGAACGGACCTGTCTCAACTTCCTGGGACGGCTATCTGGCGTAAGCACACACACCGCAAAATTCGTCCAACAATGTCACGGGACCCGCTGTATCGTTTTGGATACACGCAAGACGACTCCGGGCTGGCGGGCTTTGGAAAAATACGCCGTGCGCTGCGGGGGCGGGCGAAATCATCGCATGGGACTGTTCGACGGCATCCTCATCAAGGACAATCACCTCGCGCTTTGCGGGCAATTGCCCGCGGAAAAACGGCTCCGCGTCGATCAAGCCATCGAGCAGACGCGCCAATGGTTGCAACTCAATCGCCCCGGCGCGCCCATTCCAGTGCCGATTGAAGTGGAAGTCGACTCCCTCGAGCAATTGCGATTGGCGCTGAGTGCGCATCCCAACATCGTTTTGCTCGACAACATGTCGGTGGAAGAATTGCGGTGCTGCGTCGAGCTGCGCGACCAGTTGGCTCCTGGAGTCCTCTTAGAGGCGAGCGGCGGCGTTCGCCTGGAGACGATCGCCGCGGTTGCCCAAACCGGAGTCGATCGGATCAGCGTGGGAGCGTTGACGCATTCAGCCGTCAATTTCGACATCGGACTCGATTGGCTACCAGCCAAGTAAAAAAGAACCGTTCACTCATTGTCGTCGTTCGCTCAGAGGCTGTGAATTTTTTCGGAGGACGGCCTTTCCAGGCCGTCGAACGACCGGAAGCCGCGGCCCGGAAGGGCCGCGCTACATCCAAAGTGAATAAATGCCCAGCCTGTCCGCAAAGGGCGACCAACATCGGCCCCAAAAATCGAGCACGAAGCGTGGACTTTTGAAAGATGGGGAAACGCAGAACGACCGATTACTTTTTGGCAATCGTTGCTTCACAGTCCGTTTTGAGTCGCTGCAAACTCATTTGGAATTGTCGTTCCATTTCGGCGCGAAACATCCCGCCCAAATAGCCGTAAAATGGACCTCCCGGCAGCCGGCCGCGACTCTTCCAAGTAACTTCAGTCATTCCATCGCGATCGGCAAACAGAAATTCGCCGCGGGTGTCGCGAAACTGTGCGACGACCATTTCGTAAGCAATTCGTTCGGTTGGTTCGCTTTCGGTCAGCCATAACTTGCCTGTGCCGCGCGGATCCTCCCAATGCAATTTGGCTCCGTTCCCCGCAAACGGTTCGCCGACCTGCACATTGTCCGATCCCAGGGTCTCAGTTCGCCAGGGCGACCACTTCAGCCAATGGTGCAGGTCATTGACGCGGCTAAACACCACGTCGGCCGGCGCTGCGATCTGCGTCGATTGTTCGAACGAATACTCGCGCGGCAACAGGCTGCCGATTCCGACGATCAGCAGAATCAATAAGGCGACGACGGCCAACAGTCGAACGAATACTCGCAGCATCAAGGCTCGAACCGGCGGATGAGGATGTTTCGAAACGCGACCGGATCATTGTGACCGGCAAAGCCAAAATGCCCGGACGTGCGATCCTTGCCCGGGTGGGGAGAGCCACCCATGAATTCCGTCACGTTTGCCAAATCCGTGTCCAAAATCATCGTTCCATTGAGCTCGACCTGGATTTTGCTTCCCCGCACGATTACTTCTTGAAAATTCCATTCCCCCGCTTCGCGCAGGTAGCCTCGATGTGCGGCGACCATCCCATATGCGGAGCCGTGATATTGACGGTGATCCAGCGTCGCATAGTCCGCGTGCTCGCTATCGAGCACTTGGAGTTCGCACATTGCGCCGTAGGCCGCATCGCCTTCACCCGGATAGCGAATCGCCAAGCCATTATTTCCGGCCGGTGGTAGCTTGAATTCAAACCGCACGGCGAAATCACCGTACTCTTCTTTCGTAAAAATCGTTCCCCCGTTGTGCGGCTTGCAGCGGATTGATCCGTCGACGACTTCGAAATTATCGACAGGTCCTGCCCAACCCTCGAAGTCTTTTCCGTTGAACGCCGATACAAAACCTTCTCCACCATGCGCGGCCATGATCGTATTGGCTTCGTCCGGCTTAATTTCACGCACTAGGATGTTCCGCCAACGAATTTCGCCCCCATGGGTTTGCAATTGAATGGGACCAGCCGCGATGATCGGCCGAATTTGGTCCCCGGTTTTGCCGGCCGACTTGTCCCAATAACTTTCTAAGATCGCCCAATCCACGACGGATTGATCATTCAGCCAAACTGATGTCCGTCCGCCGACTTGAAGAACGCGAACGCGATTCCATTCGCCAAACGGCTTATCCGCCAACACCAAAGGGTCTTTGCCGTTTCCAGCGGTATTATTCCATAGCCCACCCGAGCCTTTGTCCGCACCAATGTTCCATTTGCCGCCCGCTTCGGTGGAATCCCAGATTTGAACCTGCGGTGTACCCTTTAAGTAAATGCCGCTGTCAGCGCCAGCCACGGTCTTGTAGTCGATCCACAGTTCGTAATCGCGGTAGTTCGCATCGGTCGCCAAATATACTCCCTCGCCATCGTTGACGATTTCGCCTTCCTCCACGCGCCAATGTTTGCGCATGTCTTCCTCATCTTCTTGGAGTAGTTTTTTGCGCTCCTCGTCGGGCATCGCCGAAAGCTCACGCGGATCGATCCCGCGCCGCCCGTGCCATCCCGTCAAATCCGTGCCGTTAAAAATCGCGCTAGCGCCAGCGGGTGGCTGAGCATTTTCGCTTGCGACGGACGGCTGCCCGTTCGCGAGCGAAGCCGACGACGACGGAACACAGCAAATCGGACGTTGGCCACCACAATCCGCCTGGCGATTTCGCAGCGGCCGCCAGCAAATTGCACGTGCACGAGAGCGAACTTGGCAACAGTTATCCTGTGCCCAGATTCCTGGGGCAGCCGTTTTCGTCGAAATAATTGCCAAGAGAAAGATAGCCAATGGTCGTAAGATCACGGAATGCATTCGAACAGTCCCCATAGATTCCACTTGGAACAACGCAGCCACTAGAATCAAAGGCCGCCATGGTACCTATGGTAGACCATTCATTCGTACCATTCCAGAATACGAATCGCGGTCGAGAAACTACGGCCTTTCCTCCGCGAAAGATCGCCCGTTCTCGGTGCGAAAGGCGACCATCAGGACCAATGACCCCACTACTTGCAAACGGCAACGAATTTGTCGAACCCATCCGCTGACCTTAAGTCCACCTCTCGTGCGACGCTGATTCAAGCGGTCGGGGGAAGTCTCTTGCTGTGGTCGGCCTTTCCGCCGTTGGGACTATGGCTGTTGGCATTCGCCGGACTGTTTCTTTGGCTCCGATTGATTGCGGCGAAAGATGCCTTTGCCCACGCCAAGTCTTTTCGCGGCGTTTGGATCGGTTCGTTCGTGTTTTGGCTGGCGACGGATTTTTTTGTGACGATGCCGCACTGGGCTGGGTACTTTGGCTGGATTGCCATGTCGGCCTACCTCGCTGTCTATTTTCCATTTTTCTTCGCAAGCAGCCGCGCGCTAGTGCACCGATTTCACGTCCCACTCGTCATCGCTGCCCCAATCTGCTGGGTCGGCATGGAATGGCTGCGGGCCCATGTCATTACGGGCTTTGGCATGGCCATGTTGCCCCATGCGATGTACCGGATGCCTTTGCTGATTCAAACCGCAGACATCATCGGTGGTTACGGCAACAGTTTCTTGATGGTCTTTATTGCCGCCGCCACGGTGAGCGCTTGGCAATCCTTTCCCTCCCCTCGGCGGGGACGGCTGGGCAGGGGGGAATCTTTGCCAGCCGCGACATCGAGGCGAACAAACAGCTATCGATGCGTTGCATTTATCACTGCGGCGATCGCGATCGCTGCTTTTGCCCTCGCCTACGGCGCCTGGCGGCTTGGCTACGAAATTCCCGCTTCGACCAAATCGCTGCCCGTCGCATTGATCCAGGGTTCGCGCGACGTTCGGTTTGAACTCACGCAACCAGAAGTTCAGCGCGAATGGCTCGCTAAATTCCGCGAGAATCGCGACTTGACTGTCCAAGCCCGACAGCGCTGGCCCGATTTAAAATTGATCATCTGGCCGGAAAGTGCATTTCCGCAAATGGATCTGATTCCTCAATCCGGCGAGGACCAACTATCGGCCGACGAGCGAGCCTCGAATTTCGAGATGCGACAGTCCGCGGAGTATTGCTACAGAATAGGAATCGGCGTTGCACCGATCCAAAGCGACTCAGCCAGTCAATCCTTACTGAGCGATTCGATCCCGCTGCTTACCGGCGGGCACGGTTACGACCCCGTGCGCAACACGGAATTCAATTCGGCGTTTATGTTCGATCGCTCCGGCGAGATTTGCTTTCGCTACCACAAGATGCATCTCGTGATGTTCGGTGAATACGTCCCGCTCGGCGATCTTTTTCCATTCGTTTATCGGCTCATGCCCATTCCGGGCGGCTTGGCGGCTGGGATCGAGCCGAAGACGTTCGACATCGACGGCCTGCGATTTGCGCCCAGTATTTGTTTCGAAAGCACCGTCGGCCACTTAATACGTCGCCAAGTTTTGCAGCTCAAATCTGCCGGTCAGGAGCCCGACGTCTTAGTTAATCTGACCAACGACGGCTGGTTTTTTGGCTCGAATTGCCTTGATCTGCATTTGGCGTGCAACGTATTTCGTGCAGTAGAAATGCGCAAGCCGATGCTCGTTGCGGCCAACACTGGTTTTTCCGCGCACATCGACGGCGGCGGCCGCCTGCTTGTCGTCGGTCCACGTCGCCGTACTGACATACTTCGCGCCGACGTCCGGCCCGATGGTCGAACTAGTCCCTACCTAATCGTGGGCGATTGGCCCGCGATTATTATGACCGGGCTGTCGGTGGCAGCGTTGTTGTTTTCACGCGTCAGAGGGTCTTCGAAGGAACTGGAAGCACGCCAAGAATCTGCAGTGGGCCGATGAGAATTCAGATTTAAGCTTTCGGAATCAGTAGTCAGAAATCAAGATTGAGAATTAAATCTTTGCGGATTTCGGTTTGTGGAATGCGGTTTGAGAATTTAGTAAATGCGCGGCGCGCGAGTTCGTATTCCCTCCCCCTCGTGGGGAGGGTTAGGGAGGGGACTAGTCATTTCCGACATAGCGTTTAATGCGCCGCAAACCAATTCGGTCCGATGCCGGTTTCGACGAGGATGGGGACCTTCATGTCGAGCGCGGTCCGCATGCATTCGACGATCAGCGGCACAGCCGTGGCCTGCTCTGACTTGTGCAAATCAAAGACGATTTCGTCGTGAACGGTGAGGAGCATCTTCGTTTTGAAGCCGCCGGATTTGAGGGCATGATGGACTTTGATCATCGCCAACTTGAGCAAATCCGCCGCGGTCCCTTGCAGCGGACTGTTCATCGCCAATCGTTCCGCAGCGCTCCGTAGGCCGTTGTTCCGAGAGTTGATATCTCGCAGGTAACGCCGGCGACCGGTGGCGGTTACGACGTACCCGTTGTCGCGGGCGAATTGAATCGTGCGATCGATGTATTCGCGCACGCCTGGGTACTTTTCAAAGTAATTTCGGATCAATTCGTTGGCTTCGCTCCGCGAGATGTCGATCCGCTGCTGCAAGCCAAAGGCGGAAATGCCATAAGGGATGCCGAAATTCACCATCTTAGCTTTGTCGCGCATCGGCGGCGTGACTTGGCTCGGGTCGACTTTGTAAATTTTGGCGGCGGTGGCGGCGTGGATATCCGCGGCTTGCAAAAAGGCCTCCATCAGCCCCGCATCGCGGCTTAATTCCGCCATAATTCGCAGTTCGATTTGCGAATAGTCGGCGCTGAGGATTAGATAGTTCTCGTCCCGCGGAATGAAGGCAGCGCGGATTTCTCGTCCCCGCTCTTTGCGTACGGGAATGGTTTGCAAGTTCGGATCGTTGGATTGGATTCGCCCCGTCGCAGTCCAGATTTGACTGTAATGGGTGTGCAAGCGACCGGTGCGCGGGTTGACGAAATTCGGAAGCTGATCGACATAAACCGTTTTTAGTTTTACTGCGTTGCGATATTCTAGGACGTCTTGGATGATCGGGTGCTTGCCCGATAAACGCATCAATTCGGCTTCGCGAGTCGAGTATTGGCCGGTCGACGTTTTCTTAGGCTTTTCAATCAACTGCAGTTCGTCGAACAGGACGGTACCGAGTTGCCGCGGCGAGTCGATGTTAAAGTCGTGGCCGGCCGCTGCGAACACGGATGCTTTGAGTTGTTCGATTTCCGCCGACAAGACTTCCGAGTATTTGCGTATGGCTTCCACGTCTAAACGAATCCCTTCGAACTCCATATCGACGAGAACGGGGACGAGCGGACACTCGACTTCATAGCAGACGCGCCCGACGCCGCGTGCTTCGATGTCCGGCCGAAGCAATTGGCAGACCTTAAACGTGACGTCAGCATCTTCGCAGGCATACTCGGCGACTTGCTCCACCGGAACGTCGCGCATATTTTTTTGGTCGGGGCCGGCGGGGCCGATGAGCTGGGTGATCGGGATTGGGTGGTATCCCAAGTACAGCTTGGCCAAGTAATCCAAGCCGTGCGTCATTTCCGGCTCTTTCATCGAATGCGCGAGCATCGTGTCCAACAGCGGCCCCGCAACTTCGACGCCGTTCCATTTGAGCAGCGTCAGATCGTATTTGAGATTGTGGCCTATTTTTTCGATCGAGGTGTCCTCAAACAGGGGACGGAACTCGCTCAAGATGGCTTGCGCTTGCTCGCGATTGTGGGGAAAGGGGAGATAAAACGCTTGATTGGCCGCAATGCAAAACGCGATTCCCAACGGGTCTGCAGACCGGGGATCGAGCCCCGTGGTCTCTGTGTCAAAGCAGACCGATCGTTGCGACAATAGTTGCTGCAACAGGGCTACCCGCTCTGCCGTTGTCGCGACGATTTGGTATTCATGCGGCGTTTCACGAATCGACATTTCTGAGGGAGGCTCGTCAAACAGCGTAGCCTGGATTTCCTTTTCACGCTTTTCGCGAATCACCGTAGCGCGGGCCCCGGAAGATGAAAACGATTTGCCGAAAATCCTCTGTCCCAACGTGTCAAATTCAAGTTCCGCGAACAGTTTTTGAAGCTTTTCCTCGTCGAAGGGTTGGCAGCGCAATCGATCGATCTCAAACCCATGCGGAACGTCGAGCTGGATCGTCACGAGCCGCCGGGAAAGTAGGGCCTGCTCACGATGGGTCTCAATATTCAGCCGCTGCTTACCGCTCAATTGATCGGTCGACGCAAGCAAGTGCTCCATCGACTCGAATTGGCTAATCAATTTCTGAGCAGTTTTTTCGCCGATGCCCGGCACCCCAGGAACATTGTCGCTGGCATCTCCCATCAATCCCAGAATATCGATCACCTGATCAATTCGTTTGATTTGCCACTTTTCAAGGACCTTATCGACGTCAAAAACCTCGAATGAAGAGCCCTGTCGACCGGGTCGAAGTACGACCACATTCTCGGTAACCAGCTGATCGAAATCTTTGTCGGGCGTTACCATCCATACTCGAAACCCTTCCGCCTCAGCCTGGCCGGCCACCGTCCCGATGATGTCATCGGCTTCAAACCCATCGACCTCTAATGTGGGGATTTGCAGGGCCTCCATTAGTTGTTCCACGAGTGGCAGCTGATTTGCGATGTCTTCAGGAAGTGCGTCGCGCTGTGCTTTGTACTCGGGAAATTCAACGTGTCGTTGAGTAGGCTCCGCCGTATCAAACGCCATGGCCAAATGGGATGGCTGCCAATTCTTGAGCAAGTCGAAGACTGTATTGGCAATTCCAAACACCGCCGACGTACAGATGCCGCCTGACGTAAAGCGGGGGCTGCGGATCAACGCGTAATGCGCCCGATAAACGAGCGCCATGCCGTCGAGCAGAAACAAACGCTTTTGCGGTTCGCCATCAAACATCGTCATGTAATTCACCTCGCAGGAAACAGCATAACCTTGCGGTTCGCCCAGCTCTACCCTAGCCGCCGAGCGGCGGCGATTGGTTGTCAGGGACGCCGCGTCGCGATAAACTCAACATTCCAAAACTGGTTATTTACGAAGACAAGAATACAACTTGAGGTTTGTGTCATGAAGTTTGCAAAATTCGCTTGGGGAGTCGCGATGGCGGCGGCTCTGTGGTTTGGTTGGTCGAATCCGCTCAACGCGGACGAAGGCATGTGGACGTTTAATAATTTGCCGCTGGGCTATTTGAAATCCAAGTACCAATTCGAGCCGTCGCCGGAATGGTCCGACCACCTAATGAAGTCGTGTGTGCGGTTCAACGTCGGCGGTTCGGCGTCATTCATTTCGAGCACGGGGTTGGTGTTGACCAACCATCACGTTGCGGCGGACACACTGCACAAAATCTCCAGCGAAAAGAACAATTACTATCACGACGGATTCCTGGCCAAGGGCTTGGACGAAGAAATTCAAGCTCCGGATTTGGAACTGAATCAGCTCGTCTCAATCGAAGATGTCACGCAGCGGATCAATTCTGCGGTCAACGAAAAAATGACGACGGCCGAGGCTGGCGATGCTCGCCGCGCGGAAGTCTCCAAGGTGGAAAAGGAATCGCTAGACAAAACGGGCTTGCGCAGCGACGTGGTGACGCTGTACGGGGGCGGGCGATATCATTTGTACCGCTTCAAGCGATACACCGATGTCCGATTGGTTTGGGCACCGGAGGCTGCGATCGCATTTTTCGGCGGCGATGCCGACAATTTTGAATATCCACGCTACGACCTCGATGCGACCATCTTCCGCGTCTACGAGGATGGCAAACCCGCCAAGATCGAGCATTTTTTGAAATGGTCGGAAAACGGAGCTTCGGAGCATGAACTCGTATTCGTCGCCGGAAATCCCGGCCGAACTAGTCGCATCTTTACCGTCGACGCCTTGAAATTCCAACGCGACAAGCGAGTCCCGTTTGTCATGGACTTTCTACGGCGCCGCGAGATCCTGTTGACGTTGTTTAGTCAGCGCAGCGAGGAAAATCAGCGACGGGCCAGCGACGAGCTGTTCGGGATTCAAAATTCGCGCAAAGCCTACACCGGCATGATCCAAGGCTTGCAAGATCCCGCCTTTATTGCTCAAAAGGAGCAAGAAGAAAAATCGTTGATTGCGAAATTGAAATCCAATCCCAAAACGGCCCAATTCGTCGACGCATGGAAACAAGTCAGCCAGGCCCAACAACGACGCAACGAAATCCACGGACAGGCGCTCAATCTTGGGACGCGTCTCGTTGATCTTGGCCTCACCCTGGTGCAAATGGCCGAAGAGGACGCTAAGCCGAGTGAAAAGCGGCTTACCGAATTCCGCGATTCGAATCGCCCGTCGCTCGAACAGGACTTGTTCTCCCCCGCACCGATCTACAAAGATCTTGAGCAAGTCGTCCTCGCCGATCTGATCGCCCGCGCCATGGAAATGCGCGGTGCCGACGACGAACTGGTGCAGAAGATTCTGGATGGAAAGAGTCCTCAAACCCGCGCTGCGGAATTGGTCGCTGGGACAAAACTCGATACCGTCGAATCACGCAAGCATCTCGCCGAAGGGGGCAAGGCCGCGATCGAGGCGTCCGAAGACCCGATCATCCTGCTGGCGAAATTGATCGACGCGGACGATCGACACTTCACTAAAGTAACCGAGGAAATCGAGGAATTAGAACGCCAAGCCTACGCTGTGATCTCTGAGGCGCTCTTCGCAGAAAAAGGCGAATCGACCTACCCCGATGCCACCTTTAGCCTGCGATTGTCGTTCGGCACCGTCGAAGGTTATGAAGAAAACGGCAAGCAGCTTCCCGCGTGGACGACAATGGGTGGGGCGTTCGATCATGAAGCCGCCCACAAGGCCAAGGATCCTTGGAAGCTCCCCGAATCGTGGCACAAACACCGCAAGGACATCGATGCCGCCACGCCGCTGAATTTTGTGTCGACCGCTGACATCATCGGAGGCAACTCCGGCAGCCCCGTCGTCAATAAAGACCTCGAATTGGTCGGATTGATCTTTGACGGGAATATCCAGTCGTTGACCGCGAACTATTTTTACAGCGACAAGCAATCTCGTTCGACGTCGGTCCATTCCAGCTCGATTCGCGAGGCCCTCTCCAACATTTACGGGGCCGATCGGATCGTGAAAGAACTGGGCAAGTAGTCGATTCGTGTTCCTTTCTCCCCAAATTCAACGAACAGAGAGGATACGCAATCTAAGGAACTTTCGTGCGTTGAATTTAGGGGAGAAGGTTAGGATGAGGGGACGCTTGTTGCAAATGCACCCCCCCTCTCCCTGACCCTCTCCCCCAATGACTTCGCGCGAGGATGGCTTAATATTGTCAAGTCGTTTGCAAAGTCTTTGGGGGAGAGGGAACACGAGTAGCACAACAACGAAACGCGCCGGTTCATTTGGCGCGTTTTTTCGTCAAGTCAGAATTGGACTGATGACGTTGCCGTGAACGTTGGTCAACCGGCGTTGAATTCCGTTGTGGTAATACGTCAGCTTGGTGTGGTCGACGCCAAACAGATGCAAGATCGTCGCGTGAAAATCGTGCCATGTGACTGGAGCGGCGACTGATTTCCAACCGATTTCGTCGGTTTCACCGTACGCCAAGCCCGGCTTGAGTCCGGCGCCTGCCATCCAAACCGAAAATCCATAGCGGTTGTGGTCGCGTCCCGGGCCAACGGTATCGGCTGCCGATTGGGCAAACGGCGTTCGGCCGAACTCGGTTGTAAACAACACGAGGGTGTCATCGAGCATTCCCCGCTGTTTTAGGTCGGCAATCAACGCCGCAACCGGTTGATCGATCATGGCGGCTTCGGTCGAGTGATTCTCCTTGACGTTTTCGTGCGCATCCCAACTGGCGCGGGGTGAGCCGCCGATGGGTCCGCCGGACAGAATTTGCACAAAGCGCACGCCACGCTCCAGCAATCGTCGACCGAGCAAACAACGTTGCCCCGCCTGCCGCGTAATTTCCGAATTCAAGCCGTACATTTGCCGCGTGCTTTCACTCTCATCGCGCAATTCACTGACTTCAGGAACCGACAACTGCATCCGCGCCGCCAATTCGTAACTTCGCAGTCGCGCGATGAGCGTTTCGTCGTGAGCCGCGGTCGCCAAATGCCGCTCGTTGAGGAATCGCAGGTACTCCCGCGTATCGTCGTCGGTTGATTTTTCAATTTCTCGGTCCGGAAACAAATCGCGAACTGGGCGGGCTACGCTTTGGAACTCGACCCCTTGGTGTCGAGCCGGCAAGAATCCATTGCTCCAATTGGAGGCGCCTCCGTTGGGGCCGCCGCGATGGTCGGGCAAGACGACGTAATCCGGCAACGACTCGGACTCGCTACCGAGCCCAAACGAGAGCCAACTGCCGAGCGATGGATAACCGTTGAATGCAAAACCGCTGTTGGCAAAGAACAGTGCCGGGGTGTGGTTGGCCGATTCCGAGACCATCGATCGGATCACCGTCAGGTCGTCCGCGCATTGGGCGATGTGCGGGAACAACTCGGAGATCCACAATCCACTCTGCCCCCGCTGCTTGAATTTCCAGTCAGTGTCGCGAATCAATCCAACCTGGCCAAAGAAGATATCCGGTTGCTCGCTCGTTTCGAGGGTTTTCCCGTGAAAATCCCGCAGCCGCGGCTTGTAGTCGAAGGAATCGAGATGACTCAAGCCGCCGAGTAAGGATATGTGAATCGCTCGTTTAGCCCGCGGAGCGAAATTCGGGAATGCCTGTTTCTGCTGGTCCCCGCCATCCCCGTACAGAATGGCCCGATCGCGCATCAGCAAATGCACCATCGCCGTTGCGCCCACGCCTCGCAGGCCCCAGTGAAAGAACTGGCGTCGATCGACTTGCCCCCACATCGCAACGACTCTCCTAGGGTGCAATGACAAACTCACTGCTGTTAAATAAGGCGCGCGCCAAGGCGGCCACTCCGTGCTTATCCAGCAATCGCCGTGCTCCCTCGAATTCTTCCGCCGCCGGCGCTCGACTATAAACCAATTGGAACATCCACTCGATTTGCGATCGAGCATCCTGGGGGAATCTGGTTTCAACTCGCGTCGCAAATGCATCGGACATCCGCAAGACGAATGGACTGTTCAATAAACTGAGCGCTTGCAATGGTGTCGTCGTCACCGATCGCCGCGGGGCGGCCGTCGATGGATCGGGACAATCAAGCGTATCCAGTAACGCCGAGCGGCCGCCGCGCGGGCTAAAACGATAGATTGTTCGTCGGTTCAGTTGTGGATCTTCTTGATCGATCTCCGTGTAGTATGTGGTGCCGTTGTTCTGATCGATGATCGCAACATCTCGAAAACTGGGGCCGCCGCGCTGTGGATTGAGCTTTCCGGCAATCGCCAACATCGAGTCACGAATGATCTCGGCCTCCAATCGGGTCGGGGCCTTTCGCCATAATAGTCGATTGTCGGCGTCGATTGTCCAAGCCCGTGAATTGAGTTCGGACGACTGCCGATAAGCGTTTGATGTGACCAGCAACCGGTGCATGGGCTTGAGCCGGTATTGCTGGCGTTCTAACTCACAACTGAGCCATTCCAACAAGTGTGGATGCGTTGGCATGCCGCCATTGAAGCCAAAATCGCTGGCGTTCGCAACCAATCCGCGTCCGAAATGGTATTGCCACAAGCGATTGACGATCACGCGGCGAACTAGCGGGTTGTTCGAATCCGTCACCCAGTGGGCCAGCGCGAGACGGCGAGGGCCGTCCGCGGATTCATTGTTTAGTCGGAAATCAGAATCGACGGCGGCAATCGCCCGAGTTGTTCCCGGAGAGACTTCTTCTGCCGGCTGTGATACGTCGCCGCGCGGCAAGAAGTAGGTCGGTTCGGGCCGATTAGAAGTGTGTGTGTAAACAGAAACCAACGATTCCCGTTCAATTTTTCTTAATCGCTCGGAGGTTGCTTGAAGCTCCACGATAAGTCGCTGTCGTTTTGCCAAGGCTGCCTGGTCTAGGCCAGCGATCAGCTCGGATTCACCGACGAATGCGCCACCCGTATGAAACGAATCGGCGATTTCCCCCGGCGTCAAGACGCGATCGTAGACTTGTGCGCGTAACAGCTTGCCGCCGAAAAACTTGTTGCCACCCGCCGGTGAATGCCGCAACCCAAACAGAATTCGCGACGAGCCCGACGCGTAAACGGGCGGTTCGGACGTCTGGTACGGCGCACCATACAATTCGCCGTTTCGATAACAACTAATTGTCCCCGCCGATGAATAAGTTAGTGCGACATGGACGACGTCCTCCGGCGACGATGTCTCCTGGGCGCCACCCAATGACTGAGTCCGAACGAATCCGTTGCTCCCCGCCATCCACATCTGGGGTTCGCGCTCGCCAAACACGACCGCGTCGAAGACCGATCCGTCGCTGGTCTCGATGCTGATCGCGGCGCCACCCTGCTGATTCAGATCGTTCAACGACAGCCAAACTTCCAGAGTTTTTTCCCGGAGGTCCAGTGGCAACGGGTCCGTGATCGCGTAGTCCCCAACGCCATCCAACACCAAGCCATCCGATTCCAGCCGGGCATTGCCCTGCAAGGTCGCGACCAATGAACGAACCTCGTCGCTGGGTCCACGATCAAACGACCAACGCAAGATGGGTTCAGCCAGCGACTGAGGGACGCCGCGATTCTGGTTTCGTTTGGCGAGGATCGATTCCCGGGCGGGTAATTCCAACTGCCGCAGTTCGTTCTGCACGGACTCGCGGCGGATCGTCAGCCGGTCGATTTCCCGTTGATCGCGCCGTGCACGCGTTTGTTTGAGGCCGTGATTCACGCCCGCGAACGTCGCCACGAGCTGGTAATATTCCTGTTGAGTAATCGGATCGAACTTGTGATCGTGACAACGAGCGCAGTTCAACGTTAATCCCAAGAATGTTTGTCCAACGCTTCCAACGAGGTCTTCTAATTCGTCTTGGCGTGCGAGCAACTGCATTGTCTTGCTGCTGCCCACAACGGTATTGTGAACTCCCGCAACCAAATAACCCGTCGCGGCCATCCCTTTCAGCGGATCGGATGTCAACCAATCACCGGCTAACTGCCGCCGCGCGAATTCGTCAAACGGCATGTCGTCGTTGAACGCCTGTATCACCCAGTCGCGATAATGCCACATGTGCTCGCGCGGCGCGTTTCGTTCAAATCCGTCACTTTCGCCGTACCGAACCACATCGAGCCAATGTCGCGCCCAGCGTTCGCCGTATTCCGGCGAATCCAGCAACCGATCGACTATCGCCGCATAAGCGGCTTCCGAAGGATCCTGCTCGAACGCTTGAATCGCTTCAGGCGGTGGCGGGAGACCCGTCAAATCAAAATACAATCGCCGCACCAAAGCACGCGGACGGGCCGGCGCAGAGTACGACAGGTGATGCCGTTCCAATTCCGCCAGCAGGAACGCGTCGACTGGATTTCGAACACGGTGTGACGCATCAACGGCTGGAATGGCTGGCTGTTCGATCGGTTGCAGCGACCACCAATCGCGGCCCGCGCGTTTGGCCGTTGTCAGTTCCAGCGGATCGATGGCACCGATTTTCCACGGGGCACCGGCCATAATCCAGCGTTCCAGAATCTGTCGATCTTCGTCGGGCAGCTCTGTTTCCGGAGGCATTTCGCCGGACGAGACTTTTTGCCAGAAGTCGCTTGTCGTGGGGTCGCCATTCAAATCGGGACCGCGCGCCGCCAAATCTGGTTGCGAAAGGTCGAAATTTTCTGCCGGCTTCGGACCCGAATGGCACTCTAGACAATTTTGCGAAAGGACCTTGGCAACGGCACTTTCCATCGACTCCGGTTTTGGAGTATCTTGACCGACAAGTCGCACAGCGAACAGGCAAACCAGGCTCAGCGTCGGTCCCAATGCCTTCATGCAAACTCTCCTGGCACCGTTTTGCAATGTCGCCGCCAACGAAACCGTGTACCGATTGATTGCGGCGACCGTAAACCCAAGCCATCGTCAGTATACACGTCCGCCGGGTTGTTCAGCAGCTAAAACGGGGCGGAACTCATTCAGCTGACTTTACACCGCCGCCAAGTCGGTGGAAGGGTCATTGCCCATGACGGCGCCCTCGATTCGATCGCCGTCGGCTGCCTCGGCGGTGACGCGCTCGCGCCCATCCACGACGTGGTTGTTGGTTGCGACAATTCCGTCACCCGACAAAATGACGCCGGATCCGATTCCCGGGCGGGACTTGTTGGGAGCGATCGACGAGATACAAACGACCGCCGGAGCCGTGACTTCCACCACGCTTATCACGGCGCGCGAATATGCGTGGAGCAACTCTCCGTCGTGAACTTGATCGCCTCCCACGCCGGATCGGCGGTTGACCGGCGGAAGGTCTTCTGTGGACGTTAGTTTGTACATCGAGTTATCCAAAGCTGGGATAATTGTGGGGTCGAAGCCCAAATGGGAGGGCGAGGCGGCTTTGCACACACAATCCGGAAGTCGAAATCCGAAAGTCGAAACAAATTCAAAAACCGAAACTAGAAACATATTCCAGTTCCGAAATAGCAATAATCCAGAACAGTCGATGCGACAAGGATTTGTTGGATTAATTCGAATTTCGTACTTCGGATTTGTTTCGGATCTTGCGCTTCGGATTTCGAATTTTTGTGCAAAGCCGTTTCGCCATCCCAAAATTCGGGCAGTCCTTCGGTTTGGGTCGGAGCCTAGCTAAATCTTTCGCCCAATTCCGTCGTTGGACAAGGCTTGCTGTGCCTGTCGCGTACGGCTATCGAAACTCAATCCGCCAGGGCCAACAGCGATCAGGAAGACCATCGTTCCCATCAGCGACAAATTCTTCATGAACTGAATCATTTGGTCCTGCTGAGCTTTGCCTTGGAGAGTCCAGAAATCGTGGAAAAAGTAAGTCGCCAGGATCAGGAACACGAGCAATAACGCAGCGCCGAGGCGGGCGCGATAGCCGACGATGATCGAAATGCTACCCAAAATCAGGAACGTGATCGCGCCGACCAGCATGAGTGCGGGGGCAGGGATGCCTTCGGATGCCATGTATCTGGCCACCGAATTGAAATTCGGAATTTTGTTGCCGACGGCGCTCATCAAGAAGATCGTGGCGATCATGCCGCGGCCGAACAGGGTCAAAACGTTGGTGATCAATGTAGTCATCGAATCGCCTTTCGTAGTTAGGAGTAGATATCAGATTGCTGGTTCAGAGGCGGAGCCTCCAAGACAGCGCGTTCCCAGGCGGGAGCCTGGGAACGAAATATTATGCGAGGTCGAACAACATGATTTCGGCGTCAGAAGTTGCGCTGATTTCTATCGAACTTTCGTCGCTAACGGACGCCCCGTCGCCGGCTTGAAGTGAATGATCGCCGAGCGAAATTGTGCCGCGCAGGACCTGCAGCCAAGCGTGCCGACCGGATGCGATCGCGTGCGTTTCGGACTTGCCGGGCTCTAGCGTGGCGAGGTAGATCCGAGCGTCGGTGTGGATTTCGAGCGATCCATCGGCGGCGTCGCGCGCGGCGACCAATTGCCATCGATTGTGCCGTTCGGTTTCGGGAAACGACTTCTGCTGGTAGCTCGGTACAATTCCCTTGCGTTCGGGGAACAACCAGATCTGATAAAGGTGTGTTGCGTCCGTTGCCGACGGGTTGAACTCGCTGTGCACGATTCCCGTGCCGGCCGACATGCGTTGGAATTCGCCGGGTCGAAGGACTTCGCCGTTGCCCATCGAATCTTTATGCTCAAGTGCCCCCGACAGGACGTAGGTGACGATTTCCATATCTTGATGCGGATGTTCCCCGAAGCCTTGGCCTGGAGCGACCCAATCTTCGTTCATCACGCGTAAGGCGCGGAAGTGGACATGTGCGGCGTCGCGGTAGCCGGCGAATGAAAAAGTGTGATACGTTTTGAGCCAACCGTGGTCGGCGTGCCCTCGGTCGGCGGCTTTGCGCACGCGAATCATGGCGTCTCCTTTTTGTTTCCAGGTAAATTATTTATATGTCAATTAAACGTCCAAAAAAAACGCCCTTCCCTAGGGGTCGCCACCCAACGGCTGGCGGATTTTTTCCAATAGGCGATTGAGTTCTTTCAGCTCGGCCGGCGCGAGGTGCCCCAGCAAGCTCTTATGCAGGGCCAGGACCGGCCGATCGAGATCATTCACGAGCTTGGTTCCTTGCGGGGTAATCGCCACGTAGATCACACGGCGATCCTCGGGGCAGCGATCGCGCCGGACCAAGCCCGCTTGTTCCAAGCGATCGATCAGCCCCGTGATCCCCGGGACCACTGTGACCGTCCGATCGGCGATTTCCAAAATGGGCAACGGTTTGCCCTCGCCGCGCAAAATCCGTAAGACGTTGTATTGCGAGGGAGTCAGGCTGTGCTCTCGAAACAAACGCGTGAAGCGAATCTGAAGTTGGTCGCAGGTCCGGACCAAGTTCAGGCTGGCCTCTTGTTCGGCCGAATCGAACGGCCGGCGTTTTTTCAGTTCGTGTTGCAATCGCTTGGCGAGCATGGCTGGACGTCCTTCTGATCGACATTTTACATGTAAATACTTTACATGTCAACTATATGCCAGGGATTTTTTTGCGGTTTTTTCCCATCGTTTAACGCCAAGCCGAAGGCGACGGCTTTCTTTCCGCGTGCCGTCGCCTTCGGCTTGGCGTTAAACGAACTAAATCCGCCGAAAACCCGTGCGGCATCACGCATCTCGAGGATTGAAATCCAGCCGGAGTTTGGTTTCACAAATCCCCATTGCCCGCCATAATGAATAGCACCCCCAACTCGCGCGGAGAACTCCAGTGAAGATCCAAAATTACGAAACCTCGCCGCAACAGCCCGTCACGATGGAGGGCTCGGTCGGCTGCAAAGTCCGCTGGCTGATCGGAAACGCAGACCAAGCCCCCAATTTCGCAATGCGCCAATTTGAAGTCATGGTCGGCGGGAATACTCCCAAACACTTTCATCCGTACGAGCACGAAGTCTTTGTGCTGCGAGGCCGTGGTCAGATCGTGGAAAACGATCAAACGCATCCGATCCAGGCGGGGGATTGCATTTACATCGCTCCCGACGAAGTCCACCAATTTCGAAACACGGGGGATCAGCCGCTGGAATTTCTCTGCTTGATTCCCAATTCAGCGGTTGACAAGCAGGTGACGGTCGTTCCCGAATGCGGCTTGGAACCGCTGACAACGGCACCCCATCGATCATGACGGCCGATCCGAAAAAAGAGATCGAGGATCTTCGCCAGCGTATTCGCCACCACGATCGGAAATACTACGACGAGGCGAATCCAGAAATCTCCGATTTGGATTACGACCGCTTAATGCAGCGGCTGATCGCGCTGGAAAAATCCCACCCCGATCTGGTCACGCCCGACAGCCCGACACAACGCGTTGGTGAGCAGCCAGTCGGCCATCTGCGACAGGTCGAGCATGCGATCCCGATGCTGTCGATCGAAAACACCTACGACGAAGAATCGCTGCGTCAGTTTGGGAAACGAACCGAAGAATTGCTCGGTGGCGACGAGGCGGAATGGGTCGTTGAACTGAAGATCGACGGCGTCGCCGCCTCGGTTGTCTACGAGAACGGATTGCTCGCGCGGGCCGTCACGCGGGGTGATGGCCGCGTCGGGGACGATATCACGCACAATATCCGGACCGTGCAAGATGTTCCCTTGCGGCTGTGGACCGACGACCCTCCCAAGCTGTTGGAGGTTCGCGGCGAAGTCTACATGACCAATTCGGACTTGGTCCGACTCAACAAGATCCAACGAGAAATTGGCGAAAAGATTTACGCCAACACGCGAAACGTGACTGCCGGCAGCATTCGACTTCTCGACCCTCGCCAATGCGCCGAACGAAAACTGCGGATGTTTTGTCACGGTGCCGGCCAATGCGAAGGCATGACCGCCGACAATCACATGGCGTTCCTAAGTGAAATTGAACGATTTGGCTTGCCCCCCACGCCGCTCGTCAAATGCTTGAGTGGCTTCGACGCGGTGATCGAGCATTGCCGTCACCTTACTGAACACTTATACGAGCACGATTTCGAAGTTGATGGTCTGGTCATCAAGCTGAATCGATTCGACCAACGAGAAAAGCTCGGCGCCCGCTCGAAGAGCCCGCGTTGGCTGATCGCATATAAGTGGGAAAAATACGAAGCCGTGACGCGGCTCAATTCGATCGAAGTCCAAATCGGTAAGACCGGTACGATCACGCCCGTTGCCCATCTCGAACCAGTGCAACTCGCGGAAACTACGGTCAAGCGCGCCAGCCTGCACAATGCCGAAGAAATCCAACGCAAGGACATTCGCGTCGGTGACACCGTGGTTGTTGAGAAGGCCGGCAAGATCATTCCGCACATCGTTCGAGTCGAAACCCATTTGCGTCCTGCCGACGCCGTCGAGTTTGCGTTTCCCACACGCTGTCCGCAATGCGATACCCAACTCGAAAAAGATGAAGGCGGCGTGTATATCCGCTGCCCCAATCAGCTCTGCCCAGCCCAAGTCCGGGAGCGGATTCGTTATTTTGCCGGCCGCAGAGCGATGGACATCGAAGGCTTGGGCGACAAGCTCGTCGATCAACTTGTCTCCAGCAAGCTCGTTCAGGCTTACGCGGATTTGTATCGATTGACCAAGGAGCAATTGACGAGTTTGGAACGGATGGGCGATCGTTCCGCGAAAAAACTGCTTTCGGCAATCAACGAAAGTCGAGGTCGCGGTCTGGCTCGGTTGTTGAACGGCTTATCGATTCGACACGTCGGCGAAACGGTAGCCGAAGCGCTCGCAAAAAAATTCAGGAACATCGATGCATTGATGTCCGCTTCGTTGGAACAATTGAACTCGACCGAGGAAATTGGCCCAACGATTGCCAAGAGCGTGTATGACTTTCTGCACGGATCGTATGGGATGCAAACAATCGAAGACTTGCGTAGTGAAGGCGTTCGCATGTCGATTGACGCGAGCGAACAATCCCTTGATTCGCAACTCGACGGAAAGATTTTTGTCGTGACCGGGACGTTGGTGAAGTACTCGCGCGACGAGATGCACGACTTGATCAAAAAGCACGGCGGCAAGACCGCTTCGAGTGTCTCCAAGAAGACCAACTTTCTGATCGCCGGAGAAAATGCCGGTAGCAAATTGGAGCAAGCCAAATTGCTCGAAGTGCCCGTGATTAACGAAGCCGACGTGGAAGCAATGATCGCGAATTCCGCCTGACTCTCCGCCCTCTGGCCGGCTCAAACCGCGCCAATCAAAATAAAGAATCCTGGGAACAGGAGGGAGCAGAGAAAGCGGAGTATTGGTGTTGTTTTCACTCCGCTACCTCTGCTTGCTCCTGTTGAATTCTTGTCATTCTTTGCCACAATCGAATAGTGACGTCCAATCCCCATTGAATTCGATCAGGCACATCCGGCATGCGAACGGATCGAAGAGGCGTTGTTGGGTTGGTTTGCGCGAGCGTCGCTCTGTTGAGCTGCGCGCGACATGATGGCGAACGGGCGGCGCCCGCGATCAGCTTTGCAACTCAAGTCCGACCTATCTTCAACCAGCACTGCATCGCTTGCCACGGCGGGATCAAGCAGACTGCGGGGATTTCCTTCGTTTATCGCGACACCATCGTCGGCACGACGGCCGATGACGGTAAAGTGGTCGTTCCGGGAAACCCGGACGAAAGCGAACTCATCGCGCGAGTTTCGTCGGCCGATCTCGACGAACGAATGCCACCCCAAAATCACGGCGGGCCGTTATCGACTGACGAAATCGGAATCTTGCGACAATGGATTGCCGAGGGTGCGCGATGGGAAACACATTGGGCGTTCGAGCCTCCCAAACGCCAGCCCATTCCCAAAGTCAGTCAGGCGGAGTGGTGCCGTACCAAGTTCGATTTCTCGGTCATGGAGCAATGGGATCGGTTGGGCCTGACGCCGAATCGGCCCGCGGATCCGGCGACTTGGCTGCGCCGCGTTTCCTTCGACTTGATAGGACTGCCGCCGACCGCGGAGGAACTCGATGCATTCTTAAGCGATGCATCGCCTTTATCCCGCGAACGAGTCGTCGACCGACTGCTGGATTCGCCTCACTTTGGCGAGCGATGGGCGTCCCCGTGGCTCGATTTGGCTCGCTATGCGGATACGATGGGCTACGAGAAAGACCTCCGGCGAGAAATTTGGCCCTTTCGCGACTGGGTCATTCGAGCGCTAAACGACGATATGCCATTCGATCAGTTCACCATCAAACAGCTCGCCGGAGACCTGTTACCGAACGCAACCATGGACGACCGTCTGGCAACTGCCTTTCACCGCAATACGCAAACGAACGCGGAAGGCGGCACCGACGACGAAGAATATCGCGTCGCCGCGGTCATCGATCGAGCGAACACGACGGCGCAAGTTTGGCTGGGACTCACGCTCGGCTGCGCTCAATGCCACGACCATCCCTACGAGCCGATCGAGAACGCGGAATACTATCGGTTCTTGGCGTTCTTCAACAACACACGCGATTACGACACCGACGAGGAGTTTCCCAAGGCCGCGATTCCTTACGATCGAAATCAATGGGAGACTGCCGATCAATTGGACCGCGACATTCAATCGCGAAAACAGCAGATTGATGCCTCCGTCGAGCCTTGGTTCAACGACAATCGTTGGCAAAATGCCAAAGTCGAATCTGCTCAAGCGACGGGATCGAACGAACTTTTCTTCGATTCGGTCGACGGTTTGTGGGAAGTGCGCACGGGAGCGTCGCTGGCCGCTGGCTCGACGTATACGATTGATTGTCCGCTCCCACCGCAAGTAACCCGCGTCACGGCGGTTCGTTTGGACGCCTTGCCGTTGGACCTCGAGGCGGCAGCAAAAATTCCGCAGCCTGGGTTCATCCTCAGTTTTATCAAACTGCAGTTGATGACTCCAGATCAGGATCCGATCGACGTTCCACTCCGCTTTGCGTTTGACGACGATCCCGAGCCGTTTTATTCGGCGAGCGAGAGCTTGGATCCGAATCTGCAAGGCTGGTCGAGCTATCCACGGCAATCGCAAATCAATCGTGCGATTTTTGTCCCGGCCGAGCCGGTCATCTGCCCGCCGGGCGGCAAGTTGCGATTCGTACTCGAACACCACTCGTCGTCCGAGCATCTCTTTCAGATTCGCCGTGCCCGGTTTTGGTATAGCGGCGACGATTTTTGGGCCGAACAAACGCGCCAAGACGCGCTGGAATTGGATCACTGCGAGGTGGCTTATTTGCAATGGATGCGATCGCGGCTCAATAGCATATCCGTTCCCGTCCTGACCGAGCTAACGGCGGAATGGCAACGTACGACATTTGTCTACCACCGCGGCAGTTTTTTAGAGCCGACAGAGATCGTAACACCGAGCACGCCCCGCGTGATTGCATCAGCGGCTTCGGCGCCTCTCGCCAACCGACTCGATTTGGCCCGCTGGCTGACATCCCGCGAGAACCCGCTCGCCGCGCGAGTCTTTGTGAATCGAATTTGGAACGAGTTATTCGGTACGGGACTTGTCGAATCGATCGAAAACTTTGGAAGTTCCGGACAGTTTCCCGCGAACGAAGCGTTGCTGGACTGCCTAGCGATTCGATTTCAATCGGAGCTGGGATGGCGGCTCAAGCAACTGCTACGCGAAATCGTATTGTCGAGCACGTACGGACAAGATTCATCTGCCGACCCGGCCGCTTGGTCGGCAGATCCGCGCAATCGTAATCTTGCCCGTGGCCCCCGCAATCGATTGACAGCTGAAATGATCCGGGACCAAGCACTGTCCGTAGCTGGGGTTATGTCGGAAAAAATGTACGGCCCAGCCGTCATGCCGCCCCAACCGGACGGGCTTTGGTTGTCGGCTTACAACGGCGAATCGTGGCACGACGCGATTGGTGACGATCGATTTCGACGGGCGGTGTACACGTTTTGCAAGCGGACGAGCGGATATCCGGGATTGTTGAGCTTCGACGCGCCGACACGCGACGTGTGCGTCGTCAAGCGAATTGCGACGAATACGCCTCTCCAAGCGTTGGTGACGTTGAACGACGCCGCGTTTGTGGAATTGGCCCAAGCCTTTGGACAGCGAATCAAGAACTGCGGTCGAGCAGATCCGCGGGACAAAATCGCTTGGGGTTATCGCCTCGCAACGAGTCGCATTCCGTCCCCCGAAAAATTAGATCGACTGTTGGAGTTTTACCGGGAAATATGCAAGTCGACCGACCCAACGAAAGTGAATGCCGCCGCGGCGAGTCCGTACTCGATCGTGGCCAGCGCATTATTGAACCTTGACGAAGCACTTACCAAATGAATGAACCAAACGAACTGCGGCGAATCGGCATGGAATGGGAAACGCGGCGGCAATTTTTGCTGAGCGGCGCACTCGGTCTTGGCTCGTTGTGGTTGTCACAAGTGGGCATGGCGAATGGCGGCGAGAGGGCTCTTCCCGACAACGCCGATCGAGAATCGGAACCGCGCGCCCCCCATTTTCGTCCGCGCGCCAATCGCGTGATCTATCTGCACATGGCCGGCGCGCCGAGCCAGCTGGAATTGTTCGAACACAAACCCGAACTTCAAAAACTCGACGGACAAGATTGCCCCGCCGAGTTTCTGTCGGGAAAGCGATTTGCCTTCATTCGCGGCGTCCCGCAACTATTGGGTCCGGTGTTTCCATATCGCCAAGCTGGTCAGTCGGGAGCTTGGCTCTCGGATCGCCTCGTGCACTTTGAAAAGGTTGTCGACAAGGTTTGTTTGTTGCACGCGATGCAAACCGACCAATTCAACCACGCCCCGGCCCAATTGCTTGTGATGACCGGAAATCAAGGCCCTGGTCACGCGTCCGCCGGTTCGTGGGTCACCTACGGCCTGGGAACCGAAACACAAGACTTGCCCGGTTACGTCGTACTACTTTCCGGCGGTCGATTTCCCGACGCCGGAAAATCCGCCTGGAGCGCTGGTTTCCTGCCGTCGGTCTATCAAGGGGTGCAGTGCCGCTCTTCGGGTGAACCCGTGTTGTTCCTGTCGAATCCTCCAGGAACGAGCCGCGAAATGCGAGCCGCGGAGGTCGAAGCGATCCGCCAAGTCAACGAGCTGACTTATCGCGAGATCGGCGATCCCGAGACGCTCACGCGGATCGCGCAATACGAATTGGCGTATCGAATGCAAATGTCGGCCAGCGACGCCATGGACATTCGCCATGAATCCGCCGAGACGTTGGAAATGTACGGGGCCAAACCCGGTGAAGAAAGTCTGGCGAACAATTGCCTGTTGGCCCGGCGGCTGATCGAGCGGGGAGTTCGCTATGTGCAACTGTTCGATTGGGGCTGGGATTCCCACGGCTCGGGTGTGAACGAGTCGTTGAACTTCGGGTTTGCGGACAAATGCCGACTGATGGACCGTTCGGTTACGGCGCTGCTCTTGGATATGGAACGCCGGGGATTGCTCGACGAGACGCTCGTGGTTTGGGGAGGCGAGTTTGGTCGCACTCCGATGCGCGAAAATCGGGGAGGCAAACCAATGGAGTACGCCGGTCGCGACCACCATCCTCACGCATTTACGATTTGGATGGCGGGGGGCGGAGTCAAACCCGGCTTTAGTTTTGGCGAGACCGATTCGATCGGGTATTTTCCCGTCAAGGACGCGGTCAATCCGCGCGATCTGCACGCCACGATATTGCACTTGCTCGGAATCGACCACCGCCGCCTGACGTTTCGCTACCAGGGCTTGGATCAAAAACTCACCAGCGTCAAACCCGCCCGGGTCATCTCGGAAATCGTGGCTTAACTCGCAAGCTAGGAGCAGCTTCCCTGACGCGAAAGCTTTGCTGTTGCAATTTTCTGTTCGAGCGGCAACGGGACGCCGTCGGAACCTAAAACTGGCGCGGGGCAAATCGACCTGTTTTCAAGCGATATTCTTCGTACACCGGGCCGAACTTTTGAACCAGCTCGTTTTCCTCTTTGGGCACTACGTAAACCGCCATCGCCACAAAGGCACAAAACGCCATTCCAATGACGAACCAGTTCGCGGCCGCGATTCCTAGCGACAAAAACAAAACCGTCGCGACGGAATAGAGCGGATGACGGACCCAGCGATACGGTCCACGGGTCACCAGTTCGTGACTCTGTTTCGTCAAAAACGTTTCCGAAATGTTTTTCCCGATGCTGACCATGACCCACCAGAGCGCAGCGAGCATTCCAGTGGCAAGGGCGATGCCGAGCCAGCGCAGCCACAACGGAAGCGGGATCGAAGACCACGCCATCCACGCCGGATTGATCATATAGGCCAACATCGCCAAGTAGAACGTGGCGGCAAACGCAATGCGGAGGGCCAGGATCCGTATTCCTTCACTCACCCGAGGGATGGTTTCATCGGATTGGCGGGCTTGGTGACGAAAGTAGCCCGAGATCGCAAACGCCGCCCCAAAGACGGCCACGAAAAGCCAACGGAAGATTTGTTCGTGGGACATGGTCCCTACGAAACCAAGTCTTTGATCAGCTTTCCGCTGTTGGCGATTTTCATCGGGCGGCCGCTGCGGCTGGTAAAGGTGGTCTCTAGCGAGATGCCGAGCGAATGGCAGACGGTCGCCATCAAGTCTTCGGAGGAATAGCTCTCGCCTTCGACTTTCGTCCCATCTTCGTTGGTCTTGCCGACAGCCAAGCCGCCTGTGAGTCCCGCTCCACCGACGGCCACGCTCCAGCTGCGGGCCCAGTGGTCGCGGCCGGCGTTGCCGTTGATCCGGGGAGTGCGGCCGAATTCACCCATCCAAATGATGGCGGTGTCTTGCAGCATTCCGCGATGGGTCAAATCCTCGACCAGCGCGCTCATGGCTTGATCCATCATGGGCAAACGTTGGTCTTTGAGAGTCGGAAAAATATTCTGATGGTTGTCCCAACCGCCGAGGCCGACTTCGATGAATGGAACTCCGATTTCCACGAGCCGCCGGGCCATCAAGCACCCGCGTCCAAAGGCGTTGTCACCATATCGGTCCCGCGCCGATTGTTCTTCGCGACTGACGTTGAATGCTTCCATTTGTTTGCTGGTCATGAGATTCAAGGTTTTTTGCAGGACCTGGGCATGCTCGTCGGCAATCGAGCCGCGCTTCTCTTGGATAAACCCGTTCTCTAATAACTGCAGCGCTTGCATGCGCTGCGCGACGCGGTCATCGGGCAATCCCATTTGCAAGTCGCGGACTTGGCCGTTGCTGTCGACGGAAAATGGGGACCAAGCCATTCCCAAAAACCCTGGGCCTTCGCTTTCGCCGCCGATCGCAACGAACGGCGGGATTTCCAATTCGGGCCGCTGCGAGAATAACTCGTGGGCGACAACCGCACCGTAACTTGGATAATCGACGCTCGGATTCGGAACGTAACCTGTCCGCATGTAGTATCGGCCGCGTTGATGGTCGGCTTCGCGAGTACTCATCGACCGGACGATCGACATTCGATCCATGACCTTGGCGATTCGCGGCAAGTGTTCGCAGATTTGCATGTCGCCGGCGGTTGTGATGGGGTTGAACGGACCGCTCGTCGATGCCCCGGGTTTGAGATCCCACAAATCAATCGTGGACGGGCCGCCATCCATCCACAACAGGATCGCGCTTTTGCGGTTGCGGTGCAACTCCGCGGCATGAGTCTGCAGCGAATGTCCCATCGCCAGTGCGCTGCCGGCCAACGCCGACGCACCGGCCAAGTGTTTCATGAAATGTCGCCGACTCATTCCGGCTGGCGTGCGGTACATCATGGATCGCTCCGTCGCGAGGGGGAGAAGGGGTTAATGATTGAAGATAAACTCGTTGCAATTCAGAACTACCCACCACAGGTCGCGCAGCGCTTCGATTTGGTTCCCCTGGCGCGCGGCGAGAAATTGGTTTGCCAACGTCATTTCGGCGGTCTTGGCTTTGCGGGCCAATCCGGCCAAGAACAAGTAATCGACTTTTTCGCGGGGGGACAATTTTGCATCGTTGACGATTTGTTCGATCAGGGTGCGACTGGTGCCGCTGGTGGCTTCTCGAATCATGTCTCCGTTGAACATCATCAAGACTTGCGGGATCGTTCCGTTGAACGACGTCGATTCGTCCCCTTCATCGGTGCCAAAGGTTCGGGAGAATTGTTGCAGCCAGCGGCTCTTGGTTTGCTCGCGCTCTTCATAAGAACCGGAAAACCGATCGGCTTGAGTGGCGACGATCAGCGATTCGTAAAGCTCTTCGGCTTGCATCTGCCGCAGGTAAAATCGAGAGAACTTGGGCGGGTCGCCCAGCATCGGATCGTCTTTGAGGTTGGACGAGTTAGGTTTGCTAGAGAGGGCATAGGGACGGCTGAGCACAATCCATTTCATCAACTGTCGCACGTCGTACTTGGCTGCGCGAAACTCGTCGGCCAGATAATCGAGGAGCACGGGGTGCGAGGGTGGCTTGTGCGGTCCCAGGTCATCGACAGGCTTGGTAAACCCATAACCCAAGAAATGGGCCCAGGTCCGGTTGGCCATCTGCACGGCCAAATACGGTGAGCCGACGACGAATTGTCCAAGTTCCTTGCGGCGGTTGACTTCGCTCAGATAACCGCTTTTCTTGACAACCTGCCCGTCGACAAAGACCGGAAAGGCGACTTTGATCAGACCGTTGCGCAGTTCATAAAACAAATCAGCTTCTTCGGGCCGGCCGCTCTCTCCGGCAAAATCCTGATCGACCAGTTCGGGTCCCAACGGTCCGCCCGTCGCCGCCGAATTGCGCAGCGCGCGAGTCTGCCGAAAGAAGGCGTTCATCTCCCAGTACTTCTGCTGCTTCCAATCATTGAATGGATGGTTGTGACATTGCGTGCATTGAATCTGCAATCCCAAAAAAATCCGCGAGGTCGCGGCGGTCGCTTGGGCGGCGTTCTCGTCGTTGACTTTGTCGATCAAAAAATTTACCGCACCGTTGAATTGGTCGGTGCCCGGTGCTGCCGTCCCGGTCGCCGTCACCAACTCGTAGACCATCGCGTCGTAGGGTTTATTGCGAGCGAAATTGTCGCGGAGAAACTTTTGCATTCCCGGACGGCTGATCATGGAGTTCTGGTCGGCGCCGCCCGTGCGTCCGATTAGCAAGTTCGTCCAGATCGTGGTCCAATTGCGCGCAAAATCCTCGACGTAGCGATCATCGGAGAGCAATTGGTCGACGAGCGCTTCGCGTTTGCTCGGCGATTTATTGCTGAGAAATTCGCGCAGCTCGTCGACCGTGGGGATGCGACCAAGCAGATCCAAATAGAGTCGGCGGCACCATTCCCCTTCGTCGGCCGGCGGCGATGGATTGACTTGCTGCTGTTTCCAAGATTCCTCGATCAGTTCGTTGATCTTGAGGACCTGCGGGATCTGAACACGGTCGTCCGGCTTGGCCTGCGCTAGAATTTCGCCGCTGCCGAACGATAGCACGATGCACAACGGCACGAAATGAAATCGGCTGATCACCTGGCCACTCGCAGTGAAACGATGCCACCAAGATTCGACGCGATGCACTTTATTATTCTACTACATTGTCACTGATAAATTGTGGCGTTCTGACGTTGTTGGAGTTCACGCTTTAGCGTGGTTTCTGAGCGTAAACGCTGAACGACAACAATTGCGGCAACCCTAGTTCTAGGTTGGGGCTAGGCACTGCAAACGGTAGGCGTGAGCAGCAACGCCAACTGCGCGGTTGCCCAACTTTCCGTCGGCCACACCGGTTCCCAATTGTCACGGCCAAATAAGTTCGTATTTAATTTCCGGCGTCGGTATAATCAGCTCACAATACCACCCGTTTTGGTGGCTTACGATAACGCACATGTTTCGTTTCGACGCAATCGGAATGAAGCAGTTCGATTCTCGGCGTGGCAACAAAAAAACCGGCCCAAATTTGGGCCGGTTTTCGATGATCCGCCAAAAGATAATTGCGGACGACAAAAATGATTGCTGGCCAGGGCAACTCGCTTGCGCGAGAAGCCCGGGCACTGCCTCGTCTCTGTTCCGCCCCTAGTCTGCTTTCGCAAACGGTGGGACGAACCACTTCCAAATGAGTATAGTGCAATCGATGTGCCAAATTCGCTAATCAGAAACATCCCGTTTTTCGTTTAGTCGGGTGATAACCTCGGGAAGTGGGTATTCGACGATTGGGATCGGTTGGCTTGTCAGCTCAGATAATCTCCGCCAGCCGCGGGTAACCAATTCCTCGCGAGTTTTGACGAACTCTGGGTCCAATAATCGCTTGTCGAATGGCCCCGAAACGGAAACTGGCTCGAAGTCCGCGTGGACGATAAATTGGGCCAACGTGGGGTTACAGCGAATGTGTTTTTCCGCAGAAATGTGTAGAACCTCTGGATCGACGAGGCCAATGACAAAGCGCAAATACAGATCGCTTTCGGCGATGCTCTCGACGTCGCCGCCACAAACAGAACAAAGATAGCCTTCTTCGCATTTGGCCATGGTGTGGGAACGAAAAAAGCCGCACTCAAGTTAGAGCGCGGCCAGTTTTATTTAGACGTTATTCCAAGCCCGGATAGAAATCACACTAGGTGCTCTTGGTCGAATCGGGCGTTGGGACCGGGGCATCCGGAGCAACTGGCTGGCCCGACGCTTCTGGAACTATTACGCCTTCGCTCGAGCCTTGCATGATTTGTCCGCCGGCGCAGCCAGCGCAACCTGAGCAACCCGAGGTGGTGCCGCAGCAGTCGGTGGTGTGGCTGGTGTACGCGCTATTGGAGCCGCGATTTGCACGCCTATTGGCAAATAGTCCACCTTGTCGGCAGCAGCCAGAATTTGCGTGACTATCGTTGCAGCCGCCGCACGCTGGAGCGGTGTCACAACAAGCGGTTTGACAACAAGGGGCTGGGGTTGCGCAACAAGCGGTTGCCGTTTGGCAGCAAGGTGCAGCGGCTGCTTGGCAGCAGGGATCAGCCGTCTGGGTCGGGCAGCAATTATTATTCGTGTACGTCGATCGATTGGCTCGAATACGTGCAATGAATCCAACTCGGCGAGCTCGGACGCCGCTGTCGCAGCAGGCATCTTGAGCGAACATGTCAGAACCTGAAACCGTTACGACAACTGCCATAATTGCCGCCAAAACAAACTTAACTCGAATCATGTGTAAACTCCTACAAGGACAATTGAATGCGGGCGACTGCCCCCAAAATGGTTACCGCCGTTAAGACTTGCCAAATCGCGACGGCGACGAGTTAGCAAAACTGTTCTTCCCCCGTTAGGTCCGTCCAATTGGACCATCCCTATCAATGCAGCTTGCGTTTTACGCAAACCTTAGCATTCCGGGTCCCCGCTAAACTAACAACCGGGGTACCTATGTCAAGTGGCCTAAACTCGAGCCGAGGGGTCAAAATGCCTAAGTTATATAGGACGATCGGAGCAAGTAAATCAACTTACGTCCTAGCGAAAACGGTTTAAAAACCGTCCTATTACGCCACTTCGGCGACGCATTCCAGTATTGTTCGTCGACCGACGTGATCCACTTCTCACTACAGGTCCTGGGGCAACGGTGACTTCGGGCGAAATCGTAACTTCTTGGGCTGGCGATGAAAGTACGGACGTTGGAGCTGCCGCAGACCCCTCTTGAACAACGGCGGACCCTTGAACGAGGACGGACGTCAGCTCCGGTTTGAGCGCAGGTGCCGGATCCTGAACGATAGGGTTTGTGCAATAGACTGCCGGTGCCGGCAGTCCACAATCGGTAACTGCGGTGACTGGGCAAGGTTGCATTACCACCGGCAAATAAATTTGCCCTGATGCACTCGTCACCATCCCAAAACAGACTAGGACCGCGAAAGCGATGTTCTTCATGTTTTTCTCCCTCATCGAGCCATACAAAAAATCCATAGTGACAATTCGCCTGGGACGCGGGAGCGAAGCGCGGTCAAGCCGAGACGATGATAGGGTCTGCTATGACCTTGGGGGCCATGGATCTCGAAGCGGAAAGCGATTCAAATGGCCGTTGTTCGCAAACCACGTATTTTTGAACGCCGATAGTTTACTCTGCTTGAACCCGCGGCAATAGTCGTCGCGCGGCGCAAGTTATGATGTGGCACAATTTTGGCTCCCTCTCCTCGAATCTGCACGCGCTTGTGAGCCAAACAAGATGTTGGACATTGCCGCGAGCCGACGCAGCAACAAAGCGTGCGATTAACGAAATGCTGGCACCGCGTTTCCGGCGGCGTCCCGGGAGTAGGGCAACCAGACGACGCCGAATTTTTGCACCTGGATGTCGCTTTTCCGGGGACGAATCCGGAATTCGTCCAGTTTCAAGTTTGCCACGTTGAGCTTGGCTCCTTGCGCTTTGACTTGGACATCGAACTCCCTTTGCAAGTCGGCCCATCGCTCGTTTAAGGATTCGAGACTGTCCTCGGCGCGGCCGATGTCGCCGCGCTGCGACGCCGCTCGGCCGATCGAACGCACCGACGTCGAGGCTTTGGAGACGTTGGTTGCACTCAGTTTCTTCCGCCCGAGCAGGGCACCCAATATCGTCGATCCCGTGTGGAGGATCGAGTCGAGTCGCCTTTGTTGGTATTGCTCTTTCTCGCGCTCAATTCGCTCGCTGGCGCGTTTGATTCGATCTTGGATCACCTGAAACTTTGGGGCGTAAAAACTGCGAAGTTTCTCCACCGACAAATCGCGTTGTTCCGAGGCCAATTGCTCCAGCCGGACGCGAAATTCGCCCGCGGTCTCGCCGAGTTTGGAAAAAACCTTCAGTTCCGAGCAACCCCATACCACGAGTTCTTGTTCGCGGTACAAGTAATCCTTGAGCTGTGTTTCCCATTGCCCGAATTGCTTGCTGCGCTGCATCGCCGCGGGCACCGCAGCGAACTGGGCGTTGGGCGAAGCTTGGTCGCTAAATTCTGGAAGCGGATCCCAGCCCAACGCGTGAGCCCAAACATCTTCGGGAGCAATGTCGTCGGACGTCTCAACGCGCAGATTGGCGGGTAGCCAGGTATCGATGTTGCACGTCGACTTGGAATAATAAAGTCGCGTCAGCGCGAGCAGGGCCGGACGATAGATGAGTGACTCCGATGCGTCGAGTGGATGGACTGGGGCAACGAAGACTTGGCTGACTTCCTTCGGAATCGCTTGTTGGCCGCCGATCGCCGAATCCAACGTGATCGACGGCGCGGGCGAGTGGGATGACGACGACGAGGACGGAGGTGTAGCAATGGCTTCGTCGGTTTGTGCCAACCGCTGAATTTGGGCGCGGGTCAGCGGACCGCACAGGTACGACATCGCCCAACGCGTCTCAAAGACGACCGGTTGATTCTCTTGAACATTGTTCATGAGAAAGACGCGCTTCTCCAAACCGGCCAAAGTGGCTTCCATATCCGACCGAACAAACGCCGCACCCGATTGCGCCGACGCCCCTTCCAATCCTTCGAGCACGCGCAGCTTGTCTCGCTCTGTCTGCAGGCGGCCAAGAAACCACGTGCCGGCGTTCGAAAGGCCTTTGTAGTCCAAATCGACCGGGTTCTGCGTCGCCAAGACGATGCCCAGTCCATAGGCCCGCGACTGTTTCAAGAGCGTTAACATGGGCTTCTTGGACGGAGGATTCGCCGTCGGCGGAAAATAGCCAAAGACTTCATCCATGTACAAAATGGCCCGCAAACTCGATGTCCCAGCTTGGCTGCGGACCCAAGCCAATACCTCATTCAGCAGAATCGTGACGAAAAACATTCGCTGAGGTTCCGACAGATGGGCGATGGACATGATCGAGATGCAGGGCTTGCCCGCGGGGGTGTGCAATAGCCGCTTGACGTCGAGCGATTCCCCCTTGAGCCAATTCGCAAACGTCGGCGAGGCAAGCAGATTGTTCAATGAAAATGCCAGCGCCGCCCGGTCGCCGTGAGGGAAGAAGTTGTCGATTTCCAGCACGCCAAGCCGTTGGAAAGGGGGCGTCTGAATTTCGGCAATCAAGCGGGCCAGGTCCAAGTCCTTCCCCGCAGACCAAGCGGACTCTAAGATCTTTGAAATTAAAATGTGCTCGCGGCTGCGAATCGGATCCGCCTCGACTCCCACCAACGCCAACAGTCCCGACGCTGCCGCCGCAATGTGTTCGCGAAATGCGTCCGCGTCGCCCCGTATTTCCGGAGGCGGTGCCGCAAAATTCTTCAGAATCGACAACGGTCTCCCCGCGTTGCTGCCCGGCGTGTAGATTCGCATTTCAACGGCGTCGCGCAAGGCGCGAATGCGGCTTCCGTCCTGTCCCCAATCCGCAAGGCCCTGTTTCCATTTCTCAGCTTCTGCCGACGCGAACTGATCAGGGCTCATCCCAGATCGCTCGGCGTCCCCCTCGTCGATCCACGGTCGAAAGTTCGTTGCATTCAGTTCGGGAAAGGTCAACAACAAATTCGAAATGTCTCCCTTGGGATCAATCACGAGCGAGGGAATTCGATCGAGGGCCGCCTCTTCCAACATCGTCACGCACAACCCGGTCTTGCCACTTCCCGTCATTCCCACCACAACCGCGTGCGTGGTTAAATCTTTCGAGTCGTACAAAATCAAGTCATCGCTCGTCACGCCCTGTTTCAAGTTGCGGCGTTTTCCTAAATAGAAAACGCCAAGCTTTTCGAAGTCCTGCATCGTGTGAGTCTTTCGAGGAGTGAAGCGTGAGGATTGAGGAAAGAACTGAATTCAAGTTTAAGTTCGTCGCCTCATTGCCAAAATCGTTGGCGACGTCGTAAGTATGTCACTGGCGCCAAACGCGTCCAATCGGTGGAGTGCATACGGTAGGTTTGGTTGAGTAATACCGTGGACGATTTTGTCACTTCGTTTAACGGCAAGCCGTAGGCGACGCCGGACCACGGCTCAAAACTTCTCTCGTTGTTTAAACCGCGCCGCGGGCTTTGCCCAAAAGTCCCATTCGCACACTGGCATAGACAGTGGCACACGGAAAATCCTCTGTCTTGTGTGCCACGGGCTCTGCCCGAGCCGTTTCTGGGCAACGCCCGCGCAGCGGCTGGCGTCATGGATTCGTGATACTCGGCCAATCGGCGCGCAACGTCATTCGACTCTGCCAGAGCAGGCCGATTAACCTTTGCGTCGCTGCCGCAACGCATATAAATACGCGAAATTTCATCAAAGAATCCGATCCGCTGGACGAATAATATCTAAACGATATCATATAGATATCGACCAACGCACGAAAGGGCTTTCAAATGACAAAAGAGCGAATGTTTAGGCCAAGCTCAGGATGGTTCCCGCTGTTCACTTGTCTGGCGGTATTTCTGCTGTTCCAACCGGCTTGCTACGTGTGGGCTGGGGCCGTGGTCGCCTCGACACCATGGTGGGGGGGGAGCTTGATTGTCCTTGGCGCCCTCGCGGGGTTGGCCAGCTTCATCGGCTTTTTTGGATGTCTGCCGATGCAGCCCAACGAAGCCCGAGTCTTGTTGTTGTTCGGTGCCTATCAGGGCTCCATTCACGAATCCGGTTTTTTCTGGGTGAACCCGTTTTTCTCCAAGAAGAAGATCTCGTTGAAAGTCAGGAATTTTGAGACCGGTTCGACGCGTACTTCGGAAAAAAAAGATGAAAAGGGGCAAGTCGTTCAAGCGAAGGGTCGTAGTCACGGCCGACCATCGAAGGTCAATGATCGCGAGGGCAATCCGATCGATATTTCGGCGGTAGTCGTTTGGCGAGTAGTCAATACGGCCGAAGCAATGTTCGAAGTCGACGACTACGAGGACTTTGTATCCGTGCAAAGCGAAGCAGCGCTGCGCAGTCTAGCCAGCCGCCATCCGTACGACAGCGAGGACCATGAGCTTTCGCTGCGCGGCAATACGATCCAGGTTTGCGACGAATTGCGGCACGACATTCAGGAACGCTTGGACAAAGCGGGCGTTCAAGTGATCGAAGCCCGCATCAGCCATTTAGCGTACGCTCCCGAAATTGCCGCAGCCATGCTCCAGCGGCAGCAAGCCCAAGCCGTGATTGCGGCGCGAACCAAGATTGTGGACGGGGCGGTGGGCATGGTCGATATGGCGCTAAAGCGATTGGCGAACGAGAAAATCGTCGACTTGGACGGCGAGCGTCGAGCGCAGATGGTCTCGAACTTGTTGGTGGTCTTGTGTGGTGGTCATTCGGTTCAGCCGGTGGTGAATGCCGGAACTCTCTATTAGTCGTTGCGCCTCGTACGGGGGTGATTGCGGTATTAGGCAAGGAACAGAGCTTGAGCACGCGAGATTCGTTTTTACTGAGATTGGATCCAAAAATGATGGCCTTGCTCAAGCAATGGTCGGCCGACGAATTGCGTAGCATCAACGGGCAAATCGAATTTCTTTTGCGTCAAGCGTTGGTCGCGGCCGGTCGCTGGCCGCGACGGGACGGGTCACCCCCCAACGATCCCCCCTCAGCGCAAGACGGTTGACCTGTATTTGCCGGTTCAGTTTGTCGAAACGTGAAATTTGCCTGTCCCTTTCGTTTCGTTCTTGGAAATCCAAACACCGTACAATATTGCGAATGAACTCAAACTAACTTACGATCAACTCCGCGGCCGCCGTGCGGTGAGAATGAAGTTGCTGTCGAATCAATTACAGGTCCAGTCATCGGAGAGAATATTAATGGCAAAGAAACGAAAAGCGGCATCACCCGTAATCGTAGATGAAGACCAAAACACAAGATCGCATCGAGTAAACGTCGTCGATTTGGGGGGTGGTTACATCAAAGTTTTCCTCGGAACACCGACCGCGGCGGACCGGAAGGTAATCAAGAAATACAAGAGCGGATACCAATTTCGCCGCAATCCGACACGGAAGTTAATTCGTTATTTGATTCTTCAAGATCCGGCAACATTGAAGTTCGAACTTGTTGTCGACGTGAAACCTGGTAAACACAAAAAGTTGTTCGGACCCTTAGGGGGTCCCCCACCAGCACCAGGAAAATGCGGCGGACCTTGTTCGATTACTAAAATAGCCTGCCTTGACAACGAAACCCCAGATTGTTCCACAGGAGTGCTGACGTGCGTCTAGATGATTCTTCAAGTAGTTCATGTCGAGAATAGACTCGGAACGTCAGGACCCCGGACTCGCGAGCGTTGGAGCAGAATCGAATCTCGGCCTTGCGACGGTCCTTTTTCTTTGCTTCCCAAGTAGCATTCACTCAAACGACAGCACCGATTTGTGAGTTCATTGATTTGGAATCCTGATCAAATTGGCGACGAACGATGTCCTCTGCCGACCAAGATTCATCGAATGCGCCCGCTAACGATCGAGACCAACAAATCGAACGCATCGTCGACACGTATTTGGATTCGGTTCGCGATCCGCAGGTGAAGTCAAGTTGGCGAGATCTTGTCGATCGACACCCCGATCTCGCACCGGAACTTGAGCGTCGTTTGAGATTTGTAGATTCGGTGTATCGGACCTTGCGCGGCGATGGCAAAGATCCCACCAGTGGAGTTGAAGGGTCCGAGCGAAAAGAATCCTCCACCACGGCGCGGGGTGACCCTCACTCAGCCAACGGCGACGGCCGGATTCAGCCCGGGCACGTGACCAGCGTCCGCTGTCCACACTGCGGAAACCTGCTCAAAGTCGCTACGCGTGGGCCCACTGAGGTTACGTGCGGCAGTTGTGGCAGCGCGGTCAGCGTTGATCCGAACGCCACGCGGACTGATGTCCCATCGCGCGAGCCGAAGTTCATCGGTCATTTCAGGATTCTCTCCAAACTGGGTCAGGGAGCGTTTGGGACCGCGTACAAGGCCGAGGACACGCGGTTGGGACGAATCGTCGCCGTTAAAATCCCGCGCAGCGGTAGCTTCGCGACCGAAAACGACGAAATCCGCTTCATCCGCGAAGCCCGTCACGCGGCCCAACTGCGGCATCCCAGCATCGTCCAGGTCCATGAGATTGCCAACGATCACGGCGTCCCATTTTTGGTCAGCGATTATGTCGAGGGAATCACTCTGTCCGATCTGATCAGCGGCCGACGGCTTACATTTAGCGAGTCGGCAAAGATGGTCATCGCCATCGGCGAGGCGGTCGAGTTTGCGCACGCTCACCACGTGATCCACCGCGATCTCAAACCCAGCAATATCCTCTTGGATACGGAGAGTAAGCCGTTCATCACGGACTTTGGTCTGGCGCGGCAAACCGAAGGAGAGTTCACGATCACGTTGGAAGGCGAAGTGCTAGGGACGCCAGCCTACATGTCCCCTGAGCAGGCCGGCGGGAAAGACGTCGACATCCGAACCGATGTGTATAGCTTGGGCGTGATCCTTTATCGCTTGGTATGCGGCGAGCTTCCGTTTCGCGGCAGCCAGCGGATGATGTTGCACCAAGTTTTGCGGGACGACCCGCGGCCGCCGAGGCGACTGGACGAAAGGGTGCCGCGGGATTTGGACACGATCATTTTGAAGGCGATGGCCAAGGAGCGCGAACGGCGCTATCCAACCGCGCAGTCATTAGTCGACGATTTGAGGCGGTGGCTCCAATCGCAACCCATCGCCGCCCGACCGGTCGGCGTCGTGGGCAAGTCCGTTCGCTGGTGCCGCCGCAATCCCAACGGCGCTTTGGCTATTGCCGGGGCCGCCGCCTTGCTGCTAACGATCGCCGGCATTTCAACGGCGTGGGCGATCCGCGAGCGCGGCGTTCGTGGGGTAATGATCGAAAGCGCGAAGAACCGAGTCGAGGCGCTCAGGCGGCTCGTCGAAACTCACGAGCAAAATGGATTGGATCGACTGCGTGTCGGCGATTCGTTTGGTGCCTTCACCTGGTTTTCGCAAGCGCTGGGCGTCGAGCAAACGGAGGAGGCGAACCCATTGGACGCGTCGACCGCCGCGGACATTGACCGGCAACGGCTGCGCCTGGGAATGCTTCAGCAATCGTTGCCCAAACTGCTCCGTCTGTGGGCGCCCGGCGGCAAAATCCAGCGGCTAGAATTCAGCGGCGATGGAAAAACGCTGCTGGCCACATCGTACAACGGTACTGTTCAGGCCCTTGATCCGGATCGAGATGAGCCACAGGTCATACAGTCGGATACCAACTCGGAGACTTGGAACAGTGATCTCGACCCCAGCGGGACAAGGGCTTGCACCGCGACACTCGAAAACTCGGCAACCCTTTGGGACGTGAACAACAAAACGAGGATCGCGTTTCTTCATCACGAGGCGCGCGTTTGGTCGGCAAACTTTAGCCCGGACGGCAAATCCGTGGCGACCGCCGGTGCGGATCATTTTGCAGGCATTTGGAACTCGGACGATGGATCACTTGTTGCCAAACTCGAGCACCCTGGCAAATACATCGGATTTGCGATGTTCTCGCCGGACTCGAAATCCTTGTTGACAGTCTCGCGCAATGATCCGGATCATCCCAATGAATTTCGGCTGTGGGATGTGGCCACCGGCACGTTGCGAACCCCAGTGATGAATTATCCCGGCGCGATTCGGGACGTCGCATTCGATCCCTCGGGAGATCGATTCTATGCCGCAGCTGATGACGGTGCGGTCGTGATCTGGAATGCGCAGTCGGGGGAAATGGACGGGGAACCACTTCGGCACGACGCAAGTCTCTACCGCCTCCGATTGGTCGACGGTGGCCGCACGCTGGTTACGGCTACACTCGAAGGAACGGTTGCGTTTTGGGATCTCCAAAAGCGATTTCGAAAAGAGACCACGATCCAAACAGATCTTTCAATTTACGACATTGCGGTCGATCCGCGCGACAACTTTCTGGCGATAGCGAACAACGACAAACGAGCCCGAGTCTTTTGGCAATACTGCGGCGAGCCTATTGGTTCCGATATCCCACTGGGAGGCCACGCGACCGCAGTTGCCTTCCATCCGGACGGCCGGCGTTTGGCAGTCGGAGGGGACGACGGGGTCGTGCGGTTATGGGACCTGGCGGGGATGGCACCCCGGCACGACGTCATCCGAACCACTGCACCGATCGCGGCGACGCAATACAGCGATGATGGAAGGCGATTGCTTGTCGGGAGTCTCGATGACACCGCACGCCAATGGGACACGACAACATTTCGACCTATTGGCGAAACCCTGCAACATCAAGGCGACATCATCGACTGCGAATACGATCCAAACAACGACTTTGTTGTCACAGCAAGTTCCGACCACACCGCACAAGTTTGGAAGGCGGCCACGGGGCTGCCTGTTGGTCCGAGATTGAAACACGACGGACCGGTAGTGCGTGCGAAATTTGTTCCAGGATCGGATCGATTGATCACGACCACGGTCGATGGTGACGGTGCGATTTGGAAAGTCGGATCCGAGCAGCCTCTACATCGGTTCAGTCAAGACGAGCGATTACTCGGGCTTAAGGTCCATCCCAACGGCAAAGTTTTTGCTTTGTCCGGCGTCGGGCCGTTTCTTCAAATTCGTAGCACTGAGGACGGTTCACCTCTAGGGGATCGGATCAATCACTTGGGATTGATACGCGAAGCCGATTTCAGTCCCTCGGGTAAATATCTGGCGTCTGCAAGCTTTGAAGGGGGCTCTGTGGCGGTGTCAGAATTGGATGGCAACAAGTACCCAGAAACACGATGGAAGCTAGGGACCAGCATCTTCGATTGCCAATTCGGACGAACCGATGACGAAGTATTAACCGCCGATTCCGCTGGCGACCTCATCCTGTGGACGCGAAATGAATTGGAATTCTTGCCCAAATGGTCCGTAGTGGACGCGGCGGTCGACGTCGATCGCATTGCCGTTCATCCGACGCTTCCGTTGGTCATCGCCGCGGTGGATGGCTCGCGGGCAACTTTCCGGCCCGGCGTCGCCAGAGTCCGCTTTCATGACATTGTGACGGGCGCAATGTTGGCTACACTTCAAGGGCATTTTCGTCCCATTCAGTTTTTAAGGATCAGTCCTGACGGAGAGCATGTCGCCACAGGGTCGGCAGACGGAACGGTTCGGGTGTGGGACATCGTGTCCGAAGGGCGGCCCGCCGACGTTGTACAGAGGCTTGCCTACTTTTTTGAGGGGCGATCATTCGGCGCGCGACAGAATCATGAACCGCTGGATGGCCAAGCTCAGAGGTCTGAATTTAATCATTTGCGAAAGGAGCATCCCGAAACATTCCGTTGCTCGGAGGACGAAATTCGTCGCTGGGAGGACGAAGTTCAATGGGTGCGGAAGCGGGCGGCGAATTCCACAAATTCGGAAACGGCCGCTTTCGCGATCGGCGAAACCGGTCGATAGGCTGGGCCGCGAACCGGAGTGGCATGCTCGCCGAATCCTGGTCGTCAGGCTTTGAGTCTGCTTGGCCCTAAAAATCACTTGGCCCACGCGGTAAGCGCTTGCAGCCCTTCTTCAATCTGATCGACTTCGATTCCGGAGTAGGCCAAGCGGATATACTTTTGTCGCTCGCCGGGCAATTCGCGGCCGAAATGGATTCGGCTGCAGAACGAGACGCCCGTGTCGTGGAGAATTTGGCGGCGAAAGGCCTCGTAGTCGCTAAATCCTTTGCGGCGCATCAATTCCGTGACATTGGGATAGACGTAGAAGGTCCCCTCCGGCCTATAACACCGCACGCCTGGGATTGCGTTGAGCAGCGGGACGATGCGATCCCGTCGGGACCGCAGTCGGTCGATGATCTCGCGCGGTCCCGACGGGTCGCCGCGCAGGCCTTCGATGGCGCCGTACTGGATAAAGTGATTCGAGCACGATTCGTCGTTGACGTTGAGCTTGGCCACGCAATCCACGATTTCTTTGGGGCCGATCGAGGCGCCCAAGCGCCAACCGGTCATCGCGAATTTTTTGGAGAACGTGTACAGGATGACCGTACGAGATTGCATTTCCGGCAGCGACGCTATCGACGTACTTGTCCCGGCGTAACGGATCTCAAAATAAGCCTCGTCGGCCAGCACGATTAAATCATGCTTGATCGCCACGTCGGCGATCGCCTGCATTTCGTCGAGCGACGATTCGGCACTGGTGGGGTTATGGAGGTTGTTGTAAATCAGCAATCGCGTTCGCGGCGAGATCTGCCGCTGCAGCGAATCAAAATCGATCTCAAAGTTTAGCTCCCCCTCGAGAAAACCGTATGGTTTTGCCTTCCCGCCGTGGAACTCGATTTGGGATTCGTAGATTGGATATCCGGGATTGGGGTACAAGACTTCGTCGCCGGGATTCATCAGCGAAAGCACGAATTTGCCAATCGTCGGTTTTCCGCCGGGTTGAATCACCACGTTGTCCGACTCGACGGAAATGTCGTGCGTGCGGGTGATGTCTTCGGCGAGCGCCTGCCGCAGCTCGGGGATTCCATAAAAAGAGCAGTAGCCGGTCTTGCCGGCGTTGGCCGCGCGAAACGCCGCGTCGATGACGTTCTGCGGCGTCTTGATATTCAAGTCGCCCAAATGAAACGGATAGATCTTGCGGCCGGTTGCGCCCAATTTGGTCGCCTCGGCGGAAACGCTAAACGCGGTTTCGGAACCCAAGCGAGATAAGCGATCGGCGAGCGGCGTGGTGGCAGTTTGAGACATGGTCGTTCAATCGGGGTGGGCGGAGAAGCAAGCAGCAAGAGCCTTCCTTGAAGTGTACCTGAAACCCCTGCCCGCTCAAACAGCGAAGCGAACGTGGTCCAATTCGATTCGAAACGGCGATCGGCAACGTCGTCCAGGTCACAGTCCGTTGACCACGTTCGCGGGCTTGCCGCACAAAAAATTGGCAATGTTTTCCGCGGTCGTTCGCATCAGTCGTCGCCGTGCTTCAACGGTCGCCCAAGCGATGTGGGGCGTCAGCAGACAGTTCTTCGCAGCCAGCAGGGGGTTATCGCTGCGAATCGGTTCAGCCGAAACCACATCCAAGCAAGCGCCGGCGATCCGACCGGAATTGAGGGCGTCGGCAAGGTCTTGCTCGTCGACCAATCCTCCGCGGGCCGCGTTGATTAAGATTGCCGTCGGTTTCATTTTCGCCAGCAGCGATCGGTTGACAAACTTCGCGTTGTCGCTGGTTTGGGGACAGTGCAACGACACGACATCCGAATCCGCAAACAGCGATTCCATGGATCGCCATTCAAAGTTTGGAAAACTTGGCGCCGGACCGGGAAAGACATCGTTCGCCAAGATGTGCATTCCAAACGCACGCGCGACTTCGGCGACGCGCCGACCAATTCGTCCAAAGCCCACAACCCCCATCAACTTGCCGGCCAACTCCTCGATCGGCGAAAGCCAAAAGCAAAAATCGCCCGAGCGTGCCCAGCGGCCCGCGCGTATTGCTTGATCGTGCTCGAACGGTCGATGGATCATAGACAACAGCGACGCAAAGACATGTTGGGCAACGGTGTCCGTGCCGTAAACCGGAACATTGGAAACGGGAATCTTGCGGGCCGCCGCGGCTTGAATATCGACGACGTTAAAACCGGTCGCGAGCACGGCAATGAATTTCAAGGCCGGCAGCTTGCCAATCGTCTCGGCCGAAAGCGGTGTCTTATTAGTCAACACGATATCCGCCGCCGCGGCGCGCTCGCCAATCTCGTCGGGGCTGGAGCGATCGTGAACCACGAGATCGCCGAGTTGGGCAACGTCGTCCCAAGGGTTGTCGCCTGGATTCAGGGTATAGCCGTCGAGCACTACGATCTTCATGCGTTTTCCTCAATTCGAAGGGGCCGATCATTCTAGAGCGCGTTCCCATTATCTGTAGCGGAACTCGCCAGAGTTTCGGCCCAAATTCTGGCGGATTCGGCTACCCCAGGCGCTACACTTTCATCGAACGCGCTCTAACCGCGTTACAGCGCACTCATCGCCATCCCGGCGAGCGCCAGAAGCCACACGAGATAAAGGGCGGCCAGAATGCCCAAGACGATCGGCCGTTTTCGTGGTGCCGGCAGCCAGCGCACCGTGTGCCGAAAAGCGGTTTGTGGGGTTCCCGCAGACGCCACATTCGCTGTTTCACGACCCGCGACGGCTTCCTTTTTTTGGCGGGACATTCGCACAGCCTCCTGTATCCAGACGTTAATAAAACGAAACGCCCTCAAATTGACGGCTCACCTACCGAATGCTCCAGTCTAGTTAGGACGATACGAATTGCGAAGTGGCTTGGATGATGCTCTCCGCATCATGTGTTCATTTCCGGTCTAAGATTCTCCCAAACCGATCTCAAGCGGAATACGATCCGGCGGCACCATACGAAAGTTTCTATCCTCCGTTCACCGCCGGATGGACGTAGGTCACGATCGTCGACAGGCTTCGTCGGAACCACCATCCACGCTGCTTCTTGATTGCACGGGTCAAGTGTCAAGAGTTGACGCCCGATCCTAACGCCCCCCGCCAACCGAGTCGCGGTCAAGGACTCCAATTAACGACATGCTGGTCGCGACTTCGGTGAGTCGCGTTGTCCCGGGCCAAACTGTGGAGGAATCACTAGCCTATCGGCAAAGGCACTATTCACTCGATCAATCCGACTTGCAAGTACGCCGAGATGACATGTTGGAACCTGCGGAAAAAGGTGGTGCTCAGCGTGATAAAACATGCTGTAGCACAAATAATTCACCCAGCGTCCTCGTTGCGTTCGCGCAATAGCATCATGGGAATCGCAGCCGTGATGAACTGTCCAAACGGCAAAAAATCCAGTCATACACTCTCCGACGAGCATTGCCAAAACGTGCCATCGCAGTGCGTGAACCCCCGGAATAGTCACAGCCAATGCAATTACCAACAAAATGCCTGACAGCTCGGCTATCATCCAGTGACGCTTTGGAACTCGCGCCAACCGCCATGCTGTCATGTGCAAGCGCAAAACAAAAATAGGTCCTAAGAGAATCGCTTGCCACCACTTGAGTCGAGCAGACAAACCTTCAGTATCGTCATCGTCCAAACAGTGGCGATGATGATGTAGGTGGGAGACTTGGACGGCGTGCATGCTCGCCAGCATGCAAAGACTTAATGCGAATATCAACTTGTCCTGTGACCCCTTGGAGAGTCCCAGAGAGTAGTGCTGAGCGCCATGAGACTGGCGTAATCCGGTAAGGAAAAAGTAAAACGAACAAACAGTACCGATCACAATGAAGCCGAAATGATAGGCGCAAAGTGCTCCTGCGAGCCACGGAGCTGAGAGTAATAACTCTTTGGTTTTTTCAAATCGGCTCAATGGCAATAGGTCCCGCCAATGCACAGTCCTTGGTGAGCGGTCAACTGACTGATTGGTGAACACGATTGAGGAATTAAATGCCATAGTCGACTGCCTTCCGCCCCCGCGCCCACCGAGTCGCGGGCAAGGAGTCTCAATCAGTTAAGCGGATACGGAGCTAATGCCTGGACTTCCGAATCGTTCGGCAACTCTTTTTTTAGCACAGCAAGAACCGTTTCTGCAGCCGTCTGGAGATCATCTTCCACAATGATATCGATTGAGGAATCCATTTGATGAACCGATAATTTGCCTTTTTCCATTCGTACCAGAAAAACATTTCCATCGGTTCGGCGAAATTCGGAATCGCGAATGTCGACCAATTCTGAAATTCGATTCCAAATGACATCGAAGTCGCCGGCGGGAGATTCGATGTGAACCGAGGAACAATCGCGATCGTTCGAATGCATTCCATCACGAAAGTCGTTGCCGATAAACACGACGGCGAGCAAAACCCGATTTGGAGCACTCAAGTCTTTTGCTGGCGTTCCAGAGAACGCGCATACCCAGCCTCGGCTTTCTGCGAGTGCGAATCCGCCTGAACCTCCAACAACATAATTGCCGCGTTGTACTCCAGGATCGCAACTCGCAAGCAGGCATAGGCCAATCAAACCAACTCCTGCCATCCGCCACATACGACGCTCCAATACACTCCGGAAAATACATCTCCCTCACCGCTTCGCCGCTTTGAAGTTGCGCTTTTTGTTGGCTAGCAGGGAAGATTGAGGTTGCCATAAAAACGGATCCAGCCCATGACGAGTTCGTTGTGTTTTCACCCTTCACTGGTAGGATCCGCAATGATCATCGTCTCCGAATCCGC
>JBGTJE010000061.1:0-3224 GCA_041745295.1 Pirellulaceae bacterium | reverse complement strand
CGACCGCGAATCGTGCCTACAGAAATGCGAACGAGGACCGACAGCTTGCGGTCTTCCACCTCCCGCTTCATCACGAAGTGAACCAAAAGGGGATTTATAATACTACTTACATATCGAGGAACTGCGCGTGCGCCATGCGGTTCGCAATTTGTCCGACTCCAATTGACGTGGAACGCAAGGATATTTTAAGATTGAAGGGTTTGACCTTGCGATGAACCGACTTCGACGCTGATGGTGAGTCCCTTACGAGATTTTCAAAGCGCTTCGACGCCCTTCACCGATAAAATATTGATCTTTTCTCGACCTCACACGGGAGACTCAACAATGCTTCGGTTTGCAACTTCCGTCCTCGTCGCAGCACACTTTTTGCTGGCTGCGTCGTCTTCTCATGCTCAGGAGGTCACGCTAAGGGCTATTACCGCGTTTGCAGAAGGCACTTGGGGATCCAAGAACTTCGAGCGCTTCATTGAGAAGGTGAACAAGGAAGGTAAAGGTAGTATCCAAGTCAACTACATCGGCGGCCCGCGTGCGATGCCTCCGTTCGAAGTTGGTAACGCCGTTCGGACCGGCGTCGTCGATTTGGCGAACGATCCATTTTCGACAGTAGGGAATTGCACACGAATAACAAAGAACGACGGTTTCGTCGATCACAGCGCATTGTATCAGTCTGGGGATGTGCCGATCGCGCAAAGGAACTTCAACGTCAGTTTGCCGGCCCGATCCCGGCTTCCTTGGCGAGCCTGACGGTGGCGGTCATATCTTCGCGGAAGAACGTTCCAAATTGCTCCACGCTCATCGTCAAGGGCTCCACGCCCATCTGAGACAATCGGGAGCTGACCGCCGGAAGAGCTAGTGCGCGCATAGTCGAGGCGTGGAGTTTGTCGACGATGACGCGCGAGGTCTTGGCCGGTGCAAACAGCCCGGCCCAGAACTGATAGGCGGCGCCCGGATAGCCGATTTCCACAACGGTCGGGACGTCCGGCAAAGTCGGAGCTCTCTTCGTAGAACTCACTGCCAGCGCGATGATCTTTCCCTGTGTTACCAGACCGATTGCCGGTGCCAGCGGCAGAAAAAAGAAATCGACGCGTCCAGCCATCACCTCGGTAAATGCCTCGCTTGGCCCGCGGAACGGAATGTGCTGGACGTCAATTTTCCTGCAGCGCGGATGAAGCGTAGTCCCGCCAGATGAGATGTCGCTCCTACCCCGGCAGAAGCGAAATTCAGCGAGCCGGGCGCAGCTTTAGCGGCGGTAATAAGGTCGGCAGCTGTTTTGAATCCCTTCGATGTGCCGACAACAAGAACAAGCGGTTGGATGCCGAATGGGACGATTGGCGTGAAGTCGTTAAGGGAATCGTACGGCAAATTCTTGTGCATGACGATTTGTGAACTAAAGGTCGAAGCATGGAGCAGCATGGTGTAGCCATCGGGTTCGGCTTTTGCTACCGCCGCTACCCCAACCGTGCCTCCGCCGCCCGGGCGATTTTCAAGGACGAACGGCTGACCGATGTCTTTGGACACTTGCTCGAGTACAATGCGGGCGACGGTGTCAGTGGCGTTGCCCGCGCTAAACACGCTGACGACAGAAATGGGTCGAGACGGCCAGGTCTGCGATAGCGAGGTCGCGGTGCCTGCAAGTAAGACTATAATGGCGGCGCACGACGCGCGGGTCATATGCATGTTTTCCTCCCTTCGGCTTCTTTAGCCATCAGTCAGCTATGGATCGCCATCAGCGGAAGCGGCCACGCAGGGGGCGATGGCAGCAGGTGTTCTGCAGCAGGTCGAAATCAAGTTGCGCAAGTTCAGCAAAGCTAGCGTTTCGGCAAGTCCTAGGACGGCCACTCGATGTCCCTTTCGGCAGTTGCGCCGGACTCATCTGCGAGTAACGTTCCAAATTTCATCGATCTGGGTTCCTGAGTTGCGTATAACCTTCGCGACCGGGCAAAAGCGATGCAGATCGGTCTTCACCTTCTCGATGCTATCTTCGCCCGCGTTCGTGGTCACATTGATGACCAGGCGGATTTTGGGGAAGGGAACTTCAACCTCCTCCAGCAACTGGGTTCCACGACGGTCAAAAATGGTTTCCGCGTCGATGAACATCTTTTCGAATTCGACACCATGCTTGTGAGCGCATTTGTGGCCGATCACATTCGTGCACGCTACAAGGGCAGCAACCAGCGTTTCGGTTGGCGTTGGTCCCATGTTAGTTCCGTCGCGTTCCTTTGGCTCATCGATGACGGTCCTGACATCGCGGACGATCACCTCGGTCCGCGAATGTGTGGGGCAGTCCGCATGAAGGCGTTGAGTTACAGTGGTCTTTTCCTTTACGGTAGCCATGTGGTTTCATTCCTTGCAGTTAAGCAAATCAGTGATTGTCTACGGGCGCGGGTTGTCGTGCCTCTCAAAAGCCGAGCTGAATGTCCGGAAGTCGATTCACCATTCCGCTCCCGCACACCAACCGCCCAGGCGCTTTTCGGCAGGGCGCGCCGAATCACAAAAGCTCGAATGTCTTGCCAGCGTACGAAAGCTTGATGGTGATTGCGCCTTCGTTGATCAGCCACGGGCGCACGATAAATTTGCGCGCCCCATTGGCATGCATAGGATCGGCTGCAGCGATGATCCGAGCCTCTGCAAGCGATTCCGCCCGGATGACAACCATGCCATCACCGTCCCAGGACGTCTCGTCGTCGCCCCAGTGCGGTCCAGCGGCGAACATGATCCCGCGCTGCTGCAGCGACTCCTGGAACGCGAGATGTGCCTCGATGTTCTGCATGACCGGCCCCATGCCCGCCACGGGAGTCGTAAACACCACGTAGAGCTGCTTGGCGAGGAAGCCCTTGTCTTTGGAGAGCGTGATAATGTCGGCAGCAGGCACGCTTTGGTCACTCATCCAAATTGCTCCGATGGGGATTTCATTCCGCGTTTCGTCACGGCTGCGGGAGAGGAAATTGCAGAGTCCCCGATTTGTACGCGGCTGGATAGAGAATGACTTGCGTGCCGGCCTTTTCGAATTGCGGCAGGTCATTTCCGGTGATGTTTTGGTATTGCGCCTGCATGACTCGTGAGTGGAGCCATTCGCCATCGGGGCCAAAACGAACTTCGCCGGCGATTGTCTGGTGAGGGTTCTTCCGAATGAACTCGCCGATCTTCCGCTGATCGAGTCCTCCGGTTGAAGTGATCGCGCTGGTCAGAATCTGCATTCCGGCGTAAGAGAACGGTGGCAAATA
>JBGTJE010000060.1:0-283749 GCA_041745295.1 Pirellulaceae bacterium | reverse complement strand
CTGACAACTGCACCCCCAAACGCTACTCTACCTCGAATCCCAAATCCCAAACCACTCTCAACCCCAACCCAACTCAAAACACAACTCCACAAGCTTCGCTCTCCACGAGTCACGCTACTATTTCAGGACTCTCCGTAGGCGACGGCTTTCTAATTTATCACGGGCAGTCGCCTTTGGCTTGCCGTTAAACGAAGAAACGAAGTCGACGTTCAGTACTTGTGTAGGCGGCAGCGTCTCAACTTTGGCTAACGCCGCCGTAAAACTGGGGTCGGCGATCGGCGAAACGATCGACTTCGTGCTCACCCGGCACGTGGACAAGCCGCTTCTGGCGAGCGGTTGCCGGACAAATATCGGCTTGCAGAATTTCGAATCGATCGTGATTGGCAAAGGCGAGTTCGCGTCCGCTCGGTGCGCAAATTTTGCTTTTGCCGATGAACTGAAAGCCATTTTCCAGGCCAATGCGATTGACCGCCGCAAAATAGATGTTGTTCTCGAGCGCGCGGCAATTGGGTACGAAATCGGCGGTACCGCCGGACGTCGACGGCCAATTGGTGGGCAAGATCACGATGTCCGCACCCTGCAGCGCTAACACTCGGACGGCCTCGGGAAACGAACAGTCGTAACAAATCAGCATTCCAATTCTCAACCCCATATGCTCGACGACCTGAAAGGGCTGATCGCCGGGCAGGGTAAATCGATCGACGCCGATTTTCGGTAAATGGACTTTGCGATAGCTAGCAATCCAGCCAATCGGACCAAGCAGTGCGACGGTATTGCAAAGGCCGTGTTCGGTCCGCTCCAAAAAGCCAAACACGGTCGACGTATTCAGATCGCGGCAACATTCCGCGAGCCGATAAATCTCGCTTGAATCGACGTCCAGGGAAGCAGCTTGCGCCGCCTCCGGGTCGCTAAAACAATATCCCGACAGCACGCATTCTGGAAAAACTGTCAGGTCCGCACCACGAGATGCCGTTTTTTGCAAGTGATCGATGACTGCATCCGTATTCCGCGGAGGGTCGGCGAATTCGACCGGCATCTGAACGCCGGCAATTTGGTAAACTTCTTTGGTCTTCATATCGCCTATTCGCCTCCTAGACCCATTTCAGTTTATCAGTTGACTCCACTCGATCCAGACGAGCAACCACATCCCAACTGCGGGTCGGAATTGGTCGCCTTGGACTGGCATTTGTCGGCTGCCCATCGAACGGAAACATCTCATGAGCCGCATGATATCCGCCCAGTCGCACAATTCCACCATTCCCGTGGAAGCGGGCGTTCTCGCCAGAGTCTTATCTGAGATCGGGATCCCCGAGGCAGCCGGCGGTCTGGACCAGTTGAATCTGTCAAGCGATGAAGAGGTACTTTTCCGTTTGAAGAGAAACTGCGGTAGCGATCGGCGCCTCGCCAGTTCGATTGCTGCTTTACAGCGCCGCGGAATTTCGCTCTTCACGCAGTGGCCGCCGGGGACAGAACTCTGCGAAAGCGGTGGCGTGTTTGTCGTCTTGGGAAATGCGACTTGTCCCTCGTTCACCACAGCAGTCAGTTCGCGCTTAGGTCGCACTCTGGACAAACACCCAGAGTGGTTTGATGCATTGCGAACATTCTGCCTGCAGTTGAATCACGAGACTTGCTTATTGATCGCTCCCGGGCAGTTCACCTATAGATTCCTTCGCAGGCTTGCCGCGCTGTATGCGATTCGCGTTGCCGTCATGCTGCAAACCACGATCGAGCAATTCGGCAAGGGGCTCAGCGAGGCAACATTGCTGCAACAGGCAGAATCGGGCTCTGAGTCAACGTGCGTGTTGCGAGTCGTGGCCAGCGACGACCAACTGTTACCCGGTGATCGCTGTGTTGCAGCATTTTGTCGGGAGATTCGCTCGATCCATTTGCGTCCCAACGGAAATATTCACCATTTGCTTACTCAGCGGTTGAGCACGGCGGCCGCGGAGACGTCTTGTCGAACAATGATCTTGACTCCGAACAGCCCCCAGCGACCCAAGTATGTTGAGTCCCTGCTGCAACAAGGAGCGATTGCGTGGCACGTTGTTGGCCCACCCGCGGACCCATCCTTCCGCTTCAGTGCCAATGACGCTGTGTGCCAAGGCTCATTTACGAAAATTCTACGCTTGGACCAAATCGATCCGGAGAAATACGTTTCGCACTTTACGCGGCGCCAACGCGGCGCCTGGTTGGACGAAAGCGAAGCAAATTATTTGGATTCACTCTTGTTGGGCCATGCGAATCGTCATCGCGGCGCTCTGGCGACGCTGCAGCGAATCGTCGTGCAGCAACAATTGATTGCCGATAATCGGTTGACCCGAGACGCATCCCGGGTCGTTTGCTTTACGAACCGACCGTTGCGGGAGTTTCGCCGGTTGAGGTTTTTTCGCAACCATCTCGCCCGCTGGGATTTCGAGCCCTACGGAGTGGCGATTGATCGAGCTGTATTGACATCGCTCGGCGGGAGGCCTGTCGTGTACGGCGACGAGTCGGACTGGGAACGAATGGATTCTGCGCATCGACCTTTTTTCCAGCGCGCTGATGGTGTCAGCGCTAATTGGACGATCGAAGCCGAATGGCGGGTCGTGGGCGACTTGAACTTGACGCATCTCCGCGCCGACGAAGCGATGGTGTTTGTGGCCAGTGATGCCGACGCGCGAAACTTGGCGCCCTATTGCCGCTGGCCGATTGTGGTGCTGAACGATTAGTTTTCAGTGTTCACAACCTATGTCATTCCGGGCTGAGACCCGGAATCCAGGCCCAGGGAAGGAGAATTGCCAAGCAACCGTTGACTTAACGTGTTGTGGACAGGCTCCGCACTTGGGAGACTCTCCCTTCAACTTCCGAATCGTCGTAACACGGGCTAATCCCCCATCCGTGGAAGATGGATTCCGGGACTCAGCCCGGAATGACGGCCGCGTGGCTTATGGCACAGTGGCATCGCAAACCGCGCAGTCTGAAAAGGCAATGATTGAATTCCAGGACTCCCTCACGCAGGAAAATGGGAACGAGTGAATACTGCAGCATTGCGCCGCCAGCATTCGCTGATTTCATCAGAAAATCGATTGAACTAATTCACGGAATCGACTACAACTCTTGCGCGATTTTTTGCGCGTGGCCGACCGATGACCGCGCCCACCTAAAGGTAGATGGAGTGAGTCGATGCATGTGCGTTCGATGCTTATAGCGATTGGAGTTTTGGTGTTGGCATCCTGCACGACCACGCGGACGTCGCACACGTCCCGCACCGGGACGGAGCAACTGCTGCTTTCCAATGCCGTGGATCAAGCGCTGGACAAGACTCCACTTCCGTCGGTTGACGGAAAAAAAGTGTACGTCGAAGAAAAGTACCTCGATTGCGTCGACAAGGGATATCTGATTGCTTCGATTCGCGAAAAGCTGCTGCAGAGTGGTGCGCTACTCGTGGGAAAGCAAGAAGAATCCGAGATAACGATCGAGATTCGCTCAGGAGGCATCGGCACCGACAATGTCGACAGTTTCGTCGGCATGCCATCGGTCGCGATGCCGGGACCGCTTCCTTTTGAAATGCCCGAAGTTCGTTTGTACGAGCGGTCGAGTCAGTACGGCACCGCTAAAATCGCCTTGGTGGCCTACCAATCGAGCAGCGGACAGATGGTGTTTGACAGTGGTCGACAAATGGCTCGAGGCGACGACAGCCGCTGGTCGGTATTGGGCATCGGCCCGTTTCAAAACGGTTCCGTCCGCAATGAAATAAACTCGGAGATCAACAAGAGCCCGCTGCGAATCGCCACGGGCGAGTCAGCCGAGTCGCGTTAGGGGCGGAATCTGAAGTTGCGCGTCCGTCGTTTTGTAGCCGAAGTCGCCAGACCTTGGGCAAGGCGATTTCAACCGCGCCGAAACTCTGGCGAGTTCCGCTACAGATTCACGGGAAGCGCCCTATGATATCTGTCCGATGCCACAAATAACAAAGGTCGGACTGGGTCCGACCTTTGTTCGCTCGACTGATCGGCCCGATCTACTCGCTGTCGCGAGAGGGAGCCTTATTGATTGCTGATCGTGGTCGTCTTGGCCGCGGGAACGGAGGGCTCAGGAAGACCGGCGATGAATCGCTTTTGCACGTCCTCGACCAAGGCGCCCGACATGCCGTGCGGCACGTTGGTCGTCACAGCCAATTCCGGCGGCGGCAGTGCGACAAACGCATCTTGAATTTCTGCGCGAACGTTGGCGAGTCGTGTATTTGCGATCTCGTCCGTGGAATCTTGGAGCACGTGAACTTGTCGAGCCACTTCCGGCAAGTTGTTCATGATGCCCGAAATCTTTGATTTGCCCGCGCGATTAAGTTGATTTGTTTCGGGGTCGAAGTGGTCACTCGTCAGCGTGCATTCGCATTGCCAGCCGCGCTGGGTCATCACTGCGAAGACCGAGTGATAGGCTTGGCGATCATAGCACTGAAAGGGCTTGGGCCACGCATCATTGCGCTGCGCAATCAAATCGGCTTGCTGTTTGATGAGGTCGCATTTCGCTTGCGCCTTCTGAATTCTGGACGCGTCGTTCGAGCCGCCGTAGGAGTCACATCCGCCCGACGAGCAATTCCCATATTGACCGTTGGGGGGCCAAGACTGGGCCAAGCCAACCGAAGCGACTCCAACGATCCAAGACAAACTCAACATGACGATCGAGGTACGAATCATCTTTTTTCTTCTCCGGCCATCCGTGCGCCAATTCACTGTTCGGGTTCCACCACGTGTGTTTGTTATCGGACTCTTTCAGAGGATAACGCACGCGACAGTTTGGAGAATTTTGCAAAAAGATTGGTCGTCAGGTCTATTTCTTAAAAGCCGGGAGCATTTCGTTGACCATAGTGATTGCAGCGGGTCCAACGAGAACGACGAATATGCCTGGAAAAATGAAAAGGACGAGCGGGAAGATGAGTTTGACGGCAGTCTTCGCCGCTTTTTCCTCGGCGATCTGCCGACGGCGGGTCCGCATCGAATCGCTCTGGACGCGCAGGGCCTGGCCGATGCTCGAGCCAAACCGATCGGCTTGGATGATGATCGACGACAATGCCTTTAAATCGTCAACACCGGCACGGTCACCCAAATCCGTTAAAACCTCTTCACGCTGTCGGCCCCACTGCAGCTGTTTGTTGCAGATATCGAATTCATAGGCGATCGTCGGTTTGGATTCGCGAAGTTCCTCGGCAACTTTTCGCATCGCTTGATCGAGTCCCAGACCGGCTTCGACGCAGACGACCATCAGGTCCAGAGCATCGGGCAGACCAAGAAAGATCTTCTCCTTGCGCTTTTTGGCGACGAAGGCCAGGACCAAATCCGGTATGAATAAGCTAAACAAGCCGATGCCGGCAACCTTCATCAGCGAGCTGAGTCCCAAACCCATCGTCAGCGCTACGCCGCCACCGCCGAGGAGGAGGCCGCCAATCATGCAGATTGTCTTAAGCGTGAGGAATGACACCGCGGCGGCTTCATGCCGAAAACCGGCGTGGCTCAAGCGTTGGACCAACTTTCCGGTCTCTTTCGCCGTCTTCGGTTGAAAAGGTCTCGACAAGGCCGGGCTGGCCTTTTCTAGAATTCGCGCAAAGCCCTCCGACGATTTGACAGCGGATTTGGCTTCGCCGGGGCGACGGTTCCGCAATTGATCCAGTCGCGACTCGGTCCGCGATTTGTTATTCGTCAAGTAGTCGATAACGACCCAAGCACCTGCGCCGCAGGCGGCGAAGATCGCGATAGGGACAATCAATGCGTAGTCAAGTGCAGCAATCATGGTTTAGACCTTGATGGTGATAATTTTCTTGATCACGACCGCGCCGATGATTTGCGAGATAATTCCGGCGATCAACATTTTTTGACCCAATGGATCATTGAATAGCATCATCACATAGTCGTAATTGAGCCGGAGCATCACAACGAACAGGATCGGCGGCAACGCCAGCAAGACGATGCCGGACAACCGACCTTCGCCGGTGAGTGATTGAATTTGGCCCCAAATAATGAATCGTTCGCGAATGAGGTGTCCAATCTTGTTGAGGATTTCGGCCAAGTCGCCGCCCGTTTGCCGTTGCAGGATAACTGCCGTTGCGAAAAACTTGAGATCCACGTTGGGAACGCGTTCGGTCATTTGACGAATGGCTTGGTCCATCGGCGAGCCAAGATTTTGTTCTTCGTAACAGCGCGAGAATTCCGGGCCGATTGGATCGCTCATCTGTTGGGCCACCAATTGAATTCCTGCTGGCAAGCTATGGCCGGCCCGCAGAGCCCGCGCCATGAGTTCTAGTGCTTCGGGCAACTGGGCCCCAAACCGCTTCATCCTCCGGCGACGTTTGAACCACAGCCATCCCAAGGGCAACATGGCGCCAACCAATAAAAACAGTGGCGTCATTACCTTCCAGGGTGAAAGGATGTACCAAGCGAAGGCCACCACGAGACTGCAACCGGCAACGATCAACAAAAACTTGTTAGTTTCAGTTCGCAAGCCGGCTTGATCAAGCTGTTGCCGCATGTTGAAGAAACGACTGACCAGTTTTTCCAACTGATTCGGCACGTCATTCAGAGGCGATAACAACACCGAGACGTTTCCATCTTTGCGCGCTTTGCCCCGTCCGCCGTTTCTCGTAATGTCCTGCAAACGGCTGGCCAGGTCGCTGTCGTCTCTTTTGCTGCGGATGTTCAAAGCCAGGCCGCCGATCAGCGTGGCAACGCAAACAAAAACCGATGCGATAATGAGGATTTGAAACATGGGTGAGGTCGCTCGAAAAACTCAATGGATGCGTGATTCAAACGGAGACCGCTGCTTGGGCCGCGGTCGTTAATGGATTAATTGTCTTGCAGCATGACACGTTCGCGAAAAATACTGGCCGGCAAACGGACACCGGACGATTCCAACCGATCCATGCACTTGGGACGAATCCCCGTGCATACGAATCGACCGATCGCCCGCCCGTTTTCGTCGACGCCGTCTTGGATGTATTTGAAAATGTCCTGCATGATGAGCGTATCGTTTTCCATCCCGACGATTTCGGTGATCTGAGTTACGCGACGTTTGCCACCTTGAATTCGGCTGGCTTGGATAATCAAGTTCACCGCGCTGGCGATCTGTTGCCGCATTGCTTTGACCGGCAGTTCAAACCCCGACATCATAATCATCGTTTCCAAACGAGCGATGCAATCGCGCGGCGTATTGGCGTGGGCCGTTGTCATCGAGCCTTCGTGACCCGTGTTCATGGCCTGGAGCATGTCCAGCGCTTCCGCTCCGCGGCATTCGCCGATGATGATCCGTTCGGGCCGCATGCGCAAGCAGTTCCGGACCAAATCCGTCGCGGTGACCGCGCCGCGACCTTCGATATTCGCGGGCCGCGTTTCCAACCGCACGACGTGATCCTGTTGCAGTTGTAATTCGGCCGCGTCCTCGATCGTGATGATGCGGTCCGAGTTCGAAATAAAGCTGGAGAGAGTGTTCAGCAATGTGGTTTTGCCGGAACCGGTACCGCCGGAAATTACGATGTTCAGCCGGGCTTTCATCGCCCCTTCCATCAACATCACCATTTCTGGAGTGAACGCTTTGAAGGCCAGTAAGTTCTCAAGTTTGAGCGGGCTTGAGCCGAATCGGCGAATCGACATCGCCGCGCCGTCCAACGCGAGCGGCGGGATAATCGCATTGACGCGCGAGCCATCTTCCAAGCGGGCGTCCACCATCGGACAAGTCTCATCAACGCGTCGGCCGACCTTGGAGACAATCCGGTCGATGATCTGAACAAGATGCGAATTGTCGCGGAACCGAACGTCGGTCTTATGCATTTTGCCATTGCGTTCTACATAAACATTGTCCGGACCGTTGATCATGATATCGCTGATGGTCGGATCCTTGAGCAGCAACTCGAGAGGACCCAAGCCAAACGTTTCGTCGAGGACTTCCTCGACCAGTCGTTCGCGTTCCGTGCGATTGAGCATCGTGTTTTCGGCGTCGCATAGGTGCTCGATCACCGATTTGATTTCTCGCCGCAACACGCCACCTTCCAATTCGCTGACTCGATTCAAGTCGAGTTTCGCGATTAGCTTTTGGTGGATCCGCTGCTTGAGTTCGTTAAAGTCTGCGTTGGTTTCTGAGGCAAATGATGTTGTTGATGCGTTCATATTTCTGGTCGTGACAAAGGACAAGCGCCGTGGCTGAAAAGTCACCGCAACGAGAAAACATAGCCCACCTTTTGCGACATGCGTGGGCCAAGTTGTGGTTTTCTTGCGTCGCGCCGGCAGAATACGTACGATCCGCACCAGCCGCGCAATCCGGCCGTCAACGGGGGAGATGGTAAACGGCAGCGGTGGAATAATCCGAACACGGATTGCAGGCCAAGGGCCAAACTGTTTGCTTAAGCTAGGACGAAGGCCTCGCAGTAATACACATCACTTCAGCCGCGAAGCGGCGGCAGACGATAGCCTGGGGCGCCAGCCCCGGTCGTTGGCGAATTAAGGGTTTTGAGCCGCGAAGCGGCGGCAAGGGATACGAAATCATGCCACCGCTTCGCGGTTCCGAGCTAATTTTCCGATTGCGTACCTGGGACTGGCGTCCCAGGCTATTGCATAACACCGCTTCGCGGTTCAAGACAATAACTTGCGTACAACAACGAGGCCGTTGGCCTGGGCTGACATAGGTATGCCACGTTGTGGCGAAAGAATCAATTGCGAGAAGAATCCCAATACCGATTCGCGTGCTTGAATGTCGTTTGCGCGTACGCAATTACCGAATCGGTGACGTAACTCGCGCCGTCGCCTTCGGCTTGCCGTTAAACAAACCTAATTGCCGTTGGGATCGATAATCAAAGTCTCGGAATCCGCTTGAACCTGGACCGGCAATGGATTCGAAAACTTCACCTGCTGAAGCTGCTGTTGAAGATGCTCGATCAACAGTTGTTGTTCACGGATTCGCGCGCGAAGTTGATCGGGAGACGCCAGGGCAAGATCATCGGCGGATTGCCCATTGCGCCCGCCATTGCCGACAACCTGCGGCATCCCTGCATCGGCTGGAAAGTAAGATGGATTGCGACGCGGGCCAATGATTGCTAGGTTTGCGTTCGGCGTTGCAGACAGCACGCTGTGGAGTCCCTCGGACGGCGAAGCGCCGGGCGACGTCACAGATGTGTCGAGCACGTCCGGAGTCGGGGGCAGTTCTGCGACACCCGACTCGAGTTGATTCTCCAACGAATTTCTGGGAGCAGCAACCGGCTTCTCGAACCGCACCAACGTCTTTTCCGCCTTGCGATTGCGGACAAATTCGATGACCACTTGGTCCCCCGCGTTCAGTGAATTGAGGACGCCGTCGAGCGCTTTCAAGCTATTCGTTGAGATGCCACCAATCGATGTGATCTGGTCGCCGGTTCGGATTCCCGCTTTATGCGCGGGCGAATCGGCCTCGACTTCACTGATCACAAGTCTCTGCGCCGGCAAGAACGCTGGGTCGACTTGAATCCCGAGGACGACATCTCCCGACGGAAGTTTGCGAGCCGTGTTCAGAATTGAGCGCCCACTTACTTGCTTCGCTGGAACTCGACGCGACGAATTTGATTGAGCCTGACCGACAGGCTTTGCCGCGGCCTTGGACTGTTGCGTTGCCGGATTGGAGTTGGCGTTGTCGTCTGACGCCTCACCTTCCAAGCCGTCTTTAATCTGTTGAATCAGTTTTCCCTTGGGTCGAAATTCCTCCATTTTTTGTTGGAACTTGTCCCATCTGCCTTGGGCTTGGCAGAAAGCGGGGGCGAGCAAGACAATCAGCGAAACCTGCAGGATCCGAGACAGCTTCATAAGGACCTTGTTCGATGAGAACTGCGAACGATGCGAGTTCATTTGGAACGCCGGTAAAGACTAGACCGCTTCCGCTCGCGCTGCGAGTGTTATCGGAGCGTGCAGCTGGGCCGATGCATGCCAACGCACGGATCGGTTGCAATCGGATTGATTGACACGTCTTCGTCAAACGAAACCAAGCGCATTTCCCGCGCGCGGTAGATTCGATTTTGTCGACTATGCGGACATTGTATTCGCGGTGTCGACGGCGATGATTTGAATCGGCTGCAGATCGAATTTGGGATTCTGTCCCAAGAATCGGCAGGGATTATTATGAAAGATCTCGATCGCCTGCTGGAGCGAGTTGCCTCGACTGCGAAATTCCATCACACATTCCTGTAACGTGAACGGATCGCTCGGCCCCCAGTCCGCCGACGAATTGACGAGGATCCTTTCGGACCCGTATTCCTCAAGCATATCGACGGCACGCTTCGGCGAGCATTTGGTGATCGGATAAAGCGTAAAGCCGACCCAATAGCCGGCGTCGAGCGGAGCACGGATCGTGTGCTCTTCCACATGATCGATCCAAACGCGGCTGGGGTCGACGTTGAGGGTCCGAAGCACCTCCAGGGTGCGCTTGGTTCCGCGAACCTTGTCTTGAAGATGCGGTGTATGGATCAAGATCAATTGATCATGCGACAGGGCCATTTCGACTTGGGCCGCGAAGATGTCTTCCTCGTTCTTTGTCGTCTTGTGAAATCCGATTTCGCCGACCCCCAAGACGGTTGGCTTTCGAAAAAACGCCGGCATCTCTTGGAGCACATCGCGGCTGAGGTCCGGGTTCTCGGCCTCTTTGGGATTGACGCCCACCCAACAAAAATGCCGAATGCCGTACTGCGCCGCGCGCGTCGGCTCAAACTCGCTGATTTGGCGAAAGTAATCAATAAACGTTTCGGGATAACGGCGATCGAAACCCGCCCAAAACGCTGGCTCCGCGACGGCCACGACGCCGGACATCGCCATTCGTTCGTAATCCTGCGCCGTTCGCGCGATCGCGTGGTAATGCGGTTGAATGATTTGCATGCTTGGCTCCTCGACAGTCAACTCAAATCGGCCAGATATGCAAACAGCGTGTTATTGAGGCTTCGGGCCTATTCGAAGACTCAAACGCCCCCTCACCTTACTCTCTCCCCCGAAGCGCGGGCGAGGGAACGATGATGGATTTTGGATAAGTTTTTATTGCTCTTTATCGGTAAACATCAGCAGCACTTGTTCGCTGCGATTGGGGCCGCTGTTCTTGTCGGCCAAAAACGCCAGCGAGCTGCGAATCTGCTCGATTCGATCGTCGGCATAGGTCGCGACACCGGAATGGCGCTCGGCGGCGCGTTCGACGCGATCGAGCGTCGCGGCGATTTCGATCAACATGCAACGCGTTTCCAAAAAGTATTTGTCGACTACTTGTTTTGCTTCGAGCATCTCGATTCTCCTCAAGCCTGCCAGTGCGATGTCCCTAATTCTATGCAACTTTTGCCACGTCCACAAACACTTTCCGCGGGATTGCCTAGACGATGGCGTTTGCAACTGATTGGGCCGGCGGACTTGGGTCCCAGGGCGTTCAAACGCCCCGGCTACCGTCATCCCCCCCGTCACTCCGCGACAAAGTTTCGAGTCCGGCCTATTTCGTCCAATTGGATAGCCGTCGGTTTGCGTCGGCGCGATTGCGAAATTCCTCGATCTCGCATTGGGCCGAGGCTCGCTTCGTTTCGTCGAGTTCTCCCAGGTAGCCTTGGAGCCAGAGATCGGCCTCTTCGCGCTTATAAAAAAATCCGCCGCGACGAATGCTCTTATTCCCATCGGGATATTGAATCAATGCGACAAAATGCGGAGATGCAGCAACCGGCGATGTGTAGGGCAACTTTTCGAAATGCTGCACGAGCTCGGCTTCGAGGTTGGCATAGTCCTCGCTAAAGTATTTGTCGAACTGTTCGACGTTTTCCAGAATGGGCTGATTGGGTTTAGCCGCCATTCCTTGCAACGGCTTCATTGTGGACAACAGCCGCATGTATTCCCGAAAGCTTTTATTCTTTTTCTCGACCAAAAAATGGGTAAGCGCCCACGCCGTTGCGTACCCGGTCGAATCAAGTTGTTGGGCCTGGATCGTGTTCCGAATGGTCTCGCCATCGAGTCCCTTATAAGAGCGACTTTGGATGTAAGTCTCCAGTTCGAACATTCGCAAGTCATTGACCTCCCCTCCCCCTTTCCAGCGGTTGTTGTTGCCGAAACTGGTCGGTGCCAAATACTCGGCTAATCCTTCGTTGAGCCACATCGGCCAAACGGAGAGCCGTTGTTGCACGCCGATGTTATGCAAAATCTGGTGCGTCCCCTCATGGGCGATTGTGGACAACGCTTGACCGATCGCCAAATCCGGTCGCGTTTTCATCATCGGGGGCTCTTCGTGGAGAACGATTTGGTTCGTGACGACGTTGTAATACGCAACGACTTGGGGAGGCATTGCCTTATATTGCCGGAATTCCTTCTCGGTCGCAAACATGACGACGACCAACGGGACGATCGGTTCATACGGATCACAGCCCAACTTGCGAGTAAACGTCGCCAGGCCGCGGTCCATCGATTCCAAAATTCGGCGAGTGGCGTCGACATAGCCATCAGAAACGTTGTAGACGAACAGGTAATGCTTGGATTTCTTGACTTTGAAGTCGGCCAGTGGTCCCACGCGAAGGCGTTCGGCTAGACGATTCATCTCCATTGCAACAAATTCTTTTTCGGTCAGTTGAACTTCGTCCGCACGGCGATCCTCGAGGATTCCATCGGGCATTAGCAAAATCAAGTTTTCGCCCACGCGCGCATGCACTTTGGCGACAACGACTTCGTCTTGGTATTGAGCCAAGACGCGTTGATCGATCGGGACGATGACCTGATCCGGCGCGGCGTGAAAACCATACGATCGAGGATCGATCAGTTTGACGCCGGGAACCTCGTCGTCGGCATTGCTGACCGCCACTGCACGGCAAAACACCGCCACGGCAAGCAGGACTCGATGCGAGCAAGATTTCACGGCAACCGACAACTTGTACTTGACTTCCATGGAGTTGCGTTTTGGCTCATGGTTCAACCCGAACGGCGGGAGTCTCGGCGAGGTGGGTCGCAATCACCCGGCTGCAAGCTCGGTTTGCAGCGCCTATCCTCGTTTTTTCCGCTCGGTCGCCCTGCCCAACAGAATTTTAGCAGACTTCGCCAACCATTGTCGAATGAGACCGGTTTTTTCGAAACCATCGCCCTGAAATCAGGTTAAAGCAAGTGGCGGTTTGTGCGGATCCTGCCAGTCGTGCGAGTTTCCCGCATTGCGCTAATCGCGGGATGGCTGGGGACATTCATCCTGATTTGGTCGCAACAGCATAGGCGATTAGAATAAGGGTCGCTCATCTCGCCGCTCATCAAGGCGAGTTTCTCGAAGAAGGAAATTGCAATGCATCGATTATTTTCGCGATGGTCTGCCCTGGCTTGCCTGTCGACACTCGCCGCCCTCGTGCCCGGACAAACTGCGGCTGGGTCGAGTCAAGAACAGGATGCCGAGGCCGCCGCGGCCAGCTCCCAAGTCGAGTCGGTTGGGGACACTCCCGACCGCCCCGCGACTGCGCAGCAGGATGAAAATGGAATTGAGTTGCAATCCGATGGCAAGATCCGCTTCAAGTTCGTCGACGCCCCTTGGCCGGAAGTCATCCAATTTTTTGCCGAACAAGCTGATTTTTCTCTGCAGCCGATCGAGACCGAACCGGAAGGCACGTTTAAGTACCATGACGATCAAGCCTATACCGTCATGGAAGCGCTTGACCAACTGAACTATGCGTTAGCTTTGCGCGGTTTCACGCTGGTCCGCAATAAACGACTGCTGGTGCTGGTTTCCACCGAGCGCAATATCCCCGACGACCTTATCGAAACCGTGAAGCCAGAGGAACTGGACCAACGCGGAAAGCATGAAATCCTCAAGTGCGTATTCGACCTCGACGGATTGGAAGATTCGCAGATCTCAGAGCAGATCGAAGGTTTAATCTCGAGGAGCCATAACGAAGCGTTTCATGTGATTCCCTCCGCCAAGCAGATGATCGTACGCGAAAAAGGTCAAACGCTGCGTACCATTCGCGAGTTTATGAAGTTAGCGCGAGACAAGGGTGATCGGTTCGTCGTCGGCAAGCACCAGCTTGAGCACATCGACCCCGAATCCGTCTTGGAAGCCGCCCGAGTGCTCTTGGATTTGGACGTCAATAACCAATCGCCCGACGGCCAGTTTAAAGTCATGGTCCAGCCGTTGAGTACCGAACTCATTTTCCGCGGTTCAGCCAAAAAAGTTCAGCAATTTAAAGACGTGCTGGCCCAACTCGACGTCTCGACAAACTCGGCAATCACCAGTTCGACCGAACGTCCCCGCCTCAAGCAGTACGCGATCAGCGGCGATTTGGAAATGGCCTTCAAAGTCATTCAGACCATGATGGCCGGCCGGGATGTAAAGTTCGACATCGACAAGTCGACGAGCAAGGCATTGGTGCTCGGTCGCGATGACGATCACAAGCGTATGGAAGAGGTCCTGCTGGTACTCGCCTCGGGCGGCGAGGGTTTTGCCGTGATCGAATTGACGCACATCTCAACCGCTAAGGCGATGACCATCCTCGATCAGCTCTACCAAAGGGATATCGATTCGGAGGACAAGGGACCGGTCCCAGGACCGGTATTCTTCGCTGACGAAACCAACAGCCGGTTGATTGTCAAAGGAATGCCCCAGGAAGTCGCTGCGGTCAAGAGTTACCTCGAACAATTGGACGTAGAAGTCGTTCTTAACACCGGACCACGGACCACGAAACGAATCATCCAAATGGATGGATCGGCGATTTCGCCTGACTTTATTGAGGACCTGTTCTCGACTACCGGGCGAGAGAATCGACTGCAAATCTATATGCCGAGGGGCTTAAAACCCCGTGGATCGTTCGACCAATACAATACTCCCGAGACAACTCCGGTCGATGAACCTCCGAGCAAGTCCTCGGACGAAGGCGCCTCGAAGGGATCGGGCATGATCCGCCGGCTTGGCACTGCAGCCATAGCAATGCTCTTGGCACAAACGCCGAACTATTCAACCGCCGTCTTAAACCTTCAAGAGCCTGCGACGAGCGAAAGCGATCCTCTCGATGAACCAGACGAACCCAAATCGGTTCCCGGTGCCGATGTCGAAGTCAAAATCACGGATTACGGGATTGTTCTTACCTCCGATGACTTGGATGCGTTAGATGAATTGGAATCGATTTTGCGCAGTCAGTTTGAAGAGCTCTCCGCCAGCGCGCGTCCGGGTGTGTTTTACTTGAAATGGCGCGACCCTAAAGTCGCAAAGAGCATTTTGGAAAAACTAATCGGCCTGAAAAGTTCTTCCTCATCGGGTTCCGATCCCCTTTCAAGTTTGATCGGCGGCGGCATCAATAACATGATCCCCGGCATGGGAGATCTGTTCAGTGGTGGCGGTTCCTCCGCCGCGTCCACCGCTGCGGTATTCGAAATGGAAAGTGCCGTTGTCGTCCTGGCGGACGAGGAAATGCGCGCGCTGATCGTGGCCGCTTCGCAACGCGACATGGATATCATCGCGCCACTTATCACCGATTACATCGATCAGCCTGGCGCCCCGCATGATCCAAAAATCCAAGGCGAGTTTTACACCATTCCGGTGATTCACCGAGATCCAGCGGAACTGAAAACCACATTGGAGACGATGCTCCCCGATTTGATTCGGACCGAGGCCGATCAAAACCAAGCCGGGCAAAATCAAGGCCCCGAACAACAAATCCTGCGACAACTGATGCAGGCTCGAGGGGGCCAACAGGCGGCCGAAGAGGAACAAAAAAGTCCCAAGGCGGTTTTAGGCGTAGATGATAAAGGACACGCGTTGCTCGTATCCGGACCACCATTCATCTACGAGCAGATCCTGATGATTGTGCAAAAACTGGACTCGCCGGAATTGAGCGAATCGTCGTATGTCATCATGCCGCTGGATGGTCGCAACGCGGAAGTCCTATCCAAAGCGCTGAAAGCCTCCTTGGGCGAAAAAATCGAGATCACAGGAGTGGAGTCTGCCTCGCCGACATCCCCGAACGCTAATCCGAATCAGCCCGGGGCCAATCCGCTCGGAGCTATCCAAGCCCAACAGCAGGCTGAGCAAAGAAACGCGATGATGCAAGCGCTGCAACAAATGAACCGCGGCGGAAATCGCGGCCAGGGACAACAAAATCGAGGAAACCGAGGAGGCGGTGGCCGTGGCGGGCAAGGCGGCCAAGGTGGTCAAGGTGTACCGGGGGGTCAAATCCCGGGAATTCAATTTCAACGCGGCGGCTAATAACGGTTCACTCGCCCAGGCTTCCGGGAAGAGGCAGCTAGTCGCGGTTTCCTCGCCCCGGCTACCGGGGAGAGGGCAGGGTGAGGGGCTTTGGGATTCTCCGTAAAAGCGTAACGAAACTAAACGCAATATATGCACAGTGACATATTTTGCGATTTCAAGCACATTTGGACGTTTAATAGGTAGAGAAGGCACAAGATTTATGTGCGGCAGGTAACTTCAACGCGTAATTGTGTTTCGAGATACGTCGCTTTTCGGCGAACAGAGATTGCACTTCGAGACGTATTAATGGTCCGCGGCACCAAAATTCACAAGGAAGAAGGCATGGCAGAGAGCTTTTGGCATTTGAAAAATTTTTACTTGTTCGAACATCTCGCGCCAGCCGACATCGAGCGTCTGGAAGCGGTTTCCAAATTTCGCCAATTGAACCGTGGCGAACCGGTATATCTCCCGGCCGATCTTGCCGATGGTGTTTTGTTGCTCATATCGGGCCGCGTCAAGATCTGTCAGATCACGCCAGACGGCAAGCAGTCGATCATGACGTTTATCGAACCAGGCGAGATCTTTGGCGAGTTTGCAATCCTTGGCGGCAACTCGCGCGACGAGTACGCCGAAGCCGTTCTCAATTCCCAGTTCGTGCTGATTCCCAAACAAGAAATGTGCTCGCTGATGGAGCGCTATTCGGAGGTCAGTGTTGGCATTTCCAAAATCATTGGCTTTCGCCGACGCAGAATCGAACGACGCCTCAGGAATCTGCTGTTCCAGTCCAACCGAAAGCGGCTGATCCATTTGCTGATGGAACTGATGGAACGATATGGCCAGCAGGTCGAGAATGGCGTTCGACTCAATATCAAGTTGACCCACCTCGAAATGGCAAATGTAATCGGGAGCACACGAGAGACGGTTACCGTTGTGTTAGGTCAGCTACAAGTCGAGGAATTGATTCACATCGTTCGCCGACAAATCACGATTACGAACTTGAAGAAGCTCAGCGACGAGGTTGCCGAGCGTCCCGCCGGAACCGAGCGACCCCTCGTCTCAGCGGTCGAGTCAACGCGCTAGAGTGCGTTCGACGAGAGTCTTCGGTTGTTCGCGAGAACACCAAACGTAACGCGAAAAATCTTTCGTCTAGAATGTGGGTTGAGTTCAGCCCACATTTTCTTTTCGCCGCCGGCGAGTCCTATTGTCTCGCTTGCACCCGCGTGGGTACAACTACGGCTCAGTGCAACGGATCAATTTTGTTATCGGCATTCTCATTTTTCTCATCGCGCGCAATGTTTCGTTTCTGGTGCGATTGCCCCAAAGATACGATCTCGAAAATGGTCGGCCGCCGATTCGAGTGGCATCGCCGACGCGCATTGGTGATTGCCACAGTTGCGTCCATTGCAATCACTTGGTCGGCCGGGGCGATTTTTTTCAATCTGCCCCAAAGCGTTGAGAACGCGAAGCTTGCGCCGATCGACTGCCGTCAAGCGTCTTTAATAATCGAGCGAATCGCTCAGGGCCAAGGTGGCCCGGCTGAAGTGTGCCAAGTTCGGGCGCACATACATTGCTGCCCGAGTTGTCAAAAGCAGCATCAATCCTGCTGCCCCTCGTACCACGGCGCTTTCTGCAAGTGATCCTGATCGTTCCCGCTTTCCAAGACGAGAAAGCAACCAACCGCTGCTTGGCTTCGATCTCCAACACGATTTGTTGCTGCGTCGCCAGCGGCCGGTGCGGGATCGGGTAGCCAGCAGCGAAGATAGACGGCCCGGATGGAGTGAAGTCGTGTATCGCCTCCAGATTAAGACTCAGCCAGGCGGACTATCGATATTTCTTGTCGACAACGACACCGCTGATAAGACTGGCGAACGCAAACATGGCGGTCCGCACTCAATTAGAACCGACGGCGGCAAGCCGGTAATTTCGCTCGCTCCCGGGGACAAAGTTTGGCTTCGATTCAAAAACTTTTCGCTGTCGGCGGAGGTCACAAGGATTAGACTGACCTACTTAACGATCTAAGATTCTTGAGCCCACACTTAATGACACACTACCGGGCGTTCGGATCCACGTCTAAGTGACAGCCTATATTGTTCGATACAAGCTCGAATTTCTGGTCTACCCAAAGGCGCTCAGCAATACGAAGTCGGAACTCAGGAACAGGGCAACCATCTAGGCGTGCCGATGCGTTCTCGATTTGCTCCAAGTCGTGTTCCCCTTTTTTCGGCGCAGCGGATTCGGTCGTAGCAAAGTGCCCAACTTAAGAAATTTTAATCATCTCATAATCCGCCTGCTCAATCATCGAGAGAACTACATCGCGTTGTCGGCGCCGCTTTCGCCACAATGTGGCATTTCTATGCCAGTCCAGGCCAACGGCCTGGGTTGCGGTCGCGACACCGTGCGCGTAGCCCCATCGGGGCGACGCTAACTGCTCGGCGTTCGATTCACTTACAGAGAAAATGCCGTATCCTGCTTGCCAATGAAAATCGGCGTATTGTGGGCCCTGTTTTTTGAGCCATTTGGTTGTTTCAGTCTTGGCCTCTTCGATAACATTCTTGATGGCAAACTTTCGTGACAACAAACATAACGCATGAATGTGATCCTCGACGCCTCCGATGATGAGCGCGGGCGCATCGACGTTGTCCCGAAGAATCGTGGCTTTGTAGGCATAAAGCTGCTTTCGCAGCTCTACATCCTTTAACCACGGGCGACGTCCCTTCGTGCTATACACGATATGAACCAAAAATTTTGGCTAGAGATTGCGGCATTGCGTTTCTCCGTCATGCGGTTATTGACTCGCAAACCCCTCCAACATCCTCTAGCTTCCTTCTGCCACGTCCATAACTCGTCGAGCAAGTCTTTGCTGGTCCTACTTCTCAAACGGGAGCATAAAAACGCATCCTGAATACAAAGCATATTAGAACAAAAAAACCCGCAAGCCGAATGGGGCTTGCGGGTTGAGTTAGTTCAACTGTGCGACTCGAAAGTAGCGGGGCGATTAGTACATATCGTAATCGCCGCCGTGACCCTTCTTTTGTTTGTCGTCTTTCTTGGGCATGTCAGCAATCAGCGCATCGCTGGTGAGCAACAGGGTTGCAACGCTTGCTGCGTTGGCCAACGCGGTTTTGGCGACTTTGGCCGGGTCAATCACGCCGGCTTTGACCAGGTCTTCGTACACATTGGTCAACGCATTATAGCCGACGTTGCCCTTCGAATCGGCGACTTTTTCACAGACGATTCCGCCGTCTTGTCCGGCGTTTTCGGCGATCATGGTCAGAGGCGAACGGCAGGCCCGGACGACGATATTAAATCCGACTTTTTCGTCATCGGACAGTTCGCTCGCTGGCTTCACGTCGGTCGATGCGCGGAGCAAGGCAACGCCGCCGCCCGGCAAGATGCCTTCTTCGACCGCGGCTCGGGTTGCGTGCAACGCATCTTCGACGCGGGCTTTGCGTTCTTTCATTTCACTTTCCGTGGCGGCGCCGACGTTGACTTTGGCCACACCTCCGGCGAGCTTTGCCAAGCGTTCTTCGAGCTTTTCACGATCGTAGTCGCTGGTCGTGTTTTCAATCTCACGCCGGATTTGATCGATCCGAGCCTTAATGTCCGCGCTCTTGCCGGCGCCTTCGATGATCGTGGTGTTTTCTTTTTCCACAATGACCTTCTTGGCTCGACCGAGATCGGAAAGCGCGAGCGATTCGAGTTTCATTCCGAGCGCTTCGAAAACCGCTGTTCCGCCGGTAAGACACGCAATGTCTTCCAACATCGATTTGCGGCGATCGCCATAACCGGGAGCTTTGACAGCACAGCAGGCAAACGTGCCGCGAAGACGATTGATCACCAAAGTCGCCAACGCCTCGCCTTCGACGTCTTCCGCCACGATCAATAGCGGTTTGTTCTGTTGCACGATTTTCTCCAACAAGGGAACCAAATCCTTGATGTTAGTGAGCTTCTTTTCGAAGATCAAAACGTAGCAGTCTTCCAGCACACACTCCATCGCGGCAGTGTCGGTGATGAAGTAGGGGGACAAGTAACCGCGGTCAAACTGCATTCCCTCGACCCATTCGACTTCGGTGTGCAAGCCACGACCCTCGTCGACGGTGATCACGCCATCTTTGCCAACTTTCTCCATCGCGTCGGCAAGCAACTGGCCGATTTCACGATCGTTGTTCGCCGCGATCGCGGCGACATTAGCCATTTCGTCTTTGCTCTTGATCTTGATGGCCATGCTCGTCAATTTTTGATTGATGTCCTTCACGGCTCGTTCAATTCCCAGTTTCAATTGAACGGGGTTAACGCCAGCCGTCACCGCCCGAAGTCCTTCGTTAAAAATGGCTTCGGCCAATACGGTCGCGGTCGTCGTTCCGTCTCCGGCGACATCGCTGGTTTTGCTGGCGACTTCGCGGACCATTTGCGCGCCCATGTTTTCATAGGTGTCTTCCAGTTCAATTTCCTTGGCCACGGTGACTCCGTCTTTGGTGACGGTTGGAGAGCCAAAGCTCTTCTGCAAGATTACGTTGCGGCCCTTGGGGCCGAGCGTGACTTTTACGGCGCGAGCCAATTTCGAGACGCCGCGGCGAATTGCCTCGCGGGCTTCTTGTTCAAATGCAATCATCTTGGCCATGAGAAAAATGCTCCTGTAAGTGTGCGTAAATCGCTGTGCGGGGGCGGGTAATTTGAATGGACGAAGCTGGCTTTATTCCAGAACGGCCAAAACGTCGTTTTCGGAAAGCAACAAATAATCCTCGTTCTCAATTTTGAATTCTTCGGGACCGTAGCTGGTGAAGAGAATGCGGTCGCCCGATTTGACCTGAAGTGGGGCGCGTGTTCCGTCTTTCAAGAGTCGTCCTTCGCCGACGCTGATGACAATTCCGCGTGTTGGTTTGTCGCGGGCGTTATCGGGTAGAAAGATTCCGCCGGTCGTCTTTTGCTCAGATGCCTCGCGTTGGGCGACCAAGCGATCGCCCAAGGGCTGTAGATTTACGGTGGGCTTTTTCTTGGACTTGAGTGCAGTCGACATAGAGAGTCATTTCCTTAATTTAGGGATCCGCAGATGAGCTGACAGAATTGCCGTCGATTTGGTGAAGCGCGATTGAGAGGCAATCGGCGCGCCAATTCTGCCCCTTTTTTTGCTTCTCGAAAAGGTCCTGTGCAAAATTGGCTGAAAACACTTAGACTTTTGGGGATTGATCCCTTTTCAAGAAGTTTAATACGGTGACAATTTGGCAGACCGGGATGGCGCAGGTCCTTTGGACGTTGGCTTGTCAACTAGAGTAGAATCGAAGTGGAACGCGCGCTTATCACCGACTCAACTTGCGCCTGGATTCCGATGATGAGGCTTACATGCCAATAAAAACCAGTTGCACTTGCGGCTTTGCATTCGCAGTCAAAGACGAATTCGCGGGTAAGCGCGTCAAATGCCCCAAATGCAGTGCGCTGATTTTAATTCCAGGCATTCCGAGCAAACCGGCCCCAGCCGCAAAAAAGCAACCGCCCGTCAACAGTACGGTGCAAGAAGCAACACGCGTCGTTCGACCGAGCGTCACCGTGGGTGCCGGCAATGCCAAGCCCGCGCTCAGCTCGCCGCCGAAAGTCGACCGAAAAGCGAAGGCGGCTGTTAATAATGAAATCGTTTGGAATCGCTCAGAGAAATATAATCCCGTTCTCGACCTGTTGGATGACGCCGGTGTGAAACGGGTGACGACCGGTCCGACTTGCCCACATTGCGATGCAGAAATTTCGCCCACCGCCATTATTTGTGTGCATTGCGGCTTTAATAAAGAAACCGGAGAACGGCTCGAAACGTTTTCCGATATCAAGAACGAGCATGCCGCCACCTCGACACTTATTGAGACAGATACCGATTTACTGCTCGCTCAAGCGGAACGCGATATTAAGAATGCGCCGAATTCCGCATTGAACCAAGACTACGGCGACGGCTCCGATTCGATCGTCGTCGCGTTGGGAGCGTTATTGGGATTTGGCCTCATTATCGTCGCCGGCGTGCTGACGGTTTTGATCATGGATCGACTTGCGCAACAGGCCAATCCGGCGCTGATCAGTTTTGTATCGTCGCTTGTTTTGGTCGTGGGTTGTTACGTCTACCTAACCTACACTGCGTTTCGCATTAGCGCAATTCAAGGCTTCTTTTGTGCGGCCACCGTTGTGTATTGCGTCGTTTTTGCCTATATGCAAGGGCGTTCGCTCATCTTGTTTGGCATCATCATGAACGTCGCCCTGATCATCGCGGGCGTTGCCGGCTATTATCTTTTCTCGTGATCGCTGCTCCGGTTGTGAGTTGCCCCAACGCGAGAAATTTGCTAAATTGACGCGTTTTGGCCGGCGCCGTTGCCGGTTTTTGGATCATTTTCTTGTGCCGTCGAGTGATCGACGCAACTCTGGTTCCCGGCCCGCGCGGGATGTTTGAGAAAAAAATATGGTTGACCGACAGTTAATTCGCGCCTTGGAAGATGACTCGATCGAAACCGAAATCGAGAAACTTTTTCCTGGCGCAGCCGAGGATTTTGGATCGCTGTACCGCGCACAGCCAGACACCGAAGAGCAGACGTATGAATTAAACAAGATCGTGTCCGGCAAGATTCTGCGGGTCGATACCGATCACGTCCTCATCGATATTGGGTTCAAGAGCGAAGCGTCGATCCCGCGCTCGGAATGGGAAGAGCACGAGACGCAACCCCAAGTCGGCGACTCCATTCAAGTCCTGATCGAAGATCTCGAAGACGAAACGGGAATGGCCGAGGATCAACCCGGTTTAATCTCGATCAGCAAACGAAAAGCCGACAGCATCCTCCATTGGCAGCGCATCATCTCGGAGGTTAACGAAGGGGACATCATCACCGGCACTGTCACCCGCAAGATCAAAGGCGGACTGCTGGTTGATATCGGTGTTCCGGTGTTCTTGCCGGCGAGCCAAGTCGACATTCGCCGGCCGGGCGATATCGCCGACTACATCGGTCGCTCCGTCCAATGCGAAGTCCTCAAGATCGACGAACAACGGCGAAACATTGTCGTCAGTCGACGATCGCTGATCGAAAAGGAACGCCAATACGCCCAGCAAAAACTGCTGGCCGAACTGGAAATTGGCCAGGTCCGCCGCGGTGTCGTGAAAAATATCGCCGATTTCGGCGCGTTCGTCGACTTGGGCGGCATCGATGGCTTGCTGCACATCACCGACATGTCCCACCAACGGATCGGTCACCCGTCGGAAATGGTGTCGATCGATGAGGAGTTGGATGTCAAAATTTTGAATGTCGATCGCGAGAAGGTCAAAGTGGCACTTGGGATTAAACAGTTGCAACCGAATCCTTGGGATGACGTAGAAACCAAGTATCCGGTGCAGAGCATTCAAAAAGGCGAAGTTGTCAACGTGATGAGCTACGGTGCTTTCGTGAAACTGGAACCGGGAATCGAAGGCTTGGTTCATATCAGCGAAATGTCGTGGGTCAAACGGGTCAATCATCCGAGCGAACTTGTCCAAGTCGGCGACGAAATCAACGTTTGCGTCTTGGGAATCGACAAGCAAGGCGAGCAAATGTCGCTCGGCATGAAGCAAACGCAAAAGAATCCCTGGGAACGGGTCCAGGAAAAATATCCGACCGACACGATCGTCACGGGCAAAGTCCGCAATCTGACCAATTACGGCGCTTTCATTGAATTGGAAGAGGGCATCGATGGGTTATTGCATGTCTCCGATATGTCGTGGACGCGCAAAATTAGTCACCCCAACGAAATGCTGGAGAAAGGCCAAGAAGTTCGCTGCAAAGTCCTCTCCGTGGACATCGAACGTCGGCGTATTGCCTTGGGCCTGAAGCAATTGGCCAACGATCCGTGGGCCAGCGATATTCCTGGGAAATACCAGCCAGGAAATATAGTGCAGGGCAAGGTTACCAAGATCACGAATTTCGGTGTTTTCGTTGGCTTGGAAGACGGATTAGAAGGCCTGCTGCACATCTCCGAGTTAGCGGATCACAAAGTTGAAAACCCCGAAGACATCGTTAAGGTGGGCGATGATCTCGAAGTCAAGATCTTGCGCGTCGATACCGACGAGCGCAAAATCGGTCTCTCCCGACGGCGCGTCGAATGGAGCGAGGAGGAAGAGAAACAAGCGATCGATCACGTCCCGCAAGCGACGCAACCGTCTCCCAAGAAGAGTCCGCCTTCGGACTTGAAGGGGGGCTTGGGCTCGTCCGGTCCATTGATCTCGACCGATTGACACCGAAGCAGCCAAAGACGTCCGTTGTCGTTCCCTCGCCCCCGTTTCAGGGGAGAGTGCAGGGTGAGGGGGTGCATCGGCAAAAAAATTAACTTACGCCGTAGCTGTTTGGCCGCGGCGTTTTTTGTTGTTCCCTCGTTCCCATGCTCCTGCGTGGGAACGCGCTGTCTTCGAGGCTCCGCCTCGGAATCTGTCGGCAGGTGCCGACAATTCATCGAGCTCCAGTTAAATCTGATCTGTTCGGCACTCCCTCCATCCTTGGAAATGGATTCTGGGACTCAGCCCGGAATGACATTCGTCGCGTTCGGGGATCTACGATCATCTACGCCGTAGCTGATTGGCCGCGGCGTTTTTTGGTTCTCGAGGCCCGCCTCGGAGTCACGCTTCGAAGCGCCATCGTTTGCAATCGCTCTCCGTAAACCCGCTTTCGTTGGGCGGTGAACAGCCACCATTTTTTGGGTGGTTTACCGTTCATATAATCCACGGCCGACATCAGTGCGTCGAGCAAGCACGGATCGTGGACGACTCGATCGTGGGCACAGACCTTGTGGTACAGCTGCCACGGGTCACGGCCGATCAATTGTTGGGGCTCGCGCACGCCGATTCGACTCAGGTCCGCCGCAATCGATTTTCCGACGTTAACAATATCGGTCAAACTGCGAATCGAAGCGCGATCGGTGGATTGTGAACCTTTTGCCACGATTGTTCTCCCTTGGTCAAGTCCTTAGATGGCGGCAAGCAGCGATTGTGGCTCGTCAACTCGTTCCCCCTTGGCGATAACGACGATCCCGCCCTCGGTGATCGTAAATCCCCGTTTGCGATCCAACGGCAGGTCGTAGCCGATTTCCACGCCGGCCGGAATCGAGACGCCCTTGTCGATGATGGCCCGACGAATCTTGGCATGCCTCCCAATCTCGACTCGGTCGAACAAGATCGAATCGGATATTTGCGCATAGCTGTTGACCCGAACGCTCGGACCGAGCAAGCTTCGTTCGACAGTTCCGCCCGAGATAATGCATCCGTGACATGCTACGCTGTCCAACGCGTGCCCCATCCGCTCGGAGTCACCCAAGCTTCCAAACACAAATTTGGGGGGTGGCGCGATGATCTGATGCGTGCGAATCGGCCATTGGTCGTCGTACATATTCAAAAGCGGATCCACGCTGATGAGATCCATATTGGCTTGGTAAAAAGCGTCCAGCGTGCCCACATCTCGCCAATAGGCTTGACATTTCCGATTCTCATCGCGGAATCGATAGGCGAAAACGCGTTGCGATTCGACGATCGACGGAAGGATGTCTTTACCAAAGTCATGTGAGCTTGTTGGATTATTGGCATCGCGACAAAGCTGCTCGAACAAGAATCGCGAATCGAACAGGTAGATCCCCATGCTCGCCATGCATTGGTCCGCTTCTCCGGGCAGCGATTTTGGATGGGCTGGCTTTTCCTCAAACCCAACGAGCCGATCGGCGTCGTCCACTTGCATCACGCCAAACGAGCTCGCCGCCTGCCGATCGACAATCAAGGCTCCAACCGTCACGTCCGCACGTTTGCCGATATGGTATTCCATCATCGCCTGATAGTTCATCTTGTAGATGTGATCGCCGGCCAATATCACCACGTATTCGGGGCGCTCTTTCTCGAGCAAGTAAATATTTTGATACACGGCATCTGCGGTCCCTCGATACCAGTTCTCATCGATCCGCTGCTGGGGCGGGACGACGTCGATGAACTCGCCCAATTCGCGACAAAAGAAATGCCGCCACCCTAAATCGATGTGCCGCCAGAGACTCATCGCTTTGTATTGCGTCAAGACGAGCAGACGGCGAATCTGGCTGTTGAGACAATTGGAGAGCGTAAAGTCGATAATCCGGTAATTTCCTCCAAAAGGAACTGCCGGCTTGGCTCGATCCCGTGTGAGCGGTTCCAAGCGCGATCCCTTGCCCCCGGCCAAGACAACCGCCATAACATTTTTCATCGACCCGACCCTGTGAAAATCATTCTAAACTTGGCCTGACCCATAGACCGATTGTGTAGCCGAAGTCGCGAGACTTTGGGCAGGCCGCAAGCAAACGCACCGAAACTCTGGCGAGTACCGTTACGAATTCGTAGCCGCTGTTCATGCCCGCGGATTGACGAACGCAGCCGCGAGCGACAAAGTATCCGCATCCTTTTCCCGAGTGAGATGCCAATTATTCTACCGAATGCGATCGCCCAATGGTTGATCGACATTCTCAACCCCGGAAAACGTTACCGCGATGTCCTCGGCTTATTTTGATTGTCAAAGTGGAATTAGCGGCGACATGGTCCTGGGCGCCCTCGTCGATGCAGGTGTCCCGCTCGAATTGCTCAACGATAAAATCGCCTCGCTAAAGATTCCTGGACTGAGATTTGAACAGTCCGAAGTACGCCGAATGGGGATGCGGGCGACCAAAATTGAGGTTCGGCATGAGCCGGAACACAAACACCGCCATTTGCGCGACATCGTCAAGATCATCGCCGAGAGTGATCTCCGCCAAGACGAAAAGTCGATGGCCCTGGCCATTTTCCAGCAATTGGCGGAAGCCGAGGCCCGAGTCCACGGCTGCGATATCCAAAAAGTACATTTTCACGAAGTCGGTGCTGCCGACTCGATCGCCGACATCGTCGGCGTTTCTGTTGGCCTGTGTCACTTGAGAATTGAACGCAGTGCGTTTTCGGCAATCCCCGTCGGCTGTGGCTTTGTTGAAATTGCCCACGGACGAGTTGGATTGCCTGCGCCCGCCACCGCGGAACTACTCAAGGATGTGCCGTTGGCGGCAAGTGCCGTGGAGGCGGAACTGACCACGCCCACCGGTGCTGCCATCGTTCGCGTGCTCGGCAATCGCTTCGGTGGTCTGCCCGCGATGCAGATTTCCGCCATCGGAAGTGGCGCAGGTGCCCGCGAATTGAGAACGCAGCCGAATATCCTGCGACTGTTCCTTGGTTCGCCGATGGAGGCACAGGACCGCGACCACATCGTCGTCATGGAGACCAATGTCGACGACGTCTCGGGCGAAGTGATTGGCGATTGTTGCGAGCGCCTGCGCGCGTCTGGGGCACTCGACGTTTACACGACGCCGATCGCCATGAAAAAGAATCGACCAGGCGTAAAGATCTCCGTGCTCGCCCGCGAGTCGGACGCAGAACTTCTCAAAGCCATCATCTTCTCTCAGACTCGAAGTCTCGGGATTCGACATTGGAAAGCGGAACGGGACATCCTGTCTCGGCAATCGGTGACGGTAGAAACGCGGTTCGGCGAGATCGTCGGCAAGCTGGTCTGCGAGCCAAGTGGTCGCGAAGTCTTTGTGCCGGAATATGAATCCTGCCGACAAGTCGCCGATCAGCGAGGCGTGTCTTTGGTCGAAGTCTACGATGAAGCGCGTTTCTGTTTTCGTAAGTCGCAATCCAGCGAGGCGTAACGTGCGTGCAGTTTGCTTCGACGGAGTACAGCGAGTTGCCTTGCGCGAGGTCCCCGATCCGCAGCTCGAGAGTCCGGCCGACGCCATCGTCCAAGTCGAAATGGCCGGCTTATGCGGCTCGGATTTGCACGTCTATCACGGGCGAGAAATCGGACTCGATTTGGGAACCGTGATGGGGCACGAATTCGTTGGCCGCGTGATAGCCCTCGGTGATGACGTCCGATCGATCCGCATCGGTGATCGGGTCGCTGCACCGTTCTCCAGCAACTGTGGCAATTGTTTTTATTGCCAGCGCGGAATTACGAGCCGCTGTCAGCGAGGGCAGCTCTTTGGCTGGCTGCAGAACGGCCGCGGCCTCAACGGCTGCCAGGCCGAGCGAGTCCGCGTGCCATTTGCCGACGCGACGCTGTTGGCAGTGGGAGACTCCATTTCCGCCGCGGAGGCGATTTTGGTGGGCGACAACCTGAGCACGGGCTACTACTGCACGGATTTGGCGGAAGTCGTCGCCAATCAGACTTGCGCTGTCGTGGGCTGTGGCACCGTCGGGCTGCTTGCCATCATGGCCGCGCGGCACAAAGGCGTTCAAACAATATTCGCCGTCGACCAGGTTGCCTATCGCCGTGAAGCTGCCGAGCAATACGGTTCGGTTTCAGTGGCTCCGGCCGATGCGCTGGCCACTATTTATCGAGCCACCGATGGCCGCGGAGCTGACGCGGTGATGGAACTAGTCGGCCTACCGGAAGCACAACAGCTCGCGTTCGAAATTTTACGCCCGGGCGGAACGATGGGAGTCGTCGGCTGCCATTGCACTCCCCATTTCGCTTTCAGCCCGGTGCAAGCGTACGACAGGAATCTGACCTATCGCACTGGCCGCTGCCCGGCCCGGACGTACATGGATCGGCTATTGCCGCTTCTTCAAAGTCGGACCTTGCAAGTCGACGCGTTTCTCACCCACACCTTTTCATTTGACGAATGCGTCAAGGCTTACGACATCTTTTCCAATCGAAAAGAAAACTGCCTCAAAGTCGCCTTCGTGCCGTAACGATTCGATTGATCAACGGCACGTTCAGCGGTTCAACAGATAAAACACGACGAACAAGATGGCGACGCATATGGTGAACATGATGATCGAGCGAATCGCTCGACGAAGTCGTTTTCGCGAGGGAGGAATGCTGGTGATGGCGACGGTCCGACCGCCAAAGTGAATCTGGCGAACCGAAGTGTCCAGAGCTTGAAACCCACCCTCTGCGTTGGGAAGAATAACGTGCGTTGCTCCACACGGCTTGGCCAAACGCTGCAGCGATCCCGGCACGAGAAATTTTGGTGGGAGCAATTTCTCCAGCTCCGGATCGAGGGTGCCGCCCTGCATCTCTGGAGGCGGCCCTGTAGCCGCCGCGATTTGCTCGATGCCCCTTTCCGCAGACTTGTTCGCGACCCCAACATTGTACGGAGTCGGTGCTTCGCTCACGATAATGTTCGGAGGTATTTGCGCTGGCGCCTTCTTAGCATCGCGCGACTTCCGTTTGGGCTCTAAGAACTGAGATTCCGTGGCTGGATTCGAGGTCGGTTGCGTCGCCGGCGGTGGTTTGTTGGACACCGCGGGATTCGCCTCAGATCGTTCAGCCATGCGGCGACGGTGGACCACTTGTCGGCAATGCGGACAGAGCATTTGTTCGCTGGCGCCGTCCGTAGGCACGCGAAACCGGCCGCGACAAAATGGACACTCGCAAATGCTGTCGGCCATAACGGGTGCTAATTAATTGAAGTAACGCCGTTAGAATAAAGATGCCGAAACAAGAATCTGACTCCCAAAATTAGGCTAACTCAACGTATTAAAAATGCGATCGCCGGCGTCGCCCAATCCGGGCACGATAAACTTGTTCGCGTTCAATCCGGCGTCGACGCTGCACGTGTAGATATCCACTTCAGGAAACTCGGAATGGACTCGGGCAATTCCCTCGGGCGCTGCGATCACCGAGAGGAGCATGACCTTTTCGGCACCCCAATCTTTTACTCGTTGGCAAGCCAGCGCGGCCGATCCGCCCGTAGCCAGCATCGGATCGAGAATCATCGCCACGTGGACAGGCGAATCCGGCTTTAGCTTGCTGTAGTAATGAATCGGTTCCGCCGTTTGTTCGTCACGATAAAGCCCTAAATGCCAGACCTCGGCCTCAGGGACCAATTCCAAAACCGGTTCGACCATTCCCAACCCGGCACGCAAGATCGGAATCAGGCCGATTCGCTGGGCGAGCGTGTGCCCAGCACACCGCGTGAGCGGCGTTTCGACTTCGATCGCGCGAAGCTCCATGCTGCGCGTCGCTTCGCAGGCAATAAGCGATGTCAGTCGTCGTATCGCGGCTCGAAACCGGTGCGGTTCGGTCCGCTTGTCGCGCACAATGGTCAATTGGCATTTTGCCAATGGATGATCGACTTGAACCAAGAGTCTCATGTGCGTTTTGTTTCGTATTTCTATCGGAACGCCGTACTCCGAATTATCAGCCTCAGGGCGCTAACCCGATGCCGTTGGGCGACAACGACTATCGTAGATTGCTGTCGGTTTGGGAAAAAGCGGTGCGAACAATTCGACTTTCGAAAAATTTTGGCGGATGCCTTGACCAAGTCGGACAATTCGACTTTGATACTAGCGGCAATACGGAACTATTTTAGGAGTTTTTTCCCGTGACGATTACGAGATCCGGAACCAATCAAGCGTACTCGGAAAATTGGGGCAAGGCGTTTGGCGCGAAGAGCAGCAAAACCAGCAGCTCGGTTGCGACCAAGTCTACTGCCAAACGCCCCTCGAAGAAGAAGGCTAGTGAAGCCAAAGCTGGCAAGCGATAGCCGACAACGGCGACCACTCCGGTTGGGAATAGGATGTTTGATTTTCGGCCCAGCTTCCAAAACGCGTTGCCGTACGAACAGTTTCTGGCAACACATGGAAGCGGCTTGGATGTTCGGCGCTGGGAGTCGGTGTTTGCTCAAGTCACTCTCAGTCCATCCCAGCGTGTGCTGTTGAGCAGCTTTCGCCGTTCAATGCAAGTCCTCTGCATGGCGGGCGCTTGGTGCGGCGACTGCGCCGCGCAGTGTCCGATTCTGCATGGAATCGCCCAAGCCAGTCGGACGATCGATTTGAGGTACGTCGATCGCGACGCGGATCCTCGATTGGCCGACGAACTCATGCTGTGCGGTTCACCGCGCATCCCCCAAGTCGTTTTCTTGGATGAGGAGGGCAATCACGTCGGGCGCTACGGCGATCGAACGTTGGCTACTTATCGCCAACTCAACCAACAACTCGCAGGCGCTCCATACACCATTGAGGTCAGTTCCGCTGGTTCTCTGAATGCCGCGGCCACCCAAGATTGGCTCAATGAAATCGAGCGCATTCAATGGCTCCTTCGAACTTCGCCGCGGCTACGGCAACGGCACGGCGACTGAGAACATGGCGACCTCTGACGATTGACCGCACGTAGATTTTGTCCCCGAACATTAATTTCTTCGGCGAACAGGGCCTAACTTTTCTTGTAGTTATCGCCAAACTTCTTGCGGAATTTTTCGACGCGACCCATCGTGTCGACAAATTGCTGACGTCCAGTGTAGAACGGGTGCGAAGCACAGGAAATATCGACATAGACTACGGGATATTCTTTGCCGTCCTCCCACTTGATCGTGTCTTTGGTCTGGATCGTCGACTGCGTGAGCACGGCGAAATCCGCGGTCTTGTCCTTGAATACGACGGGGCGATAGTTCGGGTGGATGTCGGATTTCATTATGGCACCGGCCCAGAGACTTCGATTTGAGATTTTTTGGTAGAGATTTGAGTCAAATATCGTACCACGATCCGGGACCTTCGCCAAGGCATGAACAGGTCTCGCGGACGTAGGTCTCGACAAGTAGGTCTTGCGAGCCGAGCGAGACCTGCCACGGCGCTCGCCTAGTCATTTCCATTCCCAAGGGTGCGAGTATCCGTTCGTCGACGAATGCCGCCCAGGATTTGCCCCAAACCCGTTCGACCACTTTGCCGGCGGCGATGTACATCAGGTTTTGACAACCATAGCGTCGACCAGAGAATTGGACGAAAGTGCGTGGTGTGTGCTCCAAGAATGCTCATTCAGACCAACGCTGAGCCAATTCAGCAAACGTCACGCGTTGGTCCGCGTTGACGTCAAGTGAGTTAAACCGGGCGACGATTCGTTGCGGAACCTCGTCGACGTTCACTACTCCATCCCGATTTGAATCGTATCGGTCGATGACTTGAACCAACGCGACATGCCGCTCGAAATCGATTTCCGCAGCATCTCCAATCGCGCGTTCGATCGCGATATCGAAATAGCCAATCATCATTTCCTCGCGCGTTTGGTCCCCCCAGCGAACGGTTTGGGTGGGATCCGGATTATTTGGATTGCCGTCTGAATTATCGAACTGTGCGATGCAACTGATTCGATCGCCGGCCCGTAGCGAAATAGGGTCCTTCAGGCGATAGGACGACTGCCAATGAAAATCGAATCGCGGCACGTTGAGCAACGGCGTGGTCGATCCATCCGCTGATTGAATTTCGTACCGAAACGATTTTCCGCGCAAGTGCATGTGGGGCATCATCCCCAACAACAATGACTCGTCGAGGGGCCGATGCGAAAAGGACGCTACTTGGTGATCGGGACATCCCGGCGGAATCTCTAGATTGCGGCGCACTGCGCTTGTCGTAATGACTTCGCGCATCACCGAGTCGCGATCGGCGAACACCAAGCCGATTTTGCTTTGATCGGATTGCGGGCTACCAATCGGCGTGTAGTGGACTTGGAAAATAAGTCGCGAATTCGCCGGTATTCGTTTGGCCATTCCGCTGGGATAGGGCTCGATCGTCAAACCGGGTACGTAGCCGGCCAGATATCCGTCGATGCCCTCCAAATCGCCAACGGCTTGGCGACCGTCCGGGTTGTCAACAAACGCCAGGATGTGATGCACGACGGCGTGATTGTCCGGCAAGATTTGCACGGCTTGAACCCACGTTTCCTTTTCGAAGATGTACTGGGACGTGAAATGTTGGTAGTCGAGTTCGCCTTGGGCCGGAACCTGGAACGGCTTCGGCGATACGGAGATAACCAAATCCGGTTTGCGGGGTAGTTGCCAACCGGCGACCCGTAGTGGCGGTTGAGCAATCGCCGAACGGTCCCCGATTGGGGCGCCGGCGGCTACCCATTTGGCAATGATATTTTTCTCTTCGTCGTTCAGTCGCCGTTCGTTCGAAAATTCTCCGATCTCGGGGTCGGCGTTCCACGGTGGCATTTGTCCGCTGTGAACGACTTCGTCGATCATCGACGCCCACCCCAAAACGTCGTCGACATCGGCAAAACTCATCGGCCCAATCTGACCGTCCTGATGACACGCGAGGCAGTGGCGATTCAAAATGGGCGCAACATGTGCGGCAAATGTTACCGCGCCATTCGATTCTGGTACTTTGACTCGGCCGATCAGGCAACCCACAGGGTCAGTCTCGGCAACCAGAATCTCTTGGCCCGACAACAACCGATCGAGAGCGTTCTTCAAGTCTCGCTCGGTCGGCTCCTTTTTAGCGACGCCGATTCCAAACTGGTCATCCACGCGGCCGCGATATCGAATCGTTCGACTTTGATCGAGCAAGCAGACCTCGGGCGTTCGCCGCGCCGAAAATGAATCGGCAATACGATTTCCGTTGTCCTTCAGCACGGGAAATAGAATCCCCTGCTGCTCGGCAAAAAAGCCGACTTCTTCGGTGGAATCCTGTTCGTTCGAAAAGACCCCCACAAACTCGACCCGGTCGGCGTACGCCGTAGATATTTCCTGTAATCGCCGCGAGTATTTATTGGCGAGTGGGCATTCCGTTCCCAAAAAAGCCACGACGGTGAGCTTCGACGGATCCAACGCATCCAAATCAAATGGCTTGCCATTGATATCCATCATGGCGAGCGAGCCCATTTTTCGACCGATCACGTGGGAGTCACTTTCCGATATCGGCTGGGCAAAACTCGGAGCACCGAAGGTGACTAGGCAAATCGCCGAAACAAACCCGCGACTCCATAATCCAAATTGCGACATTTGATGGTCTCTGTTTGACGAGTCGTGAGTCGGGTAGCCAATCGACTGTAGCCCTCTCGCTCCGCGAGAGGAAAGCGATTTCAGACTACACTCGAAATCACTCGGCAAGGCCGCGTTCATCACGCGGAGCGTGATGGCTACAAAGAAACGGACCGACTACCGATTGACGTTGACATTGTAAGCAAATCTAACCGACGGGGACTCCGCTCGATCCATTTGTCGAATACGCCCCACCTTGTGCGACGCGGGATTGGAGTTTTGGTACCTTAGAACTTAACGCCTTCATTGGTCAATCTCCTCCATACAATGTTGCCATGATTACAGATCTCATCCTGGGAACCGCAGGCCACATCGACCATGGAAAGACGTCGCTCGTCAAGGCGCTGACCGGCGTCGATACCGATCGACTGCCAGAGGAGAAGGAGCGCGGAATCACGATTGAGCCGGGGTTTGCCAAGTTGCAAATTGGCTCCTATTGCCTGGGAATCGTCGACGTGCCGGGGCACGAACGGTTCATTCGGCAAATGCTCTCGGGGGCAACCGGAATGGACATGGTGATGCTCGTCATCGCCGCCAACGAATCGATCAAGCCGCAGACCGTCGAGCATCTTGAAATCTTGCGGCTCTTGGATTTGCCAGCGGGTATCATCGTGATTACCAAATGCGATTTGGCAACCGATGATTGGCTCGCGCTGGTCGAAGACGAAGTTCGCGAATTGGTGCGGAACTCATTCTTGGCGTCGGCCCCGATCGTGCGAACGTCCGCTACGACCGGGTTTGGACTCCAACATTTGAAGCAAACGCTGCAAATAACCGCGACCCAAGTGCTTGCGCACCAGAATCGCTTTCGCGTACTAGCGCCGTTTCGCATGTCGATAGACCGTTCATTCTCGGTTGCCGGACACGGCGCTGTCGTGACGGGTAGCGTAGCCACCGGTACGACCGATGTCGGTTCGACGTTGATGATCGAGCCGGGAGAGCACGTCGTCCGCGTTCGAAGTCTGCAAAATCACGATCTCCCAGTGCCGTCGATTCATCGGGGTCAGCGAGCCGCGATGAATATTGCCGGCATCGATCACCATCAAATCGTTCGTGGTCAGGAAATCGCTGCGCCGAACCATTTGGCCGCCAACCGGACGATGACCGTCTCGTTGCAAATGCTCTCGGCAGCGCCACGACCGCTCAAAGACCGCGCTCGCGTTCGATTCCACTTAGGGACAGCCGACTTGGTGGCCAATATCCGTCTGCTCGATCGAGACCAGTTGGAGCCAGGCGCAGCATGCCTGGCACAAGTTTTTTTAAACGAACCCGCGGTTGCGACCAGTCAGCAATCCTACGTAATTCGCGCCGAGTCACCTGCTGCGACGATTGGTGGTGGCCGTATTTTGGATCCCCACGCCCAACGATTGCCTCGTCCGAGCGAGTTGGATTTGGCGATGCTGCAAGACTGGGCCAGCGCACACGAAGACCGGCGACTGGCGGCATCGGTTTATTTTGCGCAACCCGGGCAATGGAAGCGGGAACTTGCCCCTCGCTTGGCGGCGGTCATCGACCCAGAGCCGGTCGTGGCGCGACTCAAGGCCGCCGGAACAATCGTCGAAATGCCCATTTCGCAGTCGCAGAGTATTTTGGTGCACTCCCGATCGGTGCAAGGAATTGGCCAGCGCATTCACGGTGCCCTGGAAAAGCTTCACGATGAACACCCGCTGCGAATTGATTTCCCGATAACGCTGATCGAGCAACGCTTCGAGTACCTCAAATGCAAAGCTTTTTTTGATGCGGCGCTGCGCGAACTGGTTGCTTCGCGAAGCGCCGTACAACACGGGACAAGCATCGCCTTGTCCGGCCGTGGTCCGCAACTCAGCAAGAACGAGCGTCGACTTTTGGACGAACTGTTGCAGAGCATTCGCGCGGCCGGATTGCAGCCTCCGGACAAGAAACAACTGCGCGAGTCAGCGCAGAAAAACAAAGACAGCGTCATGAATCTGCTGGCACTAGCGGTCGCCGCGGGAGACTTGCATTCGGTCAACGACGAGTTCTTTTTGCACCGCGAGGTTCTTAGCGATGTACAAACTCGATTGCAAACAAGTTTCGCCCGAGGCCAAGGCTTCACCGTCAGTCAGATGCGGGAACTGCTTGGGACGACTCGCAAATACGCGGTTCCGTTGGCGGAATATCTCGACAAGATCGGGATTACCCGGCGACAAGACGATTTGCGGTTTTTGGTCGAAATACCCCGCTAAGCTGCTCGACACCGCGGATTGGTTTTCAGTTTTCAGTGTTCAAAACGGAAAACTGAGAATTGGAAATTGCGCGAGACACTATTTCTATACCCTCCCCCTTCGTGGGGAGAGCTAGGGAGGGGGCTTGTTATCGTCACTTCGGCAGTTCCGGCTCTGTCTTGGGGTTCAATGCGCGTGCCGCCGCTTCGGCAAGAAATTTTCGATCAGTGGCATTTACACCAGGATAATCGAACGACGCGAGAGACGCGGGGCTTTCGCCGGTCAGTTGACCGCAGAGGACGCAGGCCGTCAGAAACGCGCCAATCGCGGATTGATGATTGCCGTCGGGGCCGTGGAGTTTCATGTCGGGCCGCTCGGATAGAGCAATATCCCAAGCTCGCCCGACGGGTGCGACGCCGACCTCGGCGACTTTGGCCATGGTTTCGTAAATCTTGTGGGTTCGTTCCCCTTCGTCCGCGACTCCCTTGCGGCCCCATTCCGAATAGTAACAGACCGTCGCGCCTTGTGACTTTGCCAGCTTCGCCAAATCGATTCCCTCTTGCGTCGAGTACTCGTAGCGTCCGCTCATGCTAATTTTCTGGGCTTGCAGAATTACGTACTTCCAATTTCGCGATTCGATTGCCGCTTTGCACGATGGATTTTGCGCGGCGTCCTCTAGAAATTGGATGGCAAACTGGACGGCCAAGACGCTGGTCTCAGGATGGCTGAATTCCATCAGCCTGCCGACCAATTCCGGTAGATCATGGTAGCCCGTGTGACTGTTGCCGATGAACAGCGCGTTCACGTCGGCATCTTGTCGTTGAGGGGCGGCGGCGTGCTCGTCCGACATCGGTTTCGCTGAAATGGCTGGTGCCGGTTTCGCGCAACCGCTCAGCAACATCGACACGGCGAGGAACAGGTTAGGGATGCAAGCAAAAAGCCAACCCCGAACCGTGTTCCATTCGGCAAGGTGGGAATGGGAATTCGGTGACAACGGCATATAAGGCTTCCTCGTGCATAGGTCGTTTTCGAAACAGTTTCTTGTAGTGCTTTGCCAGCAATTGCCAACCTGCCCACATGCGTCGCGAAATTTAAGAGCATTTGCTGCGCTGGACTGCTGGCAAACCGAACAGCTTTACCATCCTGTGAAGATTTATCAGATAAACCGGTTGTGTCGATTAAACTTTCGAAAGCAACTGTGACGATTTGAGTTAGGACATCGGACACATTGCCATTGTCGTTGTACGCCACCAAGGTTCAAGGAGCAATCAAATGCGTCGGCTTTTCATCGCGACGCTGCTGGCCATCGGATTCTGTTGCAATGTCGGTTGTATCATCCCGATTTATGACGCCGACCCAGCGGTGCGAGCCCGTCAGTTGATTTACACCTCCGAAGACCTGCGGAATATGCGCATGGAGTGGCATCGCTTCTGGTTCTTGGATCAACCAGACCATCAAACTCCGTTCCGTACACACGGCGGTATCATCTAGAAAACGCGCCAAAACCATTGACACTACTTGCAGCGCGGACAGCCCTCAGATGTCCGCGTTGTTTATTTGGGGGGGCAGGTTTCCCCATCCTGATTGGAAGAATGGTATGCAGTCGTTAAGCTGCTGTCGGGCGCGATTGCGTTACCCGTTATCGAAGTCCCAAGCAAACCTTTCCCGATTTCCGGCAGGGGATCATCTGGTCGCCTTTTGCGGAGCGAAAGGCGACCCTGCGCGAGACTGACCCACTGCACGATTTCCGGTCGATTTTAGCCACCCTTTATCCCGGCGATTGATTCATGCGTGTTTTGTCTGGAATTCAACCCACCGGTCGACCGCATTGGGGGAATTATTTTGGAGCGATTCGGCAGTACATCCAGCTGCAGACCGAGGACGAAGCTTATTTTTTTATCGCCAACCTTCATGCGCTGACGACAATCCGCGACCCCAACCTGTTGCGGCAACACACGTGGGACGCGGCTTTGGATTTGTTAGCGCTCGGGTTAGACCCCAATCAAGCGACTCTGTTCGTCCAATCGGACGTTCCCGAGGTTTCGGAGTTGTGCTGGATTTTGATGACGGGCGCGCCGTTTGGGTTGCTGGAACGATGTCATGCGTACAAAGAGAAAAAAGAAAAGGGGCTCGTCGCAGACGCGGGCTTGTTCACCTATCCGGTTTTGATGGCTGCCGACATCCTCGCCTACGATTCCAATCTTGTTCCAGTCGGCCAGGACCAAACCCAACATATCGAAGTCTGTCGCGACCTGGCTCGGGCGTTCAATCATGAATACGGGGCTGAAGTGTTCGTGCTTCCCCAGGCCAAAGTTTTACATGATTCCGCCAAAGTCTCCGGGACCGACGGCGAAAAAATGTCCAAGAGTTACAACAATTTTATTGAAGTTTTCGAAGCCCCCGCCGCGATGCGCAAAAAAGTCATGCGGATTGCAACCGATTCGCGCCCGGTCGAGCAAGCCAAGGATCCGGACAACGATCACCTCTTTCAGTTGTATTCGTTATTCGTAGGCGGGCCCGAGCGTGAGGCGATGGCCGCGCTTTATCGCCGAGGCGGGTTTGGTTACGGCCAAGTAAAGCAGGCTCTCGCCGACGCTGCCGAAGGTTTTTTTGGACCTGCTCGAGAGCGGCGAGCGGCGTTGGCCGCCAAGCCCGATGAGATCCGGCAAATTCTCGGCGACGGTGCGACCGTCGCGAGAAAAAAAGCTGGTGAAGTTCTGCGCCGGGCACAAGCCGCATGCGGCGTGCTGTCTCAATCGAGATTGTGATAGTCGCATTTCGCTCCTAGGCTGTGAAATTATTCATTTTGGATGTAGCGCGGCCCTTCTGGGCCGCGTTTTCCGGTCATTCGACGGCCTGGAAAGGCCGTCCTACGAATAAATTCACAAGCTATCCGCGAAAGAACATTTTTCGCGGAGCGAAAGGCGACTATGCTCGACGCCGAAGCACATCGTGCCGACTCTTGTGTGCCACTGGCTCTGCCAGTGTGACGCACGTGCGATTGGTTCCGGCAAAATAGATCGTTCCGGAATTCCCCGCAAACCGAACTGTTTCGCCGACACTGGCCGAGGCAGTGGCACACAATAGCAGAATCCAAACCATGGCAATCCAGTGCCACCCGAGCATTCGCGCTATTCGACTGGCCCGTCGCTGGCCGCCGTGGGATTTGATCCATCCGGTTCGAGAATGACCTCCCGGATTTGCTGCGCTGCGAACGGTTGCGAAACATACAACACGATGCTGTGTTTGGGACCGATAAGGCCCGAAAGGTCCAGGTAGGCTGGATGCCCGATGGCCGGCGATCGTTCATCGACGGTTGTGGACTCGGAATAGTTGTCCTTGGAAAAGCGTGAAATGAAATAGTGGACGCGCAACGCCCGGTCTTGGGAATTGCTCATCTGTAGCGAAGGCGCCGACAAGCAATCTGCGCATCCGGCCAAGGGCTCGTTGACGCGCGACCAAGGCTTTTGATAGGCAGGGGCAACGCAGGCGATGCGAAATTGGTGGGGGATACACTTTTCGTCAGTCGCGCGGTAACAAGCCTTTTCGGCCGCCGCGACGACCGACTGTGCGCCAAAACTGTAGCCCAACAAGCCGATCGTGGACGTTCCTCCCAATTGATGTAGGAACTCGGCGAGCACGTTGGCTTCCCACACGCTTCGTTGTGAGTTGTCCCGATATTCTTTGATCCGCCGCGGCTGCGGATCGGCTGGCCAGGACCAAATCACAAACCGGACCGGCGGACGCTCCAACTCGGCTCCGAAAACGCTATCGAATACTTGGATGCCTCGTACCGCAGACCATTGCAGATTCGTGCGATTTCCGTGCAAGAACACGATGGTGCGCTTATCGGCTCGCGCGCGATGCTCGGCAACAAGCACTTGCTGGTCATCCGGCGTCCACTCGACGCCGCTCCAGCGAAAGCACGTGAGCTGGTTCAAATCGACTGGGTCGCACCTCTCGATGCAACGACTGGAAACGATCCAAATCTCGTCGTCGGCGCGTATACGCAACTGCCAGGGATCGAGTGAGGCCGCCTCTACGGTTCGGCAAGTACCGATTCGATCGTCGCTCGCATGCACGACACAACTGATCCACATGGCGAGCGGCCATGCGATCGCGGCAATGAAAATTCTTGAGTGAGGCATAGTGGTTTCGGGCAATTGCGCGTGTAGCGATTATGACGATGCATTCGCGAAAGTCACTTGGCGGGCATCCGCAAAGTTTTCGCAATCCAAAAATGCTTCACGATGAAAAAATTCAATCCGGTATTTTTGGAATCGTGGCAAAAAGTGCACGCGTTGTCATTGCACAACACTTAACTCGGTGTACCTTTTCCCAACCATTGAGCCAGAGTCTGGTTTTTTTGGACTCACGGCGTTCACAGGAGGACGTACAATGAATAAAAGCATTATTATCGCCATGCTCGGACTTACCATCGTGGTGACCGCGGGGTGTGCCAACGGACCGGTGCGCAGATTTTTCTCTCGCGGGGCGGCCTGCAACACCTGCCAACCGGCCCTCGGACAATCGCTGTGGGGTAGAAACGACGACGACAGCCCCTGCAGCGACGGCAATTGCCCCGCGCCCGATCAGGATGGTGGGACGGTTATTCCCGATAACCCGGGGGTGATTTACGGCCAGCCCAGTTTCGATCCTTTTTCTGGCGGACAAATCGTAAATCCACCGGCCAACAGCGGCACTCTACCGGGCCCGGCCCGCTAACAATCGCAGGTGTCCTGAACCCGACAATAAACGTCTTTCGCACCTCGTGTGAATGCGCTGAAACGCGGGTGGCCTCGGGCTATCCGCGTTTCGGCAATTGCGGATTGGATTACGAATTCCCGCTTTCATTCGCATTTTTTAGGGTTGTCGTCCAGGTTTGAGTTCACCGCCGCCCAAGCGTAAGAATACAATGGACTCGGAGCCGATGAGTGCTGGAATACTTGGCCCATGTTGCGCATTCAGGATAGCGAGATTTCCCTCGCGAATCCGAACAGCCTAAATTGCGGGACCAATCAAAAAGCCACTCGTCCTCCAAGGTCGATTGCTTGGAAGGACCCTCTTTCGCGTTTATTGGAATTGGCCCTCCATGGCATTTTGTCAATCTCGCATGCGATCGCCGTATCCGCTCGTGATCTTGATCGTGCTCATGAGCGTCGCGCCTGCGTGGTCCCAAGACCCAACCCAAGCGGGGGACGCAAATATTGCCCCGCAATCCAAGACACCCTCAGCAATCGCGTCGCCCACGCTACAGCCCAGTCCCACGTCCGCCTCCAAGGAAAAAATCGTGTATTGGCAAGTCGGCGTAACCGTGATGCCAAAAACTTGGCCGGTCCGCGGTGGCGTCGTGCGCATACCCGTACCAAGCGATTGGCCAGAGCAACGGGTCTTGCTTTACTCGGTCGAGCCCGATACGGGACTTTCGTACGAACAGAAGACAATTGACGGCGGGCTGCATATCTTGGAAGTCAACATCCCCCACATTGCTAAGGGGGACAAAGCGGAATTATCGATCACGTATCAAGTCGTGCTGACACCGATTCCCCTGCCCGATCAGGCTCGATATTTTAAGAGACCGGAAAAACCCGATCGAAGTGTTACGTCCTATCTTGCCGCCAGTCCGCTGATCGATCCGAAGCATCCTTCGATCAAAAAACTTGCGGCCGAAGTCACGGGTGATTTGGCCGACGACTGGCCGCGGGTGGAGAAAATGTACGACTGGGTGTTGGCGAACATCGCACTGTCGGCGGATGAACCCGTCGGCGCTGTCAAGGCATTGGCCAATAAGAAAGGTCACCGGCAGGATCGAATCAACTTGTTCGTGGCCATGTGCCGTTGCCTAAAGATTCCCGCCCGAACGGTTTGGGCTAGCGGCATGGAGTATGCGGAGTTCTTTTTATTGGACGGCCAAGGCAACGGTCAATGGATCCCATGCTCCTTGGCAGGAGCCCGCGAGTTCGGCTCCCATTCCCATTTGGCGGTGATCGAACAAAAGGGAGAGTCGTTTAAACTGCCAGGCTCCAACGATCGTCGACGATTTGTCAACGCGACTGCGTCGATCGCCACGGAACGAAACGCGCGCGGCGAACCGGAACGGCCGACCATTTCCTTTGTTCGTCGACCGTTATCGCAGCCACCGTCCCCCAAATGATGACATCCGGACAAATCGAATCCCGACCATGACCAATTCCGTCCCTAAGTTCATGGTATTGACCAAGATCCATCGCAACGCCTGTCTCGTTGCGGCGGCGGTGGGATACTTGCTGTCCAGCGGCGTTTACCGAGTGCATGCTCAACAAGACGATTCATCGCACGGCTCGCAACTAAACCTTGCGACGCGGTCGGTGTGGGAGTTTGGCGCGCGGGTTACGGCTCAATCAGACGCCAACAAGATCGTCGTCTCCTTTCCAATCCCCATCGAATGGCCGGAGCAGTCGATTTCGGTCCTAAATGTCGACACTTCACCTCACGTCGTGAGGACAACTGAGAAGTCTTTAGGTAGCGCCAAGATCATCGTCGTGAACATCGGACCGTTGGCCGCCGGTGAACAAGCATATTTTCTCATCACGATGGCCATCGATAAGCGAAACGTTTCGGCACCGGAAACTCCCGATCAATTTGTGCTTGCAAAGAAAACGCTGAGCAAAGTGAAGGTATACTTGCAATCGAGCCCGCAGATCGAGAGCGGCGACCGCGCGATTCGCAAGCTGGCCTCTGAACTTGGAATTGATGCGCAACAGAACGCTTGGCAGCAGGTGGAAACAATCTACAAGTGGGTTCGCGATAATATCGAGTACCGGTTTGAAGAATCCAATCGCTCCTGCCTCGAAGCCCTCGCGACTCGCCGCGGCGACTGCGGAGAGATGACCTCGCTGTTCATCGCATTGTGCCGAGCACGCGGCATTCCGGCTCGAGCGGTTTGGGTTCCGCAGCACACGTATCCGGAGTTCTACCTGGAGGACGAGCAGGGCATCGGTCATTGGTTTCCCTGTCAGGTCGCGGGCCCGTATGAGTTTGGAGCCATGACCGAGACGTCTCCGATTTTGCAAAAAGGGGACAATTTCAGATTGCCCGGTCTTCCCAGAGCGCGGCGCTACGTTCAACCAACGCTGGTCGCCGACGGTGGTCCGGTCCAGCTTGAGTCCATCATGCGGCGCATCGATAAGCCCATGGACAAGTCCTCTGCGCTGGAGGACTCGGCAGCCCGTCGCGCTGAGCCCGTGAAATAATATTCGGCCGCGCTATCCGGACCAACGCCTTGTGATATTAAGTAGTGGGCCAGTTTCGTAGAACGGAATTTATTCCGTTGGTTTTTTCCGCACCGGAAAGAATTCCGTTCTTCGGCAAACGGCAAACTGACCCGTTACGTGATATAAAGACTGCGATGGCTTTGTGGATCCATTGTTTGGCTCATTATGAAAATAAAACAACGAATCACTGTTCCCCAATTGGTTGGCTTCAAAACCTCTGGCCACAAGATCGCCATGTTAACTGCGTACGATTACGGCATGGCGCGAATCCTTGATCAATCGGGCGTCGACGTGATCTTGGTCGGTGATAGCTTGGCGATGGTCGTCCAGGGACATGAATCGACTCTCCCGGTGTCACTCGATGAAATGATCTATCACGCCGAGATGGTGGGACGCGCTGCCGACCGAGCCTTGGTCGTCGTGGATTTGCCATTTCCGATCAACCACTTGGCCGAAGATCGAACCATCGACGCGGCGGCCCGAATTCTGAAAGAGACTCGCTGCCAAGCGGTCAAGCTGGAAGGGGATTCGCATCAAGCTTCCTTGATTGCTGGACTGGTCACCGCCGGGATCCCCGTGATCGCGCACGTCGGCCTACGTCCGCAAAATGTTCACGTCATGGGAGGCTATCGCGTGCAACGCAATCGAGAGCAATTACTTGACGCTGCAACAGCCGCCGAACAGGCCGGCGCATTCGGGCTTGTGCTGGAGTGCATTCCCCAATCGATCGCCAAGGAAATTACCGAGCGCGTAGCAATCCCGACCATTGGCATCGGCGCCGGCCCGCATTGTGACGGCCAGGTCCTCGTGACGAATGATTTGATTGGTCTTACGACTGGTTACGTGCCAAGCTTCGTGCAGCAGTATGTCGACATTCGCGAACAAATCGCAACGGCGCTACAGTCTTGGCAGCGCGACGTTCGCGACGGATCCTTCCCCGACGAAGCCCATTCGTTTAAGTAGTTGCAGCTATCGTTGGGCCGCAACCACTCTGTGACGCTGGCACTCGCGGGGAATTGATCTTGATTGGTGACCGCAAGCCGCTATTTTCTCCCATCCGAAATTAGCGTGATGACTAACGGAATCGGCCGCGTCACCGGCGTCGTGTTATCGCACGTCGATGAACCACTTTGATGAACAAGGCAATTTTGCATCGGCCAAGAGCGAAACTCGAACGAGGACCGAATTCATGAATCGCACTCACGCCGTCGCGTGTGCTTTACTGCTCTTGCTTGTCAACGCCTCAGGATGCAGAGTCCTTTCGGGGAACGGCTTCGGAAACGCACGGATAGCGCCTCCTGGAACGAATTCGTATCAAGTCCAATCGGCGAACCAACCGTATTACGCGCCGGCTGCAACGGCTGCGAATCCAAACGTCCTGCCGCCGATCGGGCCAACCGCGGCATCGACGGGCGCAATGTTTAACCCGAATCCAGGTTTTCCAGCGACCGTCAGTTCGTCGCTGCCGACGCTTCAGCCTGGTTGGCGCCCGGCCGATGCGCCTGCGAATTCCGGCTTTTATGGACCGACTGGTCAACCCAACGGGGCGAACGTAAACCCGACCAGTTTCCAACCCTGGGCTAATGATTATCGCTCGACAACGATAGACGAGCGATATGATCCAACGCGAATGCCTGCCAATGACGCAACGATGGTCCGAGCGCCGACGAATTTCAATCCAACTGGGAATTGGCAGATGCTCAATCCTGGCTCGGTCGCCGGCTCGAACTATAGCCAAGGACAATTTGAATATCGAACGTCGCCGCAAATCGCCGGCGTGGCAATCCAAAGCCCGCAAGTCAATTCCATGGCTCAATCAACGATTGGATATCCAACCTATCCGTCGGCGCCTCAATCGGCACCTGTGGTCTTGGCCCAGGCATCGACGTCGCCTGAACTCTTGGCGCGCGATCCCAATTACCAGGCCGGATGGCGGGACCGGTTCACAACCGGCACGTACATGAATCGTTAGCATGCATAAAGCGTTGGCTCAAATGAAGATGCCACGGCTTCCTGCGCGGTGGCTTCGACTGAAGGAACTCATTGAACGAGCCGCGCCGACAACCCAAGCGTTGGAGGATTCGGCGCTGCGAAAAGCAAGTTTGGCACTTCGGTATCGAGCTTGTGCCGGCGAGCCACTCGATCACTTGCTCATCGAAGCGTTTGCCCTGGTGCGAGAGGCTGCCGCGCGACGACTGCAGATGCGGCATTATCCCGTGCAATTGCTAGGCGGCATCGCAATGCACTTCGGGTCGATCGCGGTGATGGCGACAGGCGAAGGAAAAACCTTGACCGCGGCGCTGCCCACGTACCTGGCAGCGCTCAGCGGCAATGGGGCACACGTCGCGACCGCCAACGATTATTTGGCCAATCGGGATGCCCAACAAATGAGACCCATCTTCGAGGTCTTGGGATTGAGCGTCGGAGTCGTCCAAACGAATACGACACCCACCGTGCGCCATCGAGCCTACCGCTGCGACGTGACATATACCACCGCCAAGGAAATTGGTTTTGATTTTCTCCGCGATCGTTTGGCGCTCCGACGACAAGCCAGCGATGGTTCGTCGGTTTTGGCTTCGATGCTTGGTCAAGATGATCTCAGCAGCGAAATCCAAACGGTTCAGCGCGAGTTCCATTTTCTGTTACTTGACGAAGCCGACAACATCTTGATCGACGAAGCCCGCACGCCGCTGATTGTGAGTGCCATCCCGAATCGGGCTGCAAAGCGCGAATCCGTGCTCTACCAATGGGCCGCCCAGCATGCCAATGAATTCAGCGAGAGGGCACATTTTGAGATCGATGCGACGACGCGCCAGCCAACGCTCAATGGACATGGACGGCGCCGTGCGCGCGAGATTCCATTGCCAGAATTGCTGGCGGCGACTCCCTTGCCCGATCTGTACGATTATCTGCAGCAGGCTATCTACGTTGGCACTTACTATATTCGCGATCGCCATTATGTCGTCCGCGACGAAAAAGTCGTCATCGTGGACGAGTTCACGGGACGGCTCGCGGAGGGTCGGCAATGGCGGACGGGCTTGCATCAAGCGATCGAGGCACGAGAGGGCTTAGAGGTCAGCGTGGCGACCGGCGAAGCCGCGCGGGTCACGGTCCAAGATCTGTGCTTACAGTATCCCCGCCTCTGCGGCATGACTGGCACGGTGGCGAACAGCAGCCGCGAATTGCACAAAATCTATCAGCTCCGCGCGATCAACGTCCCCACCCATCGGCCTACCCGGCGCGATCAAATGCCTGATCTCGTCTTTAGCACAGAGGCAGCAAAATGGACTGCAATCGTTGAAGAGGTCAGAAGCGTTCGCGAGGCAGGTCGACCCGTGCTGGTCGGCACTCGCTCGATCGACAAATCCGAGCGACTTTCAGCATTGCTCGAAGTCGCTGACGTTCCGCACGTCGTGCTCAACGCGCGACATTTGGCTCGCGAGGCCGAAATCATCGCTCGCGCAGGTCGCCTGGGACAAGTTACGGTTGCGACAAACATGGCTGGTCGAGGAACCGATATTCGACTCGATGATGATTGCGTTCGCTTGGGCGGCTTGCACGTCATCTGCACTGAACTTCACGATGCGGCTCGGATCGATCGGCAATTGATTGGCCGTGGCGGACGCCAAGGCGACCCCGGCAGCTTTCGCCAGTATCTTTCGTTGGATGACGACATTTTACCAAGCGGATTTGGTACCGCGAAAGCCCAGCGCTTCAAACGCTTGTCGAAAGCACCGCGGCAGCAACTCGCTCGATTCGTTCGCTATTTCTATCTTGCTCAACAGCGCGTCGAGCGAAAACATTTTCAGGCTCGCAAAGTGCTTCTCTATCGCGATCGTCAACGGCAAACCCTCCAGCGGGAAATGGGCCAAGATCCCCATCTCGATACGCCCAGCCAATAGTCGCGTCGTCCAGGCCCAAGGTGGCGTCGATCAATTTCAAGCGTTACCTAGCAAACGGTAGCCACATCGAGCTAGAATGACGGCACGCGCTCGAGCAAACGGAAAGTTTTTTTAATCAGAATTTGTTAATCGGGGATGTCGACGATGAGCCAAACAAGCGGGACGCCGTTGGTCGGCGTGATCATGGGAAGCAAGTCGGATTGGGAGATCATGCGGCACGCCGCCGATTTGCTTTCCGAGTTTGAAGTGGCTCACGAATCGCGCGTGTTGTCGGCCCATCGCACGCCCCAACAGACCAACGAGTGGGCCTCGAGCGCCGAAACCCGCGGATTGCAGGTCATTATCGCCGGGGCTGGCGGAGCTGCACATTTAGCCGGCGTCGTCGCCGCTCAAACCGTCTTGCCCGTGTTCGGAGTGCCGATTCTAGGCCGCTCCCTCGCCGGATTCGATTCGCTGCTTTCGATGGTCCAAATGCCCGGCGGAATTCCCGTCGGTACACTCGCGATTGGTGAAGCGGGGGCTAAGAATGCGGCGCTGCTGGCGATCCGTGTGCTCGCCAATTCCAACGCGGGGCTCCGACAGAAGCTGCACGAATACCACAAGCGATTGGCGGCCAAGGTGATGGAAGATTCGAAATTGTAGTCCAAGTCATCGAGGCGAGCGAGCCGCTCGGTCACGCGGACGTCGACGGCTCATACCAATCCAAGCACCCAATCTCCCCTCACCCTAACCTCTCCCCCGAAGCCGGGGAGAGGGAACCAGAGACTCGAGCTCGTTGTGGAGCAAGCAATTCAGATTTATGCGATCATCAACTTCACGGTGATTGGGCTCTCGCACATTCTTCAGCCACATGCGTGGGTGGATTTTTTTGTGATCCTGCGCGAGCGCGGAAAGCCGGGCGTGTTTGCCGTGGCGTTTCTCAGCCTAATCTTTGGCTCGATTGTGGTCGCGTTTCACAACGTTTGGACGGGCATTCCCGTGCTGCTGACGATCATCGGCTGGGCACAGGTCGTCAAGGCGCTGATCTATTTCAGTTTTCCCGGTTTTGCGCTGCGTAAGCTCCAGATTCCGTCGCATGAGCGCGCGCATTTGTTCATCTATCCCGGAATCGTATTTGTTGTACTGGCGATTTTGCTCGCGTATCATGTGGCGACTCACGCGTAGCAAATCGTTGAACGCCGATCAAGCCATTACTGTTCTCGACCGTTTACATATCTAGCCGAACGCTGTCTTGGAAGAGTTTGCGCTGTTGGTCGCGACCGAGCTTTTCGCTGAGTTCGTCCCAACGTGCGGCGGCGGAATCGAGGGCGGCTTGGGGAGTTACATGGCCGCCGATCGCCGAGCGTGCTGCGTCGGCCAATATTTTCATATAAGCAGCCCTGCCTGGGATGCGCATGTTACTCATGACCATCGACTGGTCGTGATACATTCGTAGCACATCCGCCATTTGCTGAGCTGCTTCGCGCGGAAGTTGATCATTGACCCAGCGAAAGGGATCGGTCAACTGACTGTTTTGGGTAAAAAGCAAATCCGGAAACTGCGACGAGAATTCGCGATTGGCGTCGGCCGTCATCAACCAAGCTTCAAACCGAAGCGCAGTTCGCAGCCTGCGCGTCTTCGACGAGACAGACGCAACGCGCCCGGAAACCGGAATGAGGGGCGTCGCGCGAATTTCATCCGGAGAAATCGACTTCCATTTCTGTTCCCGATAGTCGAACGATCGATAGGCGCCGGGAATCGACGCCACGGCGATCGGAAACGTCTCGGAGGCGCCTTCGACAATCGAATGGGATGACGGCCAAGTTACCGCGAGTGCAGCTTCACCTCGAACGATGGCAATATAGCAATCCTCGGGCGTCATAGGTCGATCGGACTTGAATTCGCGCTCGGCCGTCATTTGTTCCAATGCATCCACGAACGGCGGTGTGTTGATGAGCGGCTTCAGGGAGTCGATCTCAAAATACGAAGACAGCCGCCCTTGACGGACCAACGATCCCGCTGCCCGTGCGAGCAGGTATTCGGCCAACCAAGTTCCGGTCGTCGGCTCGCAGATTTGAGTTGGAATCGTTTCGCCATGCTCGCTTGTCCATTTTGCAGCAGACGACGGGAGCGATTCCACCGTGGCTCGATACTCCTGCCAAGTCTGAGGAACGTCTAATTGCAATTTTTCGAAGACATCCTTTCGATAGAGCAGCGTCAGCATGGGAGAACCCAACGATGCCCCGAAGATTGACTTGCCGCTTTGAACGACAGTCGTCCGGTCGTGTCGCAGCAATACGCGGCGATCGGCACATAGGTCCTTCAACTGGGCTAAATCGAGTGGCTGGATTGCGTGCCGGGCGAGCAACTCGCCCATGTTGACGCTAGGGTAGATCGCGATATCGAACTCGGGGATGGGTTGCGCCTCGGCAAAGAGTCCCTCGGACGTTGTATACGTGACTTCGATCTCTCCGGCGGTTTGGGCGGTCCACACTTGGGCGATCCGTGCCGCGACTTGCTGCGGGTCGTCGATCGACAGCACTTTTAGTCTCTGCGGTTTTTCCGGCGTTTGATTTACGACCGATTCCGCTGGCGCGCCATCATCGTCGGTCGGTTGGCAACCGAAAGTCGCCGCGATTAGAACGCCACAAAACGCGAGCGAATACCAGGCAAACGGCTTTGAACTCATTACGGTCCCAATGCCCAATGGATGCTTCGAAAATAAGAACCCCTCACCCTAACCCTCACTCCGAAGCGGGGAGAGGGAACAGATTCAGTATTGCGCCGAACCAAAAACCGATGCGTTTCGACGCCACTATTCTAGTGAATTCGCAGCGATTACGATGGGGCTCGCGTCAATTGGAATCGTCATCCGACAATCCGCGGCGATGGACTCATGAGCTATTACTTGGGTATCGATATCGGGACCAGTGGAACAAAAACGCTGTTGATGAATCCGGCCGGCGCGATTTTGGCTGAAGCGAATGCCACCTACCCGCTGTACCACCCCAAACCGCTGTGGAGCGAGCAAAACCCTGAGGATTGGTGGACGGCGACTGAAAAAACGGTGCGCGCCGTAGTGCGAAAGGCCAAAGTCAAACCTTCCGCCGTCCGTGCGATCGGACTATCGGGCCAAATGCACGGCTCCGTTTTCTTGGATAAAAACGATCAAGTCCTTCGCCCCGCGATTCTTTGGAACGATCAGCGCACCGCGTCCGAATGCGATGAAATTGAACGCCGTGCCGGCGGTCGAGCCGCCTTGATCAAAATGGTGGCCAACCCAGCGCTGACCGGATTTACTTCGCCCAAGATATTGTGGCTTCGCAATCACGAACCAAAGAAATTCGAACGAACTCGAAAGGTTCTTTTACCCAAAGACGAAATCCGCCGCCGCATGACGGGCGAGTATGCGACCGACGTCAGCGACGCAAGTGGCATGCTGCTGCTCGACGTCGCTCGTCGAACGTGGTCGACGGAATTACTGCAACGCTTGGATCTCGACGTCGACCTCTTTGCACAATGCTACGAATCACAACAAGTCACCGGCAAACTTACTGCTCAGGCCGCCAAACAACTGGGCCTAGCCGTCGACTGCCTCGTGGTGGGTGGCGCCGGCGATTGCGCTGCCAATGCGGTGGGAACCGGCGTCGTCAGTAGCGGCATACTGTCGACGTCGATTGGAACGTCAGGGATCATGTTCGTCCACAGCGACGATCCCAAAATCGATCCGCAAGGTCGCCTGCACACGTTTTGTCATGCCGTCGCTGGGAAGTGGCACATGATGGGTGTCAGCCTCACGGGAGGTGGCGCGATGCAATGGTTCGTGGATCGACTTTGCCAAGACATGTCGCGGCAACGAAAAGATCCATACAAGATTTTGAACGAAGAAGCCAAGTCCTCTCCGACCGGCGCCGAAGGATTGTTTTTCCTGCCGTATCTGGCGGGAGAGCGGACGCCACACGCCGACCCCGACGCCCGCGGCTGCTTTGTCGGTCTCACGCTCAAGCACACACGCGGCCATTTGGCGCGCGCGATCATGGAAGGGGTCACGTACGCGATGCGCGATAGCCTGCAGATCATCCAAGAATTGAATGTTCCTGTGCATCAGATTCGCGTCTCGGGCGGGGGCTCGAAGAGCCCATTTTGGCGCCAACTCCAAGCCGACATGTTCGGCCGTCCCGCATCGGTGATCAACAGCGAGCAGGGACCGGCGTACGGTGTCGCGCTATTGGCCGCGGTCGGCGCCGGCGAGTTTTCCAATGTCGAACAAGCGTGTCGCGCGACGATCAAAGTCGTTTCCCAAACGAAAGTCGATCGACGGGCCCGCGACTTCTACGATCGCGGACATCCAATTTATCGTCAGTTATATCAATCGCTCAAAGGCGACTTCAAACGGATTTCGGCGTTGGGGTAAGACATTCACGCAACCGTTTGGTGTGACGCCCACGTCGGGTGACATGCTGGATTCGAGTGGCATGCCCTGAGTTCTCGAAGGGCGTGGTCGGGAGACTCGGGCACAGCGTGATTGGCGCTCGGATTGTTTATGAGTGCAACCCCCTCCCTAGCCCTCCCCGCGGCGTGGGAGGGAACAGAAAACTAGCCTGATCGAACCTTGGAGGCGCGCAAACTCAACTCTCAACTCTCAACTTAAACCGCTTCGATCACCATGGCGACAGCGTTGCCGCCGCCGAGGCAGAGGCTGGCAACGCCACGCTTGAGATTGTTTCGCTTGAGTGCGTACATCAGTGACACCAAGACTCGAGCGCCGCTAGCCCCGATCGGATGACCCAACGAGATCCCACCGCCATAAATGTTGACGCGCTCTTCATTGAGCTTGAGTTCTCTCATGCACGCGACCATTTGACTGGCAAAGGCTTCGTTGATTTCGAATAGATCGATCTGCGAAGTCGAAAGATTGGCCTTTTTCAAGACCCCTTCAATTGCAGCGACAGGTGCAATGAACAGATCTTTCGGCTCTGTCCCGGACGTATGGGACGCCACGATCTTGAATTTCAAGGGTGCATTCTCGGCGCGGACTGCGTCCACCACCACGACCGCGGCGGCACCGTCGCTGATCGTCGAAGCATTGCCGGCAGTTACCGTGCCGTCTTTTTCGAAGACGGGCCGCAACTCGGACAAAGTTTCCCGCGTCGTTTGCGGCCTTGGTCCCTCGTCTTGTTCGACCACGCGTTGGCCTTTGCGTTCTTTAATCGTGACGGCGACGATTTCGTCGCGGAACATGCCGGATGATGCGGCTTGTGCAGCGCGTTGCTGGCTGCGAAGGGCAAACTCATCTTGGTCGGCGCGAGTCACGTTGTATTGGCGAGCGATATGTTCCGCGTGGTTCCCCATGGGGCAGGATTCGAACGCGCAGGTTAAACCGTCGAACAGCATGGCATCTTGCATTTTGATTTCGCCCATCTTGATGCCGCCGCGCAAGCCGTAGGCAAGGTGTGGGGCGAGCGTCATATTCTCCATACCCCCCGCCGCGATCGCGTGAGCGTCTCCGCAGCGAATGGCTTGGCTGGCAATCATTACGGCCTTAAGTCCGGAGCCGCAGACTTTGTTGACGGTGACCGCGGGAATGGTCGTGGGCAGACCGGCTTTGAGCGCCGCTTGGCGAGCGGGTGCTTGGCCCAATCCAGCGGAGATCACGTTGCCCATGATGACTTCGTCGATGTCAGCGAGAGGTACCCCACTGCGTTGAATGGCGTTGGCCAGCGCGATGCCACCTAAATCGGTCGCCGACATAGTTTGAAAGGCACCGAGAAATGAGCCGATCGGCGTGCGGGCTCCCGAGATTAGAAATGCGGTAGACATGCGGCAAATCCTTAAAGTTCCATGGAGCGAGCGGGCGGCATTGGGGGCAGCACGCGGTTGCGTTTTGCAGGGGTTTATAGATAATCTTAGGTGCCGTTGGCAACAATGGAGCCTGCGAGCAGCTCGCCGTGCTCGCATGGGCCGGCAGTCCCATTTGATGGTACGACCGGTGCAAGCCCGCTTTGTCCCAAGGCACTGCCGAGGACATGAATTCAACTGAACTCACGCCCGGATTGCGCGAGGGCACCGGATGGGCTCGCATGCGACAGGGCGCCAGGTGCCAAATCATCTCCAAGGGCAGCGGGCCGTTTTACGACATCCTTATAGCCATTTTAGCGACGAACGCCAACAAGGGTTAACGCAACATGTCGACCACGCTGTCCGAATTGCAGAAAAAACAAATCGCTCAAGCAGAGGAGATTCTGTTTTCGGGGCCCGATAAAGAAGGCTTTGCCAAAGATTTGTTCTTCGGTCGCTTTCGAGACAGCTCGTTGATGCCGTTTCCAGAATTATCAGAAGAAGCCCGCGCGATCGGTGATCGGGCCGTCGAAGAGGTCAAAGAGTTTTGCCGCGATCGAATTGACCCTGTCGCGATCGACCGCGAATCGCAAATTCCGGATTCGGTGATCCGCGGATTGGGTGATATTGGCGTGTTGGGGTGTACGATCGCGCCGGCGCTCGGCGGGCGTGGCCTGTCGCAAATGAATTATTGCCGCGTCATGGAAGTCATCGGCGCTCATTGTGCGGCGACCGCCGTGTTTGTCAACGCGCACCACTCGATTGGCTTGCGCGCTTTGCAGCTTTTTGGGACTGCTGAACAACGCGAACGCTGGATGCGACCCTTGGCCGAAGGCCGGGCCGTCGCTGCTTTCGCACTCACCGAGCCTGACGCCGGCTCGGACGCCGGAAATGTGCGAACCACCGCGACGCCAACTCCGGATGGCAAGGGCTTCATCCTGAACGGGACCAAGCGCTGGATTACTAATGGCGGCATCGCGGACGTGTTGACCGTCATGGCGCGAACTCCTGATCCCAGCGACCCCGACGGAAAGATCACCGCATTCTTGGTGACCCCAGACATGAACGGATTCGAAGTACTCGAAAAGCGCATGGACAAGGTCGGCATTCGCGGCACGGCGACCGGCCGGATCAAGTTCACCAATATGTTGGTACCGCGCGAAAACGTTCTCGGACCGATGGGAAAAGGACTCCGAGTGGCGTTGACGGTACTCGATTTTGGCCGTACGACCTTTGGCGCATGTTGCACCGGCGCCGCGAAATTCTGCATCGAGCGGATGGTGGCGCGGGCTAACAACCGCCGACAGTTCAGTCAGCCGCTCGGCAATTTTGAGCTCGTTCAAGGCAAAATTGCCGAGGCGGTCGCGGACACTTATGCGATGGAGAGCGCGACCTTTCACACCGCTGCCCTGATCGACAGCGGCGCCGAAGATTACATGGTGGAAACGGCGATGCTGAAGATCTTCGCTAGCGATCAGCTGTGGCGTATCGTGAACGACGTACTTCAGATTTGGGGCGGCAAAGGATTTTTTACCGACCAACCATTTGAGCGAATGATGCGCGACGCTCGGCTCAACTTGATTGGCGAAGGGGCCAACGACGTCCTCCGCTGTTTTATCGCCGCCGTCGGGCTACGTCACTTGGGAAAGGACATGGAGAAAATCATGAAGGCTCCTTGGACCGCGTACAAGCTCGTCCGAATGGCGCCCAAGATCCCGGTGAAACACGATCATTTGACGTACTACGCTCGGTCGCTCGCCAAACAGATTGCCAAGTTTGCCTGGGCCTGCGAAGTCTCACTGATCAAGTACCGCGAGAAAATCATCGACCAGCAGTTTATTCAGGCTCGACTTGGCGACATCGCCACCGAGTTGTTCGTGGCCAGCTGCGTTTACTCGCGGCTTTCGACGTTGATCGTCAACAACAACGTTCCCGAGATGGAAAAACAACGGGAAATCAAGACGGGAATGCTCTATTTACGCTATGCCAAACAACGCAACAGTCGCCGCTTTGGGGACCTCAACGCAAACTTTGACTCGATGGTCACCGACGTTGCCAAGATTTGGTTGCAGCACGATTTCAATTCCGACTGGGTTTTGAAACCGGAAAACGAAACGCACGAACAGTAGGCGCGTCGGCAATCTCGCGAGCGCGCGGGACCGCTCGGCCCCGCTTCATTTCTCCACGAATTCGGAAGCCTTCATGAATTGGCCGACTCTTGTGCAGCAGTTTCAGGCTCAAGCCAAACAAATCGAATGGGGCGGCGGCGAAATCGCGATTCAACGCCAACACGACAAAGGCCGCTGGACGGCGCGAGAACGAATCGCAAAGCTGCTTGACTTGGATTCGTCTTGGAATGAAATCGGCTTGTGGGCCGCCTGGGAAATGTACCGCGATTGGGGCGGCGCTCCGTCGGCCAGCGTGATCTGCGGAATTGGCAAGATTTCAGGCCGGCACGTAATGATCATCGCGAATGACGCGACGACGAAAGCCGGCGCCTTTTTTCCGATGACTTGCAAAAAGGTCTTGCGAGCCCAACGAATCGCCATGAACTGCCGTTTGCCGTTGGTCTACCTGGTCGATTCGGCGGGCGTCTTCTTGCCATTGCAGGATGAAATCTTCCCCGACGAGGATGACTTTGGGAGAATCTTCCGCAACAACGCGGTGATTTCCGCCCTCGGAATTCCACAGATTGCCGCAATCATGGGAAGCTGTGTCGCGGGCGGCGGATATTTGCCCGTGTTATGCGACAAGTTGATCATGACCGAAGGCTCGGGGCTGTACCTTGCCGGGCCCGCTTTGGTCAAAAGTGCCATCGGCCAAGAAGCCACCAGCGAAGAATTGGGCGGGGCCAAAATGCACGCCAGCATCAGCGGGACAATCGACTACCGCGAGCCCGATGAACCTGCGGCCGTCGCCCGGCTCCGCTCCTTGATTGGCCTTTTGCCCGAAGATTGTCGCTTCGTACGGTTTCGCCGCAGTTCTTGGTGCGAACCGGACGTCGACCAAAACACGATCGAGAGCGTCGTGCCACTCGATCCCCAGCAGCGATACGACGTGCGCGACCTGATTCGTTACCTAGTCGACCCCGAGTCGTTTCAGGAATACAAAGCCGAATATGGCCAAACCATCGTTTGTGGATACGCCAAAATCGGCGGTCACCAAGTCGGAATGGTCGCCAATCAACGGACTGTGGTGAACACTCCCAAGGAAGGAATGCAATTCGGTGGCGTTATATACCACGATAGTGCAGACAAAGAAGCGCGCTTCATCATGGACTGCAATCAAACTTGGTCCCCGCTGATTTTCTTACAAGACGTGATGGGCTTTATGGTCGGCCGCGATAGCGAGCAAATCGGGATCATTCGCGCGGGAGCGAAAGTGGTCAACGTCATTTCGAACAGTCGCGTTCCCAAGATCACGATCATTACCGGGGGGAGTTATGGTGCCGGAAACTACGCGATGTGTGGCAAAGCATTTGATCCGCGGTTTATTTTTGCCTGGCCGAACGCCCGCTACGCCGTCATGGGCTCGCGGCAAGCGGCATCGACGCTTTTGGACATCAACATCGCGGCGATGAAACGCGCCGGTCAAAAGCCAGACGCAGAAGAGCTTGAAGCCCTACGGCAAAAGGTCTCGGATGCGTACGAGAATTCCACCGACATTCGTTACGCCGCTGCCCGACTCTGGGTGGACGGGATCGTTTTTCCATCGGAGACTCGAGCAACTCTCATTCAATCGCTCGACATCGTGACTCGACATGCGGACGACGAGCCGTTTCGCACGGGCGTGCTGCAAGTTTAGTAGGTCACGTGGCTTGTAAGGTCTCGCGAGCCGAGCGAGACCTGGAGCGGCCACAGATTCACGGATTCATGGCACGTTACCAGCGAAAACTCGTACAAATGGCGGCGTTGGCCCGTTGGGCTAATGGAATTTGCAAAGTTCTCGATACTTCGAGATCTCGCTCAGCTCGCGACACCTACTTTCTGCTTCAAATATCTATCGGCGTCCGTGGGGAAATTCTTGTTCCTCGGGTTGCGGCGTTCGTTCGCGCCGAGGAGCGTCTGGTCGATCCGGCGGGGGAGGAAGGTCATTAGCGCCCGGCGGCGGCCCCATGGGTCGATCCCCTTCACGACCGTCGCGCGGCTCAGCGTTTCGCGGTCGTCGAGCTCGATCTTGGCCGTCGTTCTCGTTTCGCATTTGAGGCGGACCACCAGCTGGATTCCCGAATCCAGCTCCAGGCCCACGATCGGACGGCGGACCATCGGGTCGTCCGGGGTCTCGCCGCGAGGGACGGTCGCCTCGCATGTGGGGCGGTGCTCCCGGTGGTCCCCCGGCGCCGAATTCAGGGCCTCGACCAACCGGTTGGTCGGCTGAACCTGCGCCTCGCCGACTGACTTGCTGCAAGAGTTGATCGAGTTTTCGTTCGATGCTGCTAAGGCGATCCTCTAACACTTGCAAACGACGAGTGACTTCCATCGGACCTGGTCGATCCATGGATTGCGGAGATCGGTCATTCTGGCGGGCTTGGATGTTGCGTGTTTGATCATTTGCGACTCGAACTCGTTGTCGAATATATTCCTTGGGAAAATCGACGCCGACTTTATCTCCTTGAAAGCCTTGCCTCTTCATTCTCTCGACGTATGGGATGTCCCGCGGTTCTTGCACTTTTTCGCGTTGTACGTTTGATCCGCGGCCTTGCACGCGTTCAGCGTCGCCTGGGTGTTGCTTCGCCGCACGCTTGTGTTGCGCTTCGCCACCTTTTTCGGCGCGGCGAAATTCAATGATCATTTCACCTTCGGGACCCCGGCGCACTTTGACTTTCGCGTCCTTTTGATTCATGTCGATTCCGTGCTTTTGCAAAATCTGGTGGACTTGCTTGGCAGCATTTTGGTCGGAATTTTCCACGTTAAGTTTTGCTTTGGCGAGTTGCATTTTCGCTTCGTCTTTGGCGATTGCTTCAGATTTTCGTACAAGTTGGGGCGCTGCCGCTTTGGCGGCGTGGCGCAGCTCCTGAGCCCGCTGTGTGATTTTTTCAATTTGCGCGGTGATCTTTTCGACTTCCGGCGCATCTTTTTCGGCCGATTGAAGTAGTCCTTTACGCTTGGCCTTTAGGTCGTCGACCGACTTCCGCAGCGCTTGCAGCTTGGCTTCTTGCGCGGATTGCTGTTTTTTCCCCTGTTCGGCCTTCTTAGCCGCGGTAACTTTCGTTGCGCCCTTTGCAATCGCGGCTTTTTTGGCCTCGGTGGCTTTTATTAACTCGGCAACTTTGGCCGTCTCCTCGGCTTTCGCTTTATGATCCGCGGAAGTCTGTGCCACGCCGACACCCGCCAGCGAAGTGCTCAACAGTGCGGCCAGTGCTGCCGCAACGGTCCATCGAAAAAGTCGTTTCATAATCGATCTCCAATCAAGAGCCACAATAGTTGGAATAGCTGCATGATGTGCCGGCATTCTCGACCAGCACGCCACAGGATAAAACGTTAGGGCGTATTAAAGGTTTCGCGTTTACCAATCGCTCGCGCTTTAATATAGCCAAATACACACTTGCTGGCACATTACTAAGGGCGGCATGCGCACTTTGATTCGAAATGTGACATTGATCACTAGTTCTGGACAACGCGATTCGTCTGTTTTGTTAGACGGCGCGGTCATCGGCGACGTGGATTGCCCACGACAGACTCAAGCCGATGAAATTGTCGACGGGGCTGGATTGGTTTTAATTCCAGGCGTAATCGACGATCAAGTCCATTTCCGCGAACCTGGTCTTACGCACAAAGAAGACTTGATTCACGCCACGCGGGCGTGTGCCAAGGGTGGCGTAACGACGTTTTTGGAGATGCCCAATACGAATCCCACAACGACCGATCAAAGCCGGCTATTGCAGAAGCTGCATTTGGCGTCGCAAAAGAGTTTGGTGAATTACGGATTCTACATGGGTGCGACTCCCCACAATCTTGCCGAGCTAAAGTCAGCCCAGCGTACTCCCGGAATCAAAATTTTTATTGGCTCGAGCACCGGCGATCTATTGGTGGACGACCAGGAATGTCTCGAGCGAATATTCGCCGAAACGCGGTTGCCAATATGCGCTCATTGCGAAGACGAAACAATCATCCGCGAAAATGCGCAACGGTTTGCCGGTTCGGGCGATGTCGCCGATCACAGCCGCATTCGCGATCATCGCGCCGCGGAAGTTGCCACGCGACGGGCGATGGATCTGTCGTTGCGGCACCACCATCCGTTCCACGTACTGCACGTCTCAACCGCCGCCGAAGTTCAATTGTTGAAGCATCACGGCGATCTAGTCACCGCCGAAGTTTGCCCGCACCATTTGTTGTTTAGCATCGACGACTATTCCCGCCTTGGGGCGCTGATCAAGATGAACCCATCGATCAAGACGCGCGCCGACAACGATGCACTTTGGCAAGCATTGCGTGACGGGACGATACCGGTCATCGCCACCGATCATGCGCCGCACACGCTGGCCGAAAAAGCGTTGGCCTTTCCTCAATGCCCCTCGGGACTTCCTGCGGTGGAGAACTCACTTTCACTCATGTTGACCGAAGTCCATCGCGGTCGCATCACGATCGAGCAATTGGTGCATTCGATGTGCGAGGCGCCGGCGATGGTTTGGAATATTCGCGGCAAGGGGCGAATCGAACGAGGTTTTGATGCCGATGTCGTCTTAATCGACCTCAATCAGCGGCGCACGATTCTCAACTCGGAGCAGCAGACCAAATCCGGCTGGAGTCCCTGGCACGGTGTCGAAGTCACCGGCGTTCCTGTGCGGACCTGGGTACGCGGCCAAATGGTTTTTCGTCGCGTGAACGGCGTTGATTGGTTCTCCGATATTCCTTGTGGCGCCGAAGCCCAATTCGACCTCCAGTTAAGAGGCTATTGGGCACAGCGAAACGAACCCCTTCGACGCAAGTCGGTTTAACCCCAGGATTGCGCGCGAGCTTCCCGGCTATCGAGTGCGCGTCGCATCGTTGTAGGGTCTTACGTAGCCGAATTCGCCAGAAGTTGGGCCGAAACTCTGTCGAGTCCCGCTACCTTTTTGCCGAACGCGAATTACGAGATCCGTCCGTATCAAGAATTGGAAACTGCGGCGGAGAGATGGAAAAACTCCCTTTCGTCATAGGCAAATGGAAAATGCGGATTGATGTCAGCGAACTGTCGGCGGGGCGAGCTGTTCGCGCGCTCCGCGCAGAACGCGAGATTGTCAACGAACGACTTCCGGGCGTGCGAAGAGAGAATCAGGGGGCTCACGCCCGCCGCTCGCCAGATCGTGCGCTGTGCGTGGGATGCGGCGTGCTGTGCGAGGGTCTCCCGACCCCGCACCGCAGCGTCAAGGAGACCTGCGGTCGGCCGAAGTGGCTCGGTCGGGAGACCGGCCACAGCGCGGGGGAGACCGGCCACAGCGCGGGGGAGACCGGCCACAGCGCGGGGGAGACCGGCCACAGCGTATCCTTGCGAGTTCCCCAACGATGGCTGTGTCATTCGCAAATCGCTGCGCAATGCGGGCGAGCTCGACGATGTTGCTCCATCGGACGACGCAAGACTTAGGCCTTGGAATGCGTCGGCCAGCGGATTGGAGAGTGTCCACAATTCCGTACCGCTTGCTCCGTCGCTGGCGGCGAAAAAGAGGGTGGTGACGGAGGATTGGATAAATGTCGGGTTGGAACTTCCGGCGCCAGGGTTGATATCGGCGGCAAGCAGGGTCGCTGGCCCAAACGCAGTGCTCTGCCATAACTCGCGGCCACTGACCCCGTTGTCGGCCGAAAACAACAATGTGCTGTTGTGATTGTGTAGGTTGGTTGGAGCGGATCCCAGGGCACCTACGCGAATGTCCTTCACACGCACCGTCCCGGCAATTTGTCCGTTGCTGCGAAACAGTTCTACACCATTTGTCCCATCGTCCGCTGTGAACACAAGCAGTCCATTGAGATTCAAAAGTTGCGTCGGGCTTGAACCGGTTGCGCCCGCGCGAATGTCTTTCACCATGAATGTGCCGGAGGCCGATCCATTGCCATTGCTCTTCCAAAGCTCGGTTCCATTGATTCCATCGTTGGCCGCAAAAAACACGTTCCCTTTGATGTTGGTAATCCCCGACGGGTTGGAACTCGCGGCGCCGGCGTTAATGTTTTTCACCAACAACGTATTGGCGGTCGTACCCGTACTCTTCCAAAGCTCGTAACCGTTGACGCCGTCGTTAGCGCTGAAGAAGACGACTCCCTTGGCGTTGGCTAGACCCGTCGGGTTGGAACTCGCGGGGCCAACATTAATGTCCTTCACCAAGAATGTGCCTGCCGTCGTGCCATTGCTTCGCCATAACTCGTAGCCGGCGGCTCCATTATTCGCCGAGAAGAGCAACGTTCCCTTCGAATTCACCAGATACTTGGGATACGAGCCCGTCCCACCGGGCCGGATATCGAGAATCTGCACCGTGCCGCCGGTTGTGCCATCGGTTTTCCATAACTCGCGGCCTCCGCTGAATTCGGAAGCAGTGAAGAACAGAGTCCCATTTGCGTTCACAAAGTTTTGGGGATACGAGCCAGAACTTGCTCCGCCACTCCGAATGTCTTTCACCAGCACGGTACCCCCGCTGGTGCCGTCGCTTCTCCAGAGTTCGCCCCCCGTCGTTCCATCAGTGGCTTGGAAGACGAGAATACCATTCAAGTTGGCGAGCTGATCGATAAAAGAATCCGCCGCTCCGCCGGCGATGTTCTTAACCAGCACTGTCCCCGCAAGGGTGCCATCGGACTTCCACAGTTCTCGACCTTCGGCCGCGGTTTTTGCAGTGAAGAAGATGACGCCGTTGACGTTGGTAAATTTTTCTGGGCTGGACGCCCCCACACCACTGACAATGTCGACCAAAGTCAACACGGAAGGAGTAGTCGGTGGCTTGACGCCGAGTCCCGCGACTCCGGCGCCCGGCAACCCCGCCCCTGGAACTCCGGCTCCGGCGACTCCTGGAAGGATCACTCCCGGCCCTGCCACACCCGATCCGTTCACAGTTGGCTCCCCTCCGCCGTCCATCACCCACAGTTCAAAGCCGCTGGTCCCGTCGTTCGCTTGGAAAAACAATGTGCCGTTCACATTCGTTAGTGAGCGAAAGAGCCTTGTGCCATCGAAGGCCCCCGGTCGGATGTCTTTGACCAGGACAGTTCCGCTCGCCGTCCCGTCGCTTTTCCACAGTTCGTAGCCGTTGGTTCCGTCGTTCGCTTCGAAAAACAATGTGCCGTTCACGTTGGTTAGTGAGGAAAAGAGACTGAAGGCCACTTCTTTGACCAGGACAGTTCCGCTCGCCGTTCCATCGCTCTTCCAGAGTCCACCGCCCGTGGTCCCGTCGCCGGCCAGGAAAAACAGCGTGCCGTTCACGTTGATAAGTAAACCTGGATAAGAATCGCCTGTTGCGAGATTATCCTTGACGAGGACAGTTCCGCTCGCCGTCCCATCGCTTTTATATAACTCGAAAATGTCCGTTCCATCGTTCGCGCGGAAAAACAATGTGCCGTTCACGTTCGTTAAGTCCGAGGGAGTTGATTCCGGCGCGCCGGGACGAATATCATTGACCAGGACAGTTCCGGTGGCCGTGCCATCGCTTTTCCACAATTCGTAGCCGCTGGTCCCGTCGTTCGCTCGGAAAAACAATGTTCCGTTCACGTTGGTTAAGTTCTTGGGATATGATCCCGGCGCGCCGGGACGAATATCATTGACCAGGACAGTTCCGGCAGCCGTGCCATCGCTTTTCCACAATTCAATCCCGCTGCTCCCGTCGTTTGCGCGGAAAAACAATGTTCCGTTCACGTTGGTGAAGTACCTGGGAGCTGATCCCGGCGCGCCGGGACGGATATCTTTGACCAGGACAGTTCCGGCGGTCGTGCCGTCGCTTTTCCACAGTTCGAGGCCGCTGGTTCCGTTGGTCGCGCTGAAAAACAATATGCCGTTCACGTTGGTTGAGTAAATGAGATTTGTACCACCGACGGCCCCCGGTCGGATATCTTTGACCAAGACAGTTCCGCTCGCCGTCCCGTCGCTTTTCCAAAGTTCGTAGCCGTTGATCGCATCGTTCGCCATGAAAAACAGCGTGCCGTTCACGTTGGTGAAGAAGGCGGGTTCTGAACCATCGATTCCCGGTCGGATATCTTTGATCAGTACCGTTCCGGCGGCCGTGCCGTCGCTTTTCCAAAATTCAAATCCATGCGTCGGATCACTTGCGGTAAAAAAAACCGTATTGTTGACGTTTGTGAAATTGATAGCACTTGAGGCAGTCAACCCGGGTGCGATGTCGATCAGCGTCGGAAGTCCGGACAGCAGCGTCCGCGATTCGAGTGGTTCTAGGCAGACCTGCCCACGATCGGTTAGTACTCGCGACCATTTTTTTGAGTCTTTCGCCCGCTGACGTGCGGAACGCGACAACTCGAATTGCTTGAGGGTAAGATTCCGCATTGGGTGACTCCTTATGGCCAACAGCGCTTGTGCAAGAGCCTGTTAGCTTATTCCGGCGGTCGAGCAAACGCAATTAACGTCATTTTCGTCCACTGTCTGGCAACTGAGAGCGTACGTTTCCAACCCACATCGATAGACCTTGGACCACGGATTTCACGGATGATAAAACGGACGAGATATCCATTGCCTAAGTAGCTCGACTGGAGGATTCGCGAAATTTCCCATTGTGAGGGACCTTTTTCCAACAGGGGATTGAACGATGCAGAAGATTACACGTTTTCTCCGGCGAGCCAGCCGGTGCTGAAGGCGGATTGGAAATTGTATCCGCCGATCGGGCCGTCGAGATCGAGGATTTCGCCGGCCAAGAAAAGCCCCTGCACGAGTTTGCTTTGCATCGTGCGGCTGTCAATTTCGGCCAGACGAACGCCGCCGGCGGTAACTTCGGCTTTATCAAAGCCCTTGGTTCCCGCAATGCGAAATGGGCAACGAAAAATGCACTCGACCAGCGCGTCGAGTCTCGCGCGCGAAAGTTCCGCCAAGGGAAGCTCATCAGAGATCGATGCCTGGTCAACCAAGGCTCGGACCAGCGATTTTGGCAAATGCTCGTTGAGCACCGTCACCACGCGACGCTTGCCATCGACGCGGGCCGAACCTTGCAGATGCTGCCGATACGAGTCCGCGGTTTGCTGCGGCAAGAAATTGCCGCGCAGGACGAGGTCCCTCGGACTGACTGCAGCCGTGACCGTCCCGCTGATGTCCAGCGCGACCGGGCCCGAGATTCCAAAATGCGTAAATAAAAAGGATCCACGTCGTCGATCGATGGGTCGTTTGGCGGTATCGTTTTCGAACAACGAGAGCTCGACGTCCTCCAGCGTTAATCCGGAAAGTTCGTGCAGCCACGCGTCGTCGGTCAGAACCGGGGTCAGCGCTGGGCGCGGCGGTAGGAGCGAATGTCCAAATTGTTGCGACCAAGCAAATCCATCGCCCGTGGTTCCGCAACCGGGATAAGACTTGCCGCCAGTCGTGAGGATCAGTCGACTGGTCGACAACTCGCGCATCGGCGTCGTGATCAGAAAGTTCTCCTCGGCACGGTGCATCGAAGTGACTGGTTCGCCGGCGGAGATTTCGCAACCCGAGCTCTGGGCATACCGGACAAGTGCATCGCGAACATCCAGGGCTCGGTCGCTTACCGGAAAGACCTTGCCGGTTTTTTCGACCTTCGTTGGCACACCCATTTCGTGCATGAGCGCCACGACTTGTTCTGGACTAAGCGCGGCCAAGGCCGAATGCAGAAAAGATCCGTTACGCCCAAAGGCTTCCACAATGCCGCGCGCGTCGGTGTGATGGGTAATGTTACAGCGAGTCCCGCCGGACATCAGGATCTTCACGCCGAGCTTTTTGTTTTTCTCCAGCAACAGCGTCCGGCGTCCGCGTTGAGCGGCGCGTGCGCCGGCCAGCAGCCCAGCGGCTCCAGCACCAACGACGATCACATCCCAATTCATGCAAGCATATTAGTTGGTCTCGCCCCGTAGGTCTCGCGAGCCGAGCGAGACCTGACCGCACGATCCGGCCTCAATTCCAGGTCGCTACGTGCGCCAACGAGTGTTTTGACCAATACCACCAACCAAAAAGGACCCCATAACGTGGCACAAGGTCTCGCTCGGCTCGCGAAACCTACAGCGAGAGGCTTACCAAGAAAATAAAGAACTAGCGCACTGCAGTCGTTATGCAACGCGCTAGTTCCTTGGAGAGGTTGATTGAAGACCCTGTTCCGAATTTCGGTTCGACTAAGGTCGATCGCCGGGTTGGCCGAATCGGGGTGTGAAGCCGTTAAACGCCGGCTGAGGCTGCGGCATCGGTCGCGGCACGGCAGGCATTGGGGGGTTCATCCGAGCGGCTTGGGTTGCGGCTCGCTCTGCTTGTTCCGATTCGACCAGAACCTGGAGCAATTTGGAGATGCAGAGCTTGTTCATACTCGTATTGTGGTCGTTTGCCTCGGCCTTGAGAGCTTCGTGCAAGCTCTCGGGCAAGCGGACGGTTATTACTCGCGTCGGCTCGTACTGGGCACCGGCCCCACCTTTACGAAGCCGAAGGCCGTTTACCATTTGTTGTATGGCACCGTACTCATCGGATTTTTCAAAGGCGACGAACTCTTCCTGCGATGCAAATACCTTTCGGGCTGCTCCGCTAACGCCCAAGACCTCTCGGAAAAACGTGACCCAGTCTGGGCCGCGTTGATATAGATTGTGAGCAAATTGTCGGACTTTTTGGCAACGTGTTGCAAAATCTTCCTGAGTCATTGTGTCGGACATACGCTGAGACTCCTTTCATGGAAACAAAGAACAAACGATCCTTCGCAAGGATCAGGTACGCCCCAATGCTTTCATTGCTGTCAATTCATGACCGCATGTCGCTTTGCTGCTTGCACTTATGGCGTATTTTTTAAAACGCCAATCGGTTTGGCAGGCGTGCCTGAATTTTGGGCTGCACAACTTTTGTGCAATCGACTCTGTCGCATTTGCGGAATGTCCAGCTCGGTTCGAGCAGGATACTGTCCAAAATGCGTTTTTTCGCTTTAGTTTCTGGGGTGCCGTAGCCATGGCAAACTGGTGAGTTTGGGAATTAACGAATGATGAACTGCTCGGGGAGCTTTACGGATTGGTCAATGATCTCGATCGGGATCTCCCGGCGAAGCTTGGAAAGGTAGTCGTCGAACCGTTTCTCGTGTCTGGCTTCGACCAATTTTTCTTTGATGTCGATTTGGGCATCTCGGAATGGTTTCGCCCCGGCCGGAGTTCGCTCCAGGACGCGAATAATGTGCAGACCAGCGGGAGTTTCGATAACATCGCTCAGTTCGTTTAAAGGGAGTTGAAAGATGGCATCGTCGAGCGCGGTAAGGGTCAAACTCCCTTGGGTGACCCAACCTTGTTGGCCCCCCTCATTGGCTTTGATGTCGTGGGAGCTTTTCTTGGCAACGGCGTCCAGCGGAGCGCCGTAAACGACCTCATTGCCCATTTCGGCGATCAAGCGGTGGGCGGCTTGGCGGTCCGGTTCGCGATCGAAGCGAACGACGAGTTGTTCCCAGCGGGCACGCGCCGGAAACTGAAAGTCGCTGGCATGTTTCTCGTAGTAATCTTTCATGTCCTGATACGAAACTTCGTCTTCGCCTTCGTCTCGCATCTTTTGGCTAATCGAGTACTTCACGAATTGATCTTCGATCCAGCTTTGGCGAAATTGTCTGAGCGACGAACCCATGCTGCGCAGTTGGGCGTCGAAATGGGAGGACGATGGAGCCCCCGATTTTTCGAGGAACTTGGGCAGTGCCTCGTCGTCGAACGATTGGCCAAGACTTTCATTGATTTGTTCGATCTTGGCGCCCTCGGGAAGCCCGCGGACTGAGTCGATGTAGATCAACTGGCGGTCCACAAATTTGGGCAACATTCGTGGGACCAACAATTGTCGTTGAGATTGCTTTTGATTTTCCGGTGCCTGCTGCGCGTGTTTCTCAATGAGTTCGTTGATCTCCTGCAACATGTCGCCGACCAGAATGGGTCGACCGCCGACGATCACCAGTACGCGTCCTGGTTCAAAGACTTCGTCGAGCTGCGGGATCGCTTCATCGTTCTGCACCAAGCTCTCGTCGGTTTTCAGTTCGGCCGGCGCCTGGGTGCTTGGCTGTGCAATGTTAACTTTTCGATTGAGGATCCCTTGCAAATCGCCCGACATTTCGCCGTCGGCGGCGAGGTCCGGGTCGACGCTGGGGTTGCCAACGATGGGTGGATCGATTGATTTCAGCACTGGCACAATCGAGTCGGCGTTGCGCACCAAGTCGTTTGGCAAGGGTTGCTCGAGTTTTGGGTTCGCGTCCCCGCCGGGTAGCGGCATCGGCTTGAGCCGTTGATCGGTCGCACTCGACTCGCTGGCGGCTGAATGGGGCGCGGATGCGGCGTATCGTTTCGCTTGCGACGGTGGCGCGAACGAAAAGGTTGGACTTGAGGTTTTAGGGAGCGGCGGCGGAGCGTTGGGCGCGATCGGCTGGTTGAGTTTGAAATAGGGATCGCTGCTTTCGGCGGGCGGGGATTTCGTTGTTTGCGACCAGCCCGTCTGGCTTGCGCAGAGGCAAGCGCCTGCCAGAATCCATCGAAGCGTCATCAAGCCTGTTTGCAATCGCGCCATGAGATCCATCTCAATCTTCGAATCGTAGATTTCGTTTGCTACGTGCCGCACGAAGCGAAAGTTCACGGCTGGCAGCAAAAGGTCGCGAAGTCTAGAAGACAGCTAGGAGTGATGCAAGATTGCTTTGATCACCGCTAGCAGCCGATCGGAATCGAGAATGGGTGACTTCAAAGCTACGATGGCAGTTTCGTCGTCGACAATTCTTAATTTTCCTCCATGGCTAGCAGCCAATTGTTCGATGCGGCGTTTGTCATTGAAACGAAAGCCAATGTAGTGATCCTGTAAGAAGATGGAATGGATTTGCCAAACCGAGGCCTCCAGCTTGATTTCTGCCAAGCGTAACAGGCGTTCCACCGGCGGTGGCAGCGCTCCGAATCGATCGACGAGTTCAATGCGAAGCTGATCGATTTCGGTGAATTGCTCGACGCGTGTCATCCGCCGGTACATATCGATTTTTTGTCTGCGGTCGACGATGTAATCGTCCGGCAGATACGCGACGCCGGGCAAGTCGATGTCGACGTGAACCGAGAATTTCTGTGGCATCTGTTTGAGTCGGCGCACGGCCGTTTCCAACATTTGGCAATACAATTCGTAGCCGACGGTGGCGATGTGCCCGCTTTGTTCGGTGCCAAGCAAGTTGCCCGCGCCGCGGATTTCGAGGTCGCGCATAGCAATGGCAAACCCCGCGCCCATCTCGCTAAACGTCTCGATCGCTTGCAATCGCTTGGCCGCGATCGGATTGATGTGCTTGTGCGGATGGAGCAGCAAGTAGCAATACGCGCGGTGTTTATAGCGTCCGACGCGGCCGCGGAGTTGATGCAAGTCGGCCAGACCGTAACGATCGGCTTCGTCGATGAACATCGTATTGGCATTGGGAATGTCCAAGCCGCTCTCGACAATCGTGGTCGCCAGCAAGACATCGAATTTGCCCGCGATGAAGTCAGTCATGACTCGATCCAATTCCTCATCGGGCATTTGGGCGTGTCCGACTTCGATCGACGCTTCGGGGACAATTTGTTCGAGCTGCGATCGCAAGAGTTGAATATCGTTGACGCGATTGTGGACAAAGAAGACTTGGCCGCCACGGTTGATTTCGCGCAGAATCGCGTGCCGAATCAGCTCGGAGTTGAATCGCGTGACGTGCGTTTCGACCGCCATTCGATCGTCGGGTGGAGTCTCCAAGTTCGAGATGTCGCGGACGCCGACCAATGACATGTGCAAGGTCCGAGGAATCGGCGTCGCCGACATCGTCAACACGTCGGCGTTGTCGCAGAGCAACTTTAAGCGTTCCTTGTGGGCGACTCCAAAGCGTTGCTCTTCGTCGACGACAATCAGGCCCAGGTTTTTGAAGTCGACATCGCGCGAAACAAGTCGATGCGTGCCGATCACGACGTCGACTTGGCCGGATTTGAGTTTTTGCAAGGTATCCCGGATCTCACTGGTCGAGCTGAAGCGACTGAGTTTGGCGATATCAAAGGGAAACTCGGCCAGGCGTTCGCGAAACGATCGATAGTGTTGTTCGGCGAGAATGGTTGTCGGCACAAGCACCGCGACTTGATAGCCGTTTTCGACCGCTTTGAAGGCCGCTCGCATCGCGACTTCGGTCTTGCCAAATCCAACATCGCCGCACAGTAATCGATCCATCGGTTGATGATGCTGCATGTCGCGTTTGATCGAAGCGATCGCCGAGGCTTGGTCGGTCGTTTCGCGATAGGGAAAGCTCTGCTCGAATTCGTGCTGCCACAACGTATCTGGGCCGAACACAATCCCGCTGCGCAGCGAACGTTTGGCTTGGACGTCGAGCATTTCAGCGGCCATGTCGGTAATGGCCTCCTGCGTCGCTTGCTTTTGTTTGATCCAGGATTTTCCGCCGACGCGGGCCAGCATCGGTCGGGTCTTCGTGCCGCCGATATACTTTTGGACCAGGTCGATCTTGGTGGCGGGAACGAAGATCCGCGTTCCGCCGTGAAACTCGAGTTCCAAGTGCTCGGTTCGCAAGCCGGCTTTTTCCAGCAACTTGAGTCCGCGATAGCGTCCGATCCCGTGGGCCAAATGAACCACGAGATCTCCTTCCCGCAGATCGAGAAAACTATCGATGGCTTTGCCCAGTTTGCGCCGCGGCGCGCGGCGGAGTTGGCCGCGGTGAAACATCTGGTCGCAGCCGATCACGACGATGTCTCCGCGAAGCCAGCGAAAGCCCGCCTGAATGCAACCGACGGAATAGTGCAATCGGCCCGCGCGCGCCGCCGCGGTTTCCAGCAGCAATTCTTGGACTCGTTGGATTTCACCCTCGACGCGCGCGACGACGACGACGTCGTGTTCGCGAGAGACTCGATCGAGTTGAATTCGAACCTCGGAGGAATCGCCTTCAAACGCTTCTATCGCCTCACTCGCAAGGCGATACGTATTGGAAAACCCTCCCGCTGCCAGTCCGTGGACCGTGCCTGTCGTAAAACGCGACCATTGCTTTCGCAATTGATCCCAGTCCATCAGCACGGAACGGTCATCGTGTCGCTGATAGAATTGGTTCGCCTGCTGTTCCATCTCCTCGGGATGAACCAACACGAGCAGGGCATCGCGATCGAGATAATCCAAGAACGAAGCCCCCGTCGTCGAGTCAGTCGCGACGACGGTCAATTCGATATCCGGAAGCGGTTGAATGCTCCGCTGCGTTTCGATATCGAATTCGCGGAGAGACTCAATCTCCTCGTCGAACCATTCGATCCGAACGGGGTTGCTCCAATCAGCGGCAAACACGTCCACGATTCCTCCACGAGCCGAAAACTCGCCAGGAATTTCGACGGCCGAGGTCGGATGAAAGCCGCGTTCAGTAAGCCAGCGCTTGAATTCATCGAGGTCGACGCGGTCGCCAACCGCAATGGCCCGCGAACTCGTGGAGACATGGGTCGCGGCCGGGACCAGTTGCAGCAACGCTTGAACGGAGGTCAGGATGAGTTTGGAGTTCGTCCGACCCAGCAGTGATTTGAGTGCTCGAGTCCGCTCGCCGAGATTCAAATCGACGCCATCGCCCGTGTGGCTGGTGTCGTACGCCGGAAATCGATCAAACTTGCTGGCGTGAAACGACTCCAAGTCGCCGCAGAGTTCGTCGAGTGCTTGGTCGGTTGGGCAAACGACCAGGAGTTGGGGAAAATCCGAGCGGACGAGCGCGGCGACCAGCAGCGCGCAGGCTGAGCCCCAGACGGAATCGAATGTTGCCGCCTTCTCCAGCGCCAGTCGCTGCAAACACTGCTGAAAATCCGCTTGCTTGAATAATTCACTTGGCAGTTGCAGCAACCGGCTAATCGTTTTGCCGTGGGTAGTGGCTCCTGCCATGCGCCATTAGTTTAGCAATATCCGCCGTGCTTGGCACGGGCATTCGTGCGCGAGGCGCGGGGCCCGTTACTTGATCGTCGCCCTTGGATTCGTGCTTGTGAATGGATTCGTCTCAAACGTAGGGCGGCCCTTCCGGGCCGTCGTTTTGTGATCGATCGACGGTCTATAATGGCCGTCCGACGAATAAATTCACCGCCTCTCGGCGAAAGGCCACTATGCTGTGCAGTTGTCTATTGGCAATTCGATCCGCCGAGATAATCAAATCCGCGATGGTCGAACACCTCGCAGCGGTGGCATGAGTGTCTGAGGACCGGCAAGACGGTGGCCGTGGTGAAAAAATGCGCGGCCGAAATTGCCGGCTGCATTACGGGTCTAAAGCTCAACCCGTATCGCTCCAAAAGCGCGTCTTCGAAATAAGGTTGATTGTAGTGCAGGTTCGAGGCGACCCAGCGAACCGATTTCGGCGCCGAGGGCGGGCGATCCATCGTCGTCGGTTGCAAGGTCACTACTTTCGGGACGACCTGGCCTTGCCGCGCAGCCAATTGGTGATCGAAACGGATTTCTTTCAACGGCTTGAGCGGTTGTATCTGCTGGGGCTTTAAGCGATCGAGATCCGGGGGAATGAACTCCTGGCCGTTGGCGCGCGCGCTCGCCAAAATACTGAGCGCGAAACCTGTCGTCAAGGCGACAATGGTCCGGGATTTTCTGGACATAGAAGCTCGGGATTGGGTCGTTGAATCAGCGAATATTGACGGGCACTCTTTTATCGTCAATTTCGGAATAATCATACGACATTCGCGCGGATTGCCCCAAGATAACCGCTCGACCAGTAACGATTGAATCGATTGTAACGGCTGGGTAGTCGGGGAGAAGTTTGCTGACGTCGCGCATCAATGGAACTTGGATTCCGGGACCCAGCACGGAATGACTACAGGTTGTGCCGGGCCGACGACGACTCAGGCCCCATTCCACTGCGAGCCGTATTTCCTTGCACCGCAAATCGAGACGTCCATGCCCAAGGCGTCTGCCATACAGGCTTTGGCCAGCATCGCTTCGTCGGCGTGCATGGGGTCCTTGGCGTAAGCGACTTGGATGTGATTGCTCTTGTGGCGAGCCATCATCTGATCGCGGCTGACGCCATACGTCACGGCATGCATGATTGGCCATTGATGGGTCGTGGATCGCCAGCGTCGCTCGGTTTCGGCTTCCGGAAGTTGCACGACTTGGCCGCGACCAAGATCCATTTTGAGGCGGTCATCCTGGACGAAAATTCGCGACCAGACAAGCTCGCCCGGTTTCGAGATGCCGCGCAGCGTTCCGCCGCCGCTTGGAAAATACATCGGCGGCTGACGCCAACTCGAGGCACCTTTCCAGCCACCAATAAAATGAGCCGGAGGTGCAGCGCCACTGATCAAGAAAACCCAGACATAGTCTTGCACGGTTCCCGAGGCGTCGTAGTCACCCCAACGCAGATCGTGGAGCGTGCTTTCGACCGGCTGCCCCAATTTGGAATGGACCCGATAAGTCATTAAACCATCCAGGCCGGCGCATTCGTCTACTTCGTTGAAGTGCGGCAGGGGTTCTCCAGCATATAAGACTCGCTTGCCTGTTCGGTCTTTCACCGGCGGGCGGTCGGCGTTGTTCAGCGTTCCTTCGACCAAATCGCTGGCGGGCAGCAGGTCCTTCAGGCCTTGTTGATATTGAATTCCGATCGTTGCGCAGCCAAAGTCGTCGGCGATTCTTAGGGCGGCGACGTACATCTTGCATTGCAGCATGACTTGAGCTTGCGTCAATTCCGTGGCGTGTGTTTTGCCAAAGGCAAACACCAACCCTTTTTTGCGATACCAATTGAATACTTCGCTGGCTTCTGCATCCGAAACTTGCGTCGTCTCGTAATAAAGTGCGGACTGACTGAGGCGTTCTTTGTAAACGCCGGTGGGATGCAACAAATGATCGGGAATGATGGCATTGAACATTCCCATGCACCCCTCGTCGAAAACTCCCATGATGGCCTTATTGCGCTGAAGTTCCGCAGCCAGTGCTTGACCTACTTTGCGAGACGATGCCGGCACGTTTACCTCGGCCAACGGTTTTACGTGCCGCGTCGGATGCGTTAGAGAACCTCGTTCAAGCCATTTGCGAAGTTTGCTTTGGAATTCTTGGTCCGCGAAGTCTTCGCTCCAAAGCGAACTGTATTTCACACCGGCTTTTGTCAGCGAGGCGTTGAGGTTGAGCAGCCCAACCAAGCCAGGCCATGTCGGCGACCAATTGGCGACGGTCAAAATCGGTCCGCGGTGGGTAATGAGTCCGTGCAAAACGTGGTGCGAGTATTGCCAAACGGCTTCGGCCACGATGAGTCGGGCATTGGGGGTAATCTTAGTAAAGACATCCATGCCCTGCTTTTGAGAGCTAATGAATCCATGCTTTTGCTTGGGGTCAAACTCGTGGGCCCGCCGCAACGAAAATCCAATGGATTCGACCGCCAACTTCAATTGCAACTCCATCTCGGCCTGAGCTGGCCAACAGACTTGGTTTGCCGACAACCGCAGATCGCCGTTGGCGATCAACAGCACCTCGTTCTTGGGGGATCTCTTGGGGGTGACCGATCTCACGGCGGCATTGCTCCAAATAGGTGAAACTTCCGAAAAAACAGAAACATTGAACCGCTCGTGCTATCGCACAATCGTCACGGTGGGAAAAATCCGAAAACGTCGCAATTTTAGACCGAATCATCCCAGCCGCAAACCAATCGAGCATCGTGTGCCCATCGCAAAATGCAATTTAATCCGCAGTTTGGTCCGGCAAGCATAGACGAATTGCCGCTAATTTTGTAATTGTGGAGCTAGAGTTTCAGCAATGCCTGACATACCTTCGGGGTGCTTCAGACTCCTCGATCAGAGTTTGATGCAACGGCGTTGTGTCGCGCAAACCTATAAACCGCCTTGCCCAAGAACAGCACTGGCAGAGCCAGTGGCACACAAGAAGTATGCGATTTTCCGTGTGCCACTGGCTCTGCCAGTGTTTCGAAATAAGCTTGTTGGCGAGGCCCCTGTGAACGGAGAATTGGCAAGATGTGTGGAATTGTGGCTTATGTCGGCCCGCGCCGAGCGCAAGATTTCTTGATCGAAGGTCTGCGGCGTTTGGAATACCGCGGTTACGACAGCGCTGGGATCGCGACGTTAGAAGACCAAAATCGCTTTCAAATCACCAAGACTACTGGTCGCATTTCCGAGCTTGCCAATCGACTCACCAAACGAACTTCTGTCGCGGGTATCGGGATTGGGCATACGCGGTGGGCAACTCATGGTGCGCCCACGGAAGCGAACGCCCACCCGCACGTGGGTGGCGATGACATCCTAGCGTTAGCACACAACGGCGTCATTGAAAATTTCGCCGAGCTCAAGGTGTGGCTTCAAAATCACGGACACACATTTCGCTCGGACACGGACACCGAAGTGATTTCGCATTTGATCGCCCATTATTTTCAACAAGGGCTCGATCGCCAAGCGAATGGTTCGACCCAACCGTTAGTCAAAATCACCGTCGACAGCATTAAAACATCACTGGCGCGGCTGCGCGGAACTTACGGCTTGGCCGTAATATTCCGCGAGCAACCCACCGTCGTCTACGGCGCTCGACTGGGCAGTCCCCTCGTGATTGGCGTGGGGGACGGCGAGCATTTTCTCGCAAGTGACCCCTCTCCGCTGTTGGGATACACCGAGCGCATAGTGTACTTGGCCGACAACCAAGTCGCCGCGATCACCGCCGACGAGCTGGAGATCTCGCATCGCGACTTTGGCGTCGTCGAGCACGATGTCAAGACGTTGGAACTCACGCACGACAGCGTCGAGTTGGGCGAATACGAGCACTATATGCTCAAGGAAATTTTCGAGCAGCCGCAGTCCTTGCGAAATACGATGCGCGGGCGGTTGAACCTCGACGACGCGACGCCGGTATTCGGCGGATTGAACTTGACGAGCCAGCAACTGCGGCAAGTTAATCGCATCGTGCTCACGGCGTGCGGAACGAGCTGGCATTCGGCGCTAGTGGGGGAGTATTTGCTCGAAGAAATCGCCCAACTGCCGGTGGAAGTCGAATACGCCAGCGAACTGCGGTATCGCAATCCGCCGATGGACGACAACACGCTCGTGTTTGCGATTACTCAAAGCGGTGAGACGGCCGACACGCTGGCCGCACTTCGCGAAATGAAACGAAAAGGTCACGCGACCCTGGCGATTTGCAACGTGGTGGGGAGTTCGATCGCGCAAGAAGCCGACGGCGGGATTTACTTGCACGCGGGACCCGAGATCGGAGTCGCCTCGACCAAAGCGTACACCTCCCAATGTCTGGCGCTCACCATGCTGGCCATTTACTTTGGACGTTTGCACCATCTCAGCTACAACGCCGGCCGCAAGATGTTGGATCGATTGGAAAAGCTGCCCGACATCGTCGAACTCGCTTTGAAGAATAGCGAGGTGGCCGCCAAGCATGTTGCCAAGAAATATCTTGACGCTAACAATTTTTTGTACCTCGGTCGCCATCTCAATTTCCCCACCGCGCTGGAAGGCGCACTAAAGCTCAAGGAAATCAGCTACATCCATGCCGAGGGCTACCCCGCCGCCGAAATGAAACACGGGCCGATCGCACTGGTGGACGAACGGACGCCTAGCGTTTTCGTGATGCCCCAAGGGTTCATTTACGAAAAGGTCATGTCAAACCTTGAAGAGATCAAGGCTCGCGGAGGACCCATCATTGCGATCGCAGCCGAAGGGGATACGCGGATCGAAGATATTGCCGACGATGTGATCTTCGTACCCCAGGTTGACGAATTCCTGCAGCCCATTGTGACAGTCCTCCCGCTCCAATTGTTGGCCTATCACATGGCCGTTCTCCGCGGCTGCGACGTCGACAAGCCGCGCAATCTGGCCAAGAGCGTCACGGTGGAATAGTCGCAGGGGTCATTTCGAACGCCTGGCATAACCAGGCGTCATTCCGGGCTGAGACCCGGAATCCAAGTTCCATGGATGGAGGGATCTCTCAAAAAGTAGGTGCTTCTGAACGTGGATTTTCGACACTCGCAACGCGAGGCGGAGCCTCGAAGGCAGTGCGTTCCCACGCGGAGCATGGGAACACGATGAAGACTTTACCTGCCATGACTCCAGCGAGCGATTCACCAACAAGCCCGGCGCTTACGAGGCAACCGCGTCGCAATGCCCTGCGAAAAGGCTTGACGGTCGTCTCGCTGTGCGTGGCCATTATTTACATTTGCAGCGTCGTATTTAATCGCCTTTGGCTTTTCGAGCTAATGACGCATTATCGCGTCCAATTAGCGACGGTCATGGTCCCCTTGGCCATCGCATTGCTCGCCACGCGGCGCAGTATCTGGGGATGGTCGTTTTCCGCATTCGCGGCCTCAGCGGTCGTGAGCTGTATTGCCCTGGGAGTCCCTGTTTCACAACCTGCGGCCGGCAAGACTCTCCTGCGGATCATGTCGGCCAATGTCTATACGGCCAATTCTCGATATACGGACTTTCTGAACTTGGTCGGCGAGGTCAACCCGGACATTCTGGCGATTGTCGAATATACCAAGCATTGGGATAAAGAACTCACGAGCCTGCACAATGAGTATTTGCATCGCGTAACGCTTCCGCGCAAACACGGATTTGGGATCGCATTGTTCAGCAAACAGCCGTTACGCAACGTCGAGGCGGTATGGTTGCTTAAGTATTTCGACGGTCCCACAATTTTTTGCGACGTGGACGTCGATGGGTCGCCACTCTCGGTCATTGCGCTCCACACGATCTCGCCATTATCGATTCAGCGATTTACCGCGCGCAACACGCAATTTGAGGCACTCGCCCGGCGAATCAAGGATGACCAACGCCCGCGCGTTGTGCTCGGCGATTTCAATGCGACGACATGGAGCCCCTATCTGACCGATCTGTTGCGCGCGGGCGAACTGCGGGACTCGCGGCAAGGAATCGGACTGCTGCCGACTTGGCCTCAGTTTTTCTGGCCGATGCTAATCTCGATCGATCACGCCTTTGTTTCGCAAGAAATTTGTGTGCATCGCCGCTGGGTCGAACGCGACATCGGATCCGACCATTTTCCAATCGTCGTTGACATCTCGATATCACCTCGCTAGAGCGCGTCACATGTTGCTGCAGCAGAACGCGCCTTACGCAACGGCTCGCAAGCGATCAGCGCTGCGCCGCGCGATTTGTTCTATGGCGGAACAGACTTCGTCGACACGAATATCGCGCATTGCAAGGTTGTCCGCGCCGCGCCGCTCGCGACAAGAGCCGGACTGATACCAGGCTTGAAGCGCTATGTGGCCGGGTCCATAAGGCCCCGAATCGACCGGCCGCGTGGGCCCGAATAATGCCACGCAAGGAGCTTGTACGGCCGCGGCAATGTGCATCGGGCCGGTGTCTCCTCCAAGGTACATTTGCGCCCGGGAAAAAAGTGCAGCAAGTTGCTTGAGATTTGTGGGGGGGGCAACTACGGCGGATTCTTGGCTGAGTGACGCGATACGATCGGCCATTGCCCGCTCAGATTCGCCCGCCCACGTGACGAGTGTGCCTAGCCCTAGTTGGTCCCGAGCAAATTTCGCGACCGCCGCGTATCGGTCCAATTCCCATTGTTTGGAACGCCAGGTCCCGCCGGGATTGATCGCGATAAAGCGCGTCGAGCAATCAACGGGCATGTTGCTTAGGACATATTCGAGCGCGGCCGGATCGATCGGCAATCGAAAGTCGACTGGGGTGTCGCGGACCTCGATCCCTCGCAATAAATCCATCGTCCGATCGACCAGGTGAGTCGAAAGTGGCTCGATTATTCGCGAGTTGAGCCAGGGCGCCGCTTCGCGGCCGAATGGTCGGGCCATTCCGATTCGAACTGGCGCACGCGACAACCAACCCAATGAGGCACTCTTCGTCAGGCTTTGGGGATCGAACACGAGATCAAATCGCTGCGCTCGAAGTTTCGATCTCAACCGCAAAATCGAAGTGGGGCTTCGGAGCCAGCCGCGGGGGATCGTTACGAGCTCGTCCAAATCCGGATGGTCGGCCAATAACTGATCCGCGGGCTTCTCGACAGCCCAAGCGATAAAGGCGTCGGGATACTTTCGGCGCAAGGCGCACAACAGGGGAAGGGTCAGTACGCAATCGCCGATGTGGCTTAATCGCGTGATCAATATTCGGGGAGAACCGTCGGCGGGCATTTCGTCGACCCTACGAATGAGAAACGATGCGCGGCAAGATCATAATCGGAGGGTTGGTAATTGCCCAATAGAAGTTTAGGGAACCCGGGGATTGTTGCAGGCGTTCCCCGGCGGAGCCAGGGAACGAGGAGTAAGGGCCGATCCCTTGAAATCACCCACTCATCCTCGACTGTGCTTCACAACATCAGCCGCAGAGCGCTTGCCCCCGGTTTTTGCCTGGACCAAAGAATCCAACAACCGGACGCTAGCGCGTTGCCCTGTGGAGAAAACTCGCGATTCGAATTTTGAGACGAAGCCAAACCTTCTCCCCTGAATTCAACGCGAATTCGTTTCTCGAGAGTGCACGATTTGTTCCGAGTTGATCGTGAGGAGAAGGAACAAGAAGAATCGCCGCATCAGTATGCATGAGGGATCAGTTTTGCACGTCCGAGGGGGCTTTGGCGCCGTCTGAGTCTAATTCGAGATCGAGCGACGGTCTCGGAGGCAGACCGAATTCATCCTCCATCGCCTTTAATTGGGTGCTGGTCGGCAGATTGTATCGAGTCGCGATGGCCGGGTTTTCATCAACATAATCCTGGAACGGAAAATTCCTGGGCCAGGGTCGCCCGAGTGCGTCGACCATCTCCTTCACTCGACCTGCATCTTCGAGCATGATGTCGAACAGCGCGCTGGTGCTCAAGCTCGGATGCACATTGGCGGCATCAGCCCAAAACTGGAATGCAGCGTTGAATTCACTGATCGCCCCGCGTTCGATTTGGGGCTCGCCCGTCGTTTCGTCGATGACGGGTTGGTTCAGCGCTGCGTCGTACTGGACGTAGTCCCCAAAAATCGCCTCTCGGTTTTTATCGTGCGCATCGTAAAACGACTGGTGGGCCTCGAGGGCTTCGTCGGTCCTTTCGACGAGCGTTCGCTCGTGCCAGAAGGGATAGTTAATCGTCGCCCGATCGCGCTCGATGAGGCGAATGCGAATATAAGCGTCATTAATCTTGCTGCTGATTGCCTCGGCTTTCTCTCGGTCCCCGTGGGGGACGGCGGCGAGGACCGTTGAGTCGACGGATTGATTCGCCTCTTCGATGCGGACCAAGGCCTGCCGCACGGCGATCTTCTGGTATTCATCAAGCGCGTCCATTTCCATCGCCATGAGTTGTCTAACTTCCGGAGAGATCGATATCCTTTGTTCGATTTCGGCCATCAATCGGTCGCGGACCCCGGGGGCGAGCTTATCGAGTTCGGCGCGCAGTTTCCTCAACTCCATTTCCGATTTCACCATGCCATTCAGAGTGATCGGTTCTTCCAAAGACGATTGGAGCTCGCGATCACCGTACTCTCGCCATTCGTCGTGCGCAGTCTGCCACTTGAATTTGAAGCTCTCTTCTGGCGGGAATTCGCTTTGCAACGAAACCACGTGGTTGCGCCGTTGTGCCGGACGGTTCATATAGAACATCATCGGCTTGGTGCGAAGCTGGGCTTTCTCCCCGCGCAAGCCCTGCTCGACCATGGACTCGGATAATTGGAACCACTGGTAGGCCAAGAGCCAATTGTCCTGACCGTATTGTCCCGCGTCGTAAGAATCGCGATCAAAAATGTCATCGAGGCTGGCGTGATATTCGTCGTCGTGGCGGAATAGTTGGCGGAATTCGACTTTTTCATCCGAGCGGCCGATTTTTTGGCCCGTATATTTTCCGAGCGTATCGGTGAAGCGATGATCGCGCTCGTTAAACGTCCGGCCCTTGCGGAGAAGGTCCAAGCCCTTTTTGACCCAGCTATAGCGCTGCTCGTAGTCGTCGAATTCAACCGACGTGTTGTAAGCCATATTGTGGGCTTGGTAGTCCCAGACTTTGTGAAAATTAGGTTGAATCTTGATCAGCGTATTCAATGACGCAGCGAAGCGATCCCAGTCCTTGACGACTTGCGCGTCGATCGCGGTAAGCCATAACGAAGTCGCGGCGACGCTGCGGAATCCCAAGGACATCAGCTTCATCGTTTCGCTCGCCGGATCGACCTCTCCGAGCTTAGCTTGGGACAAGTTGTACTGGTTTCGCAGCCGGGCGAGTTGACCTCCGGTGTCACGCTGTCCCGAATCGCCGCGCTGCGTCGCGGGACGCGCGATAAACGACAATGGAATCAGTAACGCGACGATCAAGCAAATGTAAATGATCTTTTGAACGAAGGGCGACGTACGGTTCATGCCGCGATCTCTCTTGTTTTCAAGTTGAAGTACCCGAAGACAATCAGCCCGATGCAAAACGAAAACGCAAGACACGTTGCAATCAGCAAGCGATCCGTGTCAATCCAATACCCAAATTGTATGAACTTCGAAAAGTCCAGACGCGAAAAATCGGGAACGACGTAGGTCATTGCGTTAAGCACGCGGAGCAGCCCCTTGTCCACCAACTGCATCGCCGAATTGAGGAACCCCTCTTGCAAAGGGGTTTGCATGTTCGCCTGCGTCACCAGCCGGATGAAAGACTCCAGGGGACCGCCACCGTCGGCATCGGGCTTGAGTAAATCGCGAATAAATTCGGTCACGAATCCGAGAATGATCACCAGAAACGTGCCAAACATCGTCACGGACATGTTGAGAAATGTGGTTAGCGTTACGGCCAACGTTACGACGATTAGCATTTGCAGCCAAATGCCAAAAAACCCTTTAAAGAAATTCAGCCCATAGGACCGTTCACCGGCGCGAAAATAGACGTCCGCCCGGCTGACTCCCAAGTACTGGTCGCGATCCTCACATCGCAAGATGACGCGGACCTGTCCATTTCCCGCGAGATCTTCGAAGAAATCCAAGGCTTCACCCTTGCGGATAATGTTGCCGTTCTCATCGAGCACTCGGCCCAACATCTTGCGCGGAAAACTCAAACTCTGGAGATCGAATTCGATCGTTTCAAACGTCACCGGGTCCGACTGATATTTGATTTGAGAATCGGCCAAGGGATCAAGGACACTTTCGAAATAAACCGACGCCAAGATTCGCTTGCTGATGTCCCCTTTATAGGAACGGAAGACGCCGAGCATCATTTCCATATGGATTGGATCGAGTTGCGAAAATTTTGCCGGGACGATTTGACGGAATTCAAAGGTGGCTTTGGCCAGCGACGCGCCACCTTCGACATAACCGCGATACGTCCATTCATCCCCGGTCACAATTCCCTTGGTATCGGTGTCGCCATTGCGTTGCGTGAAGATGAGTGAGCTCGCGTAGATCGGCACGCGGGCGCGAAAGAAGCCGGTGGCCGGTCCGATCGCCAACTCAGCGTCGGCTTGGATCTTCCCTGCGGCGGGGCGTGGCGCAATCGAATGGGTGTGTCCGCCCTCGGAATCGACTGCCAACCGCAAGTACGTTTTCTTGCCCGCCGATTCCTCGATTTTGACGACGTTCGACAGATCGGTTGGCTCGGGCTCGCCGGAGGCCACGACCTCACGGATCACGCGCACTCGGTGATGGTGATTGTTGACGTTGGTCGTCATGCCGAGGTAGGCGGTATTTGCCGGAACACGTCGTCCGTCGATTTTCGTGTCGACCGCCGGATCGACCTTTTGTAGTTCCGCCAGCGTCTGTGATTCGCCGGCGACCAAATGCCGATGCGACAAGCCTCGCGACACGAACATCAAACAAACCGTCGCCATGATCAGGAGAAGCACGGTGGACAGGCCCGCGAATCCAAGGATTCTGCCCAAGATAATCTCCGTCGGCCTGACGGGCTTGGTGACGACGGTGTAGATGGTTTTGTTCTTGATATCGTCCGGCAAACTGAACGAACCAATCAGCAAGCCCATCATGAGGATCAATAATTGCGAGCCCCAGGAAACGATGCCAATATAGGTTCGTTCCGGGTGCTCGCTGCCCGAGTTGAAAAACCAGCCGCCGAACAGGAGTGCGACGGCAAAAATCCCCATCGCCGAAATGACGACTTTGCGGCGGAAGGCCTCTTTGACTGCCAGTCGAGCCAAGGCGATCACTCGTCGGGGCGACGTGTGCAACAGATCCGGGACGGCTTGAAAGAGCGTGTTGGCGGTGACAAAAAATGCTTCGAACGGTCCGTGCCGAATCACGGAGACGATGTAGCCGAACAGCACGCCTATTACCAAGCAGCCAAGGGCGATGTAGAGAAACGTCGCGACCGCTCCGTTCCAAAGGAATTCACCGCCGCTGAACCATTCGAGAAAATTGCTGAAGTCTTTGATGACCATAGATCCGCCGCGAAACTGATGTTACTCGTTGTGGGCGCCAGTCGAACGGCGACCAGGATGCTGTTCGCTTTCGCGGACAATGTTGAGGAAAAGCTCCTCCAATGTGGTCTTGGGGTTTTCGATTTGCAGGACATTGGAATTGTGTTTTGCCAGTACGTCGCGAATCTCGGATTCGGCGGCGGGGGACAAGTTCTTCACGCGGATCTGAGTTTCGTCGCTCACTTTAAGCAGCCGATCGACGCGTCCCAATTCCTTGAGTTCGCCTTTGTACAGGATGGCAATCCGGTCGCAAACGTCTTGCACGTCCGCTAACAAATGGCTGGACATGACGACGGTTTTTCCCTGCTCGCGAAGTTCCAAAATCATGTCTTTCATTTCGCGCGTGCCGAGCGGGTCTAAGCCAGAGGTTGGCTCATCCAACAATATCAGCTCGGGATCATTGATCAATGCTTGGGCCAGCCCGATTCGCCTTGTCATGCCCTTGGAATACTCTTTGACTTGGCGACGTTTGGCCCAAGTCAAACCGACCTTTTCGATCAGCGCCGCGGACCGTTCGCGCCGGACGGCCGCTGGCATATCAAACAGGCGCCCATAAAAATCAAGCGTCTCTTCGGCGGTCAAAAACTTGTATAAATAGGACTCTTCGGGGAGGTATCCGATTCGTTCATTTTTTGTGACTTCGAACGAATCCTTGCCAAACACCAGCGCTCGGCCGGCGGTGGGGAAGAGCAACCCCAACAACAATTTGATCGTGGTCGATTTTCCGGAGCCGTTCGGTCCGAGAAGTCCAAAAATCTCGCCTTTGCGCACTTCGAGATCCAAGGCTTTCAAGGCGCGGACCTTTTGTCGGCCCCAAAAATCTCGGTAGATTTTGGTTAAGCTTTGGGTCTCGATCACAAGATTGGGATCGTAATCGGGATTCGTCTCCAATGATTGCTTGAATCCCCGCCGGGAAATCTCTTTGCTCGAATTAGTTTTCTTCGAGGTATCATCGCTTGGAGGAGCTGTCATTGATATCGCGCAAAGGATAAATGAAGTAGGACATTGAAAGGGACAAGCGTGTGGCGTCGTGTCATTTTAGCTCGTGTCGTGCGTTTCGTTGAGGACCCATTTGCGCCGATTTCCGTTAGAATATAGAAACCTTGGTTGTTTCGTCCAAGATGGCAAGGATTTTCGCTTCGTCCGGGTTTCCGATTGCAACCGATCAGCGCGCCTTGTTTTACGCTCGCGTTTACCGCGTGACTAATTCGGCAGAATTCACGTTATTTGGACCGCAAATCCGATGTCGAATGAATGTTCGTCGCGATCTGCGGCCACCGAAGATTACTTGTATAGCCGGATCAACTACGAGCGCCGCAGTGACGATCCGAACGAGGACTGGGACTTTCGATTTGAGACAATCCTGCAGCTCTTGAATCGACGGGGCAATCCTCACCTGCGTTATCCGATTATCCACGTGGCGGGCACCAAGGGCAAAGGCTCCGTGGTTTCGATGGTCGCGGGCATTCTCGCCGCAGCGGGGTATCGGACGGGAGTATATTCCTCACCTCATCTGGAAAACCTTCGCGAACGAATTGTGGTCGCGCGCGAGCAGATTCCCAGCGCGGACTTTTCCCAATTGATCGAATCCTTTCGCCCCGATATTGCCGAAATCGATCGGCAAAGCGGGGAACGAAACGAGCTTCATCCACCCACGTTTTTTGAAGTTATGACGGCAGCGGCGTTCGATTATTTTGCGCTCCGCGAGGTCGACGCTGCGGTGATCGAAGTCGGGATGGGCGGGCGACTCGATTCGACCAATGTCTGTCGACCGATCGCAACCGTTATTACAAATATTGGATTGGACCACCAACGCCTGCTGGGAGCCACGCGAAGTCTCATCGCCGCTGAAAAGGCCGGCATTATCAAGCCAGAGATCCCGTTGATTTGCGGCGTTCAACAGTACAAGTCGGCGCAAGTGATCGCAGAAATCGCAAACCGCAATCGCGCCCCCACGTTTTGGCTTGGCCAGGATTTTCGCTGTCGCGTGGCACGCCGCGTCCCGCAGCGCGACGATCCAACCGAGTTTCATACTTGGGGCAATGTAGGCGGGGAATACGAGCTCTTGAATTGTCGAACGAATTTGATCGGACGGCATCAGGCCGTCAATGCATCGATTGCGATTGCCGTTGCAAAGTGTTTGGTACATCTTGGTTGGAATGTCGACTCGTCCGCAATCCGACTCGGATTACAGGACATCAGCATTTCCGGACGATTTCAAGTGTTCGATGGTCAACCTAGAATCGTTCTCGATATCGCCCACAACGAGTTGTCCGTGAGCGCATTTGTCCGAACGTTGAACGAGCGTTTTGGATCCGATTCGCGGGGCCGAGTCTTAATCTTTTCGGCCAGTCGCGACAAGAAAATTTCGCGGATGTTGTCCCATTTGCTACCGCACTTTGAGCGCGTGATTCTGGCGAAGATTGTCGGCAATCCGCGGGGGTGCGAAGTGGCAGTTCTCAAGTCCTTGGCCGAAAAACAATTGGCGCGATGGTCCAATCCGAATCGCACTATTCCGAAGCTTTCAACCGCTGCCAATTCACAGGAAGCATGGGAAATGGTCCTGCAATCCAGCGATCCATGCCACTCCGTAGCGGTCACCGGGTCAGCGTTTTTGGTTGGCGAAATGCTCCCGGTGATCAGAAATTGGCGATCGCTCCCAGTGTCGCGCGTTGAACAAGTGCCCGCCATCGATTAGATTGTCCGAATTCATCCAGATTCATTCAAAGGAATTTAAATGGCCGGTGTTGAACGAAATCGTGAGATCAATCGTCGCCGCAAACGCAAAAAACAAATTTCTCGAATGAAGAAACGAGTCGTCGCCGCGTCGGCATCCGAAAAAGCCGAAATCGTCCGCAAATTGCGGCGACTTACCCCGGGCGCAGATTCCGTGATTGCGGCGATGGGGATTACCACTCGATAGATTCTTATGCGCCGTCGGCAGCGGCTGTGCCACCCGACTGGAGTTGATACGCGGTGTCCGATGATGGTCTTTCTCGCCGTCCAATTACGGATTCCATCTCATCGCCCGATGGATCGACCGCGACATTGCGACTCCCCTCGTCATCGCGGCTGATGTGGTGGGGATTGTGGATTGAGGGCGGGTGCTTGCTTGGCGCGCTGGTCCTGGGAAGCCTTGGGTTCTACAACCGCGATCAGCCCTTGCACCATTTTTTCCGGCTGGACATGCCGGGAACGATCTCCTGGACACTACTCGGGTTGCTCGCCACGTTCGCGATCGCGGCGATGACTCTGTTGATCCCGTTGCGACCGTTTCGTGAATTTCGCGATTTTGTTTATCGATTCGTACTCCCCGTGTTTGAGCCCCTTTCGGTGGGACAAATCGCCCTTCTCTCGGCAGGTGCAGGCATGGGCGAGGAAATGCTGTTTCGTTGGTGTCTTCAAGGAGGGCTGCAAACCGCGTTCTTCGGTTTGCTGGGAACGGTTGGCGCTTTGTGTGTGGCATCCGTCCTTTTTGGCTTGTGCCACGCGATGAGTTTCATGTATGTCGTGGTAGCCACTTTGATTGGCGGAGTGTTGGGAGCCGTCATGCTCCAGAGCGGATCAGTGGTCCCGGCCATCCTGACGCACGGGATCTATGATTTTGTCGCCATTTTGGTCTTGCGCGAGGCAGGACGGGCAAAAGCTAGACGCGATCCTGTCTTGGACCGAACTCCTGAGTAGAATATTTGAAATTGACGGCTTTATCAGGACGCGCAATGGGACAAAACTCTTTGACCGGCGACTTGCTCATTGCAGTTCCCGACTTGATGGACCCAAATTTCAATCAAAGCGTCGTGCTCGTGATTCAACACGATCACGAGGGAGCCTCTGGATTGGTCCTCAATCGCGCATCAAATACAAAGATCGGCGAGTTGTTCACGGACGTCTCGGAAATGCCCACGAGCGATCATCGACTGTACGTGGGCGGACCCGTCGAAGGTCCGCTGATGGCCATTCACGGTTGCGTTTCGCTCGCCGAGAAAGACGTCCTCGAGAATCTCTACTTTTCGATGAAACGCGATAATCTCATTGCGATCTTGAGCCAGACGCTGCGACCTTTCCGATTGTTTTGTGGCTACAGTGGCTGGGGACCAAACCAACTCGACTACGAATTGTCCGTCGGCGGTTGGCTTGTCGTCCCCGCCAACGCTGACCTAGTTCTGGGCGATGCGGAAAATCTCTGGAATTCGGTCAGCGACAAGATCGGGTTGGACATCATATTCTCCAAGCCCGTCGCCCAGCCGATCGATCCCAACTTGAATTAATGGGCGGGATACGACTCGGCATGTCAAGGATCATTGCAATTGGCGACATTCATGGCTGCGCCGAGGCATTGCGAGCGTTATTGAGGGCAATCCAACCCCGACCCATGGACACGTTGGTTTTGCTCGGCGACTACGTCGATCGGGGCCTTCACAGCGCGGACGTATTGGAGATCCTCACCGACCTGGTGTCGCACTGCAATCTTGTCCCTTTGATTGGCAACCACGAGATCATGATGGTGAACGCGCTCAAGACCAAGCGCGATTTGGACAACTGGCTTGAAAACGGCGGTATGGCGACGATCCATAGCTACGGTGGACGTCTCAAGAATATTCCGCAACATCACATTGCCTTCTTGAACCATTGCGTTCGATTCTTCGAAAGCGAGCAGCATTTTTTCGTGCACGCAAACTACGATCCGAGCCTTTCGCTGGAGGAACAACCGGGCGAGTTGTTATTTTGGTCCCACATTCTCGAAGACCCGCCGGGACCGCATCTCTCCGGTAAGAAGGCGATCGTGGGACACACGCCCCAGGAGAGCCATGAAATCCGCGAACTCGGACACTTGGCAATCATCGACACGTTTTGCGTGGAAGGAGGGTGGCTGACCGCCATCGATGTGGCAACCAATCGGGTCTGGCAAACCGACAACTTTGGGCATCTTCGCACCGCGCAGCCTTAGCTACCCGTTGAAGATATTGATGCACCCTGCCATGCCTTCCGGGTGACAATTTTCCCAAGCCTGCTTTATTCAAATTGCGCATCCGTTAAACTTTATTCCAGTTTTTCAAGGCAATGTACATCTATCATTAAGGGAGAAAGCAACATGAATCGCCTTGCCGCTGTAATGATTTTCGCGCTCGTCGCCGGACTTACAAACATCGCGGACGCCTGCCACCGCTGCAAACGAAGTTCCTGCACCAGCCCCTGCGTCAGCACGTGTGCTCCCGTTTGCCAAACCGTCTGCCGCACGTCCTATATTACCGTCGTCAAATGCTGCCCCGTCACCTATTGCAAGAAAGTTCGCTACATCGACTGCTGTGGCTGCTGCCGCACCAAAATCGTTCGATGTACGAAGTACGTCAAACGATGTGTGCGCGTGCCAGTGACAACGTACACGACTATTTGCTGTGCGCCGGCCTCCACTGTGTGTTGCGAACCGGAGCCCTGTTGCGACAGTGGTCGGCACGGATTGTTCGGTCGGTTGCATGCGCTTTGTCGCCGATAATGATTTCACATCGCGGTAGCGATTGACGTTCCGAATTCGACAGAATTCGGAACGTCCGCCGCGACGAATGGCGAGCTCCGGCAATGGCTACTACCCATTCACGGAACGCGGTTTAATTCAGGCCATTAAGTACGAGCAGTAACAGCAACGTCATCGTACCGTTGTTGATGGCATGCATTACCATCGGAGCGATCAGCGAGTCGCGCCACTCGCGGACGAGCGAAAATCCAAATGCCAAGGTTCCCAACACGGGAATTCCGAGTAATCCTTGCGGGTGAATTGCGGCAAAGATGAGTGCATTGATCGATGCCGAAAGAAATACGCTGACAAAGCCTCGGAACCAAATCGTCGAGTCGCGCAGGTGGCGGTACAGTACACCGCGAAACATCGTTTCTTCGACAATCGGCGCGGCGACGCAGGCCAAGATCAAGGCGGTGATCACAACGAACGGATCATTCTTAGCCAACTCGAAAACAATGGGATGGCTAGGCGCATTCTTTCCATCGAACTGCCCGATCGGAAGTAGTCCGATCGGTCCAAAGAAGTTGGCCAGGATCACGACGAGGATTAACGAACACAAGATCAACGGCGTTAGGCAGATGTACGCCGCAGCACCGTAAAAAGCCTCTAGCAACGGATTGGTCTCGAGACGCCAACCGATGTCACGGCGGACGTCTTGCCACGAAACGCCACGAACCATTGGCCAAGCTAACGCCGCCAGCGATGCGAAAAACCCGATTCCGACGGCGATCAGAACGAGGTGCCGTGGCACCGTTTCTCCAATGACCACCTGCATGATCGTGAACATCAAAAACCAGATTGCAAATGTCTCGCCATAGATGTGCCCGCGCCCGGCTTCGCGTCCAAAGTGAAATCGGAACTTACCCGCGATCAGCGCCGCTAGCGCGACGCAAAATCCGACGCATCCGACCAAGAGAACCAATCCAACCAACAACATAATACCAATGGTCACCACCGTGAACGTCGCAGCTTGTTTCTCGAGGCGATCACGCGCACTACGATCGGGCCCCTGTTCCGGTGTCAAAACCAAGGTTCCGCAAAAGCCCAGTCGTTCGGTCACGAGCTTGCGTTCGTCGGTTGAAACGTTGGACGCGCTCCAATCTTTTTGCGCGTAATCGGTCAAGATTCGAGTCAGGATATCGGCTAACTGGGCTTGTTTTACAGTGAGCGAGATGAGGTGATCGTCGAGTTCATTTTGAATCTTCTCGACATGCTTGAGTGCGGCATTCGCACCTCCCACTTCGTTCAGCAAAATCGAGTTGCACCAATGTAGTTCGGGAAAATCATCGGCGCCGAATTCCGAAGCCTTGAACGGGAATGTTTGATCGTTGGACAATTGCTTGGTGCCGACTGCGAATTTCGCCACCAGGTTAATTTGCATTAAGTCAATCGACGTCGCCTCTACCCGCGTCTCCACTTCGCTAACGGCAACATTGAAGGCGTGAAACGCCAGCACCGCGACAATGACGACCCACGTAACGCAACACGACACGACGTTCCATGAACCGACCGCGTGTGCTTCAATAATCTCGTATCCTGGTGCGAAGCTGGGCTCCGGCGCCAAAACCGGCGGAGCGTTCGCGGGGTCATGTGATTCGGTCAATGTCATTCTCAAGGAAAAGTTGTCAGACGATGTTCGATTTCCGGCGAAGCCCGGCCATTCGATTGGCCCGTTCCATGATTTTGTCCAGCATTGCTTCGGTCAAACGCCCGGTAAACGTGTTCTGTTGGCTCGGATGATAACATCCCAAGAGCGCGAGTTGTTCAGCGAGTCGCTGGATCCGACCGTGGCCGAACGGCGGCCGTGGACCAGAAGTCCAATTTTGCTCGACCGCGTACGCCAAAATCGCGTTCCACGCGATTTGCCCGAGCGCCACGATGACTCGGGGTTGAACCAGAGCCATCGTTTCCCCAAACCATGGTTGACAGTTCGCAAGTTCTTGCCGCAATGGTTTATTTTCTGGGGGCGCGCAATGACAGGCGCTTGTGATGGCACAATGCACGAGCTGCAATTCATCCTGGCGGCTGTGCGAGCCGACCTGGGTGGCCAAACCGGCGCGGTGCAAAGCGCGATACAGCCAGACGCCGCTTTGATCGCCGGTAAACATGCGGCCGGTGCGATTCGCACCGTGGGCTCCGGGGGCCAGACCAACGATCAGGATCTCCGCGGGAGCTGCGCCGAAATTGGATACAGGCCGCGCCCAATAGGCATCGTCTTGATACGCCCGACGTTTCGCTGCGCCCACCGACTTGCAATAGGCGATTAATCGTGGACAGCGGTCGCACGTTTCGATGGCTTGGTTCAAGCGACGCCAAGCGGATGTTGTCGATCGCGACATTCGAGAATCCCTGTCGTTCTCGCGAGCCGAGCGAGACTTTGTGTCAGTAGGTCTCGCGAGCCGAGCGAGACTTTGCATTATCACAAATCGACCAATCTGATTGTCGTTCCCAGCCCAATTTCCGACAACAAATGGCTTGCTCGTGCGAAGTTTTCTAGAATGGTGAAACGTGAGATTCGTCAAAGTCTCGCTCGGCTCGCGAGACCTACTTGCGTGCTTGCGCAAGCCACAAATCTAGATGGCGGCCCGCCAGATTTGCCACCAGGGTCGTTTGGTGGTGGGTTTTGCCGCGGTCGTATTGCCGCCCCAGGGTTTGCCGTTGGTGCTAATGCTACCCTGCATTTTCGCGTAGGCGAATTTGGCACCGAGAATTTTGGCGCCCGTCATATTGGCATTTTGCAAGTCGGCCTGGCTGAGGTCCGCCCCGGAAAAATCTACGCCATATAAATTGGCGCCGGACAAATTCGAGTGAATGAGAATTGCGCGCATTTCCGAAAAGCTGCAATCGGAATTCGATAGATCGGCGCCGGTCATGTTTGCGTTGTTTAGCTTGGCGTGTCGCAAGGCGACGCGGCTGGCTTTGGTGCCGATCCAATCGCTGGCGTCCAGGACCGCGTCACTCATTTCCGCGTCTTCCAAAACGGCTTCGCCAAAATTCACGCGTTTGAGCATGCAATTGTAAAACTGGGCATTGGAAAAATTGGCCATTCGACAATCGGCATCCGCCAGATTGCAGGCCTTGAAGCTGGTTCCGGTGAAATCGACGCCGCGCAGATCCGCTCCGCGCAGATCCACTCCGTTGAGATGGGCATCGACCAACGAAGGAGCATCGAAGCGAAAGATTACTTTGCCACTGTCTTTGTGCTTGATCTCTACCATTCGCACACCCCACGATCGCGCCATTGCTTGTCAGTTTGCTTGCCCGGTGCAAGCGCACCAACAAACACACTTGACCTTGACACCATCATCTGCCGGTGACTCGGTAAAGCGACGCAGTAAGCAACTGAATACAGTTGACGACCGTACCGCGCTCGTATTTCCTTTTCGCCGTAAGCTCTTTCTCTGTTCGCCGTCGTCATCGAACGTTGATCGTTCGCAGACCCATCCATTTTCAGCCATCCGGCAGGTGTTTGACAACCAGAATTACAAACTTTTTTCAATTAAATAACGCTCGGAATAGCTGGTAGTTCGTGAAATTAGGCAAAAACTTGGCAATCGAGCCCAGTCCTTGGCCGGCCACTGCCCGCAAAACGCGAAACCAGAAGCTTCGACGCGTTTTCGACACGCCTCGAATATCCCGCGTTCTCATCGCTTGGCCGCGGTTTGGCTCGTCAATTGTCGGTATTCACCCAAAGTCGCATTCCGATACTTTGTCCAAGATCGATTGGCCGTCTCGATCCGTTCGTGGTCGGTTTTCGAAAGCTGCCAAATCACGCTGTGTTTGCTCGTTGCGGATACTTGCGTCGAGCCCAGGCCAGGATTGGGAATCTCCATCGTCATTTCGACTTCGGTCGGCATCACTCGGCGAGATTTAAGTTCACGGTTTAGTTCCAAGCGGGCGAAGGGAGGCAGCTTTTGCGGATCCGTCGCGTTCAATTGCGAATAGGCGTCGATAAACCTTCCGTAGACTGGAAATGCCTGCGATCTTGCCGGCGATTCGACTTGGACCGAGTACGTCATGTTTTTTGAGGTCATCTCCAAGCGATGAAGAGCCTCGTCGTAATTTACTTCAAAGGCCGGCTCCAAAAGAAACGGGTACTTTTCGCGCCAAGGTTCGGAGGATTTGAGCGTAATCAAGAGCTCGTTGAGAGCGGCCGATTGGATTTCCAGTTTCAGTTCGCGCTGCGTATCGAGCAACACGAAGCGCTCTTTGTCAAGGTCGTAGATGACGATTTCTGTGACCGTCGCTGCATTTTCCTGATCGAATAAAAAGTCATAAACGACTTTGTCGGTAAACAACGTGAGGTTTTCCGAAACCGGTTTCATTTGCCGACCCGAATAGACCTGGGACTCGATCCGAAAGTCATCGCTCCACGCCAGATGCGTCGCAATCGCGAAGCAGATAATCGTTCGAAGGAACAGATGCAGCTTCATAGGAACTCCGCTAGAATCACATCGTGCACGGGGTGGAGCGGCGAATCTATAGGCGAATCACTCGGCCGAGTCTAGCGCGATAAAACTTTTTCCGACGGCATTCAGGGGAGAATGCTAGGATGAGGGGGAGAACTCGGCAACTTTGTCCCTCACCCAAACCCTCTCCGCGTATCTGCACGCGGTAATCCCTGACGTATCGTTTAGCCCACATGCGCGTGCAAATTCGGGGCGAGGGAACCAGAAATGCGCAACATCAATACCTGCGCGTCAGGCTTCCATTGCCACAGACTGCGCATTTAGCAGCACCCGTGTGCGACATCAAGGCGCGCTAGCTTGGCGATTCTCGGAGTCTTGTTTGGCCCCGTCCGCCAGCTAAGATAGCAGCGATTCTGAGCCAGGAACGTATGTTAATTGTCTATTGTCTGGTGATCGCGATCGCTTCCCTCTACGGCGGATGGCTGCCCTCCATCATCCGGATGACGCATTTGCGCATGCAGTTGATTTTGAGCTCGGTTGCCGGAGTCATGTTGGGCGTCGCGACGTTGCACTTGGTTCCGCAAGCGGTCCACATGATGCAAAGCCTCGAAGCGGCGATGTGGATGCTGTTGGCAGGCGTGCTGTTCATGTTCTTCCTCAATCGGATTTTCCATTTTCACCAGCACGCCACGGCAGAATCGCAGACCAGGGACGCTAATCGACAAGATCATTCCCATTGCAATCACGAGGTGTCGAATGCGAACCCTCAAGAACTAGGCACGCGAGACGTATCCAGCGTCGGCCTGTTGCTGGGCATGACAATTCACACTTTGTTGGACGGTGTCGCCTTGGGCGCCGCCACGTTGGCGCATGTCGATAATCAGTGGTCGGCGACTGGATTCTCCGTATTCTTGGCGATCGCACTCCACAAGCCGCTCGATGCGATGTCCGTAACGAGCCTGATGGCCGCACGGCGATGGCCCGCGTCGAAAATCGCACTTGCCAACGTGGCGATAGCGCTCACAGCGCCGTTGGGAGTCGTGCTTTTTTCCTGGGGAGTAGGAACGCCGACCGCAAACAACCTTGGACTGATCGGGGGAGTGATGGCATTCGCGGCCGGAGCATTCTTGTGTATTTCCTTGGGAGATTTACTGCCGGAAGTCCACTTTCACAAGCATGATCGACTGCGGCTGTCTGCGGCCCTACTTTTGGGAATCGCGATCTCAGTGTTAGTCGAGATGCTGCCAGGCCATACGCACCGAGTCCCCGATCCGGATGCATCGAAGAAGCCACCCGCGGTGGATTCGTTGGGCCTTTAGAGCGCATTTCGCATTCGACTAGCGAGTGACGTAGCCTAATTCGCCAGAATTTGGGCCGGAATTCTGGCGAGTTCCGTTACAAGAACGCAAAACGCGCTCTCGTTACTGAAGCAGCCGGATTCCGAGTCGCGATGCAATCAGCGTTACCGGCTCGAACCATCCTTAGCGTCCGCAGATTTTTTGCCCTCGCCATTCTCCCCTTCGTTTTCCTCTTCTTCGTCAGATGCGGACGCTGCAGCGCCGGCGAGTGCTGGTTCGGCCGCATCCTCGGGTGTGATCGGGAGGTCTAGTTGTGGCAAGATCTCCGCCTTGGCATATTTTGCGGGGTTTTTCTGCCACTTGCGCACCGCCGCCTTATTGAACAAATAGACCTTCCGCCCTTCATACTTCACCCACGCGTCTTTCTCTGTAATGACTCGATCGGGGTAAACGGGACAGAATTTTTGAACGGTTTTTCGTTCAGGAATCTTCATTCCGTTGAGTTGCGGAATGTATTTTTCATCGAGATATGCTTCGGGATACTTCTTGAACCGCCCGACGCAAGTGTCGCAACACATGCGAATCGTGACCCCCTGGTATTCGACGGTTTTGCTTTCGGCATTTACTTCCTTGTTGACCATCATGGGACAAACCTTTTGGTCGTCGATCGTCTTGTCGGTCTGTGCAATCGCGGTCGATCCGCAGGCGACCAGCGCAACGAAGGCAAGTACTCGATTCAGCATGGAAAATCCTTTGTGAGATTGGGTCGATTGAAGACGTCATTAGCTGACGCGGCGTCTGCAGTCGATTTTACAAAAGTGTGGGCGATTGAAGAAGGCCGTTCATCGCATGTGGGAGGGTCAAAGCCCCCCAATTCGACTATAAAAAAAAGGTGGCTCAATCCCTTAGGATTGAGCCACCTGTAATATTCAGACCAGATTGTCGACCTGATTAGGAACGATCAGGAGGACTAGTTGCAACCACAGCCCGTGTCGCATGTGTCGCCGCACGCACCGCGTGAAGCGTGGCAGCAATGCAATCGGCTTAACAAACCGCGGAAGCGGGACAACAGATTGCGGATCGGCGTACGACGGCAGCAATTGTTGCCGCCAGCGTCACCACAGCAGTCGTTGCCACCGTTATCGCAGCATGCGTTTCCGGCGCCACCGTTGTCGCAGCAGCCGTTGCCACCGTTATCGCAGCACGGAGCTGGGCAAACCGTCACGGGAACTTGTTCGCAAATCGTGCGCGGAACACAAATCGTGCACGTGTAAGGAACTTGTTCGCAAACGCGACGCGAGCAGCAAACCGTCTTCATCTCACAAACTTGACGGCAAACGGTTCGCGGAACTTGGCAGGTCCGTTCTTCACATACCCATCGGACGGTGCAGCACGGAACTTGCTTGGTGCAAGTCTGGCATTCCCATCGGACGGTGCAGCACGGAACTTGCTTGGTGCAAGTCTGGCATTCCCATCGTGTTACACAGCACTGAACTTGCTTGGTGCAAGGTTCGCAAACGGTGCGGCAGCAAGTATAGGGAACTTGTTCGCAAACTTGTTCGCAACGGTATCGCGTGCAGGTAACTTCCTTGGTTTCGCAAGTCGGTACCCAAACTCGGCAGCAAACTGTCCGATCAGGGATTTGGCAGCAAACCGTTTGTTGACCACAGCAATCATTGCTACTTCCAGCGTCGCCACAGCAATCATCGCCGCCGGCATCGCCACAGCCATTGTCGCAACCGCAATCGTTGCCACAGCCACGATGATGTCCGCAGGGGCAGATCCGAGACAACAGTCCACGGATTCCGCCATTGCCGCCGCGACCATAGCCGCCTCGACCATTGCCCTCGCAGCAATCGTCAGCGTAACCGCCGCCAACAACTCGCGTAATCGTGCGGCCCGGAATCACCTTGGTCTGCGTTTCCCAATGACCACCGCGAACGGTGACACACTTGGTGTAGGTTTCCGGAACTCGAACGGTCCGCGTAACGGTTCGGTATTTCGTTTCCGAAACCTTGCGGTAGGTGTTGTACGTCACCGTGCGGGTTTGCATTTCGCGAACGGGCTTACGCACGGTGTAGTTCACCGTTTTGTAAGTCGTTTCGCGAATGGGCTTTCGCACAGTGTAGCACACCGTCTTGTAAGTCGTTTCGCGAATGGGCTTACGCACGGTGTAGCTCACCGTTTTGTAAGTCGTTTCGCGAACCGGTCGACGTACCGTGTACGTCTTTGTTTCACATACGGTCTCGCGGACCGTGCGCGTCACGGGCACTTGTTTTTGCTCGTGGACGATTCGGGAACAGGTGCGATATCGAGTGACTTCTTGTCGCTCGTAAACGACCCGCGTCCGATTTCGCATCACCGTGTAGCTTCCACAGCCACAATCCCCAGTTGTCGCCACCGGTGCGGCGCCTTGCGCAACGGCACCAGCTTCAGCCTGCTGTACGCAGTTGTTGTAGCTTGCTCCGCCACAACAATGGGCCCAGCTCGTGCTGACCGACAAGGCAACGGCTGCCATTGCCAGCACATTCAGAACCACTTTCATTTTGAATCTCCCAAACTAAATCTGACGTTTCTAACCTTGGAGGCGGCATCTGGTCTGGCGAACCGCTCGCCATGCCTGACCATTGAATGGACCTACACCACCGGGATTGGAGCCCACAGGCATCCGGATCACTCGGCGGACATAGAGGAACGGCAAACCGTCCTTGTCTGCTTCTACCCTCCTGCTGTCGTGAAAATCGGCTGATTAGCGAGGCGTGTTTAATTAGGAAACATGCGTCGCTTAATTTTTCTCCAAAAGATGGGAAGGTAATGACCATCTTTCCGAATTTCGCGGTGAACCGGCCTCTGCTCCCTAAGTAAGAACGGATTTCGGTTTCGTGTAAAAATAGCCCGTATTTAAGTTCGGCCAGGTAAAATGGATAAAAAAATGGCTGTTTTCCTGGTGGGCCGTTTCTGCAAGCCTGGTGACAACAACAAATCGTGTCGCCAACGACCGTTGCATGGCTTAATGGGATTAACGGGGTCAGTCCGATCGAACTCGCGATTGGGGACAGTCGTGCTTTAGTATGGTGTGAGGTCCGACCAAGAGCAGGACCGGCGTAATCGATCGAAAGGTTATTGTGAGCCAATCGAAACCTTCGGAAACGTTGGAGAGCATTCCAAAATCGGTTGTGGAACGGCTTAGCCTGTATCTGCGCGAAATTCAGATACTGGTTCGCGAAGGCCAAAAGACCATTAGCTCCCACAAGCTTGGGAAGCGACTCGGATTGTCAGATGCCCAGGTCCGGAAGGACTTGGCATATTTTGGCCAGTTTGGTTACCCGGGGATCGGCTACCGATGCGATCAACTCGTCGCGGAAATCCGCAAGATTTTGGGTACCGATCAGATTTGGTCGGTCGCCCTCGTCGGTTGCGGCAATCTCGGGCAAGCCCTCTTGGGTTATCAAGGGTTTCAGACGCAAGGTTTTTCAATCGAACTTGCGTTTGACGCGAATCCACAGACCGTGGGGCGCCGTTTTCGCCAGATCAGCGTGCGGCCCATGGAGGCCTTCGAAGCGGACATCCGCCGCAGCAAAATATTACTGGCGATTCTCGCCGTTCCGGCCGAAGCGGCCCAAGCAGTTGCCGACCGAATGGTCAGCGCGGGCGTCAGTGGAATTTTAAACTTCGCGCCCGTCACCCTGACGTTGCCGAATGTGGTCGGCGTAGTTAGCGTAGATCTCGCGACCAAGCTCGAACAGCTTGCCTTTACCGTTGTGAATGAACTTCGAAAAGAGTAAACTCTGCCCAGATTGCCCGGTGGTGTAATGGTAACACTACGGATTTTGGTTCCGTCATTCTAGGTTCGAATCCTAGCCGGGTAACTCATTCTTCGTCTGCTAGTCGACCCGCCAACCGCGACTCCGGCCGACCGCGTCGGCCTCATCTTGGGTGGACAGTTAGCGAACGTAACATTTGTGACGCCAACGGGCTCTGTCCCTACTCGGATAGGTCGACAGGACGCGGTGCTCGGCGCGGTAAATTCCCGCGAATCGCTAAAATCATAACCCGTTTGGGTCATTTGCCGATCGGCGTTGGAAGTGTCGGATTATTCGTTCGATTTTAGCTGTTCAAATTTTGCGTAATTCCACAAACATTGCACAAGGAATGGATAGAATTATGAGCGTTTTTTACCATGGCAATTTGGAATTAGGGTGATAGCGCCTATCCTTCCAAGTCTCGTCGAAACGGAGTTGGGTGCCGCGATCCATTCCTGATTGCCAGCGGGGAACGACGACGACGGCGTGTTTGCCATGACTCACGGATTATTTGGCAAAGTACTCTTTTAATGGAAGCAAAAAATAATGTTGCGACATGCATGCATGTGTTTCTTGGTCCTAACATCCGCGACGAGCGCCGTCGCGCAATATGGACAATCGAATTACGGCTCAGGATATGCACCGATTGTTCAAAATTACCAGCCAGGTTGGACCACGCAGCTCGTTAAGCCAGCGCGACATAACTTCGGGGTTGTCGCGCGAGGATCCGAACATTCTCACGTATTCGAGTTCGTCAATCCTCTGAAAACAAACATCGCATTGGGCGGAGTTCGCGCAAGCTGCGGCTGCGCCACTCCGAGCGTTCTGACTCCGGTCGTGAAACCTGGCGAAACTGGAAAGATTCACGTCCGCTTCAATACATTGTCGTTCTTAGGCGACCGCCATGCCCGAATCACCGTGACGGTAACGGCTCCCTCGTACACCGAGTTGTATCTCGATATCGATGGTCACGTTCGACGCGATATCGTTGTCACTCCGGGGCAAGTCAATTTCGCTTCGGTTCAAGCGGGTCAATCCGCTGAGCAAAGCGTTGACATCCGTTACGCGGGGGCTGGAAATTGGCAAGTTACCAAAACCGAATGCGAGAACCCTCATCTTGAGGTCACGCTTCAGGAAACCAAACGAGAAGGGATGCGAATTGACTATCGATTGAGCGTCAAACTCAAATCGACCCAACCGTCCGGCCGACTTGACGACCAGATTGTGCTGCACACCAACGACGTCTCCCAAAAGCAGTTTCCAATCACCGTGAGCGGTAACATCAAATCGATCATCGAAACCCAATCGGTAGTCGATGTCGGCCCCGTGCAACAAGGCACACCGGTCTTCCATCGTGTCGTGCTCAAGTCCGATCAGGAATTTGTCGTCACGAAGGCACATTCCGTTAGTCCACGCGTCAAGATCAAAGTTCCCACCGACAAGAAGCGATTGCACATCTTGGAAATCGAAGTCGCCCCCGACGTCGAAGGCAAATTGAATGATGAAATCGTGATCAATACCGACGCCCAGACCTTACCCACGGTGATACACGTCGTGGGCGAAGTGTTGCCGGCCATGAACACGACCAAGAAAGAAAACCAGTAACGCGATATCCCTGGCCAAATCACGCGGAACCTAGCGGGCGGCCGACTCTTGGCCGCCTTTTGTTTTGCTTCGAACCAGGCGTAGAATGAATGCGTCGATCGTTCGAATGCACACTCAAACGATTGGCACTGCGACCGACGCGCCACGCCGCAAATCGTCGATCCCGATACATTCAAAAATGCACTCTGCAGTTCCCGTCGCAATCGCCGAGTCCGGTTGAAATATGCCAATTCATTTTCAATGTGCCAACATTGTTTCATACGATGCAGAATCGGAAACGTACGTTCGCTGCAACCACGAGCTATCGGCGCCAGATGCCGACGTTTCGAAATTCGTGCGCTGTCCAAAATGTCAAGCCCGCGCTCTGATTCCCGCGGAATCGGTGACGCTTGGTTCATCGAGCAATCGTCAAATATCGCGCAGTCCGTCCGCAAGTCCAGCGGCTGTTTTGGCTGCGCCAAATCAGCCGCGTGCGGCGACCGATTCGCTGACCATTTCCAAATTTGACGCCAAAAATCGTTGCACGCGCTGCGGCGGAACGCTTGGCGAATCCTATCGCTGCCTCGTGTGTGGACACCAAACTATCCTGGATGTGGCACCTCAATCGCTAGATCAAATCGAAGTACACCCGGCCGGTTGCCAACGTTGGCTCGCCCAAATGTTAGCGCCTGGAATCGCTGCGTCCCATCTCTTGATGGCCGCGCATAGTTTTGTCGGCATCATCACGATTATTCTGATCACGACCGCAATTGGCTTGGGAGGTGGAGCAGCCTGGATTGTGCTGGCTACTGTCGGAATCTTGGCAGGCTTGTACGCTTATATCGTATTCGAGCTTCGACGCGTCGGCCGGCGCGCGCCGGCCACCTTGAATTGGTGGCAAAAAGGCGGCTGGAATCTCGTGCTGGGCTTCTATCGATTCCGGAAATGGCGTCCGTCGGGATCCCACGCCACGTGGAACGTTCTCGATTTGCGCGGCCAAGCCTTGGACGATCACCAAATCACATCGCTGCCGGACATCACTAAATGCCAAGTCCTCGATCTGGAGGGGACGGCGTTGACGGACGCCGGATTGCATAAGTTTCAAGGCCTACTTGGCCTGCAGCGGTTGGTTGTCTGCAACACCAACGTCACACAAGTGGCCGTGTTCCACCTCCAGCAGCGGCTGCCGCACGCCTGGATTTGGAATTGAGTGAAACAATGGCGGACACGCAGAAGCCCATGATGGACCAATGGTCTGATTACGAATTGTTGGACTTTGGCGTGGGACGAAAACTTGAACGATTCGGCGATCGAGTTCTGATCCGGCCGTGTCTGGCGGCCGTTGGAGCGCTGGCCCGACTACCATCGTGGAATGCTGCCGCCGAATTCGTGCTCACCGATCACCGTTCGGTGACTCAACGAGGGCGTTGGGTAACGAGGGGTGCCCATGATCCAAGCTGGACCCTCGGTATTGGGCCAATCAAGGTGCAACTCAAGCTGACCGTGTTTGGACATGTCGGCTTATTCCCGGAACATTTCCAACACTGGCAATGGGCCTTGGCCAATTCAAAGTTATTGCAAGGCTGCAAAATCCTCAATCTTTTTGCATATACCGGCGCATTAAGCTTGTTGTTGGCCAACGCCGGCTGCACAGTCGTTCACGTCGATGCCTCCGGGGCCGCAGTCCGCTGGGCTCGGCGCAATGCAGAATTATCAGGACTCTCCGCCGCGCCGATCCGCTGGATAATCGAAGATGCCATGCGATTCGTGCGGCGTGAAATAAAACGCGGAGCAAAGTACGATGGGGTTTTGGTAGACGCGCCGACCTTCGGCCGAGGGCCGCAAAATGAATCTTGGCAATTGCAACGAGATTTGCAGCCGCTTTTAGAATTGATCACAAATCTGCTTAGCGAATTTCCCCGACTTGTTCTGATCTCGTCGCATACACCCGGATTCGACTCCCGATGTTTGCGACAATTGCTTCGAGGCAATGTTGCCGTTTGCAAAAATGGTCGGTTGGAGGCCGCAGAATTGTTCCAATCAGACGCCGCAAATCGCTCGCTGCCCAACGGCTCGTATGCCCGATGGCATGGTTAGAATGCGACACAATTTCCAAATCGTAAACGAATTCTATCAGCCGCAACGCGCTAGCGTCCGGTTATTGAATCGGTGAACAAGCCAAAAAAACCGGGGGCTAGCGCCCTGCCGCTGATACCTTGAGGAATTCACTTGTCGAACGCAAAACCAATTCGCAGCCCGGACAACCCGAAGTTCAAAGCCGCACTGAATCTGCTTTCTAATCGGGGACGGCAAAAGCAAGATCGCATTGCGATTTTGGGCGATCGTGAAGTCCGTTGTGCAGTCGCCGCTGGCACGCCAATCGATGAAGTTTTCATTTGTCCCGAAGCGTTGTCGATTGAGCAATTGAGTTTCGCTGAGCAACACTTTGCCACCAAGTTCGTACCCGTTTGGGAACTGCCAGCGGAACTCTTTGGCAAATTTGTCTATGGCGAGCGAAAGGACAAAGTGTTGGCGATTGCCAAGCGACCAGATGTAGCAATGGATCTCTTGCGCCCGTCACCACATTCGCTCGTCATCGTTTTGGAATCGGTGGAGAAACCCGGCAATATCGGCGCGATAGCGCGTTCTGCAGACGCGGTTGGGGCGGACGCACTGGTCCTCGCCGACCCAATCTGCGATCTCTTTCACCCCAATTGCATTCGGGCATCCATGGGCTGCGTTTTTAGCTTGCAAACGGCGATTGGTAGCTCCGACGAAGTCCGCAGTTGGCTTGAGCAACAAGACATGTCAATCATCACGGCCCGAACCGATGCGTCCCCAATCTACACCACGGTCGATCTTCGTCCGGCCACCGCCATCGTCTTGGGCAATGAAGCTCAAGGACTTTCGGAGTTCTGGCGCGGCCGCGGTATCCACGAGGTTCGATTGCCAATGCGCGGAGCGGCGGACAGTCTTAACGTCTCGGTCACCGCGGCAGTTTTGATGTTTGAGGCCGCTCGCCAGAGGAGCCGGCCTACGACGGCAATTGTCGGCGGCGACGGCGGTAGCGATCGCTGACACGCTGCAATACGGAGCGCTCCTCTTCGGTCAAACTTTCTTTTCCAGTTCGATAGAGCTTTTCCAAAATGCCATCGGCACGGACTTCGTCATCTTTTTCAATTTCGAATTCGACGAGTTGTCGTTCTTCCTGCTTTTGCCGCAACCATTGCGAAATGGTGTCATTGGGATCTTTTTCAAATTCAAACGCATCCCCATCGTCATCGTAGACGGGCTCAAAGTCGATCATTTCTTCTTCCGAGAATGCGTGCTTGCGCGGTCTCGCATTTCGATCTGGCACTGAGGTTCGATTGAAAAACTCAAAACGCGACGCAAACATCAAACCCAAACCAGCGCATACCAAAACCGCCCAGGTCGGTTGGATTGGCCCGACGTTGTACGATTGGCTAAACCATGCCAAGACAAAAAACGCGACGGCGACCATGTGGGCAATCGCCATAATTGCCGTCTCCAAGCGATGGCGACTAATCAGTTTGTTGTTGCCCCAGATGAACATTCGCAAAACGTGGCTTCCGTCAAATGGATAGGCGGGCAAGCAATTGACCAATCCAATTTGAAAATTGACCCAGCAGAAGATCTTGAGGACCGCGACCTCAAGGGATGGCGACAGCGCATGCGGCCGAAATGGATCTATCAGCTCAAGCAATTTGGCGTGGCGCAATTGAACGAGCACTGCAGCGATCATTGCAAAAAGCATGAAGTTCGCAAATGAACCGGCCACGTAGACCACCGATTGCGCGCGGGCCGAATTCGGGAGCACGAAGTCCGATTGTCCACCCCAGGGTGCCAACACAATTTTTTGGACCGAACCGCCGAGATTGATCGCGGCGAAAATATGCGCCAATTCGTGAACCAAGATGGCCAGCAATAACGCCAGCGATGTCGCCAATGCCGTGCCGGGCGGAATCGAGGCGTTGGCGTAGGGCAACTGAACAAAATGCCACTCGATGGCGAAGATCAATACGAAAAACAAGAGCAAACAAAAATGAAGGCGAACCGGTACTCCCATCCATCGCCCGATCCCAACACTCCAACTATCGTGAACTTGCATAGCTTCCTCGCCGGTCGAAAATCACTATCTCACAAGCGATGGATCTCGTGGATTGGGGGTGTTGATGTCTTAAATTCTAACCAAAAATGAATGGACTTCAATCTTTTCGTAAATTGCTCGGCGGTTTTTGCCAACAGATCGTGCAGCCTAACATAGCGATCGCGATAGGCTGGTGCAGCATCGATTTAGCCGGCCGGCTCGAATCAATCCAGCCACACCGATTCTCATCAGATGGGCGGCCGACGATAGAGTGTGGAATCGAGCCATTGCGGGCCGCTCTGGCCCCCCACATCTTGTTCAAAATGCCAATTGCGATGGAGTGGAACCTGGTGCTCAAAAAGCGGCCAGCGCAACAATGGGTCAAACCCCAAAGCAGCCCGGAGTTTCGCGGAATCCATCGTTACATCGCCGGCTCTGGGCGGAATGGGACCAGCTTGCACGCGGTAGCAACCCTTCAACAACCGCGGGTCGTAGCCGCCAATTCGATTGACGATTTGGGCAATTTCAAACAAAGTCAGCTTTCGAGGGCCACCCGCGTGAAATACTCCAGACAAATCGTTGCCCAACAGCCGCTCATAGAGGTCGTTCATACACTCGACGTACGATGGCGTACGAACTTCGTCAAAGTACAACGTCGCGGGAAATCCTTTTCGGAAGCGAGACTGAATCCAATCGATGGCACCGGCATGGCCGTTGAAACTGATCCCCATCGGCAGCGAAATTCGCACGACGCAAGTCGATGGCCGCAAGCGCGCAATGCGTTGTTCGGCTTCCCACATCGTTTGGCCGTAAACGGTGACCGGATCGGGCTCATCGGATTCGACGTAATCCCCTGCCCTTTTTCCCGAAAAGACCAAATCGATCGAAAGGTGCACCAGGCGGACGTCGCGATCGGAAATTTCGTTGAGCAGTGATTCTACGCCCAGCACATTGACGCGACGCGCCATTTCCGGATCAAGCTCGCAGGATTTCAGCGCGCAGCTTCCACCGCAATTGAGCACGGACTTAAAACGATATCTCTCAAACAACGCCCGGATTTCGTCCGGGTACTCCAAATCGCAGGCGACGATCCCCGGGCCCGTCAATCGCCAATTCACCTTCGGCCGCTGCCCAATCACAGCATCCCCATATCTCTCGCGAAAATACGAAAACGCGTTGTAGCCGGGCACACCGGTAACCCCAGTGATGAGCAGCGGGAGGCGATCGTCGTTCAGATTCAATGTCGCCGGAAGTTGGATATTACTGCAAATCATGCGCGGCACGCTTCATTTTTCGGCCGGAAACCGGGAGTAGCGAATATAGCAAAACGTCCAAAAATGGAAAACGGAAACTGCTGCGGTAGAACCAGCCAAATGACTTAGTCAGCTGAGACCGATTCGGGTAGACTTTGGAAATGAGCATTGGCCGAAGATCGTTCATGGAGGCAGGACATGCGAACAATATTTCTTTGCGCTGCGGCATTTTTGTTGCCCAGTTCTACCGCGTTTACACAGAATCCGCCAGCTAAGGACGAGCCTGCGGCGTTATCCGAATACTATTTGGCGGAGGACGTCGGGGCCGACAACGCGTCGCACATCACGCGTTTCAAGAGAAAACCCGCGCCAAATTTTCGCGAACTGAAGAATATGATTCAGCAAAAGCGCAATCAAGCGTTTTATTCACTGTTGACGCTGAACGAAAAGGATTTAGCGGGACGACAATGTCTCCTTTCCGTGCTCGAGCTCAACGACGAACAACGACGTGAATACCAAAGATGTGTCGATGTCCGGCGCGAACGCTTCGACGAGCTTGGCACCGAAGCGGAACGAAAAATCAACGCTACGAAGACTCAAGCGGAACAAGAGGCGATCCGCCAGGAGTTTGGCGAAACCCTCGCCAAGCTCGCTAAAGACCTTGTCAAGGACTTTAAGCCATACTTGGTTCCCCACCAGGTCGATCAACTCGATCAATTGCTTTCGAGCATCGAGTTTCAGTCCGCCACTGACCTTTACGAGATTTACGAAGTGTCGCTTTACGACGTCTGTTCGGCCTATTTGGAATTTAGCAACGAAGAGGAAAAGGCATTCAACGAAAAGACGCAAACGGCGATCACTGAGTTCGTGCAACGGGTTGCGGATGCCAAGAGAGAACTTCGCGACGACCTGTTAAAAGCGGTCCCGGAATCGAAGCGAGACACCTACAAAACTATGGTCGGCGAAGACCCAACCTGGTTCGTTCGACAGCTAAAAATGTCGATGATGGCAAAATGAGTTTATGTCCGAATTCACGCCCCCAAGAACCACCAAGGACACTTCACCTGACGCCGAACGCGTTCAGATTGAACTGTTGCGCGCCATGACCCCCGCGCGGCGATTTGCACTGATGTGTTCAATGACAGACGACGCGATCTTTCGGGCCAAACGTGCGATCGAAATTGCAAATCCGGGACTAAGCCAGCGGGAACGCGACTTGATCTTTATGGAAGTTCATTACGGGAAGAACTTGGCCGCCAACGTCCGGCAATATTTGAAGGAGCGCGATGTCGCTGGAATCGGACATGATCCAAGCCCTGCGTCCGGTGATTGAAGCTCTGGATGAGCTTGGCGTTGAATATTACATCGGCGGATCGGTCGCCAGCGGCGTTTATGGCGTGGCGAGGTCGACGCTCGACGTGGATGTCATTGCAGGTCTCGCAGATTCTCACGTTGATCGATTCGTGCAGCGATTGTCGCACGATTATTACGTCAGCGAGAACATGGTGCGACATGCGATCGCCAAGAAATCGTGTTTCAATGTTATCTACCTTGCGAATAGTTACAAAGTTGATGTGTTTGTCGCATCTTCCGATGCATACGATCGAGAGGCCATGCAACGACGAACGACAAATCGCATTACTGGCGATGACAGTTTCGTTTCAAACGTTGCCTCGCTCGAAGACGTGATTCTCAGCAAGCTTCGTTGGTTTCGCCTGGGAAACGAAGTGTCGGAGCGACAATGGACCGACGTGATTCAAATGATGAAGATTCAGCGGAATCGACCGAACTTGGAATATCTAACAAAGTGGGCGCACGAATTAAAAATCAACGATTTGCTCGATCGCGCTTTAGTTGAGTCGGAGAGATAAGCGTGGTAGTCGCTCGTTATTAGGTTCAATCCAAATTCCCAAGCGCCCCTCACCCTGCCCTTTCCCCCGCAGGGAGCGGGAACGTCCATACACGTTTTTGTCGAACACACTTCCCATGATTTCCGTCATCACTCCCGCGCACAACGAAGAACGCTTTATCACCAAGTGCCTGGAATCGGTCCGCCGGGCGGCTCGGCAAGTCGCTGAGCCGGTGGAGCACATTGTCGTGCTCAATCGCTGCAGCGATCGGACGGCCGAGATTGCGGCATCGTTTGGCGCCAAATTGGTCGTCGAGCATGCTAAGAACCTTAGTCGAATACGCAACGCCGGAGCCGCGGCGTCAAGCGGCGACATCGTCGTGACCATCGACGCCGATAGCTGGATGTCGAACAACATGCTGGCCGCCGTCCGCGAATCCTTGGATTCCGAGAAATACGTCGGCGGCGGGGTGCAATTGTACCCCGAACGATTGTCACTCGGAATCGTCTGTAGCGTTGCCGTGATCCTCCCCTACCTTTTTTGGTCGGGTGTCAGCGCCGGGATGTTTTGGTGTCGCAAAAGCGACTTTGACGCGATCGGTGGCTTCGATGAACGGTTGATTAGCGTCGAAGACGTGGATTTCGGTCAACGGCTCAAGCGACACGGCAAATCGATCGGAAAACGCTACACCACAATCCGCAAGGCGCACTTGGTTACTTCCTGCCGCAAGTTCGATCAGTTCGGCGATTGGTATTTTGCCCGACGACCTTGGGAAGCATATCGAATTATCGCCGGTCAGAAAAAGCCCGTGGATCAGTTCTTTTACGACGTTCGCAACGACCCGTCAGAATCATGAGCAGATACAGCCGAGCTAAAATGGCTTGCCCGGATTGAGCTAATCGGCGCGAAAAAGGGTGGCTCGTCCCTGAGGCTTGACGTGCTCGACGGGACCCGCCTGGTGGTCGTCAAATCTCCAAGGCGCATTGTCGAAGCATCGACTTCTCGCTAGAATGGATTTCGACCGGCCAAAATCCCCTTGCGCAATGTCCGGTTTATCTACAACGGGTCCCGAGTCCGGGAATTCTGAAGTTGTTTTGGGGAACGACAAACATTGGTGCTTGTCATTGCGTACTGTTAGCAACCTGTCGCACTCGGGCAAAATACGTTCCGTGGCGGCACAGAACTCTGGTAAGGAGAATCTCGTGGCAAACGTTCAAAATTCCATTCGGACGGCCTACAAAGTCAAAGATATTTCGCTGGCTCCCTGGGGACGACGCGAAATCGTTTTGGCAGAAAATGAAATGCCCGGCCTCATGGCCCTGCGGCGAAAATATGGCCGCAGCAAGCCTTTGAGCGGGGCGCGAATCGCCGGCTGTTTACACATGACCATTCAGACGGCTGTCTTGATCGAGACGCTGATGGAACTTGGCGCGCAAGTCACTTGGAGCAGCTGCAATATTTTTTCGACGCAAGACCATGCGGCGGCGGCGATCGCAGCGACGAACGTCCCCGTATACGCTTGGAAAGGGATGAACAACGAAGAATTCGATTGGTGCATCGAACAGACGTTGCACTTTCCGGATGGTCAACCGCTCAACATGATTTTAGACGACGGCGGCGACCTGACTTCAATGGTCCACCAAAAGTTTCCCGAGTTGATCAGCGGCATTCGCGGCCTCACCGAGGAGACCACCACGGGAGTGCATCGCCTCTACCACATGCACGAACGGGGCGAATTGAAGATGCCTGCGATCAACGTCAACGACTCGGTGACAAAAAGTAAATTTGACAATCTGTACGGCTGCCGCGAATCCCTGGCCGACGGCATCAAGCGTGCCACGGACGTCATGGTGGCTGGCAAAGTCGTCGTGGTCTGTGGCTACGGCGATGTGGGCAAAGGCTGCGCCCATTCGATGCAGCGATATGGCGCCCGTGTGATTGTGACCGAAATCGATCCGATCAATGCGTTGCAAGCCGCGATGGAAGGATTTCAAGTCACTACGCTCGACGAAGCGTGTTCCCTCGGTAATATCTTCATCACGGCCACCGGCAATCGCGACATCATCATGTTCGAACACATGAAACGGATGAAGAATGACGCGATCGTCTGCAACATCGGCCATTTCGATCTCGAAGTCGATGTTGGGGGCATCGAAAAGGCGGTGTCCAGCGGCTCAGTTAAAAAGGAAGAAGTCAAGCCGCAGGTCGATCGCTATACGTTTCAGAACGGCCAATCGATACTCATTTTGGCCGAAGGCCGTTTGGTCAACCTCGGCTGTGCCACCGGGCATCCTTCGTTCGTCATGAGCACGTCGTTCACGAATCAAGTCCTTGCGCAAATCGCACTCTGGACCGAGACGGATAAGTACGACATCGGCGTGCACGTTCTGCCCAAGAAACTGGACGAAGAAGTCGCCCGATTGCACTTGGAGCATCTCGGCGTAAAGCTAACCGCACTCACTCCCACGCAGGCCCAATACATCAACGTCCCCATCGACGGACCGTACAAGCCTGAGCACTATCGGTACTAGCACTTGCACTTGAATAAATTGGTGGGACTCGAAGACTCGTCGGCACTGGCGTATTAGTCGGGTGCTAGAAATTAAGCAACCGGATTTTTTCTCCGGATCATGATGGCCCGCAAGATGATGTCATTCGGCAAGCTAAACCAAAGTGTTCTTGCTTTCGTTTCGTTGCAGAATTGGAGAGCCATTTCTGGGTGAAGCAATAACTCGTCAATCGACAATTCGCCCTTAACGAAGTCATTGAAGCAATTCACCATTTCGTCAATGAAATCCTCTCGATCCATTTCCACGCCAAAATCTCTTGGATCAAACGCGCCGCGTTTCATAAGAAACTCCTGATAGAAATCGTGCTGTTTCCAACTCGTAATCATGGGCGCGCCCTCTCAAGAAATGCAATGGTTGTAAAGCGCGAAGTTTAGCGCCGTTGCAACAAAAGCGCAAGCCCATATTAAGCCGCCATTTCAAGCAGTTGCCGAATCGTCCAAGGCTTTTCAGTAAGTCCACTTGCGACCGCTGGAGTCGTCTTAATCGTCTCATGCTTGCGGCAAAAATTGTAGTGGGCAATCAGAATGGCCTGCATCGCGACGTGATGGTCAAGCGATTTGCTGTGAGCATTCGTGAGTCGCGTGAATCGTCGGCATTGCATCCGAATCGTGAGGTTGACGCGCTCGATATGCGAAGTGCAAATCTTTGCTGGATCGGGATTGCCGGTTCGAATCGTCTTGTCCGTGCCTATTATCTTGGCCGGCGAATATCGGGTTTCGGTTTGGGTCGACTCGTAGTTCTTGACCAACTGAGCGAAGTCAACTTGATTGCCGAAAGTCATTGGGACGTTATTCGTATAGATGTTGAATCCATCGGTCGTGATTTGGAATCGACCGGATACAGAATCCTTCAAGCTGCCCAAGAACTCTTGCGTCGTGGAACGATCGCGCTTGCCAACAGTGTGCGCCAGGATCAACTTGGTGGAGCGCTCGACCGCGATAAACGTCCAACTATCGCCTTGCGTTTCATCGGCTCCCTTCGCGAACCGAACCTTTTCTTTCATTCCAACGAATGACCATAGCTCGTCGACCTGCACATCATTCACCACGACATTGCGGACAGTGCGAGTCAAGAGTCGTTGGCAATTGTCGCCAACCACGAGAATCAAGTCGCAAAGCGTATTGCGAGTGAGGCCAGTCAACCGTTCGCAAGCGCGAATGCTCATTCCCTCAAGTAGCAAATTAAGGGCCAAGGCTGCCTTGTCCAAGTCGATCCGCATATCGCCGATTGGCTTGGCTCGTTCTTGTGTCCAGCGTCGACCGCAATCGACACACTTGAACCGCTGTTGGCCCTTTTCGTTCTTGCCGTTCTTTTTGAATTTCGAGCAGGTGCAACTGTTGGCTATCATCGCGAAAACCTTTACGGGGTTTCAGCTTTCGCGTATGATTCAGGTGTCAGTCGGAATCGGGCGAAAGCTCGGTTTTGATTCGGCCCGGTTTGGTTAGCGCCATTCCGGGCTTTTCTTTTGACTTATTAAATATACCCATAATAATACTGTGGGTCAAGCAGAAAACCGCACTTGACAACGTATTTGTTATGGGTATAGTTACTCACACTATGACCAAACGTGGCAGACCTCCGCTAAAGGCAAAGGATCGGAAAACCGACAATATGAAGATTCCGCTTTCAGCGGCGGAAAAAGCCGACATACAGAAGGCGGCGGAATCTGTTGGCGAAAAGCCCGTTTCATGGTCAAGGTCCATTCTTTTGCAGGCTGCGAGAAAACGGCTAAAATGAAAAAAGACGGAAGGCGTGGGAATTGAACCCCATCGGAGCAATCCGAGCCCTCAGGTGGCTTATAAGGCCACTGCACCGACCAAGATGCGGGACGCCTTCCGTTTTATTTTTTGGCGTCGTCAGTCTTCATCCATGCGACGAACTCCTTTTTTTCCTTCTCCGTCATTTTGCGAAACGCTGATTTCGCGCGGCGAATGTTGCCGTCATCTTTTATTAGCTTCGCCGCGATGGCTGCGGCGGTTATTGTTTTGTATTTTCCATTTAGGTAGTCGTTGTAAAATGCCGGGAAGTCCCGTGACATTCGAAGCGAAAGACCGGTCTTCGTGTTGGTTCGGGAATGCATATCGAAATGCTGCGTCGACGCAGCATTTCCTTTTTTTGGCCGCCCCACATCGCGCCGCGGAACATGCGTAGCTAGGGCCTTGTGTACGTCCGAATGGCCTTCCGTTAATTTAAGGGCCTCCTCGTAAGTAATCACGTTGCGCCCCTGGCCCATGCTCGTTCCATTGGGATAGGTGCATTGCAGCCAGTCCACTATGTTTTTGAAAGGCTTGCCTTCCAAATCATTGAAATGAAGCCAAGCCTTTGTCTTAATCGCTGTACGCAAGACATTCGGTAGGTCGTTTTTTACTTGTTCGCCTGTCTTGTGAAAGCGATCAAAGATATGGTCTCGGATCGCTTCAAAGTTCGATTGCTTTAGTCGCGTGTTGTCTTTAGGCACGTCGCAATTCCTCCGTCAATCTAGCTTCAATTCGATCTTCTACGTCACGCAAGCGATCAATACTCCAGGTGTTCAAAATGACCTGAAGTGATTCCTTAAAAGGGACATTAATTTCGTGATAAAATGCATCCTGAAACTTCTTGTGATACTTGAGGATCGCAAGGCGTCGAACTTGTCGATTGATCTTGCGCCCAATTCTCTCTCTCTCTGCAACCGGGTTGGTGCCGATTGCATGTTCCTTTAGCGCACGAATTTGCCGATCGAAATATTGCAGCGCATGTCCGAGCTGGACGACGTTTGCGTGTATGTGTTCCAGCTTCTGGGTCGCGATTGTTGTTGCAGCGGACACATAGTCCTCATGCACGTCGTCCGATCCCATCCGGCCACCGTCTAATAACGGCACAACATCAATGCTCTGCAATGGGTCGGAAGTGTTGTCAGCTTCCGGTGGGCAAATGCAAGGATATTGACCGCATTTTTCACAGGGACATTCACACGGAATCCCACCACACGTTTTGCAGCGGCGATCTTTTATTCCTTCCTGCGCTTCTGACCAAAGTTGCTCTGCAAACTTGACGAGATTTGGAAACTTTGGAACGTATATTTGTGCCGCAGTGCCGTCTTCTCTGTCATGCATTCGAAGCGCGCGACCAACAATCTGGCGGAATAACATTTCCGACGTTGTATAACGACAAAACGCCACGGCCCGAAGGCGCGGGATGTCGCATCCCTCGGAAACCATATTGACCGCAACTAGGTATGGATCAAACCCACGCCGAAAACGACTGATCTTGCCCTGCGCGTCTTTGTCGCGGTGCGTGACAACCGTTGGCACAATGCCGGTTAATTCTTCGATTTGTTTCGCGAGAATAAATACGTGCTTGTCTTCGACTGCCTCGCTTCCTTCTGGGGTATAGTCATCGCCTTTACCTGGGCGACACACATACAGGCATGCCGCGTCGGAGAATGTTTGTCGCGTCCGCATTAGCCCTTCGTGGACCAATTCAATCAAGCGTCGCATACATTCGCCGTTCGGATCGAGGATTTGTTTCTTTGCGGCAGCAAGTTCCTTGTATCCAGCTTCCGACAATGGCTTTTCGTAAGTGACATCATGACGAGGATCGAATATTGTGACTTGCGCATTCACGTATCGCGCAGTTACCGGACGAACTACGCGGTCGCGAACTGCTAGAGGATACGTGTAGGCATAGTCTTTGATTGGGCGATTGTCGGGGTCGAGTTGAATGCATTTGATCGGATTGCGATCTCCGCGAAAGTATGTTCCGGACATGAATACGGCGTATTCAGCCAGATTCACCATGCGTTCGACGAAAACGCCCCATGTCCCATTAATCTCGTTGGTGTGGTGAATCTCATCGCAAATAATGGCGAACCGCAGCCCCTTTTCCTTCCACATCGTTAGGGTCTCGACCGCGCTGCTATTGCACACTTCGTGGTACAACGTGACTGTTGCATCGGTCGCGGGAACGGGTTGATATGCTTGCTGTCGCTTGCCAGTAAAAAACCGGTCGCGTGCGTCCAAGCCAAAGAGCTTTCCGAACGCCCCTAGCATGCCCTTGTCGCTTTCGCCTTGAATTGATTTCCACGGCACCAGCACAAGAACGTGCCCGATGTCATATTCTTCAAGGAGCACTTTCGCGATCCACGCGGCAACGGCGCTTTTCCCAGCGCCCATTGATGCTTCGATTACAAAAGACTTTTCGCCTTTGTCAAAGTGCGATTTGCAGCGTTCGACGCAGTCCTTTTGCCATTGTCGTGGTACAAACATGATCCAGGTCTCCATTGCTCAAAGAATCGTTCTTGGCGTTGGAAACGGGCGCAGCGATAGTCCGATGTGAAGGAGAAATGAGAGCGGCAAAACCCTTGCCGCTAAAGATGGCGGTTAAATTACCGCGCCGATTAAAGCGTCGTCGTGACATCGGATTTACTGGGCTTGCGCCAGTTCCGCACGTAGTTAGCCAATTGGCCCCATTGCGTCGTGCTTTCCGCAACAGCTTTAGTTGGCGAACATCCTAACGCGCGAACTCGGCGTGTCAATCATGGCTTTCGAGCCGATTTCAGCACCAATACCGGCGAACCCTTTTCATCTTTCCCCACGCGCTTGATTAGGCCCTGGAGCCTGAGCCGGAAAAGCGTTTTCCTGACGCTCGCCTGTTGCGGTTTCCTAGTCGGGTATTTCTTGGCAAGAGTGGCCATGATCGTCCGGAGCGTGAACGGCTCGTCAGGCTTCACGCATTCGAGGATGTAGGACACGACCGGCGTTTTGGTTTTCGTGCGCCGAACCACGCCCTGATTGAATTGACGCTCCAAGTCGTCTATTAGTTGGCAGGATTCGGTAAACTCATCGCGGGCCTGCCTTAGCTTTTCGTCGCGTCTCTCGACCGCTAGGTGCCGTAGCTCGTCAAATGGTGTCATGCCGGTAAAATACCGGAGCATGAAAGCCAGTCAACTCGCTAGGATGTCAGCACCCGACTAATACGCCAGTGCCGACTCGTCCCACCCTACAAGAATGGTCCACTTCAATCGCTGAAATAGGGTGGGACGAGTCTTCGAGTCCCACCATGTGCCGAGGTCACGGCGATTTCACGCCAGCTCCATAATCGATGGTCGTCGCGCGACAACTCTATGGTTCAAATCCAAGCATTCCGCGGACTTCGTTATGACCTGATGCGAGTCGGAAGTCTCTCGGATGTCGTCGCTCCTCCCTACGACGTGATTAATCCGGAACTTCAAAACAAGTTGTACGACCGGCACCCGGCCAACGTCGTCCGTTTGATTCTCAACCGACAGGAACCTAAGGACTCGAGTGGCGCAGTGTACGAACGCGCCGCCCAATTCCTACGCGAATGGAAACGTGACGGAACGCTGCTCGAGGACAAGACTCCCGCGATCTACGTCTACCATCAAGAATTCACGCACGAGGGAGTCGACTACAAGCGCCAAGGTTTCATGGCCCGCGTTCGCTTGGAACCATTTGGCAAAGGAACCATCTATCCGCACGAGCAGACGCACGCACAAGTTAAGGAAGACCGTCTGCGACTAACCAAAGCCTGTCGCACTAATCTGAGTCAGATCTTCGGGGTCTACCCCGACCGGGACAATGAAGTCCAGAGACTATTGGAAGCCGCCATTGCGGATTCCACGCCGCTCTCGGCGAGGGATCATTTGGGAGTCGTGCACAAGCTCTGGCAAGTGACCGATGAGCAAGCGATCACGCGAGCCACAGGACTCATGGCCGAACAACCCATTTTTGTGGCGGACGGACACCACCGCTACGAGACCGCCTGCACTTATCGCGATTATGTCGAATCCCAGCGCCAGCTCGACGGAAACGATCCCGCTAACTTTGTGCTCATGATGTGTGTCAGCATGTTTGACGCGGGACTAATCGTTCTGCCAACGCATCGGTTGTTCCGCGGGGTTGCACCCATCGATTCCAAAGAGTTAAACGCGAAGCTTGACGGCGCTTTTGAGGTCACTCCATTTGGAGACGTGATCGCCGATGCCACTTCCGTTTGGGATGCGATTGGAACCTCCGGCGATCCATCTACGTTGGGACTGTACACCGCGAAGGACCACGCCTGGAACCTAATCCAAATCACGCCCCGCGGACGTGATTGGATGCGCGAACTTGCGCCGGAACGTAGCACTGACTGGCATTCGCTGGGCGTCGCCATCCTCCACGAGCTTGTGGTCAATAAACTGTTGGGGATTCGTAGCCTCATTACACCTCGTTACGTTCATTCCGTCGAGGAAGTTGTTGCTGACTTGAAAGTAGGCGATTTAGCGGGTAGAGACGCCAGCGGCCAAATCGGCACGCAAGCCCCTTTTGAGCTCGCTGCCTTGGTTCAACCCGCGAGCGTCGATGATGTACGCCGAGTCAGCTTGCACGGCGAACGTATGCCCGCCAAGAGCACTTATTTCTTTCCCAAGTTGCTCAGCGGTCTGGTCTTCAACCCGCTGGAGTAAGTTAGAGCTCACGCTATAACGTTGGAGTTCACGCTTTCGCGTGTCTTCCCTCGGCGTGTACATTGAATTCCCACAATTTCGGCCAATCCTCCCAGCTTCGCTAAGTCTTACTGTTTCACGTGGAACGGCCTGCGCCATTTTGCCGGTTCCACGTGGAACCCGGGGATTATGCCTTGTCTAATGTGCTCGTTCCCATGCTCCTCAGTGGGAACGCACTGTCTTCGAGGCTCTGCCTCGCTAGCGGCGGGGCATTTGCCACTTCTCCCATCCATGGAAGTTGGATTCCGAGACTCAGCCTGGAATGACGTACGCGCAAGGGTTCATTTCGCTTGCACGTCCGATTTCAATCGCCGACAAGCGGTTCATTGCTTGCCAGCGATTGAATCGTTTTGGCATTTCCGATCGCAGTTTCATTTGCTAATTACTCCACGTTCCTAAACTGACTTGCCAGTGGTAATGGGGTCATGACATTGGCTCGAACGCTTTCGGTCGCCAATCAAAAAGGTGGAGTCGGGAAGACGACCACGGTGATCAACTTGGCCGACGCGTTGGCTCGAGCAGGACAGCGAACGCTCGTCGTCGACCTGGATCCGCAATGCAATGCCACTAGCGGATTGGGCTGCAAGCCGCTCGGTCATCATCCACTGGTTGGTGAGGAACCGATACGCAGTTGGGTATTGCCGGTGGCCGAGCGTCTCGATGTACTACCGGGAAGCCGCAGTTTCCGCGACGTGGATTCGCTAGCAAAAGCTGGCTCCAACCAAAGCCAACGATTGGTCGAACACCTTCACAACGGGACCACCGCGTACGACTACGTATTGATCGACTGCCCCCCTTCTTTGGGCCAACTCACGCAGATGGCCCTGGCTGCCAGCAACGAAGTGCTGATGCCAATTCAGTGTGAATATTTTGCAATGGAGGGGTTGGTCGGGATGATCGAGGTCATACGCGACGTTATGAATACGCGGCCCGGGCAGTTAGAGTTCGGAGGAATTGTCTTGACGATGTACGATTCTTCGCTCGAGCTGACTGCCGAAGTCGACCAGGATGTCCGAGAGTTTTTTGGCGAGATCGTCTTTGATACCGTGATCCCGCGCGATGCGAAGATCAGCGAAGCGCCCAGTCATGGAACCAGCATACTCCGTTATGCGCCGCGGTCGCGCGGCGCACGGGCCTACATCGAATTGTGTATGGAGGTATTAGACCGTGAATAAGAAAAAAAGATTGGGCCGCGGCTTGGAAGCCTTGTTGAATGCATCCCGCGAGTCCTCGGGCACGGAGTTTGACGCCTCCGACGTCGTTCAATTTCCCTCAGCTGCCGACGCCGAACCGATGGTCGGCGGCGACGGGCCCGGTGCGACCAGCGACTTGATCTACTTGAGCGTTTATGACATCGATGACAATCCGTTTCAGCCACGCCGAGACTTTAGCGAAGCGGAGATTGGATCGTTATCCGAAAGTTTGAAAACGCACGACATGTTGCAACCCATTCTTGTGCGGATGATCAATGGTCGCCATCAGCTCATCTCGGGCGAGCGACGATTGCGAGCCGCGATCCAGGCCGGTTGGTCCAAGATCCCGGCGCGGATTCGCCAGGCCGACGATCGGCTCGTGGCGGAGTTGGCAATCGTTGAGAATCTACAGCGCAAGGACCTGAATGCGATTGAAAAGGCGATGTCATTTCGCCGCTATTTGAACGAACATCAGGCGACCCAGGACGAATTAGCGCAGCGGCTGAAAATCGATCGGTCCACCGTCGCCAATTTGATGCGGTTGCTAGAGCTTCCGACCAGCGTCCAAGAGTCGTTGCGGAGCGGCGGGATCACCGCCGGTCACGCTCGCGCCCTCCTGCCACTCGGCGAGGAGCCGTTGCAAGTCGACTTTTGCCTGCGAATACAGCGCGAGGGTTTTAGTGTTCGGCAAACCGAGCAATTGATTGCGGAAGCCATACAAGATTTAGACGCGCAGCGAAACGCGGACGGAAAACGCCGCCGTCGGCGAACCAAGAGCCAGCAAGTGGAGTCCTTAGAACAACAGTTGAAACAGAGTCTGGGAGCAAAAATTGATATCCGTCAATCCCCTAGTGGCCGCGGCAAGATCATGATTCATTTCCCCAACGGCGAGGAGTTCGAGCGACTGCACCGGTTCCTATGCGGCAAGTCGGCTACATCCCGGGTTGCCTAACGAGACCCAATTGCGATTCATTTCCTTTGCCGGTAGCATTAGACACCTTACTATCGGGGCGTAGCTCAGCCTGGATTAGAGCGCCTGCTTTGGGAGCAGGAGGCCGTAGGTTCGAATCCTATCGCCCCGATTTGCCGAGAAACTCGAATCCGCGGACGCCTACCCTGGCATGCTGACCATGCCGCCGCTGGGGTCGCTTGGGCGGCCGCCGGTGTGGCAATTTCCCTCCAGGAAACGGATTGGCCGACACGATGTCCAACGCTTTGTTTTTTGAGGAAATTGAAATTGGCCAGTACTGGATCAGTCCGTCGCGCACAATAACCGAGACGGATGTCATCAATTTTGCTGGGATCACCGGCGACTTTAATCCGCTTCACGTCGATCAACACTTTGCGTCGGGAACGCATTTCGGTCGACGGATCGCCCACGGCCTGTTGGGGCTCTCCTGGGTCGCCGGCTTGGGGAGCCAAAGTCCCAATATGAAAACAGTTGCGTTTCTCTCAATCCAGCAATGGACCTTTCTCAAGCCGCTCGCCTTCGGCGATACCGTCCACGTCAAAACGGAGGTCCGAGATAAGTCGATCAGCGGGCGACGCTATGGTCGAGTTCTTTGGCACCGCAGTCTGATCAACCAGCGCGGCGAGGTCACCCAAGAGGGAATCTTTGAAACGGTCGTAGAAACCAAGTCGCTGGCGCCGCGACCCCACTTGCGCAAAACATCGGTCGAGAACTTAGTCGAGCCGATGGGCGATGCAGGCAAAGTCGATTGATGCCAAACGCCGGCGACTCGCTGCGAGCAACGTCTCGTACCGCGGCGATCCATTCTTGAGCCAAATATCGGCCACCGTCTGAAATCGTCGGCTTCCGGCCGATGAAATCAGCTCATTCCGCCCGACCGTTACGTTTTACTAAAGAAGATCTGGCAGCGGGTCGATTTCCTAAACTACTGCCGTTACTAGCGATTGCGCGCTCGTGCTGTGCTTGGTCGGCAGAACCGACTTTCGACGGCCGATCTCACATGAACCCTACACACGCCAAACCAAAGAAACTTTTCTCCTGGCGATTGCTCTACGCGTTCATGGTTGTCTGGTTATCCGCTTTCACGCTGTTGTCTCCGCTCGCCCGTCGTGAAGCACTCAAATTTCAGTCGACCGCGCAGATCCAATACGCGCTGAATCCACAGCGTCAACTCTCAAGCGATGAACTCCTGTCGCTGCTGCGGTCCGTCGTGAGTGAGGTCACGCAGCCAAATACGCTTGGTCAAATCCGCGATAACCTTGGCACTGCGCCTATCGGAATCGCGCGATCGGGCTTGGCGCTGGGTACTGACGACGTCAGCGATATTCGACGACGTTTGAGTATTTCTCAGGAAAAACGAGACGATGGTCTCCGATTGGCTATTTCATTCCAGGGAAAAGGGACTTCGGACGAACAGGAATTTGTCAACCAATTGGCCAATCTCCTGGCTCTAGAAGTTCCACGGAACTCCGACCGCCTCGCGATCGCTCAGTTGATGAAAGCAAACAACGAACACTTGGACATGTCCAAGCAAATCAATCTGGCGGAACAAATTCGCGCTGAAGTTGCCCAAATCAACGAATCGATCGCGGAGTTAAAGCTCCACGTTTCGAATGGCGAAGCTGAATCGTTGTCTGATCAACTGCAGAATCTTGAAAAACTAAAGGCCGAACTGAAGGAAAATCAAAAGCTCGATGATTCGCACCCGCAAATGGTTCAGGTTCAACAGCAAATCGAAGGGTTGCGCACTGCAATTCTGAGCGACCCGAACTATCGGCCCGTGCAAATTGGTGCCGCGCCGACCACCGACTCTTTAGACGTAATAAAGAATCGCTTTTATCAAGCGTCGGCCAAAACCGTCGCGGAATCTCCCTCTAAAATCCAATGGTCCGAGGCTTTTGCAACGATCGACCTCAGTCGGATTGGTGCGATCGCTACGCAATTGAAAACTAATGCCGAATCCGTGCATGACTTGAAGCACGATGTTGACGCGACGCTGACTAGTCGCTTCCAAACCGCCGCGCAATCGTTCGCAAATCTGTCGTCCGTTCGCTATTCGACATCTCCCACGGTGCTCGCGACCACCGGGGCAACGCCGCTGTGGTTGCTGATCATCCCCTGTTTGATCGGGGCGCTCGTAGCGATGCATTACAACCCGGTCAGCGATCGAATGCAGCTTAAGTCGATGGGCGATGTCGCTCGCGCCATGCACTTGAACGTTATCGGCGAATTGCCGGCCAGCTCGACTGCGAGTCTGCCATCTCGCTCGGAACGTTGGTCTGCCCGGTCGGTCCGAACCGCTGAATACGCTTTGATTGCAGTCGGCTTTGTGCTGTTCGCTTCCTGCGCCATCAAGCCCCAGATGTTTGCGCTCGCATTGACGAATCCTTTGCTCGCTCTATCGAGTTGGTTTTGGATGATCGTTGGTTGAGGATTCCGACCGTTCCGTTCGCTGGGGCAAAGAACGCGAAAATGTACGAAAAGCAGTTCCAATTCCGCAGTCGCCCATTCTGCAGCATCCCCTCGGCGGAGCATTACTTTCCCGCCAGTTCGATCGACACGGCGCTGGAAACGATCAAAATGTGCATCGACCGGGCCTCGGGGCCGGCGACTTTATTTGGTCAGTCGGGCTGGGGAAAATCGCAACTCATGGCCGTGCTGCAACGCGACTACCAACACCAATTTCGCATCGTCAATGTGATGGCCTGTACCCGCATGAGCCGGCGGCATGATTTGTTGCAAAACATCCTCTTTGAATTAGGGCAACCGTATCGTGAAATGTCCGAGGGCGAATTGCGGCTGGCCTTGATCGATTATCTCAAGCCGACGGCGCAATGCCCCAACGGCGTATTATTGCTCGTGGACGACGCCTACACGCTTCCGTATCGCCTGCTCGATGAATTGCGGATGATCACAAATTTTGTCCGGGACGGCCAGCCGCGAGTGAGACTCGTCATCGCCGGCACGCAATCCCTTGAGGAGAAGCTAACGCATCCACAACTGGAGTCGCTCAATCAACGAATTGCCGCGCGATGTTACTTGCAATGCTTACGCCGGGACGAAGTCGAACCGTATATTCGCCATCAAATTGTTCGTGCCGGATGCCCCGACCAGGACATCTTTCAAAATTCCGCGATTGCCGCCGTGGCGCAACTCTGCGAAGGGAACCCACGAACGATAAATCAGATCTGTGATTATGCGCTGATTCTCGCCGCAAGTTGTGGTCAAACTACTGTTAGCGGCGAGATTATCGCCGAGGCTTTTTCCGACATTCAGCGTTTGCCGGCAAGCATGTGGATTCCCGCCCTCGAATCCAAACCGCCGTTACCGGAAAATGGCACCAGCGGCGTTTGGGATGTCGTTGAATATGGGCAAATTGGGGACGCGACTTTCGCTAAGCAACCGCCGTCCGCCCCGCCGACTCCCGAAATGACCGCGGCGATTCCCGAAACTGCCATCACCGAAGCGATTGCCCAATCGGCCGATACGTTTTCGAAGATGGTGGATTCGTTGGCCCATCTATACTCCGATTCGCTGGAAGACGACTCGTTGCCGACCGAGCCCGAAGTGCGGGCTTCGGATACGACGCCGGACGACAGCCAAACCGCGGCGTACAACCCGTTTGCTGAACCCTTTGCCGAGGAAGTGTCCATTCTCGACAACTATGCTCAGTTGGCGGCTCGACAGAATCGAAGTGCCACCCAAATGACCGAAAACGACGTGTCGCGTTTGGAGCAGCATTTGCAACAAATCAAAATCGAGATATCGAACGCACTCCCGCTCGCGCCGGCGATCGAAGGGTTTGATCGTAACGACTCGATCGTCGCGCGGCCGCAAACTTTTCAAGCTACGCTCAACGACGTCGACGCGGCCGCCACGCCAGCGATCGAATGCCCCATTGTCGACCACCAGGCGTATCAATTTCCGTGTGATAATTTCATCGATGAATTCTGCGTGAAACACCCTGACATCGCGACCCAAGACGATCGTGACATGCTCGTCGTCTCGCAGAGCACTTCATCGCTGGAGGCCGTACGCACGTCGCCCCCGGATTTGGGTGGGGTAAGTGTGAGCCGCGGGCAAGCGGTCCGCATGGATTACGGTCGCTTATTTCAACAGTTGCGCGGCGGCGACAATCCGCAACAACCTTCAACTCGAAAGTGACCTCATGGCCAAGGACGGCGATGCATGTGACGCAACCAAGCGCGAGGTTCGCGAAATGAACTTTGCATCCGCGCAAACGTCGCAGCAGCACGTAAACCAATTGCGTGGCGCGGCAACCGCGGACTCAGCGTCGCGTTCCCCGGAGATTGTCGTTGTTTCCATACCCGATGTTTCGGTCCTGCGACCGGTCGACTCATGCACCGCTCTAGAACGAGATCCAGCGATTACGCCAATCCCCATGGATGAACGGGCCGTCCGGGCTGATCTTTCAACCGATGGCGGCTCTCCTAACCCCCCAGGGGCAAATCCGGGCATTGCTTCGGCGAATGTCCCGACAACATCGTTGGACTCGGCGACTTCCACCGAAGCCAAGCCAATGTCGGGCGCGCGGCAAGCATCCGAGCGGCGCAGCGCATCGTCAGAGTCTCCACAATCCGGTTCCGAGGCGTGGTGGTATAGCGTCGACAGTCTGGCCAATGATCGACCTATCGTGGAACTTTCCCGGCGGATTCTTGGGCAGTTTCCCTCGATTGCACCGGCAACGCTCATGGTCTCGTCGGCAGATCCAGAGTTGTCGACAAACCGTTCGACCGCGCGGGTTGCCGCTTGTGTCGCTCGATTGACCGGCTGTCGCGTGTTGCTGGTCGACGCAAATTGGGAAACGAACATCGGACCCGTCAAGCAAAGTGCGGGCGCCGCAATCGGCCTCGCGGAAGTCATCGCCGAGAACCGGTCCTGGAAGGATCTTGTGATCGAAACCCAGGAATCGCAACTCTTCGTTCTCCCCTGTGGGATCACGGAAGTCCCCATGAGACGAGTTGCCAGCGAGACACTTCTCGCGTTGAATGCTGATTGGCAGCGAGACTTCACGTATGTGTTCGTCAACGGCGGCTGTGTGAAACAACTGGTCACTCGTCGCTTTGCGGTTTGCTGCGATGGGACCTATGTGTTGGTTGGGCTCAATCAAACCACCAAACGAGATGCCCAATCGGCGATGAAGCTCTTGGCGGAAAACCACGCGCGCGTGCTCGGCGCCATCGTTTTCGATGCGCCGCCCAAAAGCTAATCGACTTAGTGCCCGACGAATTGGAGCCGCTTACTGTCGATCAAATGTCGCAAGGCAACTTGGGGAGAAACGAATTTCTCGATGCCCTCGCGCATCAGCGTGGCTTCCAAATGCTTGAAGTCGACGATCCGGTCGATCTCGTTCAGAATGGCGGCTGTTGGCAGCTCCCGTAACGTCGGCCGAAAGATTTGGTGACTCTTCAAGACTGCGTCGTTTGTCGCCGGCGGATTGGTTTGGATGTCGCTTCCGGCCAATGCGGCAACATATTTCCAAGCAGGATCGGCCGCTTTCTTGATTCCCGTACTGGCGAAGACGATCTCCTGAGAAAGCGGCAGTTGTTTGTCCGCCCAAAAGGCTTGATTGAGCGCCCAGATCCGTTTGGCATTCACGATGCCAACCAATCCTTGGGCTGCCGCCGCTAATTGCTGGCAATGCTGGTCGGTATATGCGTCAATCCGAGAAACGAAAATGCTATACACCGATTTAAAGCTCGCTCGTGAACCCAGTCGCTGAGCCCCGCGCCAAATCGCGTCGCGAGCGGCCTCGTATTGACGCTGCGAAAAGATCAGCGTCACATTGAGGGGCACGCCCTGGGCGGCAAGTTCTTCGAGTGCGTCAATGCCCGCAACGGTCGCAGGGACTTTGATCATGCGATTGGGATGACCCTCGGACCAATGCAAGCCCTCGTCGATATAGCGACCGACCCGAATGTTATGGTCCAACTGGACGCCGGGGTCTTCGATCAGCGAATCGAGCTCGAAACTCACATAGCCGTCGTTCCCATGGGTTCTCTCCCATACGTCGAGGAACTGTTCTTGAGCTCGGCGAACCAATTGATCGGTCATCCGCCAGGCGATCGGCGATGACTCTAGCCCCTCGTAAACCAAGGGCTCAATATCGGGATCGAAACGCCCAGTGCGGATCAAATCGTGAACGATAATGGGATTTGAAGTCGCGCCGGTTGCGCCCCATTGTTTATTGACCGCGATCAGGTCGGGGTCGATCGAATCCAGCCACAATTTCGTGCCTGAGCCGATCAGCGATTCCAACGAATTCATGTCCAGGCCCTGGTTTGGCGCGACGCTCCGAGACTGTGAATTTATTCCTTATCGGACGGAGGGCGGCCTTTGTGGGCCGCCGTTTTCCAGTCGATCGACGGCCTGGAAAGGCCGTCCGACGAATAAATTCACGACGGTCTCGCGTCGCGAATGGGTGATGTTCCAATGTCCATAATTAGGGAGACACGACGCGGAGCGGCGTGCCACAAATTTTAGCCGCGGGCACCGACCATTTGGCCACTGAGTCCGTTCTTGACCGGTGAATCGCCGGCGGCCGAGTTGCGACTGAGGTAGCAATAATCGTTGATCATGCGTTCCATAAACTCCTCGATGTCGGCCCGCAACTCGGGTCGAATCAAGCGGCGATCGTAGGCGTTGTCGATATGCCGAGCGATCGATTCGCGCACGATGTCGGGCATGTGATCGGCCGTTTTCAAAACGTCGGACACGGTCGCACCCAATTGGACTTCGGTCAAGACCGGTCGACCGTGTTCGTTATCGATGGTCACGACGTGAACTTCGCCTAACAAATTGTGGCAATCCCCCAACATTTCTTGATACGCGCCGACCAAGAAAATGGCCAGCCAATACGGTTGCGATTCGTCGACTTCGTGCAGCGGGAGGGCACGGCGAGTCCCACCTTCACCAATGAAACAATTGATCGCTCCGTCGGAGTCACAAGTGATGTCGCCCATGACGCCCAAGCGATTGGGACGCTGCTCCAATCGGTGAATCGGCATGATCGGGAATTGTTGATCGATCGCCCATTGGTCGGGGATGCTTTGAAAGAGCGAAAAATTCAAGAAATAGGTATCGGGGAATCGCTCGCGCAATTCGGCCAATTCCTTGGGCACAAACTCCAGGTCGTCGAGGAAGTCGCAGATTCGCCCGCACAAAGTCCAGAATAGATTCTCGGCCAAAGCCCGGCCGGACAACGTCAGCATCCCGTTGGCAAACAATTGTTGCACCATCTCCACGGCTTGTTGGCCGTCGTGAAAACTCTCCATCAAGTTGTTTTCATTCAATTCATCCAACATCCCCGCCAATTCCATCAGCGGCGGGATCGATTTGCATTTTTCCCATTCGTGTTTTTCGAGCGTGTGGATGGCTGGCCGCTGGCTCACACCGATGGTTGGAACCAGTAAGATCGCGTGGTGGGCCACCAGGGCCCGACCGCTCTCCGAGAGGATATTGGGGTGTTGAATGCCAGCCTGATCGCACACCATTTGAATGTAGTAAACAACGTCATTGGCGTATTCACGCAACGTGTAGTTCATACTGGAAGCTTCGGTGTTCTGGTTTCCGGTGTAGTCCACCGCCAAGCCACCGCCGACGTCGAGCGTCGTCAAGCGAACCCCTTGTTGCACCAAGTCGGCGTAGACTCGAGTCGCTTCGATCAACGACGATTTGATCTTGCGCACGTCGTTGATTTGGCTTCCTGGATGAAAATGCAAGAGGTACAACGAATCGAGTAGCTTGAAGTGCCGCATTCGCTCGATTCCCTCGAGCAGCTCGTTTACCGTCAATCCAAATTTGGAGCGATAGCCGCCCGATTGGGCCCAGCGCCCATTGGCCTGAGCGGCCAGTTTGACGCGAATACCTAGTTTGGGACAAGTTCCTAAACGCCGCACGCAATCCGCAATCAAATCGATTTCATTGGGCTTTTCGATGACCACCGTGATATCGCGCCCTAATTGCGCTGCGCGGATCGCCAACTCGATCATCATTGAGTCTTTAAAACCATTGCACAGAATCGGCGTGCCATTCTCCACCATGATCAAAATGGCCATCAGCTCGGCTTTGGTTCCTGCTTCCAAGCCGATATTGTACTCGCGCCCATATTTTTGCACCGCCGAAATGACTTGGCGATGCGGATTGACTTTCACCGGGTAAATCGATCGATATTTGGCCCGGTAGTCGTATTCGTCAATCGCGGTGCGGAACGCCTCGTTCAACTCTTTGATGCGGCATTCGATGATCGAGGGCAATCGCAGCATCATGGGAGGCTTGACATCGTCATCCAGATTCGCCGCCAGGAACTGTTCCAAATTCCACGCGACGTCGGGTTCTCCAGTGGGATGAATCAGCATGTCGCCGGATTCGTGGATGGAGAAAAAACCGTTGCTCCAGCGCTCAATTCCATACAGGCTGGCGCTATCGGCACTCGACCACTTCGAGGGTTGTTCCATCGATCCTCACTCGTGTTTTGAACAGAGATAGGGCAAGAAAAAATGATTGGGAATGGTGAAGTATCATATCCAAATCGGGGCGGTTCGTGTACAACCTTTTTGCCCTTTTTGCTAACGTTTGGGGAAATTTTCCGCCGACGATTCCCTTCGCGCCGGCGATGACGAAACGCGGATGTTCGACCTGCTCAAAGCGCGTCTGTTGTTCGTCCCAACGCTCCTCTGGAACGTGTTGCTCGGGCGCGTCCTCAAGCTTCGCCATTGGTGGAACGAAATTGAGCCGAACCTCCTGTTGGGCGCTCTGCCGTTTGCCTCCGATGTACCGAAATTGGCAGAGTCCGGCGTGACTGCGGTCGTCAACACGTGCGAAGAGGCATCCGGTCCGGAGTCCACTTACCAAAGATTTGGTATTCGCCAATTCCGCATCCCGACCGTAGACTTCACGCATCCAAAGTTGGCAGACGTGGAAAATGCGGTAAAATTCATCGAAAACCAGCTCGCACAGGGTGGTAGAGTTTACGTGCATTGCAAAGCCGGACGTGGCAGGAGCGCCACCGTCGCCCTGTGTTGGCTGATCGCGGCCCGTGGAATGAGTCGACAAGAAGCTCAGCAGCTCCTGATCCAACGCCGCCCCCACGTGAACCCAAAAATCGCCGAACGGCCCGTCGTCATTGAGTTTGAAAACCGCCGCTTGGCGGAACTCGACAAGCCCCTCGGCCCGATCTCGAACAAAATGCCATGATCGATGTTGGATTTCCCTTGATTGAGTACCCGGCGGGAATTCCCGATCGGCAGCACGGCCTCCTCCACGGCGAGTCGTTTCGCGAGGCAATCGGAGAATTAGTGGAAATTCGGAGGGATTTGATGCGGCAAAAGAATCCTGGGCTTTCGACCCTGAATATTGCGTCGCTCGCCGCGGAACAATGGGCTGAAACTCTGAGATTTGACCCTGCCACCTCTGAGGAGATTTCGGGAATCGCAGACGGCGCTCGGCGGCCGCTCGAAGACCTGATTGTCCTCAATAATTACACCGACTTTCGAGACATCCAAGTGCCCGACCAGGGCTGTTCGGTGGTCTATGTCAACCGCCAACGACCGATCGCCGCGCAGACGTGGGATATGCATTCTTCCGCGAAACAGTACGCCTGTTGCCTCCAGATTCAAGCGGAGCAAATCGAGGATCGTCAAATCATTTTTTCGCTCGTTGGCTGCGTTGGGCTCATGGGCTACTCCGGGCGAGGACTGGCCGTAGGAGTCAACAACATCAACACGTCCGGTGCGCGGCCGGGCGTGATTTGGCCAGTTCTAATTCGCAAGTTGCTCCGGCAGAACGGCGTCGCTGCTCAGCGAAAACTATTGGTCTCGGCTCCGGTTACTTCAGGACACTCGTACCTACTGGCCTCGACACAGGAAGCCGAGTTCTGGGAAGTCATGCCCGATCTGGCCGAACGGGTATCGCGAATCAACCTTCCCGACCGCGGTCATCTGTTTCACACCAACCATTGTCTCGTCCCGCTGACGAAGATGCGAGAAATGCCGGCTGCCATCAACTCCACCACCCATATTCGTTTTGGATTGCTGGAAAAGAAAATCGGTCACGTGCATTCCTTTGACGACGTCTACCAATTGCTCAACGATCATGAAAACTATCCGCAAGCCATCTGTTCGAATTACCAGACCGGGGCGCAAGACCCCGCAGTGACATGCGGCGGCGCTATAGGCGACCTGGAGTGCGGAAAAGTTTCGATGTGGCGCGGCGACGCGTTGTACGACGACAATTTCGTTCGCCGCGACTTTGACTTAGGCTTTGTTTCTTAATAGGTTCCAATCGACGAATCTACGTCATTCCGGGCTGAGACCCGGAATCCATTCGGCATGGATGCCAAGACGTGAAAGTTCTGTCAATGGCGACGCACGGTACATTGAGCGGTGTTGGCAATTAGAAATACAGCCTAGCGCGATGCGGCTGATGAAAACACTCAGGATTCGAATTTTAAGATTCCGCTTGGGATAAACTGACGTGAATAGAAACTATTTTTTGACTTGGTCGAAACAACTCGATGCGTCAACGTTGGACGTGGACCGGGCCCACGAGGACCAATTCATTTTGCGCGACGGCCGCCGAATATTCGATTTCTTATCCACCAGTTTCCAAGCCAGCTTCGGTCATTCCAATGCGAGGATTATTGAGCGCATCAAGCGACAATTGGATTGCATGACGATCGCGTCGCCGAAAGCGACTTTCGAGTTGAAGGAACGTGTGACCGATCGACTCCTCGATCGGTTGAATTTAGGAGGCGGCAAGATCTTCTACACGGTGAGCGGCGCCGAGGCGGTGGAAAATGCCTTGAAAATTGCCCGGCACTGGACCGGTAAGCCGATCGTGCTTGCCCGCAAGCGAAGTTATCACGGCGCAAGCCTTGGCGCAATGAGCGTCTCCGGCGATTGGCGCAGTGATGCCCATTTGACATTTGCCGAAGCGACCGTTCGCATTCCAGAACCCGGCGATGACCCGACTGGCCGAGAGACTCGCCGCATCATCGAGAACACCGGACCCCACAAAATTGCGGCCGTTATTTTGGAGACGATTACCGGAGCCAACGGGGTCATCATCCCGACGCAAAGTTGGTGGGACGCGATTCAATCGCTCTGCGATGAGTTTGGAATCTTGTTGATCAGCGACGAAGTCCTCTGTGGCTTTGGTCGAACGGGTCCTGATTTCGGCATTCACCAATTCCCCGTCCGTCCCGATCTGGTTTGCTTGTCCAAGGCGATCACGGGCGGGTACGTCCCGTTTGGAGCCGTTTGGGCGTCGGATCGCGTCGCCAGGCGCTATGATCGCGAGGTCTTTGTGTGCGGCTTGACCAGTTACGCCCATCCGCTGGGTTTGGCCGCTCTGGACGCCGTGCTCGACATTTTGGCCGACGAAGATTTTCAAAGCCACAAGAAAAGCCTCGAGCATCGATTCGGAAAATGGTTGGAGTCGCTGCGGAAAAATTCCTTCGTCGAAGATGTTCGTTTTCGAGGGCTGCTGGCCGCGATTCAATTGAAATCGCCCGCGCCAACCTGGACTGATTTGATTTCCCGCGACGTTTACGCATTCTCCAAACAGAATATGCTGGTCCTAGCACCGCCCTTGATTGCCGACGAATCGCGACTGCAAGAGGCGATGTCGGCCGTGGAATCTTGCTTGCAGCCGACCCCCCAAAACTCCTCAACCGTCGACGTATATGGATCGCCCAAATAGATCATGCGGAATGAAACAGTTTTTGTGCGCCGTCAATCTGACTCCGTTGAGGTCACGCGTAATTTTCACCGCTAGTCAAGTTCCGTCACAACCATGCAACGAATTTTGGGACTGCTCCGTGATACTTGGATATTCTGGGTTGCATTCTTGTTGGTTGCGCTTGTCTGCGCCTGGTTGGTGGATATTGCGTTTCTCGCCGCGATTCCCATCAGCATCTTCTCGATCACCTACTTTTCTGCAGTCCGCTATGACGAACACGGCCGCCCCAAAAAGTGAGGCCGCGTAAGGCGAATGTAGCCGAAGTCGCCAGACGTTGGGGGCGCGCGGCTTAGGGACCGGAACTGTGGCGAGTTCTGCTACAAGACTTCAGGAGGCTATGACTTCACGACGAACGGTCATGCGTTGTCCTTTTTTCCGACGACGCCCCTCCAATACAGGATTCCATAGGAGATGAAAACCAGCGCGATTACCGCCAAGCCGATCACCACCGTCCATTTGCCGCCAATCATGTAAAGCAAGCCAACAATGCCGCGGCGGCGACCTGGTTCCGCCGCTCCCGAATCCTCCAGTTCCAATTGGAAAAAGGCAACCGCTCCGATTACGAGCCACAAAACACCTCCGCCAATCCATCGCCAGGCGACCGACATGCGTCCGCCGCGAGAGGCCCGTAGATTTGCTTGGGCGAGGGCCTTGCCGTGAAGTTTCTCGCCCGGCTTTGGCTTATAGGGAACGTATTGCGAAAGAATCTCCTGCTCGCGTTCGGCGCGTTCCTTGGGGTCGGCATTTGGAACCGGCCCGGCGACCCATTGCGTGGCTTGCGGACCCGCAGCTGGGTTGGGCTGTGGTGACTGCGGCTGGGTCACCCGCATTGGAGCACTTGTCGCGGTCGTCATTTGCAACGTCGCTTGGCGCGGCGGTTCCTTGGGAACAGGCACCACAAAGCTGCGAGCACACTTTTGGCAGCGAACCGCCTTCCCAATCAACTTCTCATGGACGTCGTACTCTTTTCCGCAAGTGCATTTGACTTTCATGAATCACCGATTGAGACTTCTCGGTCGCCCAGCTGATATTTCGCATCGCACACCGTTCCAGTGTAATTGCCGCGTTTCAAAAGAACTATGGCCGCGAGTCCATTGACACTCGAAGTTGACGCGGGGCGGACCGAGCGAATACGATGCCGGGGCACGTTTTCAGAATGAGGTCCTACGCCGAGCGCCGGTAATCTCGACGCGGAGAGTCGAGCCACCAAAGACATAGAAGAATATCACCGCAATTTCGAGAGTCCCTCATGGCCAAAACGTCAAAAGTAAAAGCCAATGCCCGCGAAGCGCTTGTGGACCTCGTCGATGGCATCACCCTGATGAGCGGCGGTTTTGGTTTATGTGGGATCCCCGAAAACTGCATCGATGAATTGGCACGCAAGGGAATCAAAAATTTGCGCGTCATCTCCAATAACATTGGAAACTCAGGCCGGGGCCTAGCCATCCTGTTGAAGAACCGGCAGATTGCAAGTGCCGTATGCAGTTACGTCGGCGGAAACCCGGATTTGGAGGAACAAATGCTTGGCGGCCAAGTTGCTGTGGAACTCGTTCCTCAAGGAACATTTTCCGAACGCATTCGCGCGGCGGGAATGGGTATTCGCGGCTTTTATACGCCGACCGGAGTCGGGACTCTCGTCGCAGAAGGAAAAGACGTTCGGATCTTCGATCGGCCCTGCCTCTTGGAACTTCCGCTGGAAGCCGATTTCGCGATCATCAAAGCTCAGCGCGGAGATGAATACGGCAACCTCTGGTTCAAGGAGTCAGCCCGCAATTTTTCTCCTTTAATGGCGACCGCCGCAAAAACAACAATTGTGGAAGTTGAAGAACTCGTGCCGCTGGGCGCGATTCTCCCGGAGGACGTGCACCTACCCGGTCTCTTTGTCCAACGGATTTTCCAGGGGACCGATTATCGCAACGAAATCGAGATTCCTATCTTTGATTCTAACGTCATTCCGGGCTGAGACCCGGAATCCATCTTCCACGGAAGGAGGATTTCGTCACGACGTGCATTCAACAACCGGAGTCAGGCCTCCGCCGGAATGAAGGCGACCTTGAAGTGTAGGTTTCATTACGTATACTGAGCAGTCGACCGTGCGGACTTCCCTCGTCCTACGCATGGCGTCGGTTATTCATTACCAATCGGCACATTTTCGTGGGGAGTCTTTCATGGCACGGCGCAAACCTCGCGTTTCTCATCGTTCGTGGTCAAGCTTCGGTGGGCGTAATAGATCAGCCCTAGTTCGCGCGGATCAATTTCTGTTCGAACCGCTTGAAGATCGCTCGATGCTTTCGACTTTTATCCCGGGCGAAGTTTTAATTCAGTACGACACCAGCGTTGACTCGGCAACCCGAACGAACGCTCGGGCGCAAGTCGCCGGAAATCTGCTCGAACAGATTCACACCAATACCATGAAAGCCTGCGGTCAAGGCGTCATGGAACGCATTGCTCTCGGCAAGGGAGTTTCGTTGCCCGATGCAATGGAACGGTTGAGCAAATCCCCCGGCGTGAGATACGCCGAACCCAATTGGGTGTACACCCCCTCCGATGTCAGTAACGACACGCATTACCTCAACAGCAACTTGTGGGGAATGTACAGCGACGATTCCCCCGCGGCCGTCGGACCCGCCGGCACCACTAACCAATATGGATCCCAAGCTGAAGAAGCATGGAACAACGGATTCCTTGGGTCAAATTCCGTGTATATCGGCGTGATCGACGAAGGCATTCAATATACGCACCCCGATTTGGCCGCGAACGTCTGGACCAATCCGTTCGATCCAATTGACGGAGTTGACAACGACGGCAATGGCCGAATCGATGACTCGCAAGGATGGGATTTCTTTAGCAACGACCGGACGGTCTACGACGGAACGGGCGACGATCACGCGACTCACGTGGCTGGTACGATTGGCGGCAAAGGCGGCAACGGCGCCGGCGTCGCTGGGGTGAACTGGAACGTCACGATGATCTCGACCAAGTTTCTTGGCGCGAGCGGCGGATCTACTTCCGGAGCCGTGCAGGCGCTGGATTATTTGACTGACTTGAAGACGCGGCATGGATTGAATATCGTGGCCACGAATAATTCGTGGGGCGGCGGTGGATTCTCGCAATCGCTGCTCGATGCGATTACCCGAGCGGCCAACCAAGGAATCTTGTTCATTGCGGCAGCCGGCAATTCGGGGTCCAACAATGACGCGGCTGCTTTTTATCCTTCGAATTACGACACCACGGCAGGAGCAGGCTACGACGCAGTGATCGCCGTGGCTTCGATCACGAGCAGCGGAACGCGATCGTCGTTCTCCAGTTACGGGGCCACGACAGTCGACCTCGGTGCTCCCGGTTCAACGATTTATTCTACTCTTCCCACCAGCACTTACGGGGCATATAGCGGCACGTCGATGGCAACGCCGCATGTCGCCGGCGCCATCGCGTTGTACGCGGCCGCCCATCCGGGTGCTACGGCGTTGCAAATGCGAAACGCCTTGCTGAGCAATACCACGGCGACTTCGTCGTTAGCCGGGATCACCGTTACTGGCGGGCGACTTGACGTTAGCAAATTGATGGGAGCTCCGGCAGCCTTGCCTGGCCTGTCCATCTCCGACGTTTCCGTGACCGAGGGAAATAGCGGTTCGGTTTCGGCGAACTTTGTCGTCACTTTGTCTGCGGCGTCCTTGAACACGGTCACGGTGAACTTCACCACCGCCGATGGTTCCGCACTCGCCGGAAGTGACTTCACGGGCGGCGGCGGTGTCGTGACCTTTGCGCCGGGCGAAGTTTCCAAGACCGTTGCAGTTCAGGTGCAGGGCGATACAAACGTCGAACCTAACGAAACGTTTACTGTCGTTTTGTCGGGCGCTTCCAACGCGACGATCAGCGACTCGACCGGAATCGGGACGATCGTCAACGACGATGTGTCTAGTGCGGGTACGTTGTCGATCAACAACGCTTCGGCCTTTGAAAATCAGGGACCGATTGTCTTTACGGTTACGCTCTCCTCGCCGAGTGGATCCACCGTGACGGTTAATTACGCAACCTCGAACGGCACTGCGAAAGGCGGGAACAGCAAGAATAGCGACTTTGTCCACCAAAATGGAACGCTGACCTTTACCGCTGGTCAAACGACCAAGTCTATTTCCATAACTTTGAGAAATAACAATTTGTCCGAGGCCAACGAGACATTCTTTGTCAACCTCTCGGGCGCCTCCGGAGCGGCCATTTCGGACAACCAAGGTGTCGGGACGATTCTCAATGACGATAGCGGGGGTGCCGCGTTAGCCGATTCGCAGATATCGACAATCAGCGTTGCATCATCACCGTCGACGCCTCAAGCCTTTGCCATCGTCGCGGAAAGGGAATCGGTCCAAGGTAGTGCGAACGCGGTCGAAGTTCTGGCTGAGGTTCGCGAACGCGTCAACCCTGCCGCGTACAAGGGGATCGATAACGCACAAAAGCGAGTCTTAGACGGCGGGAGCGCCGATGCCAGCTTCGCCTGGTATTTGGACGTGAATGGTTAGTGCGATTGGGTTTTTTCGAACGCATTTCGTAAGAGTCTGAAATGCGGTCAAAATATTGTCTTTGCACGGCCGAGGATTTATCAGGTCCTTGGCCGTTTTTGTTTGGCCCCGTTGCCGCGACACGTCGATCTGTTCTGATGGGCCCGCTTGAGCTAAAATGGTGCGATCTCTTTGTGGACACGTCGGCCGCTTGCGATCACGGCCCTCTCTATTTCGCAATGTGTTGTCATGCTCGATAAACCCAGCCATCAAGCGGTCGAATTGTCCCATCGACAATTTCGCGACGACGAGTTTTGGCGATCGATTCCCGGATGGGAGGATGTTACGCGCGAGCAGTTTGGCGATCATCAATGGCAATCCAAAAATTCGATCCAGCGACTCAAACAAGTCAAGTCGCTTTTGGGTGATCGGATTTGCGATGCTTTTTTGAAGGACATCGAACAGGGCATTCATATCGCCACGATGAACGTTCGAATTACGCCCTATGTATTTGCCCTGATTGATTGGCAGCATCCGGCCGAGGACCCCCTCCGCAAGCAATTTTTGCCCATCGCGTCGCAAATGCTGCCCGATCATCCCTATTATTTGGCCGACTCGCTGTACGAAGACGTCGACTCCCCCGTTTCGATGCTCACCCATCGTTACATCGACAAAGTCCTCTTCCTGCCGCTGACGACGTGCCCGGTCTATTGCAGTTATTGCACGCGCAGTCGGATCATCGGAGGATCGACCGATGTCGTCGAAAAGCACACCTACGGCGCCAACCCAGAGAAATGGGAACCCGCGTTTCAGTATATTCGCGAAAATCCCGAGATCGAGGACGTGGTTATTTCCGGAGGCGATGCGTACAACCTTCCCGCCAAGTACATCCAGCACATTGGCGAACAACTCTTGGCGATTCCCCACATTCGACGTCTCCGCTATGCGACGAAAGGGATCGCAATTCTGCCGATGAAAATCCTCACCGACCACGAATGGGTCGACGCTTTGCTCGACATTCACCGCCAAGGCCGCGCGATGGGTAAACAGGTTTTTATTCACACCCATTTCTCGTCGCCTCGGGAAATGACGCGCTGGAGTCAAATGGCGATGGATCGACTATTTGCCGAGGGCGTCATTGTTCGAAACCAAGCTGTTTTGCAAGAAGGGGTCAACAATGATCCCGACGTTATGATCGAGCTGACCAAGCGTCTCTCGCATATCAATATTCAACCCTACTATGTCTACATTCACGACATGGTCCCCGGCTGCGAACATTTACGAACAACCGTTGCCGAGGGCGTCGAATTGGAGAAAAACGTCCGCGGCGTTACGGCCGGATTTAATGTGCCGACGTTTGTATGCGACGCGCCGGGGGGCGGCGGGAAACGTCATGTCGCCTCGTACGAGTTTTACGACCGAGAAAACGGCATCTCGGTCTGGCGGGCTCCCAACGTCAAGCCGAACGAATTATTTGTGTATTTTGATCCGCTCCACCGATTGAGCCCGACTGCCCAGGAACGATGGGCTGATTCATCGAGTCGTTTGTCGATGGTTCGCGGCGCGATCAACGCGGTCGATTCGAATCTGCCCAAAGAATCGCTGGACAAGATTAGCGTTCGGTTGGAACATGGCGTCAAACAATAGACGCTCAAAGGACGCTGGTAACTCGGCTGGATCAGCTGGTTGGCCCGCCTCGTCGTCGACAATAGGTCCGCTATTCGTATGAATGCAACGAATTTCAACGCGTCTAGCGGCTGGTCAAAGGAACAAATGGCGGATGAAATCATCGCGCTCTTGGCCGAGGGTAGCAGCCTTAACTTGGGAATCGGTATCCCGACACTCATCGCCGAACGCATGCCGCGCGACAAGCAAATCTTTATCCACTCGGAAAATGGAGTGCTCGGCGTCAGCGGTCGGCCAACTCCCAAGACCGTTTCCGCGACATTAATCAACGCCGGTAAGGAAACGATCTCGATTCAATCAGGCGCAAGTTTCTTTGACAGTGCCTTGAGCTTTGGAATGATCCGCGGTGGACATATCGACAATAGCGTCCTCGGCGGCATGGAGGTCGACGTCGAGGGAAACCTCGCTAATTGGATGATTCCCGGCAAGAAAGTCACTGGGATGGGCGGGGCGATGGATTTAGTGAACGGGGCGAAACGTGTGATCGTGATGCTGACGCATTTTTCGAAGTCTGGACAATGCAAGTTGATGCGCCGCTGCGAATTGCCGTTGACCGGCGAAAACGTAGTTCACTTAATCGTTTCAGAACTTGGAATTTTCGAGCCGACCGGGCAACAATTTAGCGTGCTCAAGTTGGCGACAGGCATTGTCCGCCAAAACCTGGGGCCGGATCAAACATTGTTCGCATAGGCATTTCTGCCAATCGGTATTTTAGGGCAAAGCCATAATGCCACGAACGAGGGTGGAATCATGAATCGAGCTGTGTTGGTCGCCGGCCTGCGCACGCCGTTCGGCCGCGCCGGAAAAGGTGCGTACGCCAACACGCGCCCGGACGAACTTGCCATCAAATTGCTCCGCGGTCATCGGACCCAGTACCCAACGCTTTGGCATGACCCACTCGACGATTTTGTTGTGGGCTGCGCGTATCCAGAGGGCGAGCAAGGATACAACCTCGCCCGAATGCTCGCCATTGGTCTCGGCTGCACCGCGCCGGGCGTTACCGTCAATCGACTCTGCGCCAGCTCGCTCGAGGCGGCGGCGATTGCCGCCTCCCGAATTCGCGCGGGATGGGGACGGCGCTATTTGGTGGCGGGAGTCGAATCGATGAGCCGGATACCAAGGCGCGGCGCACATTTTTCTGAATCCGATCAGATCCGTGAGACCAATCCGTTTGCGTACGTACCCAACGGCGACACTGCCGAATACGTTGCGCGACTATACCCGCACCTGACCCGCTCAATGCAAGAAGCGTTTGCGGCCCGATCCCATGAACTCGCAGCGGCGGCATTCGACAAGGGGCGTTACCGGGCGCAGATCCACCCGTATCTCATCGAGCGCGACGAATTCATTCGCGTCCCCGTTGATCGGGAAAAAATGCAAAACCTAGCACCTGCCTTCGATCCGACCGGTGTCGTCACCGCCGCCACGAGTTCGCCGCTAACCGACGGGGCCACGTGCGGCCTCATCCTCGATTGGGAATCTGCTATGCAATCCGGTTTACCCTGGGGCCTAGAAATCATCGAAGCCGCCGCTGCACACGTCGCCCCGGAGCTGATGGGATTGGGACCGGTCGCCGCAACGCAAATCGTCCTGGACCGCGGCGGCGTCACGCCAGCCGAACTACAAGCCATCGAAATGAACGAGGCGTTTGCAATCCAAGTACTTGCCTCAATCGATTTGCTTAGCCTGCCGATGGAACGCGTGAACACGTGGGGCGGCGCGATTGCCCTTGGGCACCCTCTTGGGGCAAGCGGCCTTCGCTTGTTGATCACGCTACTCGATCGGCTTGCGGAGCGCGCCGAACCCGGAGCACTCGGACTAGCCACTCTTTGTGTAGGCGGTGGACAGGGCATGTCCGTCCTTGGCCGACTCACGAAGCTAACGTAGCAATCGCTCGACGCAGGTCTTCCGACCTCTCCCATTTTACAGCTGAGCGGAGGGCGTCAGCGGCTTTGCACAAAAAGACACGGGCAGAGCCCGTGGCACACAATGCATTGAAACAGCAATTGTGTGCCACTGGCTTGGCCAGTGCTTGAGTTGTTAATCAGGGCAAGCCGTGCGGGATGTAATTACTCTTCCGAATTTATCGATCCATTGTGCCGATGGTAAGGAAGATAGCGAATTTTCGGACGTGATTCCGCACCGAATGACTGCAGGCAACCACGTCTTATCCGTATTTCAGTTGATCGCCACGAGCGATTTCCTCGCCGAAAACGCGACGTTTCGAAGGAGTTTTTTCATGGTTAGATATTTAATCTTTGGATTTCTCGCGTTGTCCGCGATGACGGCCCAGGCCCAGGTCATGACGGACATGAACGCCGCTTACGCACAACCGATGCCACAGGACAGCAGCGGACCAGTCGCTGGTCATTCGTATTTCAACGCAAGCAATCAAAGCAATGCCAGCTGCAACGACAATTGCCGTCAATGCGCCGATTGTTGTAGTTACTTTAGGTCCTTTAGCGGGTTCACTCAATTGGAAGACTACGAAAACGCGAATGGAGCTTTTGAAACGACGGGGTCGTTTGACGACGGCTATTGTGCCGGCGGATCGCTCGGCCGCAAGATCCGACCGATGCTCAACGTCGAAGTTGAATTTGCCTATCGCAATAACGAAGGCGAAGAATGGAGCGTCTTTAATCCTCAAACCCTTACCACGACGACTCAAGCTTGGGACGGTGATATCACGTGCTATTCAGGCATGACCAACTTCATCGTCGAAGGTTGTCGCCAAGTCGGAAAGTGCAACCCATACGCCGGCGCCGGCGCCGGTTTCGGCTTTGTGGACGCGGAATTAGACACGCAAACCACCACGTACACAATCGACGACTCTGGTTTCGCTTTCCAATTCATCGCCGGTGTTTCCAGGGCGGTCACCTGCAGAGCAGATGTGTTCGTCGAATATCGATACTTTGCCGTGGAGGACTTGCAAGTCGATCAAGAGACGCCGACTACGCCACCGGTTCCCGCTGGCGAATTCGACTACCGAGCGCAGAATGTGTTGTTCGGAATTCGCCTCTGTCATTAGTACCAATCACTATCGCAGAATCACCGCTGAAGCGCGAATCTAATTCGAGAAACAACCCGCCGAAAATCGGCGGGTTTTTTTTGCGTTAGGCAGCCCAAGTTGCCGCGCGATCTTTGTTTAGCAGCCGGCTTGAGGCGCTGGAACGAGTACTGGTTTTCCATCCGCCAGCGCCGATTCAAAACAGGCATCCATGACCTTTTGTGTTTTGAGCGAGATCGACGGCCAAAACTCGTCGGTTGCCCCGCTCGTCGCAAGCTGCGAAAAGGTTCGAATCAAATTCGTTTCCTGCGCATTCGCACCACTGTTGCCGTGCTCGTTCACGAGGAAGGGGCGGGCTCGCTTCTCCATATAGAAATCACATCCGTCTTCGATAAACTCAGCGTTGTTGATCTCAAAGCGAGTTTCCGCTCCGAAAAATGGCAACACAAAATCTTGCACGTACAAGTATCCTTTGGTTCCGCTCACGTTCGCCCATTGCTGGTGATGCGTGCGAAAGCTGCAATAAAAGCTTGCCATGACACCGGGAAAAAAGAGTTCGGCCGAGAATTCCATAGGGACTTTTGCCGGACTTCCAGGTCGCTTGAGACTGTCGAGCATCCGACCGATGACATGCGTTGGCATCGCCCAGTTCATGGTCCACAGGGCAAATCGAATCGTATACCATCCCAAGTCTCCCAGGCAGCCGTGCGGCTCCAAATCGCTTGTCGTGCGAATGTTCGCGTCAAAAAACTCTGGTGGAGCACAGAAGCTAAACTGGCAATTGATTCGTTTGATTTGACCGACGTTGGTCGGGTCATCCAGCGCTCGTCGCAACTCGCTCAACCGCGCGCTGTGCATGTACATGACCCCGTCCATGAATTGGACTCGGTTCTTGCGGCATGCGGCGATCATCACCTCCAAGTCCGCGGAGTTGATCGCACAGGGCTTTTCACACAGCACATGCTTGCCCGCCTCGGCAGCCTTGATGACCCATTCTTTTCGAATTCCCGTCGGCAATGGAATGTAGACCGCGTCAATGTCCGGACGTTGCAACAGCGTTTCGTAGTCGCCTAACGCGATGGGCGGATCGACAGGCACGCGGGCTTGGCAGTTAGCGATGAACTCGCGGCTGCGATCTAAATTCCGACTGGCAACGGCGATCAATTTCGCGTTACCGGCTTTATGAATGCCCTGCCAAGTTTTGCGTGAAATCGTGGCGGTACTCAGAATTCCCCAGCGGCATATCTTTGGTGACATACTCGATCCTCGTGCAGCTCATTCGCTTTGAGAAAGTGCCGATTCTATCGAGATCAAACGCGAATCCAAGTCCCAACAACTATCCCAGAGGGCACGCGCAAGCAGGTTTGCAATCGTGTCGCCCGCCCCGGCTTTGCGATCGGGTGGCACGCCCCTGAGGCTTTGCGAAGGGCGTGGTGAACCATCCCAAATCGCCCCACGCCCTTCGCAAAGCCTCAGGGACGTGCCACCCATTGTTTGAACAGGGCCTAGTCCTCGTCCGCGTCAATCCAGAAATTAATAAAGGCCTGAGCCAGTAAGCCAATCGTGCGTCCCATCAGCAATAAACTAGCGGCCTGAACGATGCCGCACAGCGTGCTCCCGACAAATGTCGGGGGGATTACCCGCAACATCCAAGCCAAACAAAACAATAAAATCCACAGCCCCATCCAACTGTAAAACCGAATCCATCCTGCGGTTTGATGGCGGACCGACTGAAAAACCTCCGACGACACGATTTGAAGCGCGGAGCCATTGTAATACGCGCCCAGAATCCCAATCGGGGCGAGGAGAAAGGCCGTACCAAACGCCACGACGTATGTCATCCACCACTGACTTGTCGCGCCCCAAAACAACTGGCCCAACACAACGCCGGGGAGCATGCCCGCCCAAAAGCTCACCCCCACCACCAGAAAACTAGAGCTCAATTCCATCACTCCGAGTTCCGGCGGATGGAAAACATTCCGTTTGTGCGCCGCGCCCTCGACCGCTTGATTGACCATGACGCCACTTAGCAGCATCGCTACAAAATGCATGCCCCCGGCAATTCCAAGTACACCCGCGCCGAAAATACGGTATTGAAAGGCGTCGTTTTCTGTATAACGCCAGAGGTACAAGCCGAAGTCGCTGACGATATATCCCAAGGACAGGATAATGGCGATGATTCCGGCGAATTGCAGGGCATTCAGATCCCTAAAGATATTGAGAAACTGCTCCGGCCATTTGAATGACTCGGAAACGGTGAGACGCTCCATCGGCGGCAGCGGGGGCGCGACGTAAGGCAATTCGGCTGCCCCTGGAACAGGCTTCGTGAACTTGGGGGTTGGCGGCAGCGTCGCGAGGCCAGTGACCGGCGTCGGCGCCGTCGATGACGACATCGCACGTGCTGTCGGCGCCGCCGGAGCGGCAGTGTCCGCAGCACTGGAAGCCGGATACGATCTGCTGACCAAGTCCATCAGCTCAGGCGAAAGTGTCTCGGCACGGGGCTTCAACATATCCTCGGTCGCCGAGGCAAGCCCGTAATCGTCTCCGATCGGCTCTTGCCCCGCATCCGGTCCCAATTCTGGAAACGCGGTTAGCGATTCAGCAGGGGATTTATGCAGCGATCGATCGAGCGATTCCGGTTTCGTTGAAGCCGGTTTTGTTGGCACCACGACGTCGATCATGGTAAAACAATCGGAGCATTGGATTTGATGGCCGATCAACGTCGAGGAGGCAAACATTACACTGTCGCAGACTGGACATTTGATCCGGAACTGATCGGGAATATCCGGCCCGCCGGTGATATCGTCCAATCGAAGTGGCGCGTTATCGTCGGCAGCAAATGGATCCGCGCTCGCCTCAAGTTTGTGAGAGTTCGCTTCGAGGTCTGCCATCAAGTCCCAAGCGGTGATATCGGTCTCCGACTCGGTCGCCATGGGCACGACTTCCGCGCGTTCGCCGTCGGGTTGCTTTTCGCGATCCACGTTTTCGCGGCGAGTCGCCGTGGGTTGAGCATCCGGAGAATCGCCCTCGATCGCAAACAGGTTTTCGAATGCATCTGGGAGCGTCGCGCTGGATCCGGGAACAACCAGATTGCCGCTGCAATTTTTGCACTGAAGCGTTTGCCCCGATGCCTCGGCGCCCACCGTGATCATGGTTTGACAGCGCGGGCATTCGAAGCTGAATGAATCCGTTGACTTTGCCACCCGACCCCTCAATTCGCGACGGCCTTATGCTATTGCATTATCACCGTCTATATGTGGGATGTTGCCTTTGTTGGGACAATGCGCGCGCCTGAGACAAAGCTTAGCGTATTCTCTTGGAAATCAAAAGCATTGGGGGCGCGACGCGTTGGACTTGCGAGAACCAATCGGGCGTGTTCGAAGTATATTGATTGAACTAGAATGCTGCTCATGAAGTTAATCAAAGTCGCGGCGGGTGTCCTCAACCAGACTCCTTTGGATTGGCTGCGCAACAAGTCTCATATCGTGGCGGCGATTGAAGCCGCTCGGCAACAGCGCGTCTCGGTGCTAGTCTTGCCCGAATTGTGCATCTCCGGCTACGGCTGCGAGGACGCGTTTCATTCGCGGGGTTTGCAAGAGACTTCGCTGGAAATGCTACACGATATCGCCCAACAGACCCAAGGAATCTGCGTATCCGTCGGCCTCCCGCTACATTACGCCGGCGGCTTGTTTAACGTCGCCGCGCTGTTAGTTGATCGGCAGATTGTGGGGTTTGTCGCCAAGAAACACTTGGCAGGAGACGGCATTCACTACGAGCCGCGATGGTTCAAACGATGGCCCGACGGCGTGCATGCGACCACTGACGTCGACGGCAAGTCACATCCCATCGGGGATTTGCTCTTCGACGTCGGTTCGGTCAAGATCGGGTTCGAGATTTGTGAGGACGCGTGGGTCGGCTCCCGGCCCGGATCGGGCTTAGCCGCCCGCGGGGCGGATATCCTCCTCAATCCCAGCGCCAGTCATTTCGCGTTCGGCAAACACCAAGTCCGCCGTCGATTCGTGATGGAAGGATCCCGGGCGTTTTACGTCACCTACTGCTATACCAATCTTGTGGGAAACGAAGCAGGGCGGACGATTTACGACGGTGACGCGATGATCGCGCACGGCGGCAAATTGGTCGCGGTCGGTCCTCGATTCACGTATGACGACGTGCAGCTCACCTCGGCGACAGTCGATGTCGACGCAACCCGCATGGCGCGATCGCAATCGGGTAGTTTTGAACCGGATGTCGATGGCGACGAGACCGATATTGTGCGCATCCCGTTTCAATTCCCTAGGATCGAATTGCATGCATCCGCGGTTGTCGAGGCGGCTTGGGAAAGCGGGCCAGCGGTCAAGGAAGAAGAATTTACGCGAGCCGTCTCCTTGGGGTTGTTCGATTACGTGCGCAAGAGCCGTTCGAGCGGCGTGGTCATTTCGCTGAGCGGGGGCGCGGATTCCGCCGCGGTTGCCTTGCTCTCCAGCTTGATGCTGCGTTTTGCGGTTCATGAAATGGGTTTTGCTCAAGTTCTGGCGCGGATTTGGACATCGAAATCGGCCCAACCTTCCAGCCTGGCAGACGCGACGCACGCGATGATCACGACCGTCTATCAACGCACGCGCAATAGCGGACCAATCACCGAGCAGGCCGCGCGACAAGTTGCATCCGCCATCGGCTCCGATCATTTGGAATTCGACGTCGACGGGTTGGTTCAAGACTACGTTAGCATGGTTTCCGGCGCAATCGGGCGACCGCTCGAGTGGAAGACCGACGATATTGCGCTTCAGAATATCCAAGCCCGCGTTCGCTCGCCTGGAGTTTGGATGCTCGCCAACCTGCGCGGGGCGTTACTGTTGGCGACCAGCAACCGAAGCGAAGCAGCTGTTGGATACGCCACAATGGATGGGGATACCAGCGGGGGTCTTTCGCCCATTGCCGGAATTGACAAAGCCTTTTTGTTGAAATGGTTGCAATGGATGGAGTCGATTGGACCTGCCGGAATCGGCCCGTTTCCGGCCCTTCGGGCCATCAATGTTCAACAACCCACCGCGGAACTTCGGCCACCGGACTTTCATCAAACGGATGAAGGCGATCTGATGCCCTACGAAGTGCTCGACGCGATTGAGCGACTAGCGATTCGCGATAAGAAGACGCCGCTCGAGATTTTCGAACACTTGCGAATCGGATTTGCCCAAACTTCGCCCCAACAATTAGCCCAATGGATCGTGCGATTTTTCCGGCTGTGGTGCCGAAATCAATGGAAGCGCGAGCGCTACGCCCCGTCATTTCATTTGGATGATGAAAACCTCGATCCACGAAGTTGGTGCCGATTTCCGATTCTTTCGGGAGGATATGAGTATGAAATCGAACAGCTTGAGCGAGCCTCTCGATCGGAAGACTAAGCGGAATAGCGGAGAACGGAATTTATTCCATTTTCAGGACGCCGAAACGGAATAAAGTTCGTTCAACGAAAAGCGATCGATCAAGTAGAATGTAGACGACTTGGAATTGTCGCCGTACGATTCACTTGAAGAACAAAATCTTCCCGGACGATTTGCACAAGGCACGACTTAGAAACCTGCAGTCATACCAACCGAGCATCGAATGGAATATGACCCACGAAAATCGCGAATGAATTGCGACCGCCGAAGTTTCCTGACAACCGGATTGGCCCTGGCGGCGGGCAGCGGCGTCGCCCCGGTGCTGTGGGGCGTCGATCGCAAAGCATCCAAGGACGAGAAAACGCCGGCTGAATTGATCGATGCCAAGACCCAACGAGCGATCGATCGAGGCTTGGAATTTCTGGCACGGCGCCAGGTCAAGTCCGGGCCGAATCAAGGCGCGTTTGGGCAGAGCGGTTACGCGGCCGGAGTGGCCACAACGGCGCTCGCCGGATTGGGTTTTATGTGCGGCGGACATTCACCCAACGAAGGCAAATACGGCAAGAACGTCGAAGCTTGCGTCGAGTTGTTGCTTCGGAACGTCGGCGCGACGGGGTACATTGCGCGAACCGATAATCAGGTCCACGAAAACATGTACGGGCACGGCTTTGCGATGCTGTTTCTTGCCGAAGCGTATGGAATGACGCAAAAGGCGGAAATCGGCGAGAAACTTCGCCGCGCTGTGCAACTCACTTGTAGGTGTCAAAACACCCAAGGGGGTTGGCGCTATCAGCCGATCAAATCGGATGCGGACCTGTCGATTACCGTCTGCCAGATCATGGGACTGCGCGCGGCGCGCGATGCCGGAATCGAAGTCCCGGAAGACGTGCGAACCAAGTGCATCGAATACGTGCAGAAGAGCCAAAACACTAACGGCAGCTTTCGCTACACGCTCGAAGGGGGCCATTCGACGTTTGCCATGACCGCCGCCGGCGTGACGTCGCTCTATAGCGCGAACATTTACGAAGGCGAAGCGATCGAAAAGGCGCTAAAATTCCTGGCTTCTAATCGCAGCGAGGGGGACGGCTACGGGCACTACTTCTATTCGCACTACTATGCGATCCAAGCCATGTGGCACGCCGGTGGCAAATACTGGAACGATTGGTATCCAGCGATTCGCGACGAGTTGGTCGGCCGGCAGAGTGAAAGCGGGGCTTGGACCGCTGCCGAGGCGTGCGAGGAATTCGGCACCGCGATGGCCTGCATCATCCTGCAGATTCCGCTGAATTTGGTCCCCGTCTTCGCGCCGTAGTGCCGGTTTATCTTTAGGATTCTTAGGCGAATCGAAGATTAGAAAAAACTTCCCCGCGCTCTTGCCAACGCTGCCCGCCTGGTCTATTGTACTAGTGATCTAGTACAGAGGACCTTTGCCATGTTCTTCAAAGTCGATCCGTCCAACGGCATCGCGATCTACGAACAACTCTCCCGACAGGTCATCTTCGCCGTCGCCGGACAAGCGCTTCAAGCGGGCGATCTCGTCCCCTCGGTACGCGAACTCGCCAAACAATTGTCCGTCAATCCCAACACCGTTGTCCGCGCCTACCAGCAGCTCCAGCAGGAGCGCATCCTGGAAACGGTACGCGGGACCGGGATGGCGATCACCGACTTTGCCGTCGGAAAATGCGCCAAGGAACGCCTGCGTCTTGTGCGGCACCGGCTCAATAACGTATTGGGTGAAGCTCGTCGCGCCGGGTTGACCAAAGTCGAATTGCAGGAAATGTGCAGCGAAGAACTGGGAACCGCTTTTGCCAAGGGGAGCCGCGCATGAACGCCGTCATCGAGTTTCAAAACGTCTCCAAGCGATTCGGTAGCACGCAAGCTCTCGACGATTTTTCGCTCAGCGTCCCCGAAGGCGCCGTGTTCGCGCTACTCGGGGAAAACGGCGCGGGCAAATCGACCGCAATTCGCATCCTGCTGGGGCTAGAGCGCGCGTCGGCGGGGCGTTCCTCTGTGCTCGATATGGATAGCGTCCGTCAAGGCCTCAAAATCCGGCGTTCAGTCGGGTACGTTCCCGATCGCCCGGTACTCTACGATTGGATGACGATTCAGGAACTGGGTTGGTTTATCGGTGGCTTTTACCAAGATCATCAAGCGGTCATCGAGAATTACTCGCAGTTCATTCGCAAGTTCGGTCTCGACGCCGGCCAACGCATCGGCACTCTTTCCAAAGGGATGTACGCCAAGGTCGCCCTGGCGATGGCGTTGGCTCCGGATCCCAAAGTCCTCGTGCTGGATGAGCCGACGTCAGGACTGGACACGATGGTCCGCCGAGATTTTCTCGACAGCATGGTCGATCTCGCCGCGGCCGGCCGTTCGGTGCTCATTTCCAGCCACCAAATCAGTGAAGTCGAACGGATTGCCGATCATGTCGCGGTTCTCTCGCAAGGGCGCCTATTAACCGTCGATCCGCTCGACAAACTCAAAGCCGCGACACGGCATTTCATGGTCACCTGCGAATCGGAATCCATTCAAGCTCCGCAGTTCAATGGCCATTTGATCTCCAGTGAACATCGCGGGCGGCAATGGTCGCTGATGCTTCGCGGCGTTGCACCGAACATTGTCGACTCACTCCGCCAAAGTTCTGGCGTTCTCCAGGTCGAGGAATCATCGCCTTCCTTGGAAGACATATACTTGGCCTATTTGCGTCGCAGCAAGACTTGAGGCTCTCCATGGAATCCATCGCCATCTCTCGCCTCCATTGGAAAGAACTTCGCACGCAGGGCGTAATTTGGCTCGCCTTATTTGCGATGTGCTTCATGTTCGCGATCGCTGTGATCGTCTTGGTTGATCCTTACAACCTTGCCGTTGTGATGGATTCGCTCATTTTCGTCGCGCCGGCGTTGTTTGCTTTGGCCTGCGGTTCATTCGCCTTTGCGAGTGAGGACGAAACGGGAACGATTAGCATTCTGCGGCGTTTGCCGATCAACAGCCGCGACCTATTACGGGCAAAGGTGGGATTCGGCTTGATTGGCCTTTTGTTGTTCTACATTTTGTTCGCCGCGGTGGTTTGGATTGCGGCATTCCAACTCAGGCCTCGCTTGCTTTCCGCGCCCGGGCATTTTCACTATGCGTTTTGGGGACTGGAAGCTCTTTTCTGGTCTGCGTTCTTCTCGATGCGTACGCGGAGCTCATTCGCCTCGGCCGCTTGGGCGGCCGTCATCGTCGCGTCAATAACGATCGTATTCGAAATATTACTTTCCAAAAGTTATCCCGTTCAAATTGCGGCCGTTTTGGCCAGGATATTGTCGCTTGGATTTGTAACGGCCCGGCTGATCCCGCAGTCCGACGAATGGTTTCATGATTTTGAGGTCCAGTCCAAACCCAATGCTTTGAATTGGCTGATTGAACGTTTGATCCGCATTCCGCGCGATATCGGCCGGGTCCTTTGGTTGAGTTGGCGAGAGAATCGCGCGATCATCTGGATTTGCCTCGCTGCGATCGGAATCTCGCTGACCTCAGCAGTTTATTTTTTAGTCGTGTCGCGGTTCGAACACGTTGAATCTCTAGCAACAAGTTATCGATGGCAAAACTATCAAAGAACTCTGACACAGTATCCATTGCCGCCCTATTTCTGGCTGATGATTGCGGCAAGTTTGTTTAACGGCTTGTTGTCCGGCTCGCTCGGCCTGATCACTTTTGGGACGCCTCGCCAACTGCGGGGAGTACCGATGTTGGCGCACCAAGGAATCTCGCCGCGGTTGGTCGCAGCCGTACGGATTGCCTTATATGTTGGGCTCGCATCGATCGTCTGGCTTACCGCCGGAATCGCCATTGTCATCGGGCTGTTGTACCGGCAAGATCCTTACGACGGTGGACTAGTCTTGCAATTTGCATTCATGTTGCCCGCATGGTGCTGCGTTGCATCGCTTTGGTCGAGCTTTCACACCACCAAGAAAGTAGTCGCGTACATTGCCGGTATCATCTTGGCAACGTTTGCCTGCGCGATTCAATTTGTGTTCGCAAATGCAAGTATTTCACTTTCGATAGGGAAGTATTCCATCTTTTTCGGGCTCTGCCTGTTTCTTGTCGTGTATACCATCGTGTTTGCGACCGCCTGGTCCTTGCAACGTTGGAGTCGCGTTCGGCGAATGGCTTCGTGGTCCCTTTTCCCATTGGCCTTGGTAGGACTTTACGTGGGCACGGGCATCTACCGAATGAACGACGTCCCCAATCCCTCTTTGATTAATACATTTATCCCCGAACCGAAAAACGTACCGGACGTCAAGATTGTGAAGTCGCCGTCGAAAATCTTGCCCAATGATGTTTTTGGTGAGCAGTTGTCGGATTATGACATGTCGAAGCTCAACTGGTACAACGTCGGTAGGGGTCAAGCCAATCTGGATTGGTTTTCGGAATGGCTGGTCACCGATCCAACTTCACTTCATTGGCTCGGACGCAATCTGGAAAGTACTCAGACAACCTATCGATTTTTCAAAGAGGTCGAGCCAACCATTCAGTGGATTCGAGATCAGCTCAATTCAATGGATTGTGTAGTCGTTGGTTGGTCGGACAACCTTCAGGAGGAACAACACGGCTACAATTGGCTGCTATTTGGAGCGGTAGCGAAGCTCAAAGAATCGAATCCCGCGGAGTCGCTCGCCTACGCGCGCTCACTGATCCGACTCGCCACGAATCAGCGTTTCTTGAATGCTCAAAAGAAACTTTGGGGCGACGACGCGACTCGCCGCAACGCCAATTTCATTGAAATCCAAGCCTTGGAATTCTTAGATGTTTGGGCCAATCACGAATCGACAAAGATAAACCCCGCACTTTTGGAAGATGCCATCGGGCTTATTCCAGAACCAAACGCCGGATTGGATCTAGACATATTTACGATCGCTAGGAGTTACCATCGTCTGAAAACAAATTTGGAATCGGATGACCCTCCTTTTCTAGATCGGGGAGATTGGTATGGCAATTCCATGCCTATTGACCGACGCGTGCTCTCGATTGTCCGTGCGCTCGTGCCCTGGGAACGCGAGCGCAATCTCAAATTGCTTGATTATGCCGTTGGGCTGGCCTACCAATGGCGTACCAATCCAACCGCATTGACACGTTACGCAGTGAATGGAAGAAAAGAACGCTATTCCAAGTACCTCTCGTCTTTGCGCCCGTCCAACTTCGACAAACTGGTCGAGGCGCGTGTGTCGGCTAAAGAAAAATTAGAGAAGGCACTCGCAAGTGTGCAAGAGGCCAAGGAATGAGTTGGTCGAAGGCCCCACGCAAAGCTATTTGAAGACCTGTCCCGGAGCCTTGCCGGGACCGGAAGGTCCGGCGGTAGGCGCCGTGTCCGACGCCGGGTATTTTGCAGGCACGACTTCCCCGTCCCTGGTAAACACAAATAAATAGAGTGCCAGTGCCGCTGCCGCCAACGCCAACAGCGGAATCAACCAGGCAGAGATCGACATTCTGCCAGCCGACGCGACGGGTCGAGAAGCCTCCGCGACTTTCGACAACGATTTGCCAGCCGATGTCATCGCCGGTTGCACCGCGCCGGACAAATTCCCGAGTCCCGATTGATCGGCTAAACCGCTGTCCAGTCCCGCCAAATGTTTCTTTTGGTCGATCAGCAGCTGGCTAAAGCCCGCCAGGTCCAAACCGGACGTATTTTTGATTTTGGCCAAGACACCCATGACGATGGGGACGAGCATTCCCAAAAGCGGGCCGATCTTGCCGGAACCCAACCCGCTGAGTTTTCCCAGCGACCCAAAAACCGCGCTGTAATTGGAACCGAACACGGTGGGCAATAGTTTCGTTCCCGATTCAATGACGGACTGAAGTTTTCCGCCCGAAAGCGCCGAACCCAAGTCGTTGAGCATGCCGGAATCAACCTTGTCGAGCGCGCCGTACAGATTGGAGGCGCCGCTTGGACTGGAAGCCTGCTTCACCAACCCGCCGATGATTGTTGGAAGCGCGGTCGAGACAGCTTTGGACGCGGTTTGCGCGTCGGTTCCCAACGCGGTCGCGATGTGACCCGTAGCTTGGCTATTGATCGCACTCTTTACCATCTCGTTAATGTCCATCATGCACCTTTTCTTATTTATTTTGCTGCCGCTTGCTCGTAAAACGAACGCGGGAGATTCATGTCGAAAAAAATATTCTGTGTTGCAAGCATTTCGAATGATTCGCCTGTTTTGCTCTGAATAGTTTCGCCCCGGCACAGATTCTTGGCAAGCGTACGGCATTTTTCCGAGCAAATTCGCCAAATCAGAATTTGCGCCTCGAATTGGCGTGGGTTCGTTCAACGCGTCGTTAATCCCCGCGGGTTGGCTCGATGAATTGGCGCATGGCGGATTGAGACGGGCAGATCAACCAACGACCTTCACCGTTTTTCGCCAGAATCGCGGCGAGCGTGGGTGGCAAGTTACCTTCAATCCAACCGCACGCATTTTGAAATTCATGTCGTACATTGCCGTATTCAGACAATTTCGATTGCAGCGCCGCAACGAAGCGGGCCTTGAGACTGATAAATCCGGCGGTGTCTCGCATCACGGACCGGGTAACCGCCGCAAACTTGGCGAGCGAGAAGCCATCGCCGTCCCAGGTACTGATCAGCTTTAGGGGTTCATGGATGAACAGCGATCGTCGGTGCAACGCCAACGCCATTTGGCTGCCTAAACTTGCGACGATGGCATCCGGCTCGAGATCGGGTCGACCACCGGCCGAAAACGCATCGGCGCCGTACCGAAAAAACATCGCCGCCGACTCGTTAAAGACGAGCGGCACATCGGCTCGAGTACACATCACTCGAATGCGGGAAAGGATTTCGGGCGGCATCGCCTCCATCGTCCGCGACAGAAGCGGCTCCGCGAACAGTGCTAAAGGATTCATTTTCTCTAACGCGGAACGAATTGCGTCGAATGCCGCGCGATCGCCTAGATGTCTGGGTTGCTCCAAGGCGTAAACGTCGTATCGCGGCTCGCCGATACCTGATAGACTCCGCGCGAGAAGGGTTCCATCGCCGAAGAAATGCCCGCGAAAAATCAAGAGCCGTTTTCGCGGAGCGCGAAAATGCCACAGCGATTTGACGACTTTGTCGCACGCTTCGGACAAACTGCTGGCCGTGTATCCGTGTCGTAAGGTCGCTGGAAACAAATCCATTGCGGAGCGTAAATCCTCAATAAAGTCGGCGTCGACGAAATTCGAGAGCGTGAGCTTGTTGGTCGCTTTGGGTAGATTTCTGGTGATAAACTCAGCGGTCAAATCCGAAATGCCAAAAGGAGCGGCAATTCCTTGCGACAAATGGATGTCAGCAGACTCCCAAACCGCAGGGCATTGGTAATACAGGCAGTCGCGAAAAGGTTCGCGGTCGTTGTAATCGCCTTTCAAATGCCGCGTGACGTAGCTGCCCAGCGACAGGTTGATCGCCCACATGCCCCGCGCCAGTCGGTCGCGATTTCGGCCGTGGATCGTGCGGTATCCTTTGGCGATCGCGAGCAACACGATCGCCTGTTTCAGGATTCTTCCCAACCCGCCGCGGTACGGCGTCATGACGGTGGCGTCGACCATGTACGCTGCATCGACATGCTCGCGGAGCGGATCCGATGAAACACCGTGAACCAACGTAAATTGATTGAGCGGGCCGGCAAACGCCATTCCGATAATCGCGCCGGATTTTTCGACCACGATCGCCAACGGACGTTCCGCAGCGAATATGCGATCAAAGTCTTCTCCAGGTGTTTGTCGCGCCGGTTCATAAACTTCCGCTTGAATCCTTAGGATCTTCTCGCGGTATCGAGGAAAGGACACGCGATCGAGCAGACGTACCGAAATTGCGGGGTCGATCAGTCCAACTTCCCGAATCTGAACTTGAAGAAGCGCCAAGACCTCCTTTTCATTGATCGTCGACGCGCCGCGCAAACATGCCAACTTTTCCTGAACGAGCCGCTGATGAAATGCAAAATGGTGGGCCGGCGACGGCAAGTCGAAGGCCTCCGTTGGCATTGGTCGGGTATCACCAGACAAGTTTGTCAGAAGACTATCGAGTTGCGTAAACAGTTGCCCGATCGGACCGTCGCCAAACGCCAAATTCAATCGAAAGCGAATGGTGCGATTGCCCGCCGGATAAAAAACTAATCCGAATTGAAATCTGGCCGCAACTGCCCGTTGCATCAAGGCCGCGTCCGCAAAATCAAATGCGAAGGCAAGCCCTTGGTTGCGTGGCCGACCGATGAGCCGCGAGTGTTGGGCCACGAGCCGACTGAGATTTTCCGCGACCAGGGCATCGATTGTTCCGATCTCATCACTGAATTGATCGAGCATTGAGGCTTGGATATAACCGCGAGCCAGTGACGCGGCGCAAATGTGTTGGCTCGAATCCAGGGGCAAGCGCGAGAGCAGCACGCCGACTTGTGCTTTTTTTGCCATGACAACGATGTCGGGAATGAAATCGAGGTCGCCGTCGGTAAGTCCGAATTGCTGGTGCCAAAAAAAACTACGTCCCAGGTGGCATCCGGTTTGAATTTCGTCGTACACCAAGGGGATCGCAAAGGCTCGTGCCAACGACGCGAGCCCTTGGTGAAAGCGCCCGCTGGAATAGCGTTCGCCTCCCTCCGACTGCATGGGCTCGATCAATATCGCAAAGCAGCTTTTTGCCCTCAGCGTTTGGCGAACCGTCGCAAGGCTGTCGATTTCGCGTTGTATCAACACCTCGCGGTCGGAGTTGAGCTCGGTGAGGCGGCTCGCAAAACGCGTGTCGTCGCGCTCTGACCAAGCTTCGCGCCAACCCACCGGCGACCTTGCGCGGGCTGGGTCGGAGTCGTCGGATTCCGGATAGGGCGCGAAAATCGCGGCTTGTTCGGGCCAAGAAAATGGTTCGCGTTTTTCCGGACCCCAGGTTGCCTCAAGTGCGAACTTCGTACGCCCATGGAACGACCCCGTAAATGCTAGAACGCGTTCGGCCGATTTGTCCCTGCGATTCTCAAAGCACACAGCCAAAGCCCGCTCGATTGCCTCCGCTCCCGAGTTGCAGAACGCAATCGAATGGTTTTGCGAACCCAGCTTGCGGAGCAACAGATCGGCGAACGCCTTTCGCAAGCCTAGAAATTCGCCCGATTCGTTATCGTCTATCCAGCTACTAAGATACTGAGCGGCGCCGAAAAGCGCGCCGTGATTCAAACCCAAGCCCATCGTCGCAATTTGCGATGCGGCGTCGAGGATGACGACGTCGGCGTCTTGGATGGCTAGGAAAGGCCCCGCCGAGCGCTTCAAATCGACGAGAAACGGCTTTTTCTCCGCTGGAACAACGCCGTCGCCGTACATCGCGGTCAAGCGCTCTTGAGATTTCCAATGCGCTGCGCGATCGCACAATCTCACGGTCATTCGATCGCTTGCGTTTAGGTTCGGCGTTGGGGGCATGGGCGACGATTATCGCCAAAATCTTGCGGCCGTCCAAGGCGAGCTAATCACGACGCGCGAACAGTCCCACGCCCTTAGCAAAGCGTCGGGGGCGTCGATAATGGCCCTCGCGGCAATGGAGCGAGCGGCTTGATGCTCTGGCAGCAGTTCACGGGCACGCACGCGACCACTAAACTTAATGGCCGTCCACGCCCAAACTCCTGGAGCATCCCATGCAAACATCCGTCACACGAGCAGGCCAGTTTTTCGGGCGGGCATTGTCTGCGCGCGTAATCGCATTCAACATTTTCGTCGGCGCTGGTTTGCTGGCGGCCGTTACGCAATCGCTGCTTGCCGACGACAAGAACGGCGCAAGTCAAGATCGACCACAGGAGAAACCGATGAAATTCGCGATTGCGATCCACGGCGGTGCAGGACCGTCCTCGAAACAAGCGTCCGATGAAGCCAATCGCGCGCGGATTGACTCGATGAAACAGGCGCTCGATATCGGCAAGGGCGTTTTGGAAATTGGTGGCACGAGCCTGGACGCGGTTGAGGCCGTCGTCGTTTTCCTTGAAGACGATCCAAAATTTAACGCAGGTCGCGGAGCCGTTTTCGCCGCCGACGGTTCGCACGAACTTGACGCGTCGATTATGGACGGTCGAACCGGCGCGTGTGGCGCCGTGGCCGCCGTGCGACGCGTCAAAAATCCGATTCAACTCGCCCGGCTGGTGATGACCGATTCGCCGCACGTGCTGCTGACCGGTGCGGGCGCCGAAGTTTTCGCGGAATTGAAACAAGTCGAACTCGTAGAAAACTCGTATTTCGACACACCTGAAACACGGGCCAAATGGGAGGAGCGCAAGAGAAAGAAAGAGGACAATCCGCAGTCACGCATTCAAGTCGAAGATGTTGGATACTTGGGCACGGTTGGTTGCGTGGCCCTCGACCAAAACGGTGACTTGGCGGCCGCTACATCAACGGGAGGAATGACGGCAAAGCAATTTGGAAGAGTCGGCGATTCGCCGATCATCGGAGCGGGCACTTTTGCCGACAATGAAACTTGTGCCGTTTCGTGTACGGGTAAAGGAGAAGAGTTCATTCGTCACGTGGTCGCGTACGACATCGCGGCCCAGATGCGATACGGTCAACGATCGCTTCAGCAAAGCGTCGAAAACGTCCTGCAAAAAACGCTCAAGCCGAACGATGGCGGGATCATCGCCGTGGACCGCTTGGGGCGCATCGCAATGGAATTCAGCACGCCGGGAATGGCCCGTGCCGCCGCCGACTCTTCCGGTCGATACGACGTTCTGTGGACGACCGAATCGCAACCGTCAAAGTAGGTCTCGCGAGCCGAGCGAGACCTACTACCCGCCGTCAATCGTCTTGAGAGCGCGCGCGCAGTAATACCGCACCAGCGGATCGGCGTCTTCTTTGGAAAGCTTCTCTAGAGTTTCGCGGTACGGCGCTGAGGCTGAACCAAATCGTTCCAAAATCTCCACCGCGACGGCACGCATGGCGGAGTCTTCGTTCTGCAAATGTTTTGCAATGTCGCCAGCAGCCGAAACGGCTTCCGCACCCATCTGATAAATCGCATTAAGCGCTTCGTATTCCAAATCCACCGTCATGCTCATGGCGACCAGCGCCTTGACCGACGGCGCTGAATCCCCGGTTATTTTCCAGAGCGCAAGTGCCGCTTGGGGCTGGACACTCTTGTCCGCATCGTTCATCAACGATTCGACCTTTTCCTTGAGCGCGGCGGCATTTTTTCCCAAGTGCGCGATTCCAATCAACGCTCGATCACGTTCCGGTTGGAGCTCGACATCCAGATGATTTCCCAAAAGCTCGACAACGTCGAATTCCGGGTTGGGGCCAATCGCCCCCAAAGCAATCATGGCATGGCTCCGAGTGGAGACGTTGCCGGTCTCGACTAACTGCTTCAGCTTGCCGGCTAGTGCGACCGCGGGAGGACCGATCGTTACAATCGCGCGACAAGCCACAACTCGATTCCGAAAATCAGGATCATCTAAGAACGGCTCAATCGCCTTGACCACGCTGACATCTGTGTTTTTTAAGTAAACCAGACCCCACAAACCACTCAGCCGTCGTTTTGGATCGTCCGATTTCGTCAATTCCACGAGTTTGGGAGTGCTCGCGATGCCGATATTTCCCATTCGATGGATCATTTCAGCGGCAGCGGCAACTTGTTTTTGCGACTCAGAGTCCAATTGAGTATCGCAATACTTCGCCATCGCCTCGCCCATTTGCTGAGCGGCGAATTGGGCCGCTTCGCCGACCCGCGTGTCATTTGCAATCATCGCTTCGACCAGCGGAATCAGAAGTTGGTCGGCCTTATCTGGGAATTCTTTCAGTTGCAGGAATGCATCGACTTGCTCATCGGCGTTTGTGGATTTGGATTGCTGCAGCAATTTCCCGAACCGGTCCAATGAATCTTGTGCATCGAGTTTGCTAGGAATGAGCAAAACGACGGCGAAGAGGACTATGCGGAAAGCGAAGGAAGTTTCCATCAAACCGGTATCTCCGTGTGCGAATGCCGAGCGAAAGGATTGACCTATCTTATACGACCACTTTTTCCAAGCCTATTCATTGCCCTGAAATTGAGGGTTTTTCCGCAAATTCCTCGGACAGAGACGCTGTCGTCTCGACCGAAGCAATTCGCCCATTTGGCCCTCAAAGACCGAAAACAGATTGCGAGGATCGTGGATTATTCAAATCGATGGGCATGGACGCGCCCAGGGTCAACTCTGCTTTGGCCGTTTGAAATTTGCCGCAAGCAAGCCGTGGCAAGCCAACGTTGGTAGGAGCGCGTTCATGGTACAAAGTCGAAGTCTTCGTCGAGATCTCCTCGCCGTCGGCATCTTGGCCGCGCTGTTATATCTCTTAGTCGCGCTTGTGACCTACCACCCGGCCGATCCCGTGGCGAAGCTCATCGCCCCGCTCGATCAGTTGTATCAGCCGGATCTCTATGTTTACCCGTTGAATGAAAAGCCACACAACGCCTGCGGGCGTTTTGGCGCATTGGTCGCCGATCTGATGCTTGCGACGTTTGGACTGGCCGCCGTCTATGTCTTGCTGGGCTTGGCCGTCTTGGCTGTCGCCATGCTGATTCGCGGACAGCTCAATTCCATTTGGCTTCGGGCCTTGGGTTGGGTGATGTCGCTGGTCGGAATCTCGGCAATTCTCCATCGCGCACTCTACGACACGCTGCCGACGCCGCTGATCGGAACGGGTGGCTATGTCGGCGCTCTCGCCGCAGGACTCTTGAACGCTAATTTTGGGGGCACCGGTAGCTGGATTCTGCTGGCAACATTAACGCTGGTTGGGACGATGTTCTGGACTGACTATTTTTTGTTTCGCCTGCTGCGTTGGTCCCTCGCTCCATTCGCGATGAGCGCGGCTTTGGCGCGCCAGCGGCGGCTCGCTCGAGCGGCCCGTGGCTCGACGGTCGGCGCTACCGGCAGTTACAACGACAAAAACAAAGCCGCCGGCCCTCGCGATGGTCTGCCCCAAATTCCAGTCCGTTCGGCAGCCGCGCGCGACGATCTCACCTCACCGGCGAAATCGGCAGACGCTGGGACAACCAAAAAGCAAAAAGGCACTGGTTCTTTGCTGCTCTCGACGTCCGCTGGCGGGAGCGACTTCGACGACGAAGACGATTCGTCGATCGACATCGACTCGAAGTCGAATCAAGATTCCAATAGGCTGGCCGCGGAATTGAACGACGACGAAGCCGATTTCGGTAATACGCAAGCTGCGTCCAATTTGACTGGAAACAGCAAAAGCAAATTACTCCGACACGAACCGTCCAAGGCGGTCAAGCCACCCGACGAACGGCAGCAAGTCATTCGGGCCCTCAACCACGCATCCGCAGGCGAGCAACCCAAATCGTTCGAGCTGCCGCGCATTGAGCTGCTCGACCTACAAAGCGAAGTCAATTTTGAAGCGCAGCGCGAAGACGCGCTGCGCAAAGCTCGCATTCTCGAAAAGACCTTTCATCAGTTTGGTTTCAATGTCAAAGTCGTCGATATCGAAACGGGCCCCGTGATCGCCCAGTACGAATTGGAATTGGAAGCCGGTCTCCGCCTGGCGAAAATCACCAACCTCTCCGACGACTTAGCAATTGCCCTGCGCGTTCCCAGCGTGCGGATCGTTTCGCCAATCCCCGGAAAGAACACCGTTGGAATCGAAGTTCCCAACGAGCGTCGCCAAGTCGTTCGACTGCGGGGCGTCATGGAACGCGGAGCCGCGAAAGCCGAAATGATGAAAATCCCCTTGTTCATCGGCCAGGACGTTCGCGGCGAGCCGCTCGTGGTTGACTTGGCAACGTTGCCGCACTTGTTGATCGCCGGCCGCACGGGTACCGGCAAAAGTGTTTGCTTGAACGCGATTATTGCTTCGATCCTGATGACGCGGCGCCCCGACGAAGTCCGCATGCTGATGATCGATCCCAAGATGGTCGAGCTGAGCGGCTATGGTCGCCTGCCCCACTTAATGCACCCCGTCGTGACCGACATGCGAAAAGCCGAAGCCATTCTGGCTTGGGCCGTCGACAAAATGGAAGAGCGCTATGCGCTCCTGGCCCGAGCCGGTGTCCGCCATATCACCAGCTACAACCAGTTGGGAGAGCAAGAACTCGTACGGCGACTGCAGCCAGAATCGGAAGACGAACGCAGCGGCATTCCGCTTTCACTGCCGTTCATCGTGATCGTCGCCGACGAAATGGCCGACTTGATGATGACGTCGGGCAAAGAAGTTCAACAGCACATCATTCGCCTCGCTCAAAAAAGTCGGGCGGTCGGCATTCACTTGATCCTGGCAACGCAAAAGCCGACCGTCGACGTCATTACCGGTCTCATCAAGTCCAACCTGCCGGCACGAATTGCATTTCAAGTCGCCACGCGAATCGACAGCCAAGTCGTTCTCGACTGCAATGGCTCCGAAAAGTTGTTGGGGAACGGCGATCTGCTGTTCCTCTGGCCTGGCACGAGCACGTTGCTTCGAGGACAAGGAACTTATTTGACGGACGAAGAAATCGTCGCCGTGACTAACGCAGCCAGCACGGGCGAACAAAACTTCGTCCACGAACTCGTCAACATGCGCGTTGCAGACCCCAATCAAGCCGATTCCGCGAGCCCGCTCAAGCATCGCGATGAAGTCTATTCGCAAGCCGTGGAAGTCGTCATCCGCGAAGGACGAGGTTCCGTTTCGCTTTTGCAACGTGCGCTGGGGATTGGCTACGGCCGCGCTGCCCGCTTGATCGACTTTATGGAACAGGATGGCGTCGTGGGCGTCTACGCGGGATCCAAATCGCGCGAAGTCATCATGACGATGAGCCAATGGTACGACCTGCAATCGGCCAGCCCAGCTGTGCCGAACGAGCCGGGCACGAGTCCTCGTTTGATCACCTCACCGCTCGTTTCCAAGCTCTATCCGCATCTGGACCGCGAACGCGAAACGGAGCCGTTCCAATCAGCTGAGCCTCTCTCGGATGGTGCGGCAGAATCCCGCTGGTCCGACGACAAATCAGCGGAGGACGACGATGAGGAAGCGGAATGGAACGACGACGAATCCGAAGCCGATGACGAAGGCGAACAAGGCGACAAGGGCGAGGGCGAGGACGACGACGAGTCCGACCTAGTCGACGATCGATCGGAGGACGACGACGATGAACGCTCGCAGTTGCCACTGCGGCTCGCTCGTCCGCCGCATCGAAACGTGCCGCGATCGAGACGTCAAACGGATGATGAAGTCGCGGAATAAACCACGTTTCAAATCTCAAAACGGTTGATGCGTTTCAAGCCGATTTGTAGGGTGGGAAGAGCTTTCGAAAGATTTCAGCGGGTCAGCATCTTCGATCATCGTATGCTTGCCAAAGCACGATCCGCTGCAAATGATTGCATGCGAGTCCCACCAAGGATGAGCGGTCAAACCATACGCCGTGACAAAATGGTGGGACGCGAAGATTCGTCCCATCTTACAAGAGCCAAACCCGTGCCAAAACGTAGAGTTCACGCGCTCTACTCGTCGAGGTAAGCACGGCGACGGCGGCGGCGAGTTAGACGATGTCGATACGACATCTGCTCGCCTTCCTGAAACCAATATCCACCGAGCACTTTGTAGAACGTCAGCAAAACCGACGCACCGGCGACTCCAACGAAGAACCCGCGCAGACTTATTGGTGGGATTTGTTCGCCGCTGTAAAAATACTTGAGAAGCGCGCAACCAATCAACGTTCCGACAATTCCCATCATGATGGTGGCGATACTACCACCCGGATCTCTCCCTGGCATGAGAGCCTTTGCAGCCAGCCCGACGACGGTTCCGAAACCAATCCACATCAATGCCTGATTGGCATAGTCTTGAAGAGCGGCAACATCCATGTGCGGCATCCTTAGAGCGCATCGCGCGAAGCTGTAGCGGAACTCACCTTCTCGGCGCACCGAGACGGCCCGAATTCTGGCGAATTCAGCTACGTCATTCGCGATGGCTAAATTCCCACTGGCGCATTATGTATCAGAATTCGGCAGGGCGACCCAGGGCAATTGCCTAAAGTCGCTTTGGCCGGCGCATCTTCTTCAGACCTCGCGGACTGACGCATTGCTGGCAACAAAACGATATCACTAGGGCTTGTGCAACACGGCGTCGGCTTGCATTTGACTAATTTGGATCGCGTCGCGCGCCAACTCGCCGCATAGAATTTCCGAATCGCGGTCGGCGATCATGCATCGATTCACTTCCTCTATTTCCGCCACAAAACCCGCGATATCATCCCCCGCGAACAACGATGGTCGAACCACGTCGCCTTGGTCCGTCAAGATTTTCAATGGCATCGATTCGGTGCGATCTTTGAACGAGGCAAACTCGAATTGCAAAGTGGCCCGTTCCAGATGGATTTCGAACCCATGGTTAAACGGTCGACCCTGCTGGTCGATGACCCCGGAAATGCAACTGACCGCCATGGTCGGATCGGCGAACTCCAAGATGCTGTTGCAATAAGAAACGACTCCATTTCGCGTTCGACCGCGACTCAACGCTCGCTTGGGCATTCCAAACAGCAATCGAATGTAGTGTGCGTCGTGGACGTGCAGGTCGACCAGCGGGCCGCCTATCCGCTGGGGGTCATAGAAATCCTTGAGCCAAGTCGGATCCGAAATCACGCGCTTAAAGGTTCCGCCCAATATGCGACCGTACTCTCCCGATTGAACCGCTTGCCGGGCGAATGAATATTCGGGGAAGAACGGAAGTACATGTCCTACCCACAGCCGCCGCGAGACTTGCTTTGCGCGAGCGACCATGATCTCGCAATCGGTGACATTCAACGCCAGTGGCTTTTCGCAAAATACATGGATTCCCGCATCGAGAGATTTGAGAACAGCTTCGCAATGCAAGCTAGGGGGAAGGCAGATATCAACAAGGTCCAGTTCGCCATCGCCGAGTAAGCGGTCCACCGAGTCGTAGACGCGGATTTTTTTCAAGTCGACGAGTTCGCCCGGAGGACCAAAATTGCCACGAATCGTTCGCCAGTCGCCGCTGCGGCGGACCGGATCTTGCTCACAAATCGCGACGACTTCAATTCCGGGAACGCGTTTGTAGACGAGCCAATGGATCCAGCCCATGAATCCCAAGCCGACGATTCCAACTCGCAACATTTCAGTTCCTTGGACGGTTTCCCAGTTTGTGCGCGGGTCACTCGCTTAATTTCACGCGGGGCGCACGCCGCGAAGGATGTATATTCCAATTATTGGCGGACTTATATCGTTTAACGGCAAGCTGTAGGCGACTGCGGTACCGGCGCCTTCGGCTTGCCGTTAAACGAAGTGCAATTGCGGCCCGCAAACAGCTTAAAGCCCGCCTGCGGCCGTGTCAGCCCTGCTTCGATTGAACTGCGGCGACGCGCGATTGGAGATCGAGCCGATTGATCTATAATTGAACGGCCGCCCAAGGCAGACTTCACGCAAAGGAACGCGACATGCCCGTTGAAATGCGACTCTCTCGGATCATCATCAGTAACATCAATGAAAATCAAGTCGTCTTCTTGAAGGAAGTCGATGGCGACCGCCAGTTCCCGATTTTGATCGGCCTGTTCGAGGCTTCGTCGATCGATAAGCGAGTGAAGAAAGAACGGCGGCCGCGTCCCTTGACCCACGACTTGATCGTCAACGTGACCGAGCGATTGGGAGCGGAGTTAGACAGCGTCATCATCAGCGAGTTGAAGGACCACACGTATTACGCCTCGCTGCGGATACGTCAAAACGGGGAACTTATCGAAGTTGATTCGCGACCGTCTGACGCGATTGCCGTCGCCGTTACGTGCGACCCGCCGCTACCCATTTATGTTGCCGAGCAGGTTTTGGAAGAGACGATCTCTCCTGAGTAATCGAAATCCAATTACGGCGGGGCCTTTTGACCCAACCGTGCAACCGTAGCGGAACTCGCTAGAGTTTCGGTGCAATTGAATGCGCGTTGCCCAAAATCTGGCGACTTCGGCTATTTTTTCGTTGGCGTTGTCGTACGATTGCAATCGGCCAACAAAAAAAGGTGCCGCAAGGGCACCTTGTTTCATTGCGGCGAATCGGTGGGACTATTCGCGCGGGCGAACAGCGCCGGTCAGACCGCTATAATCTTTGCGATCGTCCATGTGCCAAAGTGGCAATCCCAACTCGACTCGTCGGCGTAACATCTCGATCTTCTGCTCCGATCCGGCTGGTGCGTCGGTGGCGGAGAAGTCCGAACGAGGCTCCGGCACAAAATCCTCGTCATGTCCATATTTGAGAATTGCCTCAAAAACGTTGAATACCTTTTTCTTGTTTGACATCGATAAACACCTTTTGAATTGAATTCGAAAACGGGCCCTGCGGCTCCGCAAGACTTTCACTTGGTCAAAAGATCAACCGCGTTTAAGAAATCGAAGTCGGATCGATACCGAGTTCGAAAAGACGTTCGATGCGGTTGGGAGAAATACGAACTCGGCCAACTCACGACTTCGCAGTTATTATCCCGGCTCGTGAACAAATGTCAAACTTTTTCGAGAAACTTTATGGAGGAATATCAGCCAATCGCTGATTTCGTTCCAAAGCATCGTAATAGGTAAAATGGACTGGTTTTCATCAAGGACTTGACGCTGTCAAAATAGATAACATCGTTTCACTAGTTTTGCGTAATGGAGCCGATTAGTCCATTAACGGGATTCGACGGCAGGCATCCTCTTGATCCGATTGGTACGGACTCCTCGCGGTAATCTGGCTCACCGACTCTGCCGACGACGATTGGAAGTGGGCGATCTCACGAACGGATTCTGGTTTTGCCCTGCATTGACCGGTAGCATAGTTGGCTCGGACCCCTCGATTCCGCCAAAGGCAGCCCCTAAATTCGCGATAGGAACTCCAGCCATGACACTCGATCGACGTGAATTGCTGATTGCAACGGCGGCGGCGGCCGCCGCGGCCACGACATTGCACCACAGCGCCGTTTTAGCCCCAGCGGCCTCTACGGCCGATCCTGCCCTGTCTAAGGCCCACGCCGGAAAAGGCTTCGAGCAAGGACCATTTGTTCCCAATCCAATCGCCATCTCGACCTATTCGTTTTGGCGGTTTAATGATGACTCTAAGTTGGACATGGTTAAGTGCATTGATTTGGCCGCGCAATATGGATTCGATGCGGTTGAGTTGTTGCGCATTCAAATGGAAGACGAAAATAGCACCGCGTATTTGCAATCGCTTAAACGGCAGGCGTTCGTCAATGGCCTCAACCTTTGCGGCATGTCAACTCATCAAGACTTTGTGACTCCCGACGCCGACGATCGGGCGAAAAATGTCGAACTCACGATCGAGTTGATGGAAATGGCTTACACGTTGGGAATTCCCACAATCCGCGTAAACACCGGCCGCTGGAACACAAGCAAGGACTTTGACGACTTGATGGCCCACAAGGGAATTGAGCCGGTGATGGAAGGGCACACCGATGACGAGGGATTCAAATGGGTCATCGACAGCTTCGAGAAATGTTTGCCGACCGCGGAAAAATGCGGAGTCGTCATGGGGTTGGAGAACCATTGGGGACTGGGGCGAACCGCAGAAGGCGTGCTGCGAGTGGTCAATGCGCTCAAATCGCCCTGGCTGCAAGTGACGCTGGACACAGGGAATTTTTTCGAGCGACGCTATGAACAAATTGAAATGCTCGCGCCGCAGACGGTGTTCGTGCAAGCCAAGACTTATTTTGGTGGGGGCAAATGGTACGAGCTTGATACCGATTGGATGCGCATCGCGAAAACTTTGCAGCAGGTGAATTATCGCGGATTTATTTCGCTCGAATTCGAAGGCAAAGAGGATTACAACACCGCGATCCCCAAAAGCCTGGCGGTGTTGCGAGAAGCCTTTGGACAACGGTGGGCGGATGTGCCGGCCGTTGCAGATCGTAATCGGGCTGCGACAGCTCAGACGGTTGAGTGTCCCCCGCCAACCTCCGAGCAATGTGTGCCGTATTCGCGATCGTCGCGTTGGCGGTGGTTGCCCAATCACGCGTTCCGACGATCCTATTAATGGGTCGCGACGCAGACTCGGGAATGCACGATGCGACAAATCTATTTGGATTACAACGCGACTACGCCCGTCGCGCCGAGTGTCGTTGAAGCCATGACTCCGTTTTTGTCAGAGCACTTTGGCAATCCGTCCAGCGCTCACTCGCGAGGCCGGGCGGCGGCCGAAGCGATTGAAGACGCTCGGATGAGGGTCGCCTCGCTACTGGGCGCCAACCAAGACGAAATTGTGTTTACCGGCGGGGGAACCGAGAGCAATAACTTGGCGATCAAAGGAGCCATGTTGGCCGGCGGAAACGACCGCGGAGGCCACATCGTCATTTCCGGCTTCGAACACTCATCGGTCACACAACCGACAAGGTTTTTGGAGCGCCTGGGCTTTGACGTTTCGATTGCCGAGCCCGACCGCCACGGAATCGTCCAACCTGCGGCCGTCGAGCGAGTCTTGACCAGCGAGACACGCATGGTCAGCGTGATGCACGCCAACAACGAGATTGGAACGATTCAACCGCTACGGCAAATTGCAGACGTCTGTCGGGCCAACGGCGTCTTGTTGCACACCGACGCCGCCCAGACCATCGGCAAGATTCGCTGCATGATCGATGAACTCAACGTCGATATGCTTTCGATCGCGGGGCACAAGTTGTATGCACCCAAAGGGATCGGGGCACTGTTCGTCCGCGAAGAGCTCGAATTGGAACCAGTGCTCCACGGCGCAGGTCAAGAATTCGGTCTCCGGGCGGGGACCGAAAACACAGCGTCGATCGTCGCCTTGGGTAAAGCTTGCGCAATCGCGTTCAAGTGCATGGAGGAGGCAGCCGATCGAATGTCGGCTTTGCGGGATAAGCTTGCGTCGCTGATCTGTGCCGCCATTCCCCATTCGCTGGTGAATGGCCTCCAAGCTCCTCGCCTGCCCAATACGCTGAATATTTCTCTTCCGCGCGTGATCGGCAACGAGTTGCTCAACCGGATTCCCGAATTGGCCGCTTCGACCGGCTCGGCCTGCCATAGCGGCGCTGAGGACGTCTCGCCGACGCTTCACGCGATTGGAATGACTGCGGAACAAGCCCGGGGAACGCTTCGCCTGAGCGTCGGTTGGTATACGTCCGGAGAAGAAATCGACCGCGCAGCAGCGCTGATCATCGGTGCCTGGGAAGCGATGCAGTAATTACGAATTACGAATTACGAATTGGGAATTGGCAGGGGGACGGCGAATAGATTTGATTCAACAAATTACCATTCTTTGCGCAAAAAGGCTCGAGAATTTAGGCGGTTTTGTTGTAGCCGGACGGTGAATCTTAAACTTGAATCCTCATTCGTAATTCGTAATTCGTAATTTCCCCTTTCCTATTGCACCAATGACGCTGGGTCGCCCGGCGGTGGTTTCTTTCCGCCGTAATCGTCGACCTCCGTCATTTCGAGATCTGTCTTGTAATCTGTACCCGGACGAATCCAAATCTCACCATTCAATCCTTCCTGCTCGGTCACAGCATCATGGTGCCGAACCAATTCTAAAATCGCTAGGAAGACCCCGATCATCGACGACTTGTGCATCCCCACATCGAATAGCTCCGAAAATGCGACTTTTCCTCGCGATACGAGAATCGTGTGGATCCGCGCCATATGCACCTGAATCGGCGTTTCGTCATAATAGATACTTTCCGCGCGGGGAGGCGCGTTATCTCGCAGCAACCGGCCAAAGGCGCTGACCAAGTCCCAAAGCTCCACCTCCTTGATCGGCTGCTCCGCCAGGTCGATTTTGCGGTCGGGGGAGTCATCGGCGACACGGCAAAAGCGATGCTGCCAATCTCGAAATTGGTCGTCGAGCAAACTCGCGGCATCTTTGAACTGCTTGTAAAGCAACAGCCGCTCGACCAAGTCTTCGCGCGGGTCGGTCAACATATCGCCGTCGACCTCGTCATCGGAGGGCAGCACGGACCGCGATTTGAACTCGACCAGGATGCTCGCCACGTCAATAAAGTCGCCGACATCATCTACGTTGAGACCTTCCAGCGCTTCGAGTGACTCCAAATACTGTTGCGCGATTCGCGCGATGGCGATGTCCTGCACATCGACTTCATGCTTCCGCACCAAGTACAGCAGCAAGTCGATCGGTCCCCGAAATTCGTCCAATTCCACGCTAAAACAAGGCAAAACTCGCGCCCTCGGTACCAACGTGTTAAATCCAAACATCCAGCAGCATCATACCTCGCCGGCATTCCGCGAAGCGCCAGTTCAACCGCCCCAATTCCCAATGGCCCCGGATTTAGGCCAGTTTAAGCCCTAATCGCGGCCGATCGACGCAATTCTACGAATGTGCTTGCCAGACATTTAGTGAATATTCGATTTGGGCGCAACTCGCGTCGAACAGCGACGGCAAAATCGCTTGGTTCCGCAGCATTATTCGTCTGCCGTTTCCGTTTTGCCATTCATTCAGATTAGACTAGCTTCGCTATTTTTTGTAAGCGATTCAAAGCCCCAAATTGATTCATTTTACTTGGCCGTGATAGCAGTTCCTGCCGATAGCTTTTTTTGTTCGACCCACTTCGGTTTGCGGTAACTGCCACCCATCGTGGCTGATCGACGCATCGCCAACCAAGCGTATGTCCGTTCGTACTTTTTTTATTGAAAGTGCATTCGCCGCTGCAGCATGGAGATTAAAGAGTTGCCAATGCAGCAATATCCAATTGAACTTGAAAATTTATCGAAGCTCAGAAGTTACGTTTCCGATACGTTGTGCCAACAAAATGATTTCGAGTTAGGAGTTTTTAGAATCACCGAGCGCGTTCTGATGCGGCGCCATCGACCTTGCGGAATGTTCTTTTGTCTGCATGGTCCACGGAGCGTCAAACTGACTGCGGTCTGGGAAATGGAAAACAATTCGATTTTGTTTTATGGTTCGACGGGTGAACGAATTCAGAAAACAACGTTGTCAACCGCTCCGGCGCTCGCCGGTTCCGGGGCCTGACAACTCGAAATAAACATGGAGGTTCAACCATAATGCTTGTTCTTTCCCGAAAGGAAAGCCAACAAATTCGACTTGGCGATTCGATTGTCCTGACGATCGTGCGATTGACGGGAGATCGAGTGCGACTGGGGATTGAGGCACCAGACGATGTCGTGATTTTGCGACAGGAGCTGGAGCAAGACAAACCGGCCCCCCGCCGCAAACATTCGGCCGCTTGACGGGCCTAGATAAAACTAACGCGTCGACTCAATCGGCGCCTTTCATACCGAAAGGGCGATCTCCGCAATGGGGTCGCCCTTTCCGCTTTCTTGGCGGAAACAACCGGTTCTCGTTGGGGTATACTCAATACCGCCCCTATTTCCATCAGCTGCAACGCGCTAGGCTGTGTTTCTTAGTTGATTCCAGTCGAAGAATCTACGTCATTCCAGGCTGAGACCCGGAATCCATGCGGCATGGATGCCAAGACGTGAAAGCTCTGGCAATGGCCACGCGCGGCACATGGAGCGGTGTTGGCATCTAAGAAACACCGCCTAGCATCCGGTTCATGGATGGATGTTTACGACAAAAACCGGGGGCGAGCGCCTAGCGACCGATGTCTTGAGCCACGGCCTAGGCCTTTGTCAGCGCCACGTTCTCGATGCGGGTAAATTCGTCTGGCAGCAATGGGTGCTCCAACACGGCAAGATCCTGCTGCATATGCTCCACGTTGGTCGTGCCGGTCAAAGCAATCATGCCGGCCTGTAACGCGAATCGGAATACGATTTGACTCACGGTCCGACGATGTTGTTTTGCAATCCGCATCAATTCCGAATGCTTGAGATACTCACGGTTCGCTGTGAGTAGCGAAAAGCCTTGGTACACGATTCCCCGTGCGCGACAGAATTCGCGAATCCGTCGATCCCAACCGTTTAGGGCGTAACACCGATTCTGCAAAATGCGCGGCTGAATCCTTGCGCCCTGACACAATCGCTCAAGCTGTTCGAGCGAGACATTACTCACTCCGATTAGGCGAGCCGCCCCGCGATCATAGATCCCTTCCATCGCCCGCCAGACGGCCCAATCGTCCGCTGCCATACCGTCCCGCGTGCTAGGACCATGCAACAAATACGCGTCCATTACCTCGGTCCGGAAATGGAGGCAGGAACTCGCCAGCGACTGCTCTACTTGGGTCTCTAACGGAGCCCTCGCGTCGTAGGGCAACCGGTGGTCTTGGCCGGAACGAAATGTGAACTTCGTTTGCAGGAACAAATCGGCCCGTGTCATAAGGCCGCGGGTTACGGACGAATCAACTCCTCGACCCACAGCCGCTTCGTCGTAGTGTTTTCGCTGGTTTGCTGAATCGATGCCACGAAACCCCGCTCGCAAGGCCATTTCCGTCAATTGTGCCGTTTGTGCTTCCTTCCAGGCCGTACCGTAAATAAATCGCGGCACGCGGACATTTTCCACAAGAATCCAGTTTTCCATCTGCTAAACCGAAATGCTCTCGCCGACGTACAGAATCGAATTGCAGCCCGAGCAAATGTGTATGCGACCCATCGAGAGCTGATCGAGCAAGTGCGGTGTCAGCATCTGATGACAGTTGCCGCAGGATCCACCATCGATCGATGCCAAAGCCTCTTCCCCTTTGGACCGTACGCGGTGTTGGTACTCGATGCGAACATCATTGGGCAATTGGCCCTCACACGCCTGCAATTCATCGACGATCCGGGCGAGCTCCATTCCCAAAACTGAGACGCGGTGCTCGACGTCGGCCTGGACCTTGGCCGTTTCCTTTTGCGCGGCAATCAGTCTCGTGTTGACCGATTGGATTGCGTCGTTCTGTTTGTCGATGGAATCCAGCGTATCGAGGATTTCGTCGGCGAGGACCGTGTTGGCTTGCTGGTCGGCGGCGATTTGATCATTGAGCAAGGAGTATTCTCGATTGGAGCTGCAAACATTGCGTTTGCCTTTAAGATCTTCCAACTTGGTTTCGCGGCTCCTGAGCTGTAACTGCTTGTCGGCCGCGAGGAGCTTGAGTCGCTTCAATTCCTGTTGACCCAGCTCGAGTTCTTTGGTGGCTTCGGCTTCGACGTTGCGGCAGACTTGAACGCGACGAGGACCGCGGGCCATTTGGGTTTCCAAGTCGGTTTTTTGCCGCAGAATTCGGTGCAGCGTCTGAATGATTTCTGGTCTGACTTCCATCGCGAGCCCTTCCGCAACTGAGTGGACACTGCCAAGCCGCCCAAGACACCCCCTGTGCCGCCGCTTGGCCGGGCGAAGGGCCAACAAAAAAACCGTCGATCAAGATCGACGGTTTGCTGTCATGGTTTCGCTTTTCGCGGGAATTTTAATTGCGGCGGCGTCATTGCGTGACGGACCGCAAAAATCCCTCCAACTGCAAACTCCGAACTGGATTTTGCAGTTTGCGGACGGCTTTGGCCTCGATTTGTCGAACGCGTTCACGGGTAACTTTGAAAATGCGACCTACTTCTTCGAGCGTGTAATTATATCCGTCACCGAGTCCATAACGCAAACGGATGATCTCGCGTTCGCGAAACGTCAACGTTTTGAGGAGAGCTTCGATTTTCTCCCGCAAAAACCCGTTTCCCGCCAAGCGAACCGGGCTCTCGGTCGATTGGTCCTCGATGAAATCGCCGAAACTTGCATCCTCGCCCTCACCCAGCGGGCGGTCCAAGCTGACCGGATGGCGACCAATGTCCATCACCCGCCGGACCTCGTCGACATCCATTTGCGCCAAGACCGCAATTTCCTCGTTGGTCGGAGTGCGCCGCTTTTCTTGCTGAATGCGCTTTTCGATATTGCGCAATTTGGTGAGCACGTCGATCATGTGGACGGGAATCCGAATCGTCCGGGCTTGATCGGCGATCGCCCGCGTGATGGCTTGGCGAATCCACCAGGTCGCATAGGTTGAGAATTTGAAGCCTCGGCGATATTCGTACTTGTCGACAGCTCGCATCAGCCCCGTGTTTCCCTCTTGAATCAAGTCGAGAAAGCTCAGGCCGCGGTTGCGATACTTTTTGGCGATCGAAACGACCAATCGCAGGTTGCTGCTCGAGAGCTGCCGCTTGGTGCATTCGAATTCCTCAAAGAGCTTCTGGCAGCGTGCACAGCGGTTGCGTAATCCGCGCGGACTCTCGCGAGTTTGCAAGATGAGCTGCCGACGAATTTGTCGCAGTTGATTCCGCTCGACTAAATCATTCGGGCCCGTTCCCAGCTCCGACAACCGCTGCTCGAGGGCTTCTAAGCGTCGGGAAAATTTCTTCAGTTCGTTCAGCAGCGGGCTGACCCGACGCGAACGCAAGCTCAATTCTTCAACCAAAAACACGAGCTTGGCGCGGCGACGCAACAAACTCTTGCGGGCTGATTGCTTGGCGGCCCGAGTTGCCGAACGACTCACCAGAACCCGAAAGTCGCCGCTGGTCTGATTCAGTAAGTTGTCGATCGTCTTGAAATGGTGGGGCATCCGCGCCGAGATTTGTTCCTTCGTCAAACGCTCGGTCAAGGAGACTTTGATCGTCCGGTCAAACGGCAGCTCGCCGCGTCCGACGCGCTTGAGCGTATCGATCGTCGCCCGCAATGCATATTCGTTGGAGAGCAACAATCGGCGAAATCGCTTCCGAGCGATTTCGATTCGCTTCGCCATGACAATTTCCTCTTCGCGACTGAGCAGCGGAATCTCCGCCATCTGACTCAGGTACATCCGAATTGGATCGTCACTCGATTTGGTCAGCTTCTCCGTGAAGTTGAGCGTACTGAGTTCGGCTTCGGCCGCAGCTAGATCCTCGATCGAGGGCTCTTCGTCAAAGGTTTTTTCATCGACCGGCGGATTCTCGCGCAGTTCGATGCCGTTGCTTTCCAACGCCCCGATGAGATTATCCAGCTTTTCTGGCGTGTTGGCTTCGTCGGGCAAATAGTTTGTGACTTCGCTGTAGGTCAAATATCCTTGTTGCTTGGCTTTGGCGACGAGTTGTTGCAGGTCCAATTCCAGATGTTTCACGAGAGTCTCCTCCTACGAATTCCATTTCGTGCGGTACCGGAGGCTGAGTTCGGCTCGAGGGCGGGGCGGACAAGCGCGGGGGGACCGCATCTATTCCACGGGGGATTCGTTCGCTCTCAAGCAAATGGCACAGCCGTCACGATTCAAGGCAGCTACCCATCCGTGGGCGCGGAAAGGCCTTGCCGCTGACGTACTCGTTCGATGATTTCCTGAAGCGCTTGGGTTTCCTCCTGATCACCTTGGGGTTGAGAAAGTTTCGCGATCGCCTGACGGTTGGCCGCGTCGAGGTGCGTGCACTCGAACGCTCGAATCACCGTCTCCAGCCGTTGTCGCACATCAAAATCCGTTTTGACATTTTTCAGCGTTGATTGTTCGTCCAACTCGGCGAGCAAGCTTTTAAGTTGGGGATTCTCCAACTGAGTCATCACACCGGCAAAGTCCGCCGGCTGACCGGTATAAAAGCACTCGCAATAGACTTCGTAAATCGCCCGCGCCGCGTCGGAAACGAATTGGCTGGGCGAAATATTCTCGACTGCAAAGTCGACTTGGGCTTCGTCCTGCAGCAGAATTTCCAGAAGTTCGCGTTCCTTGGGATCCAACCTCGCCGACCGCGCCTCCGGGAATTCCAGCGTTTCGCCGTTCGTGGATCGAACGGGCATTCGCACTCGGGCACGCAACTCAGTGACCCGTTGCCGCAGTGTTTCAGGATCCACGTGAAACTGTCGAGCAAGCCGGGCCAGCATCTGCTGCTCGCGCAATACGTTGGCGCCGAGGAGTGCGTTTTGGGGGCGCCGTGCGAACATCTGCAAGACATTTTCCAGCGCAGCCGTTGCCCGATGCGTGTCGCGCATCAGATCGATGCCCGCTAACTCGCACGACAATTTGTGATCGAGCGCGTCGACCGCGCCCGCCAATCGCTCGCGGAATTCCGCCACACCGCGTTGCTGGAGAAATTCGCAAGGATCCATCTCATCTGGCAACGTCAGCACGCGGACGTCGACGTCCGCTTCGAAAAACAGCGCGAGTGTTTCGTTGGCCCGCTTGCGTCCCGCTGCGTCTCCATCCAGGACAAGAACAATGCGCTCGACAAATCGCTTGAGCAGCCGCAGATGTCGTTGGTTCAGCGCCGTGCCGAGTACGGCGACGACATTTTCCATTCCCGCTTGCCATGCGGCCACCACATCGGTGTAGCCCTCCACGATGATCAACTCTTGCGGGCGAGACACCGCATCGCGGACAAATTGCAGTCCGTACAGGTTGTCGCTCTTGGAAAAGATCCGGGTCTCGGGCGAATTGACGTATTTGGCCGGCGCGCGCTGCCCGGAGCTCTGCTGACGCTCGGCGACCTCGGGCAAAATTCTGCCGCCCAATCCAATCGTGCGTCGCTGTAAGTCAAAGATAGGGAAAATTACGCGACCCTTGAATCGATCGTAGGCCGTCCCGGTCTGGCTTTCGCCCAGCACACCGCAGGCTTTCAGAATCTCTTGCGAATAGGGCGTCGACTTCGCCCGATCGGCCAACCAATTCCAATCGTCGGGAGCGAACCCAATCCGAAACTTGTCGATGCTCGACCCGGACACTTGCCGACGGGCCAAATATTCGCGTGCCTCGCAACCCACATCCGATTTGAGTAAGCACTGGTGGTATTGGGTTTGAATCCATTGCATCGCATCAAAGAGCGTTTGTTTGTCGTCGACACTGCCGGGCTTAGTCGGGGCCGCGGCGGTGATTTGAATTCCAGCCCGTGAGGCCAGGATCCGAAGGGCTTCGACGAAGTCGACGTTGTCGCGCTTCATCACAAAGCTAAACACATCCCCCCCGAGATCGCAGACCCAACATTTCCACGATTGCCGAGTCGGATTGACTTGCAGGCTCGGACGTTGATCGTCATGCCATGGACAATTCGCGACGTAGATGCTCCCTTGTCGACGGAGCTGAAGATAGCTGCCGACCAAGTCGACAATATCCGTCGCTTGGCGCACGCGGTCCTTAATTTCAAACGCGGGTCCGGACACCAAATCCTCCTGAAGCAATGCCGACGCCTGCGGGGCGTTTCGGCGTTGCGGTGTCTTGCGATTACCCGGGGCTTAACGAACTTTGCGGAAAACGGCCCTGGAAAATCGTCTCATCCTTGAGAACCTGGGAGTATAGGTGCGACCCATTTTTTTCGTCAACCGCAATCGCGCAAAACGCTATCGCCGATGCTTCGAGGCGATTTTCGCACAATTTTCACCGCTTGTCCAATCATTGCCTTTTCAGACTGCGCGAATTGCGATGCCACTGTGCCATAACCCGCGCAGTCGTCATTCCGGGTCTCAGCCCGGAATGACGAAAAGCACGCGGCGGCACGCGCCGAATTCCAGGACAGGCTCAAGAGGGACATGGGATCGTGTGAAAAAACATGTAAACGCAAATCGGCACTAAAATTCGCTAATACAAACGAGCGATGATTAGCGTTCCGCCCCCAAGTTCTCAAACAGATACAAACCCGATTTTCCGGGACAAACAAGATCGATATCTCCGTCGGCGTCGATATCGATCGCTGCCATCTGTAACCCCGTTCCCGCACTGCCGGGTGGAAAATCCTTCAGAGCCCAACGATCTTTTGCGTCCGCAGGGGCATCGAGTGCGGGGTCGCCGTGGAAAATTACGTGTTTAATCCACTTGGATGTGTCGCGGTCAAACTGGTAGTTGAAGACGACTGCCGGACGAGTGTCTCCCGGCTCGACCTCATGGGCGTAGACTCGTTTGCCGGTGATTAATTCCTGCTCGCCCTCGCCATCGATGTTGGCGAAGATCAGCGTGTGCACCTGCGAAAACGTATCATCGATGACTTGCTTACTCCATTCCCGCTTCCCGTCGGCGCCAGCGGACTGCTTTAGCCAGAACAAGCCGAAATCGTGGCCCATCCCCCAGACCACATCGGTCAATTGGTCGCCGTCGATGTCGCGGCCATGGATAAAAATCCCGGCCGGGCCCAGCTCGAATTCGGGATGGAAATCCCACTGGTCGGATGACGTAGCGGGTTGTTCGTACCAGCCTTTGGGAGTGAGGATATCAAGTCGACCGTCGCGATTGATGTCGCCTCCTCCAACGCCATGTCCGGCCCCCTCGCTGCCGATATCGTGCTTCGTCCAGATAACTTCCGGCTTCTGCTGAGTCAGTTCGTACCAGACCACTACATTGGCTGGATTCGGAAGGAAGTCTAGGTTTCCATCGCCGTTGATGTCGACAAGTTCACCCGTCTCCATATTTCCCGGGGTGTCGATCTCATGCTCGGTCCACGGCTTGGTGGCATCGCCGCCAGGGTTTTCGACCCAGCCCACGCGCGCCCCGAAGTAGTTGCAGGTAACAATATCGAGTTGACCGTCGCCGTTAACGTCGAGCGGTGAGTCGCAAAAGTCTTCGTAGTAGTGCGGGTTCGCACTGGCGGGGACGTCCCGGACTTTGTGCCGAGTCCAATTCGGGGCCTCGTACCACGAGTCGCCCGAAAAAATGTCGATTTTGCCATCCCCATTGAAGTCCGCGGCGCCGCACGCCTCAAACGGGGACTGATCGTTGACCGCGTGTTTTTTCCAGCGCACCTGAGTTGGTTTCTCTTGGCCCACCGCGCATGAGACCGACAAAAGGGTCCCAACGACACCGATTAACAGCAATCTCGCCAACGTAAATCGACGTCGGTGTTGCATGCTTGAACTCCTTCGAAATGGACGCGTCGCAATCAATGTGGGGCGACGTTCCGCGTCGCCGAACACGTTTGGTTTTCCGTTGATTACGTTGCAAAGGACACGACGCGGAGCGTCGTGCCACATTTTATCTGGTTCCCATGCTCCTGCGTGGGAACCCACTGGATTGTCGGCTCCTGCCGACGGATTACGAGCCGGAGCCTCAAAGACAGTGCGTTCCCACGCAGGAGCATGGGAACGAGGAAATTAGGAGAGCCAGATTCGTTCATCATTTTAACCAGGGACGATCGTCGCTCAGCGGCTGTGTACTCAAAGTCACCGGCCGAAATATTCCGCCGGCGCCGTACCAGTCATACACCGCGATTGCAATTTGAATCGAGTCACCCTTTCCGACGAACTCCGAAATGTCGTAGCTCTTGCGTTCGTCGAAGGCCGTTTTCTTGGTTGCCACGTCGCCGCTGCTCCCGACGAATTGGCCGTTGATGAACAAGCGGTAATGGTCGTCCACGCCGGTGAAATTCAAGAACAATTTCTCGGCCTTGGCCCATTTCTCATCGAGCGGCACGCGCAGACGATACCATGCCCAGTTATCGAGCGATTCGTATCCCTGCCCTTCCCAATGCCGATCGGCTTTGATCGTTTTCCATTCCGCGTCGTCGAAGTCGGTCGCTTGCCAGCCGTTTTTTTCGCCGTCGATGGTCGGATCCGGCTGAAACCGCCAATCGTCGGACTGCAACTCTCGGTCATTGCGGGAAAGCTCTGCATTCAATCGCGCGGCATTGCGAGTACCTCTTGCCACATCGGGTTCATTCAGCGGCTTTGCAAGATAGTTGATAATCTCGCGGGACAACCAATGCCCCGCGGCGTTGGTAGGTCGCCGATGGTCCAGCGCAGAAATGAAAAGTCGGCCTCGACCGACTGGAATCTCAAAAAGTAGTCCGTGCGTTCGAGTCTCAACTCGATCGTGATTGTCCCACAGCGCCACCATCGGAGTGATGTCATCGAGCATGGAATCGATATTGGGAACCACCGGACCGGCCAAATCGAAATGTTGCAACTCGACGATGGCGTCACTGGCTCTGGCGACCCAATCCGAACCGAACAAGCGGCTGGCTGCGGGGAAAATGGCGGGACCGCCGCGGAGAAACCAATGATCCTCGAGCCCAAAGCTGCCGCGCTCGCCGTCGGGAAGTAGCCAAACCGACTCGCCACGAGCCACCGTATCCACAAGTTCTTGGTCGAGTCGCGAAACGCAGATGACTTGTCCAGGTTGGCGATCGGCCCAAGCGATCGAGGCAACCGACACCATTTGAGGAAGTTCCTTTGCAATCGACGGATGCGCGACGACCGACATGGGCTCGGTGGCTCTTGGAAAGATCCAGAGCGACCATTGGTTGCTCAAAATCCGATCCTCATAGGACAAGTTTGCAACCAGATTAAACCGGGTCGGTTTGGATACGTGGAACGGCGGGAACGTAATCTCATGTTGCGTTACCGCGTATTCGGAACTCGCCAAGATTCGCTCAATTGATTGACTTCCTGCGCAAAAGTCGTCGCCGCTTTTTGGCAAGATAAGCTTGACGTCCAATCGGCCATCGGAAATCAGTCGGTTCCCGAAATGACTAATCGACAACTTTCCACAAATCGGTTCGTCGTCAAAAAAACTCCGACGATCGTTTTCCGTCGCCAACAGGAGCATTGTCTCCCCATGAAAGGACCAATCGATGGCGTTCCATTTAGGCACGCCGGCGTAATCGATCAACCCCATGCCGGCCAACGGAAAGTCGCGAATGACGCTGACCACGTATCCGCCGTCGGGCGCGAGCCGCCGAAAGCATTCGATTTGATATTTGCGCATGAGCATTGCGTAATGACGCGACGTTATCGCCAGCTCGGCATCGTCTAATTTAGTTCGCTCAAGCCAACGGGCGTTGTCGACTAGGAATCCCGGTCGATGATGAGGCGCGACCGTTTTGCTCCACTCGCTATACCGTCGGGGACTCGTCCAAGTGTCTGCGGCGATAGCTTCGCCCAGGATCAGCGGCTTGATCTCGCGTCCGGCAATGTACTCGTTGAGTCGCTTGAGTGTCGCCGGCCACGTGTGATTGTTGCCATACGGATGGTCGTCATAGAAATCGCTGATGCGATTCCATTCGATCCAACTGCTGTCATCCTCCACAATCGAATGAGGAACTTGAATTTTGCACAAATCGTACAGCGATTGAATCACGTCGAGATCGGCACCAGACCCAGTTTCACACGTCAAACTCCTCAAAATTACGCTCGGGTGATTTCGATCATGCGCGAAAAACTCACTGTATTCTTGTCGTAAGGGAGCCAGGTGTTCCTTGGTGAGTTGCGGATGCCATGTCGGATACTCCACCCACGCAAGCATCCCGAGTTCATCGCACAGCTCCAAATAACGCTTGGGAGGAACCCACAAGCAAAACTTCATCAAGTTAAACCCGTACGATTTGGCGGTCTCAATTTCGTTGCGCATCCAAGCTTCGTCCAAGCTCGGTGACGTCAGCGGTGGCGCATATCCCCAATTAAGGACGCCCCGAATTTTCAGCCATTTCGCATTGAGTGACCAGAGTCCTAAGCCTGCTGACATGTCGCGGATTCCAAACCATGTCGTAACCTCGTCCCTCGAATGATCGTTCGAAATCTTGATCCGCAACTCGTAACGATTGGGACGGTCCGGCGACCAATCGCAAAATTCGTTCATATCGATCGGCACGTAAGCCTTCAATTTCCCGTTGTGCCATTCTCCGGTCAAATCGCGAGTTAGATCCAAGACTTTTTCGTTCTCGCGTAGCTCAAACTCGGCAACTGTCCTCCACACAGATTGTCCCCCGTTCTCCAAATTCAAATTCCCGTCGTCGCCGGGAGAATTCACCAGGAATTCAATATGGCAGTTCGGCGTCGCGACAGCAGATCGTATGGGGACCTCCACCCTGACGCTGTTTGATGCCCGTTCGCCAATTGCCATCAAATAATCTTGGTCGATCCACGTTTCCGGTACGATTACCAACTGAACGCACTGCCATAACCCGCCGAAATGCGGCTGGATCACCGGCAAGAATCCTTGAGTGTTGTGGCCGACTTTTTCGTCGACTTGAACTTTGATTTGCCAAGGTCCGTTGGGAGATGCACGGGCCCAATCCGTCACGTCGAACGTAAACGGCGTCCAAGCGCCTAAATGCGAACCGACTTGCGTCTCGTTGAACCAGACAACGGTCTCGGTGGCCGCTCCCTCGAAGCGAATCAGAAGTCGATGGTGTTCGGGAATGACGAACGGCTCGACCAGTCGCTCGTACACGCCGACGCCATCGAAATCCGCGGCGACTTGTTGTTCAAAAGTTCCCGGCACGGTGACGTCACGGGCAGTTCCGTTCGCCGTCAATTTCCACGTACCATCGAGCGAAATAAATTTTCGCGACGATTGGCCATGCCCCATCGCCGGAAACAGGGTAACAACAACCGCGACGTACAATGCAATGTTCATCGCAGGGGAATGTGAGGCTCCCGCCGATCCTATGCGGGTCCAAAAGGCTCGGCTCAGCGGGACCTTCGCCCAGCTTTGCGCAAAAAAGACACTGGCAGAGCCAGTGGCACATGAAAAACAACTCTTTTTCTTGTGTGCCACTGGCTCTGCCAGTGCTGAATTGGGCTTTATTGTGCAATGCCGCTTCGCTCTCCCGACGAATTTCTGAGCCCATTGCCTGGAGACAAGCTCAAGTCGATCTCGAATCCGTTGATTGGCGTTCATAGTTTGCAATTTTCCCCAGATCAAATCCGCTTCGCTCCAATTCGATCTTCTCTTGCCGGCGGCTGAGCCAGGCCACGGCGACTCCCACGACCGCGCCACACAAATGCCCCTCCCAAGACACAGGTGAATTGAGCCGCGGCAAAACGCCCCAAATCAGGGAACCACCATACACCACTAAGACGGCAGCGGCCACAACTGAACCCACCAACCGGCGATGCCAAAGACCGGAGGCAATGAGATACGTGATCAACCCGAAAATCAAAATACTGGCGCCAATGTGATTTGAATTTCGCCCCACCAGCCATAAGAGAACTCCGCTCAGCAGGACAATCCAGAAAATGGATTTCCAAGGCCGCTCTTGTGTACAGAAAAGCAATAGCAAGAGCACGAAAAGCGGAACTGTATTGCTCATCAGATGCGTGAGATCTTTGTGCACGAACGGCGAAACAATGATCCCGACGAGACCGCCCCACGATCTGGGAACGATACCGTATCGATTCAATTCGGGCGGCAGAAATAGATCGAAGAGAAAAACGAGCCAGACCGACGCGACGAGTACCAAGGCAATCCAAAAACAATCCACGATTTTGGACTTGGGTATCATTTTGGTCACAACTAGTTTTACTAGATTTGTTCCCTCCCCTTCGTGGGGAGGGCTAGGGAGGGGGCGTATGAGGTTTCGGACACGAACTATTTAAAGCTTTTCCTTCGCTCCCGCGCTATGCTTCCATTGCCTACGAGTGGGCGGACTTCGAGGAAAATTACAATCGTGACGTCGCTCAATCAGTCGCAACGCGCGAGCGTCCGGTTTTTGAATCGGCGTTCTTCGTATGAACCGTGGGCTAACGCTCTACGGTTGATATTCTGAGACACCAATTAAAGTTCCGAATACTCCAATTCAAATAGCGCTTTGCAACCGTTCATATCGCCAGTTGATAGTCCCCTCTTAAACCAGCGAACTCGCTGCGCGCTAGTGCCGTGAGTGTATCGCTCGGGAATGGCGTAACCCATCGATTCCTTCATGAGAGTGTCGTCGCCGATTTGATTGGCGGCTTGAATCGCCTCTTCGATGTCGCCGGTTTCAAGGATGTCGTACTTGCGATTGGCATGGTGAGCCCAAACGCCAGCCAAGTAATCCGCTTGTAACTCCAACCGAACCGATGCCTGATTCGTCGCCGTTTCACTACCCCGCGCGCGAACCTCGTCGACGATGTTGGAATACCCAATGAGTTTCTGTACGTGGTGCGCCACTTCGTGCGCGATCACGTACGCTTGAGCGAAATCGCCCCCCGCCGAATGCCGCCGTTCGAGAATCTCAAAAAACACCGGGTCGATATAAACTTGCTGGTCGGCCGGACAATAGAACGGTCCGACTTCGGCGCTCGCGATCCCGCAACCCGACTCAACTCGGCCGGAAAACATGACCAATTTCGGTGGACGGTAACCGCCGCCCTCGACTTGGGTGCGGAATAGCTCGGTCCACACCGTTTCGGTGTCCCGCAACACGACGCGGATAAATTCACCGATCGAATCGTCGGCCGGAGTCTGGCCGGGACCCCGTTGGTCCGGAATCTGTTGCTGCTGTTGCTGCTGCTGAAGAATGCGCTGCAAAAGTCGGGGATCGCCCGAGAGCAAAGCGATTCCCAAAACGATCAGCAGTCCTAGTCCGCCACCAACCGCGAGCTTGGGTGAAACGCCCCGGCGGTCCTCAACATTTCCGCTTTGTTCGCGACCCTTCCATCTCATGAATATGATTCCTCAAATTGTAGTCAAGGCAGGTCATAAACCGTTTTGATCGCGGAGCCATTTGATCTGGGCAAGGTGGTGGTCGGCGTGCCAAACGTACATCGTCAGTGCTTCTTCTAAGGACAGCCGTCGACCTAGTTCGGGATGGTGGAATTCGCGACGCAAGTCATTCTGCTTGATCCGCTCTACCAAGTCCGACCACCGTGCGTGTATCCCTTCCAATATAAGAAGCGAAGGCTCGATCGGCCCTTCCTTGGCGTCGATGACTTCCGACCAGCGTGTCTCGTCATAGGGTTTGATTGTAGGCACGTCTTCGGTCAACGCCAGCTTGAACCGCACAAATGCATTCATGTGGCTATCGGCCAAATGATGGACGATTTGCCGAACCGTCCAGTTTTTGTATTTGGTATCAAGTTGCTCTGGCGAAAGTCCGGTCGTGGCTTGGCGAACTTTCGTGGCCGCCTCGCGGAGGCGAGACGCGAGTAGCCGCTTCTCGTTTTCGTTGTAGCCTAACTTGGCTTGGAATTCTCCCGCTGGATATTTGGGAGGTTGCGTTGCAGTGGACACCGAAATCTCCTTGCCCTCAAAGGCTGAAAATGTACGGATTAGAATAGGACCATCTTACCGGCTTTTCAAACGGCCCGCGAGCAAAGCAAAAGTCGCGTGGATACATATCTTCCGAAAGAATTCTCTTTCCTTGGCGGGCGGGGGGCGCGAACCCGCTTTGCACAAAAAAGACACGGGCAGAGCCAGTGGCACTCGAAAAACAACTCATTTTCTTGTGTGCCACTGGCTCTGCCAGTGCCGAGTTGGGCTTTATTGTGCCATGCCGGCGCACGCCCCCCGCTCGCCTTTGCGTCGATGATAGGGAAACTCGCCGACACAATCTGAATTGGATCAGCGGCTACGTGACCGAGTCGCAACTTTCTTGGCTTTCATATACTTCCAATTACGCGGCTTCCCTTCAGCCAGCCAATTGAGCGCCGTCGCGAGTCGTCGCTTTTGGGTCTCTTTTTGTTTGGCATCGATCAGCCATTCAATGTAGTCGCGCCGATTGGTTTCGCTAAAAGCCTGAAAATTCGTCTGAGCCTTCTTATTCTTCTTTAAGGCCGCGACAAAGAAATCCGGCGCGGTGAGCTTGGGACGGCGGTTGACTTCCTTGGGAACGATAACCTCTTCTTCATTTAGTTCGACCGCGCGTTGAATGTAGCTCAGAATCACTTTGTCCGCCGGCAAATGCTTGATCGAAGTCAATTTGCTGCTGCTCATGCTGGCTTTGGGATCCCCGCCGAATAGATTGGCTGGGTCCTTGAGGAGTTTGCTTTTCCAAAAGCCAAACCCTACATGCTGTTTGAAGGCCGCAAAACTCCCGACAATTCCCTTGTACTCAAAGTGCGGGACCCCCCATTTCATGGTCTCTTGAATTCGCGAGTCCGCCCGATGGAACAGCGCTCGCAATTTGACAAGGATGGGGCGAGCAAATTCGGGCGACTTCTTGATGTACGCGTCGACTTCAGATATTCGATTCCCCTTGACCATTTACAACTCTCCAAGAACATAGCGTCCAAATCCTGGCGATGGATTGCCTATACCTTTGCAAACAACCGCCCCATTCAAAATATGGTAGACGGAGCCGCGTCGCGATCAATCAGCCACCTGGCTCCGGTCGTTTCGCCGGCGAACTTTGACCCAAAATTTCGGCACCCGGACGATCGAAACCGGGAATTGTCGTTCAGGCGCGATGCCTCGCCTGGGTCTCACGTGATATACTAGAGTGGATAGCTGTTCACAGCGCGTCGTCCAGAACCCCGCTTCCTGCAGTACTGGTATGCCATCGTTTCCACGTTCCAGCGTTGTCGCCAAGTTGTTCGGGCTCGCCCTGTTCAATGCTGTCTCGGTCCTTCAATACCCGATCCTGGCGATCCAAGAACCGCCAGTGGCGCCCACCCCGGTCAGTTTTCAAAAAGATGTGCGGCCGATTTTGCAAAGCCGCTGCTGGGGATGCCACCAGCCTGCCGATGACCGTGGCGATTACATCATGACGCGGTTCAGCGATTTTCTCGCAGGCGGCGCAAGTGATCAACCGGCGATTGTCCCCGGAGATCACACCAAAAGCCATCTCCTGCATTTGGTTGCGCCAAACGCCGAAGGCAAAGTCGAGATGCCCAAGTCGGGACCACCCCTGACTCCGGCAGAAATTGAATTGATCACGCGTTGGGTTGCTGAAGGGGCAAGCGACGACTCCGTCGCCGACCTACAGCCGTTCGACGCAGAACATCCGCCCTCGTATTCCACCCCTCCCGTAATAACCGCGATTGATTTTTCACCCGACGGTACGCTACTGGCGGTCAATGGTTTCCACGAAGTTCTACTTTTGTCGACTACCGATTGGACGGTGGTCGGCCGATTGGTCGGTATTTCTCAGCGGATCGAATCGGTTCAGTTTTCACCCGACGGAGCGCGGCTTTTGGTGACTGGCGGACTGCCCGGACAATTCGGTGAAGTCCAAATTTGGAACGTCGTGGAACGCAAACTCATCGCTTCGCAGCCGATTACCCACGATTCGATCTATGGCGGCTGTTGGTCACACGACGCGAAATATGTCTCCTTCGGCTGCGCAGACAATACCGTGCGTGTGCTCGATTCGAGCACGCTCGAACAAGTCCTATTCCAAGGCGCGCACAGCGATTGGGTTCTCGATGTCGCATTTTCCGTCGACGCAAGCCACTTGATCTCGGTCGGCCGAGACATGACTTGCAAGCTCACGGAAGTCGCATCCAATCGATTCATCGACAACGTCACCTCGATCACGCCGGGCGTCTTGAAAGGCGGCTTGGCCGCGATCGCCCGACATCCCGAACGCGACGAGATCGTTGTGGGCGGGTCGGACGGCATCCCGCGCGTCTATCGAATCTATCGCTTGACCAAACGGGTAATCGGCGACGACGCCAACATGATCCGCCAACTCCCCGAATTAGTCGGCCGCATCCACGCGGTGGACGTCTCGCGTGATGGTCGCCGGATCCTCGCCGCAAGCAGTTTGGATCGCAAGGGCCAAATCCGCATCTATTCCTACGAATTCGATACGGCCCTCCCGGATAATATCAAAGCGATCAACGAAAAGGTCATCACCAGTCGAACACCGGAAGAAACCGCCGCTTTGGACGCCTACCGCGTGGCCGGGATTCAAGCGATCAGTTCGTTTGACGACGACAAAAGCGGACTGTACGCCGCGACGTTTCATCCCAGCGGCCAATGGATCGCGGCCGGCGGCGACAATGGTGAGGTTTTATTGATCGACACTGAGACCGGGCAACTTAAACACCGCTTTGTTGCAATTCCGCTGCAAGCCGCACCGACATCGGCGCCAGTCGCCGCGTCGATCCCTGCCGCCGTCGGCGAATCCGTTGGGCCCGAACCTTTGCCGCTGGCCGCCGACCAAATTGCCGAGCTATTGGTCGAGCCTGCCAACATCGAATTAAACCACCCATTCGCCGAGTGCCAACTCGTGGTCACCGCTCGCGACGCCAGCGGCACCGAGTTTGACGTGACCCGCGCCGCACAGTATTTGTCCGCTCAACAACATGTCACCGTTTCCAGTCGCGGCCGCGTAGCGCCGCTTTCCGATGGCGCGGATCAATTGACCGTAAACGTTGGCGGCAAATCTTTGTCGATTCCCGTTGTCGTAGGACGCACCACCGAAACGTTTGATGCCAATTTCATTCGCGACATCAATCCCCTCCTCTGCCGAGTAGGTTGCAACGCCGGAACTTGTCACGGTTCGCAGCAAGGAAAAAATGGATTCAAGCTTTCGTTGCGCGGATACGATCTAATCAGCGACGTTCGTTCGTTTACCGATGATCTTCGCTGTCGACGCATTAATAAGGCATCGCCCGAAAACAGTTTGATGCTCGCCAAAGCCAGCGGAGCTGTCGCCCACGGCGGCGGCGTCGTCATGGCTCGCGACAGTAGCTCGTTCCAACTTTTGCGAAGTTGGATCGCCAACGGAGCCAAACTGGACTTGGCAACGCCGCGCGTTGTCGGCATCCAAGTCACTCCACACCAGCGGATCCTGCAGAATATCGGCGACCAGCAACAGCTTCGCGTGGTCGCGAAATATGCCGACGGCACCCAGCGCGACGTGACCTCGCTGGCGTTCATCGATAGCGGCAATACCGAGGTCGTTGAAGTCGATCGGTCATGTATCGCAACCGCCAAGCGCCGCGGCGACGCACCGATGCTCGTTCGCTTTGAAGGGAGCTACGACACGGCCACTTTGACCGTGATGGGTGACCGCAGCGGCTTCGCGTGGAACGAAATTCCCGCGAATAATCGGATCGATGAACTCGTCGCGGTCAAATGGAAGGAACTGAAGATCCAGCCGTCGCCGCTGTGCACCGATGCGGACTTCTTGCGTCGCGTGCACCTCGACCTCACCGGCCTCCCACCGTCGGTCGATGAAATTCGACAGTTTTTAGCCGATCCAAAGCCCTCCCCGCAAAAACGGGCCGAGGCGATCGAGCGGCTGATCGGCAATCCCCAGTACGTGGATTATTGGACCAACAAATGGAGCGATCTGTTGCTGGTCAATCGCAAGTATTTGGGAGAACAAAGCGCCGCGAAATTCCGCGATTGGATCCACGCTCAGGTCGCCGCGAACAAACCCTATGACCAGTTCGTTCGCGAAGTCCTCAGTGCGACGGGCTCCAACGCGGAAAATCCCGCTGTGGATTATTACAAGATCCATCGCACGCCCAGCCAATTGATGGAGAGCACGACGCACCTGTTTCTTGGCATTCGATTTAACTGCAACAAATGCCACGACCATCCGTTCGAACGCTGGACCCAGGATCAGTATTATCAGACCGCCGCTTTCTTCGCCCACGTTTCATTGCAAGAGGACGCCGCGGCCAGCCAAGGACAGCGCATCGGTGGCACCGATGTGGAACCGTCCCGACCCTTGTATGAAATTTTGACCGACGATCCCAAGGGTCAAATCTTGCACGATCGAACTGGAAAAGTGACCGATCCGCAGTTCCCTTACCCAGTCGAAGTCTCCTTGCCCGCTGATTCCTCGCGCCGTCAACAAATCGCCGCCTGGATCGCGTCACCGAACAATCCATATTTCGCCAAAAGCTACGTCAATCGCCTGTGGAGTTACTTGCTCGGAACGGGACTCATCGAGCCGGTGGACGATATTCGCGCCGGCAACCCGCCTTCGAACCCCGAATTGCTCGACTACTTGACTAAGGAATTCGTCGATAGCGAATTCAATACTAGGCATCTCATCAAAACCATTTGCAATTCGCGCACGTATCAGCTTTCCATCGAAACCAACGCATTCAACGCGGACGACACGCGACATTACTCGCACGCCCAAGCCCGTCGGCTTCCCGCCGAGGTCCTGTACGACGCGATCCACAAAGTTTTAGGCGTGCAATCGCAAATTCCAGGTGTGGCCCCTGGAATTCTCGCAATTCAACTTCCCGATTCTGGAGTAACGGTGCCCAACGGTTTTCTCACGGCACTCGGGCGGCCTGCACGCGAAAGCGTTTGTGAATGTGAGCGGAGAAGTGATTTGCCGCTCGGCCCGGTGATGGCCCTTGCCACCGGGCCCGTCGTGGCGACCGCACTGTCCGACGTCTCCAATCAACTGCGCCACTTGATCGCCAGCGAAACCGACGATGCCAAGTTGATCGATGAACTCTTTCTGCGGATCGTCAATCGTTCGCCAAGCGAAGCCGAAGTCGGCGACATCCTAGGCGTTTGGCAGGCCGTCGAACTCGACCATCAACAATTGATGACTCAAATGCAAACAGCCCAAGCGGAGTTTGACGCGGCGCGGCCGGAACTAGAAGCCCAGCGACAAGCCCGCATCACGCAGCTCGAACAAACCTTGGCCGAAAGCGACGCCCGGCTCAAGCCGGATGACGAACGCCGCGCTGCCGAACGAGTCGCTACGATTGCAACTCTTGAAACCCAAGTCAAAACTGCAGGCGAAGAATTGCAGGCGAAGATCGGCCAATGGGAGACGAGCACGGCGGCCCCTTCGACCGCTTGGTCGTTGCTCGAACCCGTCTTGCTGGCCTCGAAGGCGTCGGCCCGCTTGACGACGACCGGCGATCGACGAATCCTCGTCAGCGAAACGAAGGGACCGGACGTTTACGATCTCGCCTTGCGACCTGCCGTCAAACGGGTGACATCGATTCGCTTAGAGGCCCTGACCGACCCGAGTCTCGCGAACTTGGGTCCCGGCTTTCCGGGCAACGGAAATTTTGTGGTCAATGAGTTCGAACTCTATTACAAAGCGGACGCCACCGTCGCCGATTGGCAGAAGGTTCCCTTCCGATCCGCGGTTGCCGATTATTCCCAGGAGGAATTCGGCGTCGCCGAGGCGATCGACGGAAACATTACCGAAAATGAAAACGGCTGGGCCGTTTCTCCGCGCGGCCGTTCGATTCACTGGGCCGTCTTCCAGTTGCAGACGCCGATCGAACTAACCGCCAGCGGTCAATTGCGCGTTGTGATCGTCAACCAATATCCCAACGAACATCAATTGGCTTGCTTCCGGCTTTCGGCGACATCCGACGACGGCGAAATTCCATTGGGATTGCCCGAAGATTTCGCGGCGCTGTTGCGAACGCCCGCCGAACATCGCAGCGAAGCGTTGCGCAAACCGTTAAGCGAATATTTTCTCGCCGAAGACAACAAACTGCGCTTACTGGAAATCCAGTTGGCCAATACCCGCCAGCCATTGCCTCCGAATCCCGAATTGGTCCGGCTGCAAATGGCACTGGAACAAGCCAAACAACCGCTGGCTGAGCCCGCGACGTTGACCCGTCTCAAACGAGACGTCGACTTCAGCAGTCGGCAAATTCAAAACAAACGCTTGACGAACGCCGAAGATTTGGCTTGGGCGCTCATCAATAGTCCGTCGTTCCTATTCAATCGATAATCGAAGGTTTAATTGTTCCCTCGCCCCGCTTCGGGGAGAGGGCAGGGTGAGGGGTCTTGGCGCCGCGAGGTCCTCAACGACCCTTCGTCATTCCGGGCTGAGACCCGGAATCCATCTTCCATGGATGGAGGAACTAAGGCTTGGCTAAAGTTGAATTTTTGCGTTGCGCATAGTCGCCTTTCGCTCCGCGAACGACGACCGTTCGAATCGAAATCATTTTGGAGCAATTCCATGTTGGCCATTAAAGGTTTTCCTGGCAAAGACTTGTGCGACGCCCATTTGACCGTCAGCCGTCGCGATGTGCTGCGGATCGGTGGTTCGAGCATCCTGGGACTGAGCCTCGGCTCCATGTTTCAACTCCAGCGCGCGAGCGCGGCAACTCGCGCCGCAATCGACGCGCCGGGCTGGAACCGCGCCAAGAGCATCATCATGGTCTACTTACAAGGCGGACCGAGCCATTTGGATTTGTGGGATCCCAAGGAGAACGTGCCGGACAATGTCCGCAGCGTATTCCAGCCGATCTCGACCAAAATTCCCGGCACCATGTTCACCGAGAATTTACCGCGGCTGTCGCAGCTCAATGATCGCTTCACGATGATCCGCTCGATGAGCTACACGCCGAACGGGCTATTCAATCACACGGCTGCGATCTATCAGATGATGACCGGTTACACGACAGACACGGTCAGCCCGTCCGGCCAATTGGAACCGCCAAGCCCGGCAGATTTCCCAAATTTCGGCTCGAACATCATCAAATTTCGTCCGATCGACGTCCCGATGCTTCCGTTCGTCAAACTTCCGCGACCGCTGCAAGAAAGCAATGTCGTCGACAAGGGAGGCACCGCGGGGTTCTTGGGCAAGGGCTTTGATCCGTACGCGTTGTTCCCGGAAGGGGATGACATGGACATGGAGAAAATGAATCGAATCAAAGTCGATGATTTGGAATTGAGCCCGGACGTGTTCGCCATTCGATTGAACCGCCGCGAACGATTGCGCAACATCGTCAATCGCGCCGCGCCTGAAATCGAGAAAGCGGTCGAATCGTACAAGCTCAACGAAAATTACGAACGAGCGATCCAGTTGGTCGTGTCTGGCAAAGCCCGCCAAGCATTTAACTTGTCCGCCGAAACTGATCAAGTCCGCGACAGCTACGGCCGCAATACCTTTGGCCAAAGCTGCTTGCTGGCTCGGCGATTGGTCGAAGCGGGCACTCGCGTCGTCGAAGTTATTTGGCCGAAGGTCGCCAACTCCGACAACCATTCGTGGGACCAACACAAAGACCTGAGCAAGCGGATGAAAGAACAATCGGGTCCAATGTTCGACGCCGGCTTTTCCGCCTTGATCGAAGACCTGGATCAGCGCGGTATGCTCGCGGAGACAATGGTCGTCGCGGTAGGCGAGTTCGGCCGCAGCCCGCAGCGCGGTGTCAGCACCAGCGGCAACGACAACGACGCCGATGGCCGCGACCATTGGCCCTATTGCTACACCGCGGTCATGGCCGGCGCCGGCATCCAACGCGGTTTGGTCTACGGCAAATCTGACAAGACCGGCTCGGCACCGCTTGAAAATCCCGTGCACCCGCGGGAACTCTTGGCAACGATCTATCACAGTTTCGGGATCGATCCCGAAACCATCGTCCTCAATCATCTCAACCAACCGCGCGAACTCGTCAAAGCCGCCGCCCTCACGAGTTTGTTTAGTTGAAATTTTCCGTCCCGTGTGAGTGAACGGGTGTTGTTCTGCCGGATCATTGCTTTTGTTTAACTGCCTGGCTTCCGGGCGTTGTGAACTCGCCACGAGGCGCGACGCGTTCCGCTTAACCAAAACAAAAAACAAGGTCTGACCCTTAGCGCTGACTTTGCGCCTCGTATTCCCAATTGGGCACGAGAGTTATCCTTTGCGATAGAGGGCCTACACTCATGAATAGGCATTTGCATTGGTTGTTCGTTATTTTGATTTTGTTTTGTGGGTGTCGCGTTGATCCACCTAACAGCTACGGATTAGGAGGATCCGCTGATTTGAACGATATAGAATTGAATCGGACCGGGTCTAAGCCATACGAACGCGAAAAACCAGCGACGAGGTCAGATTCGGCCCCGATTGTTCGCGACCGGTAAGAAAGTTGTGCCAAGGGTCAGACCATGCTTTCGGTGGTATATCGCCAACCGTAACGACCAGCCCACGCAATGGCGACCAAGTTCACATCTTGGGCTGCGCAATCGACCGATGTTTCGCGATCTTCCGGTGTTCACAATTCATGCCGCCCCTACGCGGCTTTTTGAAATGAATCGATCGCATTCCGGGGGTTAAAAACCCCCGGCTAGACGCTTCCGCCGCTACGCGGCTAAGATCGAAACCGACTTACTTGCCAAGAATCGTGCGAAAGAAATCGGTTGAATAACGCTGCAGTGAATTGCGGTCGTGGCCAACGCCGTCAATCAAGAGGAATTGGGAATTGGCGCCGGCGGTTCGATACAAGTCTTCGGCGGGTTTCCAACGCGACTGTGGGTCCGGGCCGAATAATCGATCGACAAGCGCCGCCGGACCTTCGTCCCAGCCGTCGCGAAAATTCACCGAGTCATTGTCGTCGAGCGAACCCAAAACAAATAATTGCGGGATCGCATTGAAAACCGCCGCGTCAAACGGTTTGCCGGTCAACAATTCGACGTCCGCAACGCCTGCGGGATACGGCAGCGACTCGCCCGAGAATTGTGCAACCGGGGCAATCGGCCAACCCCCAGGAGATCCCGTGGCGACGGCGCGGACTCGATCGGGATGCAAAACAGTAAACCGATTGCAAAACATCCCGCTTGCGGAAAAACCTTGGATCAGGATTTTGGGCTCGACCATCATTCCTTCCGCGGCGAGTTTGGCCCGGGCGTGATCGATCATCGCGATCAATTGCAAGTCAATTCTGGCCAAGTCCGCCCGAGTCGTTGTCAGCGAATCGCGGTCGAGCGCGTGCGTATAAATATGCCAATCCGCTCCCGGTCGGACAAACGCAGGGACCAAAAGAATCACACCCAGTTCGTCGGCGATCGGGCGGCGGCCAAAGCCAGTCCACCAAGCATCGGTGCGATGGACTTTGGCGTCGTCGGAATTCGTCGCTGAGTTGTTCGGCTGAACCAAGATCGTCAGCGCCTTTCCCTCTTGAACCGCCCGCGTTGCTCCTGGTGAAACGTAGAGAAAGAAATCCGCGTGAAAACCCTCGGCGGGATTTGCCTGGAAATAACGCAAGCGCGAAACGTATGGCCCAAAAATTACACATGGGACAACCAGCATGATAATTGGCAAACCGATAAATCCCCATTTCGCCTTTCGACGCAAGCTTTTCATAAATTCTGTTTTTCGTGTTTTTGCAGAACTAAGGCCCAACGTCTGGCGTTGCGCATTTTGAGGAAAAATTGCCGCGCGTACGTTTCGATTCGGTTCGACTTACGGATTTTAACAGGAGCGAGCAGAGGACGCGGAGAATTCAGAATTCATCGCTGCTTACTCTGCTATCTCTGCTGCCTCCTGTTAAATCTTCAGGCTTTCACGGCTCGCAAAAAGTGGAATTCGACGCCGTGGTGCCCGACATTGCCGCCTCTCGGGAAGATTTTTCGAAAATTCTTCCAAACTACGAAGTGCTTCGTATAAAGAATCGAGACGAGTCCAAAATGTGAGAATAATCGGAATGCTCTCGGCGAAATCCCTGAACTTGCGACCTTCAACGAGCGGGTGAGAAATGGCAAAAGAAAAAGTGGTGCGCCCCACCGAAGCCGAACTGGCGATCCTCCGCGTGTTATGGCCGCGCGGGCCGAGTACCGTCCGCGAAGTCCAAGACGCAATCGAGCCGCGGCGGGGAACCGGGTATACCACGACGCTGAAATTCATGCAGATCATGCTAGAAAAAGGCTTGGTCCGGCGGAATGCAGACCAGCGCACCCACGTCTATGAAGCAACGGTTAGCCGTGTCAAGACGCAGCGCCAGATGATCGGCCAATTGTTGAACCAAGTGTTTGAAGGATCTTCCCAACAACTTGTGTTGCAAGCCCTCGCGACGAAGAAATCGACTCCGGCCGAGTTGGCCGAAATTCGACAATTGCTGGATGAACTCGACGGAGGTAACCAATGAATTCCTTGAGCTTTCAGTTGCTGAACGAAAATCCTCTAATTAACTTTCTCGGTTTTTTTCTCGTGCATTCGCTCTGGCAAGCAACGATCATCGCGGCCGCAGCTGCGATCCTGCTACTTTCTCTGCGCCGCGCTTCGGCGAACTTGCGTTACCTCGTTGCCGGTACTGCTCTGGTCGCCATGATCGGCGTGCCGTTGTTTACCAGCGCATACTACTCGGGAATCGGGAACTCGCCAGTCGCGGAGTTACCCGCCTGTGAACCACCCTTGCTCGCTATCGATTCGACCCCAGGGCAACACTCATTGGCGACTCCTTCAAATTCGTCCAGCGGGCGATCAGTGGACGGTTTGGGAAGAAGGCGTTGACGCAACCGAATTGTTCCTACTGGATGCCGGAGAATACACGATTGAAGTGATTCCCAGTCAATCTCCAAAGGTTCTGCCTCGTTCGAACGCGATCAATGTCAAGGTTCTTCCCGGGGAATTTCCTCCTCTCAAAAAGGCACTTGTGTCCATCAAGAAGATCCTTCCGGAAGAGTGGCGGCTTTCCGCTAGCTACGGTGCGATTTTCCTCATGCATTCTCCGACGGGTCTGAAAAAGGACGTTACATCGATCCAGATTTGGTTCACTCCCGAAAAACTGCCCGCCGATTTTCGATTCGGCGAAAGTGCTCCCCCACAAGAGATTCACTACCTTGGTAAACATTCCTTAGGCCACGCGAACGTCGCCGCGCCTGAAAGCGCCGAGGAATTGTGGCCTAGTTTTCTCGACGACGTTCGTGCTGCCCTAGGCTTAGCGTCCGAAAAGACGCGAGAAATCGCTGACGGTTCCAGCGAAGTGATTGGTTTCGATCCCGACAAGCCTTGGAGCGCTTCGGGCCGCGTTACTGATGGGGAAGGAAATCCAATCGCCGGGGCAACGGTTCGAGCGCATTGCGGAACTGGGACGTTGCACGAGACGGGCTCGACCACGACCGACGCCGATGGCCAATACAAACTAAGCTTTGGCCCGGGAATTCACAAAGATGACGACGTAAACTTGCAAGCCGCCACGATTTCGGTTCATTTCGTCGGGCACTTTGAAAAGAATATGCACCGTCAAGGTGATTTGCTCGCCGCCAACAAATTGCCAAAAGGGGCAATCGACTGGGGAGGCAAAAAACCAGAGGATGTGTTCTTGCCAGACAAGCCTAAGACGATCGACTTTGTGATGCTCCCCGCGGCCCGTTTTCGGGGAACGGTTGTCGATCAAGACGGAAAGAAGCTAAGCGACATTCGCATCTCGCTCACCGGTGACGAACTGCCGCCGTCCTCGAGCGTAGTCACGCAAACTCGCAGCGACGACGAGGGCAGTTTCGCAATCGACAACGTCCCCACGGGATTCAAGTTTCAAATTCTGGTTGAACCCGTCAAGGCCGAGTCCCCGTGGCTTGCTTGGGCCAGCCCTCCGATTGAATTTGTTGCCGACGATTCGAACGACGCACACTTGCGCTATTCCGACTCCGGCAAGGCCATCGATTTTTCAGTCCAAGGCCTAACCTTGTTGCTGCACGGAACAGGTGTCAATTGGAAATCGTCGCTTGAAGAAAGTAAGTCAAAAACGCTTGCCCCCAAGTATGACGGATTGTCAACCAATGACGGGACAATTGTGAGCGCCGGAATGGCTTGGATCGAGTTGGGTAAATAATTCCTGACGTCTTCGCGTAGGTCTCGCGAGCCGAGCGAGACTTGGCAGTGGCACCAGATCGTCAAATTTGAAATCTCGTAACCCGCCGATCGACGTTTCAACAGAATTCGGCTGATGCTCCTTACGGAGAAGGCCAATGGAGTTGGTGGATCCGGGACGGTGCAAAATCTCGCTCGGCTCGCGAGACCTACTGGGCAAATGCGTTTCTTCGCAGGAGCAAACGAAGGAACCCCGTCACGCGCGTCCTAGTGAGTTTTGTCGCTTGCCTTTCTTGGCTTTCCGACGCTTGACAATGATGGGTAGAAACCACAGGTAGACGCCCGAGATCCAAAGCCCCAAGAGAATCGCGCCGCTGGGGAGGAAGATCGCCAACTTGCTCGTGTCTCCAAAAAACGACCCGTCGTGCAAACTCTCGATGAAGTCCGATCGGCGATACGCAGACGAGAGCATGCTCCCGTCACGCAAATCGATTTGAATCTCCCAGCGATTCTTGCATTGGACTTTGACGAGCGACCTTCCTGGCTGAACGTCTAAGCGCTCGATGTCCTGCCAGGAATTGACTTGGCATTCGCGATGACCCGAAGTGATCCGAAGTATTTGCTCCATCGAAATGTTCGGCGTTTCGCCCGAGCCGCGCATTGTCGTGGGTTGTATCCAGGCCACTTGTTTTTTCAGCTGCAGCAACAATCCGCTGCAAATGACCAGGAGTAGCGGCACGGCAATCAGCACCGCGCCCCAGCGGTGCAACTTCCGGCTCCAACGATTAATCCATGACATGCTAATTGCTACCGTTTTGCGCTCTTCGAATGACTTGTAAACTGCGCTTTGTGACGACTTGCTGAGAACTCTAGGACCCCTCACCCTGCCCTCTCCCCGGAAGCCGGGGAGAGGGAACAATAATGGCATTCACGGAAGTCATTTTTAAGTAACGCCGACTCATCGTGCGCAGCCCACTTGGATCGCCTCGTAGGCGATGACTTGGGCGATACCGCTGGGGGCAAACATCCGCTGCGGATAGCCGTCGACCGTTACGCATGCGTCGCCAAATGCAAATCCGAGGTCGATTCGCAAAAGTTGCTCGGAACCAGCCTGCCACGTGGGGTCGGGGTGGCCACCCGACATGTGGATCACGCGATGATTCTTTTCACGCCGAACAGCGGCCTCGATTGGATCGAGCCCGTGGTAGCCAAGGTTGAGAACGAGTGCTCCGTCGGGGACTGATTTGCGATATTGCTCGACTTGTTGTTCCAACTTCGGATGCAACTCGACGGCCACGGCCCAAGCGGCGTCTTCGCGCTTGCCGATGTAGGTCGGAGGCATGTGTCCCTGCCAGACGACATAGACTTTTCGACTGGCCGCGATTTCTACCGACAAGTACTTGGCGGCGTCCCGCAACAAATCGGCTTGCCCGCGCAATCGTTGAATGGGAAAACGAATTTGCTTGAGAAAGCGTCCACCCAATTCGCCCGCCGTCAACGGCGGTACTTGAAGGTCGTCGTGAAATTGCAACTTGCCAAGGTATTTCTCGCCCCAAGCCGGTCCGTCGGCGTATGCATAACCGCGCCACATCGGCGGCATGCGGCTTTGCCGAGTCAGTGCGCCAACGATTTCGGCGATCAACGTCGCACCGTGAATTGCATTGGCTGCAACGTTTCCGTGTCCGGCGCGCGCCCCGTTGCCTCCCTCGACTACGCGATCGTCTTCGCCGAAACCGGTATCAAACCAAGCGTCGCAAGTCGATACGATCGCTTGCAACGACGCCATTTGGCGCGGACCGAATCCCACCAGATAAACGCCTCGGCTTTTCAGCTTTTGCAACTCCGCCAAATCTCCCGCGCCCGGTGCGCTGTCATAGCCCACGATTCCCACATCATTGGCCTTTTCGGCATCGCTGCGGATTTCCTTCCAGGACCGAGTAAACCCAAGATGTATCAGTCCACCGCTTCGACCCCAGAGATCTTGGGGCAGGGCTTGCCACTCGATTGGAAAGCCAATCAGGCCGCCATTGATATGGCGTTGGGCGATCGTTTCACCCACACGCGAATAATCGGCCAGCGTCGCTTCGGCTCGATGGGTCAAATCCAGGGCCCAGTCCAAGTATTTTTCGACCGCCCCCGGCGGGCGCACAATCCGAAACTGATCGAATCGCAGCAACGTGAACGGATAAATAATCGTGACGTAAATCGTGTTGTCAGCCGTCGCCAGGAGTGACATGTGCGCGTGCAGCGGTGTCAACGTTCCGTCGGGAAGTTTGTGGAAGCCATGCACCCATTGCTGCGGTTTGCCGTCCGGCCCGGGCTTGTCCCAAGCAAAAAACTCCGGGTTCGCGACGGTCAGGACACCCAGGTCCTCGATCGCGCCGGTCGCGGCGACAAAACGCGTCAAGTGATGCAAATAGCCCGTACCAAATCCCGTTTCGTTGTTGATTCGAACCACTGCATAAACATTTCCGTCGGCGCCAAGATCCAAACCGCAGCGACAGTCCGGATCTTTTCCGACAATCATTTTCCCGTGACTTTTGGCCAACGCCGTAGAACCCGTGCCGGTCAACTCAATTTCCAAGAGGGTCGGATCGTTCATCAAGATGAGATAAGCGTTTTTGCCGTCTGGAGTTAGCACCCAAGTCGGAATTGAACTCGTCGTGGCCCGTGTCCAGGTTGCGCCTTGAAGCTCGATTGGGCGAACGTTTACTTGGTCGCTCGCCGGATCGTAGCTGGCCAACTGGAAATCTTTGGTGATGGCGTACGCTCGGCCATCCGCGGCAAGCAGTGTCATTGCATAGGGCGTAAGCAGAGGTCCCAGCTCGCGATACTTTTCGCCGCGCAAATCGCCCAACATCCAATGCTGGTCTTCGCACGTGACAATATAAGTCAGCCTACGCGTCTCATCCGCCACGACATCGGCGACGCCTTGTCCCGGAAACGGCATTCCTAAATTTTCTGCCGCGCCGGTTCTCGGGTCGTAGGCCATGACATAGCCGCCGGGATATTCCGACGTATCATTTTCGTCCAGCCGATAGCCTTGCTTGCTGCCGACGTAAATCGTCCCCGATGGTCCGACGAAATTTCGTGTATGGATTTTGGCTTGGGCCGCGTATCCCTTGGCATTGAGCCCGCACAGTTTGTTGGTGTCGATCACCGAGCGTTGTGTCTCGCGTTGGGGATCGAATTCGACGAGATGGGCATTCTCGCCATATTTGGCCGTGCCGACGTACACGCTGCCATCGAGTCCTTCGCAAAGCGAAAAATATCCCGACTGGTTGTTGTGCGTTTCTGGGAGAACGTAATAGGCTTTGCCGGGCAAGTATTTGGGCGGCTGGGGCGCGGTGGACGCGCGCAGTGCGTCGGCATAAGCGCTCGGCAAATTAACAGACGCGCCCTCTTTCGACCACCATCGCGGGGATTCGGAATACACCCAGACAAACTCGTCGCTGGACTTGAGGGCCGACGTCGCGCTCGCCGCAAATATTTCTGGGGTGAAATAGTTCTTGCTTGCGTCCAATGGGTTCCACCCATTCTCTCGCCAGTTGTGGTCGAGCCAAATGCCAAAGCCTAACGAAAAGACTTGCCCGTATTTTGCGGGGTCCTTTACGATCGGCAGTAGTTCCGATTTCATCCTTTGGTAGGCCGCGGCGAACTGCTGCGGATCGCGGTAACCGTACGACAATTCGTGCCCGTCGACGATTCTGGATTGGCCGTTGGCGGCTTGGACCATTCCGTCCAAAAATGGCGCGAGCAGCCCATAATCGCAGTCCGCCAGTGCACGCTTGCCCCCTTCTGACTCGGACCAAGGCAGGCAATATCCAAACGTCAAAAAGATCGTCGCGTCGGGGTAACTCTCTTGGAATGCCGCCATGACTTCCGCGCCGCGTTGCTGGGCTTGAGCCGCATACTGTTTCCAACTTTTGGTGGCGGCATCGCGTTGCTTTCGGTAATTGAACAGTGGATCTTCGTATTGCTCGATATCAAACAACACCCCTCTGCATTTTCCCGCCCGGGCGACTTTGGCCACCAATCGACAATTGTTGATGATGGCGGAAAAGTCATCGAACCAATCGACCTTGCCAGGCGTCACATTGAATCGGACAAAGTTTTGATCAAACGTCCCGAAATCCGTCGCATTCAGATCGGAGACCGCTCGGCTGAGTTCGGCATCGGTGAACGCCCTTTTTCCCCAGCCTGCCCAAGAAAAATTGCCCGAGCCGCCACTTGCCCAAATCGCATCGTCCGCCGCGAATTGGGAGTCGATAAAGTTGGCGTGGAACACGCAACCGTGGAATGGCGTTTGACGCATTTCGCTAATGTGCGCCCGCATGAATGCCGTATCCGGCTCGTCCCATCCAAATTCGATCAGCTTGCGCGGCCTCTCGTCGACTGCAACAACAGGTGTTGCACTCAGCAGCGCTAGGGCGCAAAGGGCGGTCAATCTCAGGAGTTGTTCGGGGCCAAACATATCAATCCTCCAATGGACGGAATCGCTCATTATAAGCGGTAAACGCACTGGATCTGCTGCTACTAGGTCGCCAATTTGTATGTCCGAGTATATCCTGTTCGTTTTTGAATCGATTCAGCGCGAGAGCCGCGACATCGCTGTATCCCGACTCGTACCACTATCCGAACGCTCCAAGTGCAGGTACAATATTTGTACGTGCGATTTATGCCGTTTCCAAAGGCTGAAGTCAGCCCGCAACGCGAAGGTTCAGACCATGCCCCGGGCACGCCTCACACGAGTCGACTTTCTCGAAGACCCCCAAGGCCGTACCTTTGCCGATGTGGTCAATGATCAGGAACAACCGTTCGATGTCGTACTTGAGTTCTTCAACGAGTCCGATCGGCAGCGCCGCATGGAAGAGTCCGAACTCCATCATGATCGCTCCCCGTTGGCGGGCGTCGTGCGCGAACTCGAAGCCCAACCCGAGATCGATCGATTCCTGGCCGGCATCCACGCGCGACGCAACACACGGTTTCGCCAAGCGATTGGTGTGCTCGTGCGCATGATTATGGAACGACGCGGTTGGCGAAAGTCTGGCCGCAAAGGATCGCTCGGCGTCCGTGCGTCGGAAATCGCTCGACGCCCGGCGCACAACTGCGGCGGCTTGGCGTTTTGGTTTGTCCGCACCGAACGATACGAGCCTATCGACGGAAAAAAATACTTGACCGTGCGCGACCGTTGCCAGGAATTGGAGTCTGGTTCGCCAGAAACCTCGCGCGGTACCAAACGAGTGGGTCGCTCGCGGCAGGCCTAAGCAATTGTTGCCTCCCCCATGGATTCGCACTTTTACGACATTTCTCTCCCCTCAACGGCGTTAAGACGTGGATAAGAGTCGCAAAATAAGCCAAAGCAAACCGATGGTTGCAAAAAAACAGAAGGCATCGAAGGAACCCGGCGAGCCCGGCGTTTCCCAGTTCGGATTGTCGGAACATGAACGGTCGGTGCTGCGCGTCTTCCGACGTTACTTGATGACGCCCGGGCGCATGCTCTGTTTTAGTCGCCCGGATATGGAAACTTTCAAAGTACCACTGGCTCGATTGATTAACGAACGGTTTATCTTTGCCGAGAAATTTCCGGGCGGCTTTTCGCTGACGGAAATCGGTTACGAGGCAATGAAGGACGAAGCGTAACTCCTGCTCAGCGAACGCCCAGCGGGACAAATGACGGCTCCAACGAACCGGATTGTCTTTAGTTTGGCGATACCCGTAATCGCTTTCGGGCCACGGCAGGATATTGGGAGCGCCGCTCTATGGCACACGAAATCAGCGCATTACTCGCCGTCAGCTTGGGAAATACCCTGTGGATCGGCGGTCTGATTGGAATTGGACTACTCGGTTTTTTGCTTCTGATTGCGTTTTTCCACTATGGAGCGCTATGGCTTCAAGCATTCATGGCCGGCGCCGATGTGCGCCTCCTGAGTTTGGTTGGAATGGGCTTCCGACAAGTCAAGCCCAGCATGATTGTTACGGCCAAGGTCATGGGAACCCAAGCCGGACTGAGCATCGATCGCCAACAAGGGATGAGCACAGCGAGGTTGGAGGCCCACGTTTTGGCCGGCGGAGATGTGATGCGCGTGGTCATCGCGATCATCGCCGCGCATCGCGCGGGCATCGATTTGGACTTTGACCGCGCTGCAGCGATCGATTTGGCCGGCCGAGACGTATTGGACGCGGTGCGAACAAGCGTCTCGCCCAAAGTGATTGACTGTCCCGAGTCGCGAGCCGGGAGCGAACCGAAATTGAGCGCCATCGCAAAAAACGGCGTGGAACTTCGCGTTCGAGCCCGCGTAACCGTCCGCACGAACTTGGATCAGTTGATTGGCGGAGCCACCGAGGAGACGATTATTGCGCGCGTGGGCCAGGGCATCGTTTCCGCGATTGGGGCATCCGACTCACATATGGAAGTAATGGAAATGCCCAGCCGAATTTCCAAGGGCGTTCTGGAACGCGGTCTCGATGCGAACACGGCATTTGAGATCGTCTCCATCGACATCGCCGACATTGAAGTCGGCGAGAATATCGGTGCACGGCTAATGACTGACCAAGCCGAAGCCGACGTGCGCATGGCGCGGGCCAACGCGGAGGCTCGACGGGCCAATGCCATCGCCCTCCAACAGGAAATGACGGCAAAGGTAACCGAATGCCAGGCACGATTGGTTCGCGTCGAAGCCGAGATTCCTGCGGCGCTGGCAGTTGCGATTCGGCGAGGACAATTCATCTCCGATCGGAATGCCAACTTGCTGGCAGGAAGTACAAAAAGATCCATTGCCCCTACAATGCCGCTTGACGAGTCACTGGCCATACGACTGCCTGCGGTCTGGTGAGCTTCGCCCAAAAACAGCACTGGCAGAGCCAGTGGCACACAAGACAGAGGCGTATTTCAGTGTGCCACTGACTCTGCCAGTGTTTCGAAACCCCTTTTTTTGGCGAAGGCGGTCTGTTGATCGGATTCGACACCGAAAAACGATTTTAAAGGGACGGCGTAGGATGAACGTTTTTCAATGGCTCGCAGGCCAATTTTCGTTTCGTGAGACAACGTTGTCGTTGTACAAGAGGGGCATGCAGCGCGCCCGAAAGCACGATCACCAAGGCGCGATTGACGACTACACCGCGGCAGTCGCCATGCCCAACACACCGAGCGACATGAAGGCGATGATCTTATTTAACAGGGGACTGGTGCGCGTCGCCGCCGGCGACGAACCCAAGGGAATGGACGACCTCAACCTGGTCTTGGCCATGGACGAGGCCCCGTCCAGCGTGAAAATGATGGCCCGACAAAAGCTCGCTCGGATGCAAACCCGATCCAGCAAGAACTGACCTTGAGGCGTAGTACGGAATTCATTCCGTTTACTTCGGGCGCGTTTTGCAAAACCGCGGCGACTGGCGCAGTTGCTTTCGCCAGCATTGAGGCCGGGTCCGTTTTGGCGGAATTCGCCATCCCGGCGTGCCGAGGCACCCGGAACTCGAGCGCCAGCCACGACGGCCTCGCCGTACGCGACCTCGTCAAATCGCCGAATCCCAGCGAATTGTCCCTTGTTTTCCTAGCCGATAAATGATAGAAATGCAACGTCGGATTTGACGACGCGATTTGTGGCGACGGCCTTGCATCCCCGCTACGTCTGACTCGCCTTTCCTACTTGGCGTGGCCACCGTTTTGGCCGTTCTTACTTGGACCGATACAAATTGTTAATCGGTCGCTGATTTTATGGAGTTCTGTGATGGGTATGAAGTTGTATGTTGGTAATTTGAGCTACGAAACCACGAACGTTAATCTGGAGGAATTGTTTTCTCCGTTTGGTTCCGTTCAAAGTGCTCAGGTAATCATGGATCGTGATAGTGGTCGAAGCAAAGGCTTCGGATTCGTGGAAATGTCGGACGCGAACGCTGCTCGGTCAGCGATCCAGGCGCTCAATGAAAAAGAGCACCTCGGCCGTCGCTTGACGGTCAATGAAGCAAAGCCGCGTGAAGAGCGCAGCTCCGGTGGCCGTCGCCGCTTCTAATTAAATTCAACTGAATGATTCGCCAGCCGTTCGTGCTCAAATCACGGCGGCTGGCGAATATTTTTTGCTTTCTGTGAGATCGCAGCATCTCGTCCCTGGGGAGCGCGTTGTTCGCCTCCCCCGAATCGTCGTTGTTTCAACTACCCTTCTCTTGCGGGTGAGACCTATGGCTCAAAAGCGTCGGGTATTCAAAAAGCGCAACGACAAGCCGCGAAACGATCGACCAAGTTATGCGCGACCCGAGCCGGCGGCTCCGTACGTACCCAAGCCAGTCGTAACCTACGGCAAGCCAACGATGTTATTGGAAGACACGTTGCGGAATACGTTTGAATTCAAAGGCGGAACTTGGATACCCTTTGCGATGTCCATCGCCGATTGCCGCCGCGATTGTCTTGTCAAAGAACTATCGCAGAAGGTCAATCAAATGACTCGCTACGAAGTCCGCTTTCCCATCTAGGGTTTGACCTGCGAAGCGCTTGCGCCGCGTTACGGTACTGTCGCCTTATGCTCCGCAAAAGGACGTACTTTCGCGAAGCGAAAGGTGACAATCAAACAAATGACCCCACGACGCGTGTTTCTTCTCGATTCCAGGTCTGCTCTGGCCGCAATTGCCCCTCTGCCAGCGGCTTGATGCAAAGCGCTTGCCAACCGAGCGTGCCGACTTGGCTCATCACCGGCACGCCTAGCAGCTTGTTGAAAAAGGGGTCAGGAACTTTGAAAGCGTTTCGTGATTGCCCGCTTTTTACGGTTTGCAAGAGTTCCTGACGAGTTTTTCAGAAAAGCAAGCACTTTGCCCATAGCTAACGGGCTGAGGACCGGGCCTTTGCAACCCAGGGGTGCATTCTTTAAACTCTAGCCAATGCTATTGATACTGAGTCTCAATATAATTGGACTAGAAATGCCAAGCGGAAACCGTGGTTTTACCATTATCGAGTTACTTGTCGTCGTCGGCGTCATCGCCGTTTTAGCGGGCCTTCTCTTGCCAGCCGCCCAAATGGTGCGCGAAACCGCCCGCCGAACCCATTGCGCCAATAACCTCCGACAGCTCGGCCTCGCCACTCTCCATTTTGAATCTGCGTTCGAGTACCTGCCCACGAGCTGGAAACCTTCCGCTGGTAACAACGGCTGGTCGGCACAGGCCCAAGTCTTGCCGTTCGCCGAACAATCCAATCTCTATGATCAGATCAACTTTGCGAAATCGTACGCCGATCCATCGCAAACGATCGCCGTAGCTGGTGTCAATATTCCTCTTGCGTCATTTCGAATCCCATTCTTACTCTGCCCTTCCGAACCAAACGACCGCGTGAGAAATGCGTCCGACGGGTCGCCCGTCCACTATCCACTAAACTACGGCGCAAACATCGGCACATGGCTCGTGCACAATCCCGCGACTCAACAATCGGGCGACGGAGTTTTTGGCGTTATCGAGCGCCGCCGAGTTGCCGAAGTCCGCGACGGGCTGAGCAACACGTTAATGTTCGCCGAAGTCAAAGCCTACAATCCGTATTTCCGCAATGCCAAATTGCCAGGAACGCTCGCTCTTCCCACGCCCGCTGAAATTGTCGCCTCGGCCGGGGATTTTAAGTCGACGAGTGGCCACACCGAATGGGTCGATGGCCGTTGCCATCAATCTGGTTTCACTGGCGTCTTCCCACCGAACACCGAAATCCGCTTTGAACTTGACGGTGCGCAATACGACGTCGACTGGACCAATATCCAAGAAGGAATTTCCGACTCGTTGATCACGTTCGCGGCCATCACCGCTCGAAGCCATCACCCGGCCGGCGTCAACATCTGCCGAGCCGACGGCTCCGTTTCGTTCATGAATGAACAGATCGAACTGATTGCCTACCGAGCGTTGGTTACCCGAGCGGGGCGAGAAACTATTTCGGAAAGTTCACATTAACGCTCGCACGAGCTTAGCGCTGAATGGGCATCCAATCGTTCGGAAAACAAATCCCGGACGTGACTATCGATTCACCGTGCTATCGAAGAAGGTCGATCCAACGATTTTCCGGGAGGGTGCCACAAGTAGCTTGCGACCCGAGCATCAGCGCTAATCCGTTCAGATCCACGACAGAATTTGAATGATTCGATGTTCCGCTGCCATTTGTGACTCAACCGTATTTTTTGTGGGCCTCGTGCGGTGTTAGCTTCGCGGCGCGGACCCGACCACCGGATAATTTTTCACCGTCTGGATCGATATAAACTCGGCCGCCCAGTTTGTTCTTGGGGTCAATATTGACGACGTGGATATTGAAAATAAACGCGGTTTCGCTGAGCGCCTTAAACCAATGCACGTTGTCTTTATCGTCGGAGATCGTCGAAAAACCGCCGGCCTCAAACGGCCGATCGATCGTGGGGCAGATGATCATGTGATCATCGTCGGGATCTTCTAATCGATCGTAATGTCGGCCGTGAAATTCACCTTGCAGAATGAGAAACGCGGTGGCCATATTGTTGTGCCCGTGGGGCACGACCGAGCGATCCTTTTTTAACGCGAAAATCTGGTGGCCAAACACCAGTTCCATAGGGAGTCCTTCTACGTCAGGCAATTTGTGCTGAATGGCGCGCTCGCCGCGCTCGCTGAATTCGAGCTTGTTGATCAGCTTTTCGAAATCGATGAATTTGAGCAGTTCCGGCAAGTCGACTTGGCCCATGAGCAGTTCCAGTTTCTCCTGCCACTCGAGCTGTTTTATTTTTCCACCACGCACATCTTTGCTTAGTTCGTTGACGTCGCTAAACCACTTGCCCGTGATCGGCGCGATTTCTCGGCAGAACGCCTCATGCGAAAAGACTGTTTGCAACAGGGAAAATGTCAGCAACGACCCCAGCGTCTCCTTGCTAAACTCACGACGGGATAGAACAGTCATCGGCAGCTCCTTCGAGAAGGGATCGCGTTGTCTAGAAACTAAAGTCGAATCTGCTCCCAGACTCGTGATTCTACATTCCATCCGTCAGAATTCGATACCCTAGCTCATTGACGTGCCTTTGATTCAAATGAAACGACATTGAACTGCGCGATCCTAGGGGAACACGCCGCGCCATCAGAAATCGAATTCCCCGATATCATTGCTGGTCCTCGTCGATGGATGAATTGAGTACGTCCCGCCGTCGTTACGCCAAGTTCTTGGAAAGGTTTCGTCGCAATGAAATCGGCCAACACGAAAAACCTGACGACGGGCAGGCAGATTCCCCGAACGATGGAGTTTCAAGCCGACGCGAAACGCCAGAACCGAGCTTGGACGAGACCAAGCAAAAGCGACGAGAGAAAAAGCAAAGGCGACGGCAATATTTGCGACACTATTTTCGAGAACTTCGCCCACACGCCCGCAGCGTGGCGCTGTTGGTCATCTTATCGCTGTTAATCGCCGGGTTGGACATGATCCAACCGCTGTTTTACCGGTACATCGTCGACAACATCTTGCTCAAACCCGGCCTCGAGTCGCACCAAAGATTCGCGGCCTTGAACCTGATCGGCGGGTTGTCACTGCTGGCGGTCGTTCTCAGTCAAGCGTTCGGGATTCTCAAAAACTATCGACAGCATCTGTTAAACATCAAAGTTATTTTGACGTTGCGCAGAAACTTGTTTGACCGGATGCTGCGTTTGCCCTTGAAGAAGCTCTCCGATATGAAAACCGGTGGGATCATTTCTCGGCTCACCGATGACGTCAATACGACCACCGGCCTATTTGAAATGGCGATCGTTTCGCCCGCGGTGGCTGCCGTTCGTTTAGTGATCGCGGTGGCGATCTTGTTTGCCCTCAATTGGCAATTGGCGTTGACGGCCATCTCGATCATTCCGTTCGTGATGGCGATCAGCCTTGTCGCGGCCCGGAAGATTCGCCCCATCTATCGCCAAGTGCGCGACGACGTGTCACTGGTCGATGGCCGGGTTGGCGAAGCGTTTGAAGGAATCCGGGCGGTCCGCGCGTTTTTGGGTGAAACACGCGAGGAGCATGAATTCGCCGTCGGACACAACACGATCACGCGAATGAAATTGTTTGCCAGGAAAAAGGAATTGGTCCTCTGGAGCAGTTGGGGATTCCTGCTGGCGACCATCGGCTTGGTCATTTTTTGGGTTGGCGGCTACCTCTACATCCATGGACAGGCGTCCATCGGCGACATCACCGCGTTTCAAGTCTATACCTACATGTTGTTGAATCCGGTATGGCAGATCGTAAATTCGTTTTCCGAACTGCAGCGGTCGTTGGCGGCGATGGAACGCGTTTTTGAGATTTTGGAAACTCCCGCCGATAAGCCCGACGTGGCCGGCGCGATCAATGCACCGGGAACCGTCGAGGAGATCGAATTTCGCAACGTGGGATTTGCCTACGACAACGACGAGCACGTGATCGAGCAGTTCAATCTCAAAGTGCGGGGCGGGACCGTGATCGCGTTGGTTGGCAAGAGTGGCGCCGGGAAAACAACGATCACCGATTTGCTCGCCCGCTTTTACGATCCAACCCAAGGACAAATCCTGCTAAACGGATTCGACCTGCGGCAATTGAAGTTGCGAAGTTACCGCAACCTGTTGGGCGTGGTGCAACAAGACGTGTTCTTGTTCGACGGTTCCGTGCGCGACAACATCGCTTACGCCGAGCGGAATGCCACGAGCGCCGATGTAATTGACGCTGCCAAACGCGCCAATGCACACGAGTTCATCGAAAAACTCCCGCGCGGCTACGACACCATGATCGGAGAACGAGGCGTCAAGCTCTCCGGCGGTCAACGGCAACGAATGTCGATCGCGCGCGCTTTGTTGGCGGACCCGAGAATTCTCATTCTGGACGAAGCCACCAGCAATTTGGACACCGAGAGCGAGCAGTTGATCCAACAATCGCTAGACGAATTGCTCAAAGATCGCACGACGTTTATGATTGCCCACCGACTGTCGACGATCGCCCACGCCGACCAAATCGTGGTCTTGGATCAAGGCAAGATCGTTGAAATCGGCAGCCACGAACAGCTTCTCCAGCGACAGGGCATGTACGCCGACATGGTCGATCGGCAACAAAGCGCGATGACGCTGTAGTCGACTGATTCACTTTCGGTGCCGAACGAGCCAATCGGCCGGGCTCGGTTGCATGGCAAGCTCCACTTCGGTTTTGGAAATTGCCTGCGCGGTCGAGACGATGGGTTCACGATCGAAGTATTTGGCGTAGGCCCGGGTCAATTCTGCGCCGAAGAACAGGATCAGTGCCGAGTAATACGTCCAAACCAGGATGACCACCAGCGACCCGGCGGCCCCGTAGATCGAACCGACGTTTGCGGTGCCAATGTACACGCCGATCAGGAACTTACCGGCCATGAATAAGATCGCCGTCAACACCGCGCCGATCCAGACGTCCTTCCAAGGCACATTCACATCGGGCAGAAGTTTGAAAATCAGAGCGAACAGGAACGTGATGACCAGGAACGAGACGAGCACCTCCAAGAGGTAAGCCGTCCCGACCGTTACCGGCAGCCATTGACTTAGCCATTGAGTGAACGCCGTCAGAATGGCCGTCAATAGCAGCGATACCAATAACAAGAAACCCGTTCCCACGACAACGGCGAACGACAACAATTGAGTCCGAATGATCGTCAACAGCCCCAGACCTGGCTTCCGCTTCACTTCCCAAATGGTGTCCAGCGAGTCCTTGAGCTCAGCAAAGACGCCCGTCGCGCCGAAGAGAAATAGGCCGACGCTTAGCACGGTCGCAATCCGACTGTGGCGAGGCTCGCTGGCGTTCTTGATCAGGCCCTCGATCACGATCGCTCCATCGAGGCCCACCAATGCTTGAATCTGGGCGACAATCCCGCCGCGAGCCGCTTCTGCGCCGAAGAAATAGCCGGCGATTGCAATGGCAATGATTGTCAGTGGCGCGAGCGCCAAGGTCGTGTAGAACGCCAAGGCGGCCCCCATCTTGAACGCTCGGTGCTCGCTCCAGCCACAGGCCGCTTCCTTGAGCAATAACCCGATTGCGACGAATCGCCTCATCAGACACCTTCGCAACGTTCGCGGCGAACTCCGCCCGGAAAAAGCACCTCTCCCGAATTGGGATCAAGTGGCTTTCATCTTCCGTTTGCCCTCAGCCAAATGCAAGTGCGGTCTCGTCGTTCTGGCTCCTGCTCCCCCAAATTCAACGTGGACCTGACTCATGCCTCAAACAAAATGTTGGCGCGCTGAATTTTGGCAGAAAAGATTGGGGTAATGAGCGTTCTTTACGGTTGCCAATTAGTATCGCACGTTGACACCAAACGTCGCAATGTGCGCGTCGAATTCCGTCGTGACGGACGATCCTGGAATTGGACCGATTCCCGGTAAAACATAGGGACCTGTAGAGCCCCATTCGAGCAGATAGTTATACGCAACGCTCAACGCAGTGCTTTCGCTCATTTGATAGGTGGCTCCTACCGATGGCACATGCCGATAGCTCAAGTCCGACGCGACGTTAAAAAAAGCTGCTGAGTCATCAAACAATTCCGACGCATAAATATAGCCGAGCCGACCCGTCAGTCGTTCGCTCATCTGGAATTGCGCACCTAAGTGCAACGAAAACACGTCCTGCCAACCAAGACCCGACACGCTGCCGTCCGGTTCAAATTCTGCCGGATCACCGAATCCTTCCGATTCGACGTAATTCAAATAGCGCAGATCGGCGGTCAAGATCGTGCACGGCATGCCTTTAAAGGCAACGCCGCCACTGAGGATCATCGGCAATGTTACGCTAATCGTATCTGTCCGAGGCAAGCCCGCGGCATCTTCGCTGAAATATTCGAATGAATCAAACCAGGTCGGAGACTTGAGGTTGGTACCGAATTCCCAACAGCAATTGTGAACGTAGTGCAGGCCAATCTGAGCCCCGGCTCCCCAATGATAGGGTGTGCCATCGCCACGTGGGTACAATCCGTCCACATTCGGCGGCGCAAACACATTGTCATCTAACGCGATTTTTCCCAGCCCGATCACCGGTCCGAGTCCGATCGACAGTTTCTCTGTCAGTCGATACGACCAAGCCGGATTCATTTGAAAGAATACCGCGTCGGACTTAATGCCACCGACACCCGCTCCCCCGAGTGCAAAGGGTGGGGACAAAATTGGATTCGTTGGATCGGCGGGAAGATTAACGGAAAATCCCGCCACTCCGAAAATGCCCAATCCAAAAGTGACATCCGGATTGCATGTGTGATAAACCCAAGCGATTGAAGGGACTGGATTCGGCCCGATCTCCGCGTCGGTTGAGCCGGCGCCGGCGTTGGGAAACGACGACGACAAGTTATAGTTCGTGAAAATGGCCTCAAAGCCAAATGCCAGTTCGTCGGACGGCAATTGACTGATCGTCGCGGGATTCCAATACATCGAGCCAACCGCTTCAATGGCGGTACCCGTCGTAGCGCCACCCATGCCGCGATTCACCGCACCGCTCGCCGGCAGGAAAATCCCCTGACCGAACGATGGCAACGGGCCTAAACTCGCGAAAGTTATTGCCAGACCACATGTCAGCCAGAGTTTCCAAGATCGCATAGACGCGCCTGAATTTAGGGGTTAAGCCGACGATAACAATAATACCGCTTTTTCAGTTTCGAACGATGAGCACCAATGAATCCAACGAAACCAACAGTTAGTCGACGTGATTCGCGCGGCGTTTCCGCTCATCTGTGAGTCTGTAGCAATTAGAAAAACAATGCCAACGCACTGCCGTCGATTGCCAGCAGTAAGTCGATTGAAGAAATGACCCGAAGGGCGAGTTTTCAACGCATGCTGACACGCAATGAGTCGCGGCTTCGCGGGGACCTGAAGCCTAAATTGTTAGGCGGTGTCTCGAAACACCAGCCGCTGGCCGCTAGCCACCAGCTTTTGTCTTGAGCGGCGTGCATTTCCAGTTCCTGACTTCCAGCGAGATGCCACATAGGACTACTTTTTGCTCGCCTGAATGGATTTGATTGCAAGGTCACGTGATGCGTGGATGTCGAATGACTTGTCAAGCTTAAGTAACTTCAACAACTTGGTGAGTTCATTCGTCAGGTTACACAGTTTCAAAATGACTTGTTTCTCGGCGCTCCTCTTACGCACCTGGATGAGTTCGCCGATCATCGATGACGTCATCAATTTCACTCGTCCAAAATCGATCACCAGACATGAGACGTCGGGTTGCTCGACCGTGGCGCAGAGTTGGCTTCCAATGGCTCTCGACTGCGCCATGTCAAGAATTTCGGTCCCAACAAAGTTGACGATCGCAACCTCTCCGACTTTCGTTACAATTAGGTCACTCATTCCGTTAGCTCCTTTTGTCGCTCTGCTCAGTGGAGACATTAGTCAATTCGCCCGAAAAGCGGCATCGGCCCTCGAAATGCAATTTCGGCTTTTACAAATAACTGGACGGCGCGAATTTGACGAGAATCAACTGCCCGTGAGGCAAGGTAATTCCCCAGCCTCAAATCCTAACTCGAAGCCTCAATCATCCGCAACGTACTGGCGTGCGGTTCTTTTATCGCGGTTCAAAGTATTCGAGTACTTTCCGCGTGTGCGTCGCGAAACTCGCCCATGATTCGGCCGCAAATCTAGCAAATTCAACTACGAAATCCGCTGCGAAGGAGTGTAACGCGTCCCCCCGAGGGCGACTGCCGGTCGGCTGATACTTCGGGACGTATCTAGCCTAAACGCGCTACATGGTGGCAATTGAAGCGTGACGCACAAGTGAAGGAGCAGCACAAATGCCCAACCTGAGATCCCGCGATCATTGGCAAATCGGCGGCGGGGTTAGTCCAACAAATAGCCGGAGTTGCTCGAGCGACTCATGGACCGAATCAACGCAGCCTTGGCGCGACGCGCTTTCCAACGCCGCCGCGATCGCGGTCATGCGCGGAAGACCGACGGTTCCCCCGGTTCCCTTGATCCAATGCGCCATGCGGGCGACTTCGTCAAAATCCTTCGTTTCGACCGCAACCGCCAACTCCGGATATTGACTTTCGACTTTTTCAACGAACTCCGTCGCAAACGAACGGAACGGCTCGTCAGCCGGAAGTTCGACTGTCCAATGTGCGATCGCGGACGTTGAGCCCGCGGCAATTGCCGGCGAAGCATTCGTCGACTTCGGATCCTTGCCTCGCATTTCAAGTTTCATGGAAGTTACGTCGTCTGCGGCGATCAATTCGACGCCGTGAATCGTGCTGACTTTTTGCAGCAGGCAATTGATATCGATCGGCTTGGAGAGATAGTCGCTGCAACCGGCATCGAGGCATTTATTCTCGTCGCCGTTCATCGTATTGGCCGTCAACGCAATAATTGGCTTGGCGAAGCCCTTTTCCTTGAGGAACTTGGTGGCCGAGTATCCATCGAGCACAGGCATTTGCATATCCATCAACACTAAATCGACATTGGCGTCGCGCACGAGAAACTCGATCGCGTCACGGCCATTGACTGCCAAATCTACTTCGGCCCCGGCGTCCTTCAAGATCAACGACAGCAGCTCTCGATTCGTTTCCACATCGTCGACGATCAAGATTCGACATCCCGAGAGGTTCGCTTGGTAGTGTTGTTTTTTGTTTTCTTGAGTTAGAAACTGTTTGGCCGACTGGCTGTCGAGCAACTCTAAGTCGGCTGCAAAACCGGCGCTAACTCGAACGGTGAACGTGCTTCCACTGCCGGGTTGACTGGCGACTGAAATCCCACCTCCCAGGGCCTCAGCTAATTGCTTGCTAATCGACAAACCAAGACCGGTACCACCAAATTTTCGCGTAACGGTTGAGTCCGCTTGGGTGAAGGGGTCAAAAATCTTCTCCAACTGGAGATGCGTCATCCCGATACCTGAGTCGGTTATCTCGAACTCCAATTGACACCTTGCCGCACCGTTAACTTCCGAAGTTGCACTCGCGCGGTCGTCCACGAGTCGAAGGGTGACGACCACACGGCCCTGAGAAGTGAACTTGATGGCATTGCCGATGAGATTGGTGATGATTTGCCGCAAACGAGTCGGATCGCTCTTGATTTGCTTTGGAACGTCGCCATCGATTCGCATCTCCAAGCCGATCGATTTCTCATCGGCCCGAACTTGAAGCGTATCGACGACATCGTGCATAATTCGGATCGGATTGCAGTCGATCGACTCGACCTCCATTTTGTCGGCTTCGATTTTTGACAAGTCCAGCAGATCGTTGATAAGCTGCAGCAGATGGCTACCGTTGGTGTGAATGGTTTCCAGTTTTCGGACGGCTTCTCCCGGATCCTTGACGATGCCCCGGAGCATCAATTCGGTGAAGCCTAGTATTGCGGAGATCGGAGTGCGGATTTCGTGGCTCATCCGCGCCAGAAACTCGCTCTTGGCGGCATTGGCGGATTCGGCTTCGTCCCGAGCTAGTTCGAGTTTGGTCTGGGTCGACATCAATTCGTTGGCCGTGATTTCCAGTTCTCTCGAGCGGGCTTCGACAACCGCAGTGCGCTCGACGACCTTTTGTTCCAAGCTGATATTTAATCGTTCCAATTGCTGAAATCCATCGGCCTTTTCCAAGGCACCGCCCGCGGCGCTAGCCAAGTAGTCGGCGATGCGAATCTCATTATTTCCGAACAACCCGGTCAGGAACTCGTTGGCCACATACACGCACGCCGAGATTTTTCCATGCACCGTAATGGGACAGCACAAGAACGCTCCGCTGTGGCGAATCGACTGGCCGTTTTGCTCGATCTGCTCGTGTTCGCTGATGATCGTTTTATTTCTCTCGTAAGCCTGCGTCGCCAAAAGGGGATCAAAACCGCGATCATCCGAGTCAAGCGGTTTCCAGGTGATTCGGCCCTCGCCCTCGACGGCCTCGAGCATCAGCGTTCGTTGACCGCGCAATAACCGTTTAGCCGCGTCGATTGTCTTATCAAAAATAGCCCGCGTGGAAGCCGCTGAAATAATCTGTCGCCCAGCTTCAAGCAGCGTGTCGAATCGGTCGAGCAAGGACATCGAATCATGTTGACCCAACTGACGAATCGAACGGCGAATTTCCTGAAGTTTGGCGCTGCCCGATTGGTCGAGCTGTTCGGCCTCGGACCAGCCATGCTCAAATCCGATGGCTCCGTACATCACCTGCGTCAACGCCAGCTCGTAATCCGCCTTCTGGCGAGTCGCGACCACCAAGCTCTCGGTCAACGCTTGCTTGGCTCGCTTCGTCCGGCCGTACAAGTCGCAGGCGGCACCAAATTCTCTCAGAGCATGGGGTAGCTCGTTTTGAAACGATCGAGCCACCCGAACGGCCCGGCGGGCGGAGCGATAAATCTCCCGCACCGCCCGTCGCCTGGTTTGCTGAGATTTCGGTGAATGGGTTTCCATTTCCATTCGTAGCGCCGTCGCCAGCCAGGGATAGTTCGGGGTAATAAATGTATTGACAACTCCGGCTTTCTCAGCGGTTTGGATGGCTTTGCGAAAGCATTTCGCGGCTTCTCCAAATTGATCCTTTCCAAATAACTGCACGCCTTCGGCCAAAAGGACTTGGCATTCGCCTTGGCGATCGCGCAGCGTTCGCGTCTTTTCCGCAGCTAAGACTTCGTCCGGCATTTGACACACCGCGGCCCGCACCCACACGTCGATGATATTTCCTGTGGATTGGTAATCGCCGATCGACGCGGCGGACTCGTACGTGCGGCGGGCAACATCCAGCGCCGCTTTAAGATCGCCCATGCGGTACAGCGAGGCCGCCAGCTGATACCGGGCGATATTGACTTCCCAATAATCGCCGGTCCGCAGCAGGATCGATTCGGCGTGGGACGCTTGATCAATGCATGACTCAAATTGCGATGACGAGTACAGCAGGATGCTGTAGAAATTTCGCGACTGTCCCTGGCCCCAAATGTCGTTGAACGATTCGCGAATTTTCATTGACTGCTGGACGTATTGAATTCCGCGCTTGTGCCAAGGAATCAAACTCATCGCCGGCGCGTGTTCGGAATACGCTTGGGCCAACTCCGGAGTCGGGGCATAGCGTTCGGACAAGTTCATTCCGCGCAAGTGCGCCCATAGTACGTGGAATTTGTCTTTGGTGTACCAATATCCGTGAGCAATTCGGCTGTGCAGTCGCCAGCTCAGCCGCCTCGCTTCGCTGGGAACTTGGCGTTTGGTTCCCAAGAATATTTTGGGAAACAAACTGTGAACAGTTTGGGTCAAGATTTCGCGGATCAATTGAACCCACAGCGTGATGCCACCGCTGGGGACGGCTTCGTTCAGTTCGCTCAACGCCGCGCTAAAGAGTTTGACGGCGTTTTCCTTGTCGCCGCGTTTGAATGCTAACTCACCGCGCTTCAGGGATATGCGCGCCACGTCCAAAGGGCATTCGACCGTCTGCAATGAGACTTCAAACCAATGTTCGGCTTCGTCGTATTTGCCGGCCAGCATCAACACATCGGCCAAACCGGCGTGGACTTCGTGGCGAGTTTTTTGATCCGCATACACGAGCCCGTGCAACGCGATTCTCATCAACTCTTCAGCCCGATCGAGCGAATGCAGGCGGCGGGCAGTCTCCGCGGCTTGCAGCGCGTACGGCAAAGCCGCGCCGAAGGACTCGGCGGAGTAATAATGGTAGGCCAACTCGAACGAGCAATCCGATTCGAGTTTTTTCAGATGCTCGGCATACGACAAATGGATTTGCTTCCGCTCGTCCGGTGAGAGTCGGGCGATCAACGTTTCGCGAATCTTGTCGTGGACAAAAGTCAAGCTTCCGTTGGGCATCGACCAAATCAGGCGCTGTTGCCGCGACAGTTCAAAACACGCCTTTGAATCTTTCAGCGCGACGGGAGACAACTCGACGACGGTCTGTTCGTTGAATTCCTTGCCGATAATTGCCGCGATCGACAACTGTCGTAACACCACGGGGGGCATGTTTTGGAGCCGGTTTAACAACGCCTCGGCGGCGTTGGCCGACGCTTGAATCGAAACGAGTTTCTCGCGATCGATTTGCCAGCCTTGAGCCGAGGCATACAGCGCTCCAGATTCCGCCATTCCGCGCAGAATCGCCGAAGCCATGAACGGGCTGCCGGCGGACAATTTGACCACCGTACGCACTGCTTCGCTCGGCAACCGCCCGGCCATCGACTCCGTCAACGCTTCGACTTCGTCATCGCCGAGCACGGTCAAGTGTATCGTGAGATCGATCTGGACTCGTTCGCAGAACGCGTTGCTGACACCTTCGTCGGACCGCATCGAAAAGACGAACAAGCTGTTCCGTGACTTGGCGCGCTGAAATTTTTCGACGATGGCTAAGGATTGGGAATCCAGCCATTGGCAGTCGTCGATCCAAATAAAGACGGGTTTTTCGCCATCCCCCAGCCCGGAGAAGACTTGGCAAAACGCCGTCTCCACGCGGGTCTTGCCCAATGCGTCGCGATCGGGCAATGACGCTTGTGGCCAATCGAGGGCTTGGGCAAGCTCGGGGAATACGGTAGCAATCTCATCATGAAACTCCATCAGCTCCTGCCGCAAACGCGAGCGAAGACGCTCGCAATGCTTGACTTGAGTTGTCAGTTGATCGACGATCGACAGCAGAGGTGCTGTCGGAATCTGACTCGCTTGATTTGACGCGAGGCTGCGGTAAACCGTGAAGCCTTTTCGGGTCGCCAAGCGAATGGTTTCCAAAACGATTCGTGATTTGCCGATGCCACTGGGGCAAAGAATCGAGATGCCTTGGCTCGCGCCCGCCGCGACTTGTTCCAGGCTCGCCTCCAGTTTAGCCATTTCGGCGGCCCGGCCCACAAACGCCGGTTCGATGATCGAATCACGTGTGTCTTGCCGCCCGATCACGATTTGATCGAGCGGACGTTGGTCTCGAATCGCACCGACGACTTGCGCAATATCCGACAGTGCCGCCGCGGCCGATTGGTATCGATCGCGCGGCTCTTTCTTCAAGAGCCTGCCGATAATCTCCGAGACGATTGCCGGCACATGGTCGCCCAACAGTTCCAATTTGGGATCGTTGGCAATGTGTTGGAATAAAATGGCGCCGATAGTTTCGCCCTGAAATGGAGGCCGACCGGCCAACATCGTAAACATGAGAACGCCCATCGAATACAAATCCGACGAGGGTCCGACGTCATGCTCAATCGATCCTGAAAGCTCAGGCGACGCGAACTGTGCCAATTCAAGGACGTCGATTCGGTGCCCTGCGTTGGAATCCGAATAATCTTCCGGGCCTGGACAGACCAAGCGGGCTCGCTGTCCATCGGTCAGGATTTTGGAGCTGCCTACGTTTCGATAGACGCAGCCGGAAAGGTGAATGTGTTTTAACGCGTCCAACACGTCACAGGTAATCGACAGCGCTTGCGCCAATGGCAATCGGCCGTCGCCGTGTTGTCCGGAGCCATTTGCCAAGACCGTCCGTAACGATGTCGCAGAAAAATATCGGCGCACGCAATACAACCACTCGTCATCGCGACCCCAATCCAAGGGTTCCAAGAACGAATCGCACTGGATCAACGACAAGATTTCCGCTTCCGTTTGAAACCGGTAAGTCTCATCGGGCTTAAAGTGGGTTGCCTGGGCTCGACGAATCGTGACATGCTGTCCGGATTGTCGGTCGATTGCGGCCCGTGTGCCCGGATCGTTACTCTCGGACGAACCAGCGGCAATCGTTGGTGGGCAAGCCGATTCATCATAGCGATCGCGAAGATAGCTTTCGGAATGGGGGGAGCGGAGCATGTGTTTTGGTCGCCTTTGGAACGGCAGGGAAACGATGGACCGACCCAGCCTCTGGGCGGCTAACGGCCTCGTTGCAACTCAGGTAAAATCTAGGACTTTCCTCCAGCCAAGCAGGTGCTTTTCCGCAAAACTTCGGCCTAGTTTTTCGGGATATATAAGATGTTGCGATCCTGCCGTTTGTGCCGCTTGCGGACTGGTAGCCGGCCTTCGTGTTCGTTTGTTACTCACGGCTCGAAGCAAGTCACATTGCTCAATATCGCCGCGCAGATTTTGGCCAATCGAAAAAGTTGAGCGCCGCGCCGGTCGATGAATTTTCAGGCCAACTCCTAGGCGATCGGCGTGACCGAAACAGGGGATGGCAAAGCCTGAGCATCATCCGGGTTGGCCGGCAACAACTTCGCAATTCTTTTTTGACTCGCCGCAATTCGCGTCCTATATTCCGGCAGTCATTGTTCCGTCAAGCCCTGAGGTGCTGGCTTGTCATTTCTATCGATTGTGCGGCCGTTCGCGTTAGTCAAGCGATTTTTTTGTGGAGCGCGGCCAACGGAACAATCAGCATACTTGTCACGCACTAGGAAATTCACCGAAACACGTTTGAGTCGCAGCAGCGTTACTATTTGCAGTCTTTCGAGGCGTTGAGCAATGATTGTAAGAACCATGAAAACACAAACTGTCGATTGGGAATCCGACTATCAAACTCGTATCAATCCCGCGCTCATGAACGAGTTGCTTTGGAAAGCCGTACCGGCGCTTAAGGCCAGCGATTGGAAGATCATCGACGTCCAACCGGGCTACTGCGAAAGCATGTTGCCCTTGAATCAAGCGACAACCAATCAACATGGAACGCACCAAGCAGCCTTGATTTCTCTCTCGGCCGACTACACCGGCGGCATGGCATTGACCACGCTGCTGCGCGGTGTGCCGCTGGCCGGCATTCATCGCTGCCAAGCCTTCGAATCGGCCTCACTGTGGCTGGCATCAATGAATGTGCGATATATCAATCCCAGCACCGGGCATTTAATCGGCCGTTGTCGGATTCCGGAGAAAGAGACACAAACGATCGTCAATCGCTATTCGCAGGGCAAACGCGTGTTAGTTACGTTACCGATCGAGTTCGAATCGAACGGTCAAAAAGTCGCCGAAGCGGAGCTCATCTATTTCGCGCAGCCGACGATTCAGTTGTTGGAAACGGGGAAAAAGCCGTCGGCCTTGTTCAGCCAAAAAATTAAGGCCTCGGCCCGGATGATTGCGGGCGTGCGCGCCAGCACGTATCACGAATCGGGCGGAGAGTTAGTGCGTTTTGACTGCCCGTTTTCAACCGCGGCTGCTGGACCGCAAGGACAGCTGCTCGCCCAGCGACTGAAAACGGCACTGCCCCAACTCACGGAGATGGTTTTGGCACGAACCGAGCATGTAGACGAGATCATTCGCTCCATTCCAGAGCTGCGACAAGTCGTTTTGGTAGGCGTAGGCCTCGATATGCGACCGTTTCGACTTCAGAACGAATTGTCTCAAGTCGAATTTTTCGAAGTGGATTTGCCGCCGATGTTGGAAGAGCGGGATCGAGTGGTCCGTCAAGTGCGAGACGGGCATTTGATTCGACGCACCTCGATCGCCGCCGATTTCATTCACGACGATTTAGGGGCACTTTTGCAGAGCTGCAACAGCCTCAATCCCCGCGCGCCAACTGCTTTCATCTACGAAGGCTGTTCGATGTACTTCGAGCGAGCGGTCAATGAAAAGATCTTTCATGCGATGAGGCAAATGATGCTGCATCCCGACAGCCGTGTTTGGTCGGACTTTGTGACCAATACGGTCGTTCAAGGAAAAACGGAATTTCCCGAAGTCGAACGCTTTCTCAAGAGCATGGAGGACCTTGGCGAGTCGTTCATATTCGGCCATGATGCTCCCGCCGACTTTGTGAATCAATGCGAGTTCCGCAGTATTGAAACATTGTCGGTACGCCAGTATCGCCGCCGCGCCGGGCTGTTCGCGAACGACCCGGTCCTCGATGTTTATCAATTCAATGTCGCCGCCGGTGGCTGATCGCATGAAATGAGTTCCGGCTACCACTGATCGTCGATTGTGTCCTGCATTCTGAGTGACTCTCAAATTGGCGAATCAGGCAGCACGATGCGCCGAGGCTTTCCGCGCGTGAACTCATCCCTGTGCAAGAGCCACACGCCAAACCCCCGTATAGTCCCCATGGATGTCGAAACGAATTGAATTCTGTGAGCCGGTGCGCAGCGCCGACGTAGCTAGAATTATAAATAGCGGCGGTCATTGAACGAAAGTCTGTTGTCTGGAACCGCGGATATTCCACCGCCGTGGATCAAGCCGCGTAGCGGCGAAAGCGTCTAGGCGTGGGTTTCAACCCACGAAAATTGCGCCTCAAAATTCCCCAAGCCACGTAGTGGCGACCCATTTCCTGTCTGGGCAAATCCCAAATGCAAATCGAGCACGCTGCGCCGTTCGACGCAACCGTTTCGTGTCGCCGCTACGCGGCTTCAAGAACTGAGTAGGTTGTGCGTTTCGTGGGCTTCGCCCACGGCGAGATGCTTTCGTCGCTACGCGGCTAAATCGCCGACTCGGCACCGCAGACAAAACTCGCAGTCAAATCCTGCAGGCGATTCTGGCACATCCGCGTCTGCTCACTGCGTTCCGACGTATTGGATCGCCCGCGTCTTGATCAAACACGTGATTGGCTGATCGGTTCTCACATTTAGTGTGGCGGCGCTCCGCCGACTAATCTCCACCATGATGGGCGAACCGATTTGGACATCGACGAGAACGCTGCGCTCATGGTTCGAGCAGCGCGTCACGACGCCGCGAACTTGGTTTTGAATGGACACGCCATGGACCGGTTCCGCGGCCAGCGCTATGTCCCAAGGTCGAATCGAGATCAACACGTTTGTACCGACCGGCGACGACGATAAGGGCGCAACTAACTTTCTGGGCGACGATTGTGCAGAATCTAGCGAAGGGCCGATTTCAAGCAGCGAAATCCCTTCCTCGGGCTGATGCGCAAGCACTCGGGCGACGAGGACATTGTTCATTCCACGATCGTGCACGATGGCCTGGACCGCGTCTTGGTGTACGACATCGGCGTATCGTCCTTGGCCAACGGATTGGCCGCGATCAAGGATTAATAATTGTTCTGTCAATTGAAGAATCTCCGTGAGATCGTGGCTCACGTAGAGCATCGGCACGGCCCACTCATCTCGGACCCGGCGCAGGTAGGGAATGACCTGTTGCCTGAGTCGTTGATCCAGCGACGCTAACGGCTCGTCCAAGAGCAAAAGCCGCGGGTTGCTCAACAGCGCGCGACCAAGGGCAACTCGCTGCCGCTCTCCACCGGAAAGTTGCTGAACCCGCTTCTGCAGCAGAGATCCAAGTTCGAGAAGTTCAACAATGGGATGGAAGTCTTCACTCCCACGCTGACTCCCGTAGCGAAGATTGCCTTCGACCGAGTAGTTTGGAAACAGCCGATGCTCTTGAAAGACGACGCCCATGCGTCGGCGATGCACTGGAACGTCGACGCTTTTTCGCTCGTCGAAGAGCGTCGTTTCATCCAGAATGATCGATCCCCGATCAGGTCGTTCCAGGCCCGCGATGAGGTTAATCAACGTCGTTTTACCCGCTCCCGAGGGTCCGAAAATGCCGGTCACGTCGCCTTCTGTTTGGAAATCAACTTCCAAGGAAAAGTCTCGTCGTTCGAATTGGACCGCTGCTCGAATCACGTGGTCATTCCAATTCGCCTTCCAACTCGACGAGCTAGGATTTCCGACAGGACCAATGCACCGAATGACAGCCCAATGGAAATCAAGACGAGTCGCATCGCCGGAGGATCCCCGCCGGGCGTTTGCGTATAGGTGTAAATGGCGACGGGAAGCGTGCGCGTTACGCCCTCGATATTGCCCGCAAACGTAATCGTCGCACCAAATTCACCGAGGCTTCTGGCAAACGCCAGCACGATTCCGGCAAGAACTCCGGGCATTGCCAGGGGCAGCGTGATTGTCAGAAACACGCGAGCCGGGCTCGACCCCAACGTCCGCGCGGCTTGCTCGATGCGAACGTCGACCAACTCGATCGCCAGTCGCACGGAGCGAACCAAAAGCGGAAAGCCCATCACCGCGGAGGCGATCGCCGCCGCTTTCCAGGTGAACGCAATCTCCACCCCCCAGTTGTCAAAGAGCAGCCCGCCAATCCACCCGCGTCGGCCGAACGCGAGCAGCAACAAATAACCGACCACCACTGGCGGCAGAGCCAAGGGCAAGTGAACGAGCGCGTCGACCAACAACTTGCCATTGAACTTTTTGCGCGCCAACAGCCAGGCGCAGCCAATTCCCGGGATTAGCATGATCGCCACGCTCCAAAGCGAAACGCGAAGCGACAGCAACAGCGCAGACCACTCTTCCGATGTCCACATCAGCGCCCCTCTGTTGCTGAAAGGACTTCGAAGCCTGCTTGCTCGAAAACGTCGATCATCTCGGCGCTGCGTAGAAACTGGATAAAGTCAGCGGCGGCCTGGGAGTCGTCGCAAAGTGCGATCGGATAGCGAATCGGATCATGAAATTCGATCGGAATCTGCGCGACGACAGCGACTTTGTCCGATTGCCGAGCGTCCGTCGCATACACGATCCCTGCGTCCGCCTCGTCTATCTCCACTAATCGGAGCGCTGCGCGGACATCCATCGTGGTTATCATGCGGGACTCAAGGGCATTCCACCATCCGATCCACTCAAGCGCTTGCCGGGCATAGCGCCCGGCGGGGACATGTGCGGGATCGCCGACCGCGATGCGTTCGACCTCGGGCAGTTGAGTCGTGAAATCAAATTCCCTGCTGAATTGCGCCTCGAATTTTCGGGCGATAGGTGCAATCAACACCAACGTGTTGCCGAGCAGATCTTGACGAGTTTCCTTGCGAATCACCCCCGCCAGCGCGACGTCATCCATCCATTTCTGGTCGGCCGATAGAAACACATCCGCCGGCGAGCCCGCTTTGATCTGTTTGGCTAGGTTTGACGATGAGTCGAAACTGCAGACGACTTTGATACCGGTATTAGCTTCAAACCGTTTTCCGGCCTCACGGATAACTTCGGTGGTGCTGACGGCCGCAAACACGATGACTTGTGATGAATCACTTGTAGCCCGCTCAAGCTCGCATGCGGTCAAACTAAGCAATAGGGTGGTCAATACGACCGCGAACATCGTCTTCATGGAAGCCCCTCCGGGCGTTATTATCGGCCGGAGTATTCATTCCAGCTAGTACGGCCATCGCCACGCGGTCCGCTTTCTATTTCATTTCGGCTCTCGTCCAACCTGTGGATTGATATTGAATAGCCCCAGGACGAACTTCCAAAATACAATCGTACCAACGGCACAGGCGACGTGAATCAGCGGGCGAATCGGAATCGAATATCGGCCGTAGTGCGACCAAGTTAGCATCGTTGTCACGACACTGAGCATCACAAAAACGACGACCCAGAATCCGAGCGATTTGCGACTGGCGTAACACCCAATCAGCGCCCCAAAAAACATCAGCGCATTGAGGTAAACAAGCGGCAGCGGATGTCGATAGAAGCCCAGATGGCTAACAGCCTTCTTGAACATGAGCAGGGGAAGCTTCTCTCGGTTCTCAGAAATCCACTTTTGCGCCATATGATTGCTGTCTTTCCCCATTTCGTACTCTTGCTCCGCGAGCGATTTGTCGAGAATGCCCGGTTTGCCGAGCGTTTGTTGCTGCGCGGCGATCACGATCACTGGGTCCCAGTTGCCGCCGTTGGCATAGGCCGCGTCGCAATATCCGCCGACGATTCCAAACGACCCAGAAGTTCCAAAAGGCGCAAACGCTTTGGTGACCACACAATTGCGCGCCCACCAAGGGCCCGCCACGACGATGACGCCCGCACAGAAGCCCGCGGCCGGCCAGGTCAACCAATTCACGGGCCGACGTCGGCAAATCTCAAACAACATCATGGCAGCGAGCGACATCATGATCAGGGCAAACCAGCCATTCAGGTTGGCTCGGACAAGAATACCGAGCCCGTAAATCAGACCGACGCCAATCCAACCAAGAATTTCCTTTGTTCGCGAAGTGATCGGTGATTGATTCGTTAGATGAATGATCGCGCAGAATAATAGGCAGATCACGACCGTGCCCAGTCCTTCCGTCATAAACTGGCCGGCCGTTTGCAGTATAAAAAAATCTAAAAGCAATGTGGCACACGCCAACATTCCAGCCAACCAGCCCTGATACTTGACGACGCAATCAATCAATAAGGTCAGCCCTGCGGCAAGCATCATAGCGACGACGACTCGTACAGCTGTCCAATTGCGACCGAAGGCTTTGTAAACTCCTGCGACCAATAGAGGAAACCCCGGAGATCGAGAGGTCGTGACGCCACGGACCTGCAAATAAAAAATCCAGTCGTTTTGGCCGGCTTGGTTGGCTACATGGTACGGCCGCCGCCAGTGCTCATCCGTGAAGTCGTACTTGATCCCTTCTCCCTTAGCCAAGTGGTAGGCGATGTTCTCGAAGTACACATCATCTCCCTGTCGCCCAGGGCTGCCGCAAAAAGTCTCATTGCTGACGGCGATCCAACCGGCGATCGCCGCAAAAAACAGCGCAAAAGTCAGCAGGCGGAACCAGTTTGGAACTGCCGTCATGGATCGAGATGATTACCTCAAGGGTTCGGTTGCCAATACGTGGTCCATTGTTGGAGCTCAGCGTTAGTGAGGAAGGGGACGCCGTCTTTATTCAGGTGGTTGTGGAACCTCATCTCTCCGCTTCCGGGGGGACTATGTTTTGCCAATGTGACCGGCGAGCAACCATGTCACTAGACTCTGCTTTAGAGGTGATGGCGTTCTGTACGTATGCTGGACGACACTTTTTTCGCCCAAAATAACAAGTGACGTAATCTGGCTTTTACTGGCTCAGAAGTTGCACGTAAATAAATGACTGTGTGACGATTTTGGCGGGAGGATCCAAATCTCTGTTGAAGGGGATCTGACCCGCATGTCTCGCAATCCCTTGATTGCGGCATTTTAGGAGAACGAAAATGAACTGGGATCAAATTAAAGGCAAATGGACGGAAATTCGTGGCAAGGCCAAGGAAACTTGGGGCAAATTAACCGACGATGATTTGGACACGATTGCCGGCAAGCAAGAACAGCTTGAAGGCAAAATCCAACAACGTTATGGAATCGCAAAAGAAGAAGCCAAGCGGCAAATCAAAGACTTTTGCGACAAGTGTTGAAGTCCAGATCAGTTACGGGTTTCGAACGACGAGTGTTTTTCCCAGACATACACTGGTTTTCACGGAGAGGCAGTACTCGCCGTAGAGTGGGATGGGACGGAAACCGGTCGCGCGATAAAGCGCGAGTGCCGCCGTTTGTCGCACACCGGTTTCCAGGACGAGTCGCCGAACGTTCAACGCCCGGGCCTCCGCTTCGAGAGCCGTCACAAGACGGCGCCCCAGGCCTTTACCGCGAACAGCAGGAGCCACATACATCCGCTTGAGTTCGGCCGTCTCGCCGTCGAGGAGCCGAAGGGCGCCACAGGCGACCGGATTCCCGTCTCGGTACGCGACGAGGAAGATGCCGCGCCCGTCAGTCACTTCGTCGGGATCCAACCGAAAGTGCGTTGCACCAGGCTCGGAATAGAGTCCTCGCAACTCGTCGTTTAAAGCGCCAATCAGTGCGCGGCTGACCTCGGCGTTCAAATCGGCGCGGGCGATGGTGATCGTTTCTGAAGCCATGAGCATTTAGGTCGTCATTTCTCAAACGCTGGTTTGTCGGCGAGCAAAAATATAAGCTCTTCGGCTGGGATGCTCGACATCGGGATACGACTCCCGTTCGATGATCTCCTCAATTTCAAATCCAACGGCTTCGAGGTAGCCGGTCATCTCGTCAGGTCGGAAAAGGAAGAAGTCAATGCAGACCTTCTGACCCCACCACTCATCCAGATGAATTTTATCGTCGCCGATGTGAAAGGTCAGCAGCAACAGACCGCCCGGTCGCAGTACTCTCCAAAACTCTCCCAGCGCCCGTGGTAATTCGTCACGCGGTATGTGGATGATGGAATAAAAGGCAGCGATGCCGACCCACGATCCGTCGGCTGTGTTAAGCGCCAAAATGTCGCCTTGCCGAAATTCGATACCCGGTGTTAGGCGTCGCGCTCGCTCAATCATCGCCGGCGACAAGTCAACGCCACAAACCTGGACGCCGCGTTCGTGCAGGTAACGTGCAACGTGTCCTGGACCACAACCCATGTCACACGCCGGGCCGATATCGCGCACGCTCGTCGCAAATCGATCGAGTAATTGTCGGTCGAGTGGCTTGTGCCGCAATTCGTCGAAGATGCGGCGTACATATTCGTCCGCGACTTGGTCGTAGCTGGTCTGGATGTCGTTGAGTTTTTGAGCGTCCATCGCGCTGCTCCTTCGCTTGCGCTTCAGGCTTTCATTGCCACAGAATGCACTTTTGGCAGCTCCAATGTGCACAATCAATACTCGCGCTTCAGGCTTCAGATGTCCATGCAACGGCAGGGCGCCTAGATAAGTGTAACATCATAAAACGCGAGAGATTAAAACCCGCTGCCAAACTTGATCGTTCCGCATCACAATTGTGTGAGCTGAATTGGCTTTCTCCAGAGGATGTTTTCATGCGCATTGTTGTCTTCGGGGCGGGCGGAGTGGGAGGCTATTTTGGCGGACGCTTGGCACAAGCGGGCGAGGACGTTACGTTTATCGCCCGCGGAACACAATTACACGCGCTTCGGTCCTTGGGCCTGCGCGTCGACAGCATTCTCGGCGACTTTGTGATCAAACCCGCGCAGGCGACGGACGACCCACGGCAAGTTGGCATCGTAGATGTCATTCTTGTCACTGTAAAATCTTGGCAGGTTCGGGAGGCAGCCGAATCGATCCGTCCGATGATTGGGCCGGAGACATGCGTGGTTTCACTCCAGAACGGTGTCGAAGCCCCAGAACAATTGACGTCGGTGTTGGGAGCAGCGCCCGTAGTAGGAGGAGTCTGTGCCATCGTCAGCTTTATTGAAGCGCCCGGCCATATCCGGCACACGGCGGCAGTTCCCTTCATTAAGTTTGGTGAAATCGACAATCGGCCGAGTTCGCGACTCGAGTTTCTTCGCCAAGCATTTTTGCGGGCTGGAGTAACGGCCGAGATTCCGTCCGACATACGCGTAGCATTATGGATGAAGTTTTTAACGATCACGCCGTGCAGCGGCATCGGCGCGCTGACGCACGCCCCCATTGGGATCTGGTGGCGCCTACCCGAAACACGTCAAATGGCAGAACAGGCGATGCGCGAAGTGCTGACTGTCGCTCAGGCGCGCGGGATTTCCCTCCCCGCTGACGCGTTGCAACGAACAATTGCGCACTTGGACAGCGTGCAGCCCGACGCGACCGTCTCGATGCAGCGGGATATATTGACAGGGCGCCCCTCAGAACTCGACGCGCAGATCGGCGCGGTGGTCCGCTTGGGGCAGGCATCAGAGGTGGCGACGCCGCTGCATACCTTTATCTATGGAAGTCTATTACCGCTAGAACTTCGCGCACGAGGGAAGTTACAGTTCCCAGGATGAACCGATTAAAATTAGGTTCGCGTGATTTCGTATCTTTGCTCTCCCGATAAACGAATTCCAATGTTTGGCATGACTTATGCTGTGTCTTAAAATATCAGCCGCTCGGCGCTAGCCCCCGGTTTTTTTTGCCATGAACCACGATTCAAAAACCGGACGCTAGCGCGTTGCGGCTGATTGTAAGAGATCACGATTTGGTCATTGATACAAAGCCTATTTCTCTTTCGCAATTCGACGGAGTCCCACAAATGGAGAAAACAAACGAGATTTCTTGGTTTACACGTTTTGCGAAATCAACCGCGCGGATTGCCGGTCGGCCGGTGACCTTTGCGGCTGCAATGGGAGTCATTCTGGTCTGGGCGATCTCGGGTCCTCTCTTCGGGTTCAGCGATACGTGGCAATTGGTCATCAACACGAGTACGACAATCGTCACGTTCCTGATGGTATTCTTAATTCAAAACACTCAAAATCGCGATACCGAAGCAGTGCAAATCAAACTGGACGAGTTGATTCGAGTGAGCGAAGGGGCGCACAACGCATTGTTGGACTTGGAAGAGTTGGACGAAGATCAGCTCGACGAAATCCGCAAGGAGTACATTCAATTGGCCGGGCTCGCAAGGCGCAAACTTGCCCGGGGACAAAAGGATACTGACGCTCCTGAGGTCAGTCGTTCAAAAACCAAGTCTTGAGGCAATGTATATCTCGCTTGTTCAGGACATCGAATGGACGGGCGCGCCAACAGTTATTGTTGAAGGGGTCGGGCCGGCATGGACATTCGATCAAAGGCGGGGGCAACGCGCCATTTTCTTCGAGTGGAACTCAAACGGATCTTAAAACGCGCAGCCTTCGAATGGTATGAAGACAAAGTGCCGCGCATGGCCGCGGCTCTGGCATTCTACATGGTCTTTTCCTTAACGCCGATTGTCGTCATCGCAGTGGCGGTGGGCGGTGCGTTGTTTGGGCGCGGGCCGGCGCTGGCGGCGCTACTGGAGCAGGCCGAGTTCTTGGTCGGCGACGATGGCGCGAAGGCAATCACGCTTCTCATCGAAAATGCTCCATCAGGCGATGCAAGCGTATTGGCGATGATTATAGGCCTGGCAGTGATGATTTTCTCCGCGACGGGCGCGTTTGCCGAACTCAAGGACTCGCTGGATACCATTTGGGAAGTCCGCCCCAAGCCAAATTTGTCGCTCTGGGTGATGGCTCGCGACAGGTTCCTTTCATTTGCGATGGTTCTTGTAATCGCTTTCCTGTTGATGGTCTCGTTAGTCATTAGCACAGTCCTAGCGGCCACGCACCAACCCCTGATTTATTACTTGGGCGAGGATTTGATGTATTTGATCGATTACTTCCAAATGGCTGTGTCGTTTGCCTTGGTCATGTTTCTGTTTGCCCTGATCTACAAGGTGCTCCCCGACGCAGAAGTCGCTTGGAGAGACGTTTGGCTGGCCGCTGGATTGGCGTCGATCCTATTTGGTATCGGAAAACATCTTTTTGGACTGTACCTAGGCCAGGCTACTCTTGGCAACAGCTATGGAGCGGCAGGATCGTTGGTGGTCGTCGTGCTTTGGACATATTACGCTGCTTTGATCTTGTTGTTCGGCGCGGAGGTCTGCCAATCCCAAGCCCGAATACGCGGTGAGCGCATTGTGCCTGCTGACAACGCCCTACATGTCACCGAACATGGCCGAGTCCAAGAAGGGATTCCCCGGCTCGCCGACGTGGAACGAATTGCCAAAGAGTCTGCCGATACCGTCGTCGACGATCCATCCACTCGGCAGAAGAGTGGATAAGGACTCCTCCCGAGGCCGACGTTATTGCTGCGCGTCCGTAGACACTATGTCTCGTGAGCCTCGACTCCCACTTCGCGCAAGGGACTCGCTATTCGTTGTAATTGGAGAATCGCCAATTAGACTGGAAACCGGGCTGGCAAATTGGCAAAAAACCGATATCACGACGTTGCGAGGCGCGGCTGATGTGCGAGATTAGACCGGTACGAACGATGGCGATTTATGCGCTGATGCTCATTCCGCTGCAACTTGCGGCGGACGATCTGGTCATCGTTCAAAGTCGAGCACTTGTCCAGGACGTCGCCGGGAATTTGATCGTGCAAAACGGCGCAACCGTAAACGCCAGGAACGTTCATATCTCCGGGGATGTGCTGGTTGAAGCGGGCGCCAGTTTCTACGGCCAGGGCGTGCAAATCGACGGCATGTTGACAGGGCAACAAGCCGGAAATGTGACCTTGAAGAAATCTGCAATTCAGCCATCCCGCGTCTCGGGCGACGTCCACATATGCAATTCAAGTGGAGCCATTCGTATATTCGACTCAAACGTCAGCGGTTATTGCTTGATCGAGGACAATGTCGCACTCGATATCGTGATTAGAAATAGCGTGGTCGCCCGCGATGTGCAGCTATTTCACAACCGGGTGCAAAGCGGCATCGTACTTCGTAACAATCTGATCCTGGGCAACATTCAAACAGCTTTCAATGAACCCGAGCCGGTCGATGTTGGAAATGTTGTATCCGGACCGCGGGCGATCGGCTCGTTCATCGAAGTGATGGCTGAGGGCGACGAAGGAGACGAATGGTTGCAATTGCAAATTGACCAACGGCCGGTGCGCCAATGGACGGCAACAGGATCGATGCGGCCTTGGTGTTTCCGCGCTACGGAAACAATTGCGGCAGAGCGGATTCGGATCGCGTTTATTAATGACATTTTGGGGCCAGGAGCAATCGACCGCAACTTGCGCGTGGACTCAATTTCGATTGACGGAGTGGTATTCGAAACTGAGGACCCGTCGGTGTATTCCACGGGTTCACTCAATTCCGGTCAGAGCGTTGGTCCGGGATTCCACCAATCTGAATCCCTGCACGTCAACGGTTACTTCCAGTTTGGGCTGACGGGTATTGACGATCAACTGATGCATTTTGCCTTGAACGACGTTTTGCAGGATGGTTGGACACATGCACTCACCAACGACGGCACCGATGTTCGCTTGCGGACCTTTGAACCGGGTGGACGTCCGGCATTCCAAGCTCGCTTTGGTGCAGCGGGCGTGATCTCGAGTGTTCAAGATTCGCGAAATGCCAAACACCTGTTGGCCCGATCCTATCGCGGCGAAGTCACCGATCGCGTAATTCAGTGGACGATTTGGGAACAGGGGCAATCCGTTGTCCACGACGTTTCAACGCTGCCAAGTTGGGAAGACCGATTCAATGTGGCGCAAGCCGGTACATATCTCAACGTCCTTCACGGGACGGTCGCCGTAGTTCTATCCGCCGAACAAGGCCAGCTGGATGTATGGTCCGAGGCGGATCGATTATGGAAAGCGGAACTGGACCCCTTTGTTCAGGGATCGATCACTGCGTTGACTCGAACCAAAGTTCTGGACGGCGGAGCGCTGCTCGTTCGACGAGTGATCCGCGTTGGCAAAATCGCTCTACGCGGCGCGGAAGTCACACTCGGCAACCCGTTGTTTGAAGCATGGAATCCGTTCTCGGATAGCGCTTTTAACTCGATGGCACTTGGCATTGACGATCAAGGTCGTCCGAATCGTTGGTTTGCAAACTCGAAAGATATTCCGCACTATCCCGCGTGGCCGGTTTTTGAAACCCGCGGCTGGGCGATGGCATACAACCGATACAATCTTGGTGGCGGGGCAACTATGACGGTCGTCTACGGCCGGGATCCCGGCCGAGTCCATTTGTCCAATGGGACAACAACCGATCCCCAGCGTTTTGTATTTAACTCCATGGATTTTTCCGGCGGCTTTGCCATTCTGCCGGCACTGTGGACGAAAGCGCTGCCGAAAGGTTCGATCATTGATCAATTTTATATTCTGGTTCCCACGCACGGCATTCAGGCCAACACCGCTGCAACGCTGGACGCGTTGTCTGAGCGGCTTCCATCACCGCGGGTGTACCATCCCGGATCGGCGCTGCGCGGCGAATTGTCGGTTATCGTCGATCGACTTGCCGAATTGTCCAACGAACCGCTTACCTACACAGATCATTTGGGCACAGTGAACTGAGTCCATGGGCGACTGCGATTCTTCACTTCATCTTCGTTTGACGGCAAGCCGCAGGCGACGCTGTTTTGACTTTTCCCGCGCCATCGCCTGCGGCTTGCCGTTAAACGAAAAATTCCGCCGATCGTCAAGAAAAAGTTGGTGTGGACTCCTTGGTTTGATCATCTTCAGGCAATTTTCACATCGTCTTCATCAATCCTTTGCTTTTCTGCGTTAGAAAATTGTGACGAATCGAGACGGCCTTGCACTTTACCGGTCCCGGCATCTGAACGGAAAGGTAGTTCGAACGATGTCATTACGACGACTGCAAGAATTCAATGAAAGCTCGATCACAGTTCGACGGGAGACGTCCGGTGAGCAAGTTCCTGGTCCCCAAGAAATTCGGGCCAAGCTTGCGCTGATTCGATCACGCTGGACCGGACAGGAGGGCCTGCGACGAATCCGCCGCGCTCGCTGTATTCATGCATGGCTGCTCGCCCTTTCCCATCGCGGTCCGGCCGAAAACTGAGTCGGCCCACGATCGGGGTCAGACATTGTTTTTTGTTTTAGCAACCTGTGAATGAAGCGTTGCACGGCATCCCGCCTCACACTGCCTAATCTGGGACAGTGACTAATCCCACCACCATTGATCGACTGCTTCGGAGAGGGCGATCTTTTTTCGCTCTTGTTGGAAATGGTTTGACTTCCTGTCTATCACCAAATGCTCTTCGTCCAACGAGATTGCGGGGGTAATCGAAAAGCCGCCGCCGACCGGAGTGACTAACATTTCCCCTTTGAGCACGGCGTTGGCAACGCACGGGGCAGTTTTAGGTACGGGGAGCGCTTTTGCGGGCATTCGCTGCTGGTCGAATACGACGCCACCGTCCCAGTCGATTTTTCGCCAAGCGTCGGTCTTCTTTAGCCATCCCGCGACAACCAACAGATCAGAGACCGTCTGCAATTGAGCAAACACCGGACAGTTCACGGCGATTTCCGGAAATTTTGTTGTGAACTCGCTCGCGTACTTGTTGGCGGCCGCACTCGCACGAGTTTTGCTGCCAACCAAACGCTCATCTGCGGTCACTTCCAACCGCTCGGTAACAAGCTCGATTGACTGACCAATGATCTTCAGCGATTGCTCGTCGGGATCTTGAACTAAGCGATCGTATTTTGGTCTCAGCCACCATTGCTGAAAGCCGCCGATGGGTCTGTTGATCGCTTCGATGAACGTCACCATCGAAACGGGTTCTGGTTCGAGGCCGACGCCAATCATCTTCATTCGATAATCGGATTCGACCATCACTTGGGCGATATGGCTCGAATGCGCGACTCCATGGACGCGAACGTTGGCCGGTCCCAAGCTCTCGCGCATTGCGACGCTCATTCGCGCGGGCAATGCGGCCCATTCGGCAGGCGAAAATTTAGTCGGTATTTCACGCTTAAGCTTTTTATAACGCGCCATGCCCTCAGCTGTCGGATCGATCGAGCATAAGATCACCTTGTTCAATTCGTCGTTTGGACCGAACGCACGAAGGGCCGTGATCAAGTCGTCCATCATTACCAGGGGCTGTCGGTCGTCCAAGCCAACGACTCGCCCCGACGCTTCTTCGAACCAGCCTCCTGCGGGCCCGGAGATGATGACGTCGTTGTCCTCGGGATACAAAAAAACATGCTCCAGCCGACGCAGCCCAGCCAAGTGGATTATGTCAGGCCCGAGTTCTTTTCCTCCGTCCAATGATTTTACGATTGCATCCGCTAAACGCCGAAGCGAGATTTTTCGATTGGGGGAATTCTTTTGAATATCTCTCGGCAGAGTGCGTCGAGCAGCGGCCGCACGTTCGGCGCGGATCTTTCCCGTCGGATCGGTGACCGACAAACTCAGTATACCTTTAGCATCGATCTCGACGCCCAATGTCGGAAGCTGAACTGTGACACCAGCCCCTTGGTTCTGCTGATTCTGCTGGGCCTCGCAGCGGACGCTCAAGCCCGTGATCGCCAGGCACAAAAGAAATCCAGGGATCGCGTTAGGCGATCTTAGAAAACAACGGCGGCGTATTCGGGCATCCACTAAATCGTTTGACTTGAACAAACGCATCGCAACCTCTCGTTCCAATGCCAGCCCCTAAAGCGATAGGAATTTGTTCGCGGGTATATTCTCTCTCAAAGACAAAAAATGCTCCGCGAACAACTTCATCGCTTTGACACAGATTATACGCGATCGCGTCGAGATTTCGGCGTCCCTTGCGCGCGATGGCCCAAGTCTTTTTTGCGCCGATTCTCACTCGGCTTTCTCCACAAGCGGTTCGAGAATTTGTTCGAGTTCGTCAATGTTTGGTGCATAGTCGCGAATATCTCCGAGGTGATCGATCACGTATGCCGACGGAAACCCATCAAGCCGCCATTTCATAACCATCGGTGATGGAAAACCTTGATCCCAGGTGGTGACCCAGGAAGGCCCAGCCTCGGCGGATATTCGCTCGAAGCCTTCCCGGTCTTGAGCGTTTATGACGCCAATAATTTGAAACGGTCGAGCCGCAAATTTTTCCGCCAGGCTCTTGAGTTGAAGAGCCTGATTCCCTGAACCATAAAATACTATCGCAATAATCTTACCGCGAAAATCACTCGGCTTGAACGCATGGCCATTGACGTCGATTCCGTCGAAATCGGGCACTGTTTTGCCAATGGCTAAGGCATCCATTTGAAACAGAATGGCGTTGGCCAGCGTGGCGTATGTCGGATTGCGAGATTCGCCTTCATCGTCGCGCCATTGCCCCCATTCTTGCGGGGAAAGTCCAGGACCGGTCAGGTACTGTGCATTGTGCGCAACGCTCGTGCGTTTGATATCGGGGTATTCTTCATTGATATCCGCCGCGGCTTTTCGCACTTGTCGGTCCAGGACATCCGGTGAAAGGGCCTTTATCATCTCAATGGTTTTGGGATTGATTCTTTCGTTTTTCCAACCTGATTGTTCCATCCATTTGTAGAATGACAATTGGATGCCAAGCCACTGGCAAGAATAGTAAAGCGCTGTCGCGCGAACATGGCGATGTGGACTTTTTTCAGCGACGGTCTGCAAAAGTCGCGTTTCGATTTCCAGACCTGTCACGTTGCTATCCGCGAGACAAAGGTCGAGATCGGGATTATCAATGTAATGTTCGATCATTAACTCCGCTGCTTTGACGGCGGCAATGCTTTGCTTCGCTCCGACCTCCCATCCGCCGGTACGCGATTGCCAAGCGACCGACAATGCCTTGAGCGCATTCGGATGGCCGCGGTACTTTTCTTCAAACGCAAATAACTCGTCGAAAATCAATCCGTCAGGTTCTAGCTCAGCAATAATTCTCGCGCGTTTCGCTTCGTTGTCTCCAACAGCATTTAATGCCGCCCAGTATTTGACTGACAATTCGCAGTGGCGATCACTTAGTTTCCTAAACTCTCGGTCGGATTCGTGTTCAGCCGGCCGAACTGGATTTTTGAAGGGTCGCAATTCCCAATCGACGTTATCAAGATCCGATTTGGCGACCTTGAGTGAAATGATTTGCGATCCATTGTGCGTTGCTGCGGGATGCGGTTCGGCGTGGGCCATTTGAAAAATGCCGTCTCCGCCACGAGTTCCCATGATCCAGACCGAAGCCCATTCGACGCTGGATGGGACCTCAACGGTATAGCGTCCCTGTTGATTGGTGATGGCCTGCGACATTTCAGCGCATGGATTGCCAGCCGAGGCAATAGCCTCAACTCCCTCGGCCGGCGTGTTGTCAGGCCAGTGAACAGTTCCTGAAATCTTGGTTGTTGGTTCGGCTTTCAGTGTGATTTCTAATTCGGCTTGCGTTCCGTCGAGATCAAAAGTCATTGGCGAGACGATTGGCGGCGCAAAGTCTGAGCGAATAGTCGCAAGTGGGTCCAAGGAACTCCGCCGGCGTCCTTCGGTCGCAACGCAAACTACAACTTTTCCCAAATGCGGTGGTAATCGAAAACGACCGATTGAATCCGACTTCGCGGCCGACTCCACCCCGTACAGAAAATCTCCTGATTGTATGGAATCGCCAATTATCTTCACGACCACACCCCCAACCGGATTATTGCCTTGGTCGAGGACCCTTCCAGTGACCGACGTTCCTTTTGGCAAATTGATTTCGTCGACGTCTTCATCGAAAGGTCCGATTTGCGTGCGCACTGCGGCAGTATTCTCCGACGCCGCGAGCAATTGAATTACGGAGTTTTTGGGTACATACGCTTGGAAGGTGCCGTCTAATTCACAGGGAATCGCGCACCAAAAATCTGGCTTTTCGCCCGCGTTTTCAAGCAAGACGGTTGGATGGTCCAAACGAATCGGACCGTTTGCATCATCGGGTGGATTTACTTGACCGCGAATGAGCCTCCCCTCGTGCAATGTTATGGTTCCGAGATCGCCACTGGCCATTGTCTTGACGGCGCTGAAATGCGGTCGTATATCGTAATAGCCGTCTGCTTTGACCGAGGCACGCAACCACAACTTTTTGGGGTCGGCGACAATTCCCTTACAGCTTATTTCAAAACTTCCATCGTCGCGAGTTTCAACTGTCACTTCGTTTATCAGTCGAGTCGGCGGACGAAGTGCACTATCGATCTCCGAAAGATTTTCGATGAATGCTAGTGCGACGCTCGCTCCCCGAATTGGCGAGCCGCTTTCGTTGACGACCTTGCCGACCAGATTTTCAGGCCCTGATGCTTTTGGGGTGTCAATTTCATCAAACGACTCCGAGGATATCCCTGACGGCGATTGAACGCCTGTGTCGATCGATTCAAAGGGCCGAAGAATGGCGATTGGCAAGCAGACCACTGCGAAACAAATCCACACACCGCTGCAAAATCTCGCTTGAACTTTGTCGCGGCAAATCGATCCATCCAAAATCGCGCGAAGCCGACGTTCGATCGGCTTTTGAGCCATCGCAACCAGACCACAGAACGGACTCGTGCGACCAGACAGCATGGCGGCAAGACTCAATATTTCGGCCGCGTAGGCGGCAGGCTTCGCACCATCGCTCAAGACGCGGTCATCGCACGCCCGCTCTCGTTCATTGATCATTTGCCGATTGGCCAGCCAAACCAATGGATTGAACCAGGCCACGCATTTGGCAAGTGCTGCGATCGTTTGCCACAATACGTCTCGCCGTTGAACGTGCGCCCATTCATGTGCGAGAACAAATTCTGTTCGTTCGCTTGTCCATTGTCGGGCGGTGATCGGCAAGACGATTCGAGGATGAAAAATGCCCATCGCAACGGGAACATTGAAATCGGGCGAAAAAGAAATTGGTACTCCCGCGATTGATTTTTCAGCCGGCTGACAGGCAAGTCGTCGCACCTTCAGATTTATCCATGCGAGCCGAACGCAAAAGTAGACAACTCCAAGAAACCAAATGCTCACGACGGCTTGTTCCCAATCAATGCTCCAGCGCGGCAATATGTCTGCCGCAAGTTTCATTGGGACACGAGGAATCACATGCGAACTTGCCGTCAAACCATCGAAGGTCGCCTCGCGGCTACCTGAGCCTTGTTCGCGATCTAACTCGAGAAGTTGCATTCCATTTGGATTTGATTGCGGAAACACGATTTCCCTATTCGGCAGATGAACTGGCGACATTGGCCGATCAATCCACGGTTGTGAGGCATCACCATTTTTCGTCCATCCAAGCGGAATTGTGGGCAGGCAAATAGAAGCAAGCGGGAGGAGGAGGATACAACCAAAGGCAACTTGCCAGACCGTAAAGCGACATGCCGCGGCACGGTTCGTTAAGCATCGTGCTATAGAAAATGCCAGGGCGAGAATAATTGTGCTTCCGATCGCGATCATGCACAGTTGACCAAAACCCACGGTTTGAGCCCAACCGAAGAGCAGTTCACTCATTTTCTTTCCTTCCGAGCTAGTTCAATCATCTCCGACATGCGTTTGAATTCCTCGTCTGTAATTTCCGCAGCCGATGCGTCCAGCAGCGACGCCAGCACATCGGTTGGCGATCCTGCGAAAAACGTCTCGAGCATTCGAACGACAGCGGTGCGCCGCGATTTTTCCTTATCCGCCGCCGAGCGATAGAGGTAGCGTTTGCCATCGCGCCGAAACTTGAGCCATTTTTTGTCGACCAAAAACCCCAGCATGGCTCGCACCGCGGAATAGCTAGGCGGGTTTTCCAATTGGGCCAGCACCTCGGCGACCGAAGCTTCACCCAAGCGCACCACCGTTTCCACGATTTGCCGTTCGCGCTTCCCCAATTCCAACGGTGTTTTTCGCTTCGCCACATCGACCCCTAAATGCTAATCAGTTAGCATATGCTAACGTATCAGCAGTTAAAGAATCGTGTCAAGAACAGAATTTCACGATATTACCCGTCGTTGAAAGGGAAGCCTGGAATCGCCGCGTGCGACGTTTGAAACGCTTCGAATCGTGGCGGAGCAAACGGCGATGTCTTACAGGATTTCCGCAGAACTTGAGCAAGAGAGGCTCAAAGCAGGCGACTCCCAAACAAATCCGAAGTGACTTGCAATGCGTCTCGCTGCCGACACCATCGTCGCGTCGAATAGCAGCCAATCAACGCAAGTGTCCCCGCGACGTGTCAGTTTTGATGTTGCGCTGTTTTGGTTCCCTCTCCCCCAAATTCAACGCGAAATGGTCTTTCGTTGTTGCAAGATTTGTTCCGCGTTGAATTAGAGGGAGAAGGAACAAGAAACGCCCAACATCAGGACGCGCCAGCGAGGTGTGTTTAGATTGCCTATTTCTTTTCAGCGGCTTGCGGCTTTTCTTCGGCCAATTCCTCGCCTAACAATTCGTCGAGCTTTTTCTCTTGTTCTTTTGTGAGAACGCTTTCGAGCAGCTCGCGCTGCCTTTTGCGGCGCAATTCCTTGATTTCTTCGCGGAGCTTCCGTTCGAAGTCAGCGGCCGAGTCGGCAAGCTTCTTTTTTTGCTCTTCCGTCATATCGAGTTCTTCTGCAAATTCATCCAACGCACTCGATCCGACCGCATTGAGTTTGGCTTGGGCCGAAATTTGCTTGAGCCGTGTTCGCTGAAACGGCAGCAAAACGAATTCAACGATCTCCACGAGCTCTTTTTTCTGCGCTTCGTTGATCTTGTTCGTTTCCTTTGCGAACTCTGGCGATTCTTGAACCTTCGCACCGTATCTCGTGGACAGGTCGTCTCGGCGGCGCTGATACTTCTTAACCGCCTGCTGGGTCCGTTCTCGGATTTCGGCCAACTGGGAGTCGATCAGTTGCAAGTTGTCGATCACTCTCGGAACTCGCACCAGCGCTTGCGGCTCGGTCGGCAGGCCCGTGTCAACTTGCAAAAACGTCATGACGGGTAAAATACCGTCGGCAGTCTCGGAGCCCACAGACAACTGAAATTGCATTCCGATACCCACCATTTGTAATTCCGCGTCTTGGGCCACCGCGGAACCAATCCAGGCGAGTCCGGCTGCGACAATTATTGATAGGAATCTTCCCATCGTCGTTCTCCGATCCAATGGAGTCAGTATTGGCGTCGGCATTCATTTTACCAGAAGGTAATTGTTCGGGACATTATTTAGGGGCGGCATCTTTCGACCGCTGGCCTCGATCAAGCAGTGAACATTTGCATAGATTTCTTTCTCGTTGCGGTGAACTTGAGGCATCAGCCCCAGTTGGGCGTATGAAATCGGAGTCACATCGAAGAAGACCGTCTCCCAAGGGTAACCTTTACCCCAATGGATGCCACTGAGTCGGATTGACACGTTTGCCCCGGAATCGAGGAAAAGCTGCATGATTGACGCGCTTCGATTGCCGTTAGAGTTCACGGTATGAAACAGCGGTGTGTGGCCGTTAAAGCCGTATTCATCCTTTCCGGCGACATCGTTTACGTCGGCGCCAAGCTCAATAAGTGCGCGTGCTGCCCGCAGGTTTCCGTATTCCGCCGCGACATGAAGGAGCGAAACGTCCACCAGCGACGTGAATGACGAAACAAGCGTCGCACGGTGGGAGAGAAGAGCAGGATTCTTCTTGATCGCTGCGCGCACGCCATCCGCGTCGTCCAGGAGCACCGCGGTTATTCGCTCGTCACTGAAACGTGCGCCTCGTTCAAGAAGCAATCGCAGGCAATCTGGCAGCCGGTCCGACCGCGTATATTGCTGTAGCAACCATTCGACGGGCGGCTTTCCATTAATCGGCGCACGTACATCGGCGCCGGCCTCAATCGCCTCGCGTACACCGTCGATGGCATGGCCATCAAAAGCTCGCAGAAGTTGTTGGCTAGCGTCGTGCATTTCAATCGCCTTCGCTATTGACGACCGAGTGTTGTGGGATCATTTTCTTTCATAGTCGCCTTTCGCTCCGCGAACGAACGTGTTTTGCCGAAAAAAAGGCGACGCCGCCCGACCGGAGCGGGGAATTATTGTTTTCGAGCGAAGCGAGTTGCAAAGCCAATCCTCGCGGTGTGCCCCTTTATTATTATCTGGCCTGGAATCGCACGCGACAATTGGTCAGCTCGTCCGACGAATCTAGTCATCAGCATTTCATTTGCAGATCGGCCGAACAATACCCAACGGTCCGCTCAAATCTTGTCCGATAGGTTCGAATTGCATCGACGGCAAAGAATCTGCACGTTTTGGTCGGAATTGCCGCCGCCTTTTGCGACCGGGACAATGTGGTCAAATTCAAGATATTCCGCGGCGCCGCACTCGGCGCACTTGCCACCGAGGCGCTGCCAAACTCGTCGTCGCATATCCAAAGGAATGTGACGATCGGGAGCCCCATCAAGCCTGCGCTGCAATGCTTGACTGTGCATTCGTATTAATGGGTCAAACCTTTGGGGCGAGAACATTTGCCCGCCCGAAAAGGAAAAATTCATCGGTGGTTTGTTGGCGATTGACACTTCGATTCGAGCGGCAGTTGCGTTCCACACGACGATGGAACGATAGGAAATGTTGACCTGTTTCGTTTTCGAGCGGAATAATAATCGATTATCCGTAAGCAGAAGATAGCCGGCGTATTCCTCGGAACGCGAGACGGATTTCAATTGTGGTTCACAGCGCAACGTGCTTTGCTGAAGGAAATAGGGAATTTCACCTGCCTGAAGGTGAATCCCTTTGGGAATGGCTATCGCTGTAAGATTTCCCGAGGCATTCAATGTCTTGTCTCGAAGCTTCGCCATTTCTTCCCGAACATATGCGTCGAACTCAGGACCAAATTCGAAACTTCTTAACAACCAAGATAAATAACCTTCCTCCGATCCAGACAAATGGCCGTCCGCCTTGGTGTCGGCGAGCACGTGCTCCGCAAAGGACTGTGCCAAAGGGGATATGGCCGACGTGAGTTCTTGGCTGGTGAAACCGATTTGCTGCGCGGACTGCACGAGATTGGCCCACAATCGAGGATCTAGCACACCCGTGGTTGCCGCCTCGGCAAAAACGCCGCGCAAAAAACCAACTCCTTCCTCATACATATGTTGACGCAAAAACGTCCGGACGGGCTGGTCCGAAAATGAAGAAATCTGCGAAAGCTTTTCGAGTTCTGTATCAGTGACGACGCCATCTGCCAAGACGTCAGCCAAGCAAGCCCCGAAATAAGTCGCCGCAATGTATTCATTCCATTTTGCAACTTCATTCGATCTGAAGCGTAGTTTCTCAGCTACAAGAGCGAGCATTCTCTTTTGCTTTTCGTCCGGAATGCCATTTTTCCAGTACTTCAACGAAAGCCGGTTGTAATAGGCCTTCGTCGCGACTTGGACATCCGTCGCAGTGCAATCCATTGTCCGTATCAATTTGTCCAAATCGAAACCGGATCTTCTGACCTGTAATTGGGCGCCGATCGCCGCCACGATGACCGCCACTCGTGCATTCCGCTCTGGATCCACGACTGGGGCCAAGGCTTTCCGAAACAGCGATTTGATCTTTGACATTGGGTTCGTGAGCTTTCACTTTTTGCTTATCCAAACACCAGAATTGTTCCCTCGCCTCCGTCTCCGATAATACGGTAGCGCTTGATTACTACTTATTAAATTCTAGGCTGCTGGGTTTGTTGGAGTTCACGCCTTCGAGTGGGTTCCCAGCGTAAAGGCCGAATTCCAACAATTGCGGCAAACCTATTTCTTGTAGCCGAGCAGTCCGTCAATACTCTGGCGGTTCTTCTCATCGCGATACGCGATCAAGCCTTCCGCCCCTTTCTGTTCGGTCCAACGGTCTAGCGTGTCGCGCTCCGCAACGAAATCGAGAAGCGGCACGGCATAACCGCACGAATCAGCAACTCGAGTAATCTTCACGCGGATGATCGCTCGCCCTCCTCGATGCGGGGGAAAATCCTGGCAAAGCTTTGCGTACGAAGGATCGCCCAGATAGACTACTCCGCCCTTCGGGGAGCAATTGAGGTGTCCGTCGGCCGCCAGCGGCGCCGTCGCCACAAAAAACACTTTGTGCCGAGTGAGCCAAGCCTGCATGTCCGGAGTCAACGTATCGCCGGTCTTCTCCATGGTTTCTGCCTTACGTTTCCATCCACCTAGCCTGGGGTCGCAAACCCGGCACATGCCTGAAGAACAGTTACTGCGCTTTAGTCTCCTCTTTGGGAGGCAGCGGGAAAGGGCCATGATCGGCGGCGTAGTAAATCGACAAGTAATAAAGTCGTGCCGCCGAGGCGATTTTTTCGAAGTTGATTTTCGTCGCTTGATCCGACGGCTGATGATAATCCGGATGAAACCCACCAAACAAAAACGCAACTGACGTTTCCGCCTTGCGGTAAAAATTGGCTTGATCGCTGCGGCCAAAGACGCTTTCTTCGTCATATTCAAAATCGAAGTTGACGTACTTGTTTGCCCGCATGATGATCTCATGGAGATCAGGGTTGCCTTGCTTGCTGCCAATCAAGTGAATGGTCTTGACGTTCTCGCCAGCCGTTTCGCCTTCCTTTTCCTCGTTCCTGCCGACCATGTCGATGTTGAACATGCACACCATCTTTTCTAATGGCAGCAGGGGGTGATCGCAGTAATACCCGGAACCCAATAACCCCATCTCCTCACCGGTGAACCAGATAAAGAGGACGCTCCGTTTGGGCTTTACTGGGTTTAGCGCGATGGCCCGAGCGATACTCAACACGGCCGTTGAACCGCTGCCGTTGTCGTCCGCTCCGTAGTAAATGGTTTCGCCGCGTTTGCCCAGATGATCGAGATGAGCTCCGATCACAATGTATTCGTGGCGCAGGTCCGGGTCGGCGCCTTCGATCCAGGCGCAGACGTTGGGGTAAGCCGTTTCTTCTTCGTGTATTCGAATTTCGATTTTGGCATTCTTGTCGATCGGCACGACTTGCTTTTGATTCTTGGCCGCAAGATCAAACCACTTTCCGTCGCCACCAACCGATTTGATGATTCGCAGCGCAGCGTCCTTGGAAATGGTCCCCGATAAGCTTGTCGAGCGCGTCTTGCCACCGGCGAGAATGGACTGGGCGCTTGTTGCGGGAACGTTTTCGACGATTCGCAGCGCTGCGGCCGGGCGTTTCTTGGCAATCGCGACCGACGCCTGAAACGCATTCGCATCGTCGGCAAAATAAAGTACGACTTTTTCCTCCAGTTGGACATCCTCGGCCAACGGCGGTGAATCAACGCCCAAGCGCACAAACACCACCTTTCCCTCGACCAGCGGTTGTCCGACAAACCGTTCGAAGCCCAAGTTTCCCTCGGCTTCAATTGTGAGCGAATCACCGACTACCATTTTCGACTGTTCGGTTTCGGCCGTAGCGCGGGCCAACGGCATCATTTGAAAATACGTGCCTCCCTCGCCCATCGGTTCGAGACCGAATTCGGCGACCTTGCCCGCAACCCAATGAGCGGCTTTCATAAACCCTGTCTGTCCCGTGCCACGGCCGGCAAACGTTGGGCCAGCCAAGACATTCAACCACGTCTGTGCTTGATCGGGAGTAATCGTATCGAAGCCAGTTTTGAATTCGGCCGGCGCAGCCGCGCTGCCGTCGTATTGAGCGTTGGATTTACCGGGGAACGCGTAAAAAACAGAAAAGGCCAAACATGCAACCGTTAGCCGAGCGACACAAACGTTCATGAAAACCCTCGACAACAATGTTCAAACTCGCAATTGATACTCGACAAGTTTAGATGAACAGTGGCCGAGCGGCAATCAACGATTCGGGTTTTGATACCAGCCTAGGCGCGCTTTGCCCAGCAGTTGTAGCAGCCCGGACCGGCATTATGGATGTGCAGATAGGATACGTTCACATCGGCAATGAGACGTCCAATGGATTCTTCGAGTTCGCTGCCCTTGGAGACTGCTGCGGCGGTCAACGTCGCCGCTGCATCGTATCCGCGAATCGAATGGAGACGATGCCGGAACATCATTGGGATTTCGTCGACACCAGGCTCCGCCGTACGTGCATCTTTGCGAATGAAGATCGGCCCGGAGGCACGGTAGGGAGAGGATACATCGTGATGGGTGAAGGGCAAAAGCAACACCGTCTCACCAACCGCGGCATCCGCGAGGCTTATTCTGCAAGGAAACCCAGGCGACTCGTCAATCACCACTCGTCGAACGCCAATCGCCCGCAACTCAGTGTCGCTCTTGATGAACAGTGTCTCGAATTGTTGATGCGGTAACGCGATCAGTTGAAATGAGGTCTTCATTGTCCAATGTATCCTTGACCATGGATATCTTTTCCTTGGGCACCCCGGCCTTCCCAAAACGCTCGATGACGTAGGTATTCACACCCCACGTCATTGGACTGATGAATCCTTCTTGTGGTGGAGGCATAAACGATGAGCTTATCTTCAGAAGCTGTGACACGCACGAGGTTGTATCGTTGAGGATCCATCAGGGCGGCGATCTCGGTAAAGTCCCCTTTTTCCCACAACACTTTGTTTGGATTCAAGTTAGCTCCCCTCGTCAATAATCCGCGCAATCAGGTGCGGGTTCAACGCTCCCGTCCGACAACTCTAGCGGATTTGGTTTTGTCACAGCTTGGGGATGTGCTGCAAACTAGACGCAAGAGACCTTCACGAACCCCTCGAAAGTGGCGAATGAGGGCTTCGGAAAACCCGCCAAGAAAGACCCACAGGAATGGTTGCAATACTATCTCAGCGGGATTAAGTTCCCTATCGGAAGTTAGCCGTGAAAGTACGTTTTTTTTAAGATGTGCGCTTCATTGTCGTGGCGGCCGAGCTTTTGTTATCGGGTGATTCCATGACTCCGTACCCCAGGGTAGACGTGTTTCCCTTCTTTGGAATTCAGTTGCCATCTAAACCTGACTGGTCAAGTCCGGTGGACCGTTCCAAAACTGCGTTGGCATATCTTTTCCGAACGGTTATTGGGGCAACGATTGCGTTGATGACCTGGAGTCAAGTGAATGCCACGTCGCCACAAGGCGTTGCAACGCCAACGACATCTCCATTGGCGAAGGCAACGTATTTGTGGCATGGGACAGTCCATGCCCAAAGTACGTATGCGAGTCAAGAACTTGACGGCTCGCCCGGCACGCATGCGTGGACCCGAAAATACCGCGTCGTCTTGCTTGAAATACCGACAACTTCGTCGAGAGGAGTATTGCTCGACGGCAATTGGGTTAGCTGGCCGCTGAATGACCTCGTGCCCGTGTCCTTGGAATATGAAGTCGACGCGTATACCGTAGCTTTGCCCTATCGCACCGGGCCGGCGCACGGCGGGCTCGTCGCGACGGGGGCCGCTGTCGGAACGTTGTCACAAAGTCAATTGGTGAAACTTTCCTCAGATCAATATGATCGCGTCGGGGGCACTTGGGGCGATATGCAACGACTGGTTGCGCCGGAGGCTCACACGTCGATCCCTTCGAGTTGGACTCGGCCCGGGGACTATTCCGCCTCACAAGGCAAGGCCATGGAATCGCCCGGGGGATACGATATCGGTTTCGGACTGAATGGAGTCGACTCCACGGACGAGGAAAAGAAAGCGCTGTATGACGGCATCACAGTGACGCACCTACCGATGATCGCAGGCGCCCACCGCGTCAGCCTGAACGCCAGCGAGAAGGCTGACCTCGAAACCGCCGGCGGATTCGTGAGTTGCATGATGATTCTGGAACCGGTTCACATCTTCGGTTTTTTGGAACGCCCCGACCAGGACGAAGTCCACGGTTCGCACTTTTACAATCAACACGATCCCGAACCGAACTATTCCCCGCCGCAGGTATTGGTGACTTGGGATTTCAAGCGGATACCATATCAGCCCTTCGTGCAGATCGAATATCAGCAGAAGCAGGATGGCAGTTTCGTCGGACCCTTGATGTGGTTCCCGCACAACGAATTTGTCGACTTTCTCGTGGGGCACAAACAGGCTCCAATCGACGTCCGCATCCGAACCATCCCAGAAGACGCCGCGATTCGGTGGGCGATCGCGCCCGACGGGAATCACAGTGGGCGGATCAATCCGAATCAAGGGACGAGCAAGGAGTTTTCCTTTACCCCCAACGTGCAGGGCGTCCGTCCCATCGTGGGCGCGGATCGACCCAACTTTCCGATGATTGGTTACACGCTCACGGTCCATGACGAAGGGGGATCGCGGCAGCTCGCACAAGAGACAATTCGCCAAGACTCCGTAAGCACCTTGCGACAAGAGTATGTCGATTATCAAAGACTGACGGTGCAATTTGGGCTGGTCCCGCCGGTTCGCGAGCGTTTCGGACCGATTGAAGCGTTAAACGGCAATTTCACAATTGAGGAAGGACGCGTTGTCCTTTATGGCAATTACCTGCAAGATAACACGACGCTCAATGGCGGTTGGCGGGATTTAGCATTAAACACCCAACAAGCATACGGCGGCGTCGTCAATCTCAATAGCGCCTACCGTAATCCGCAGCGCAACACCAGGGCTAACGGCGCGGCGACGAGCATCCATATGACGGGTGGCGCCGTGGACATGAAACCGGTGCCTCGGGACGTGACTCACATGGTAGCGTTGCACCGCGCCGCGTTGGACGCCTCGGGTGCGTCGGAAATTTTGCTCGAGCGTGCTGGCGGCGGAGCCGGTGGGACCATTCTCGTGCCCAACAAATGGCGACCTCCTCCGGCCCAACACAATTTCACCGTCGGCAGGGCAACGATCGTGGTCGAGGACTCTGATGGCGATGACCTCCCCGATCGGGTCAACGAGGTGACTGGCGAGCCGCGCGGCGGAATCCCCAGCGCGACGAATTTGCCTTACGCCGGGGGCGGGACGGCGAACCCTCCCTTCCGCGTCACCGACTCCAACCGCAACGGCCGTATCGATCCGTTGGAACCATTGGTGTTCGTGCACCCGCTGGGCGGCGTGGCGGCAAACACCTTAAGCCGCTATTACGATTTTAGCAACGGTTCAGGCGCCACGCATGTGCATTGTGCGACCAATGAAAAGCCGATCCCGCAAACAAGGTAACTCGTTGGAAGGTGAGAAGCCGATGGATCCATATCTTGGAGCTGGAACGCGATCAACCGCGGCGATCGCTATTCTCGTTGGCTTGTTGTGTATCGGCGGCTGCAAACGGCAACCGGTTTCGGAGGCGACTCGCGAAGAGCCGGCCGCAAACTCGGAAATCCACCAAGACACCCTACCAGCGCAGAACACCAGCCCGCTCGCCAGCCTTGCAGCCACGATAAATGTTTCTGAAACAAATGTTGTTGATCCCACCGCGCCAGATAAAAAGTTCGCGGGAAACAGTTTGGAAGAGTTGCACGCTCAGGCTGACGTCGGTGAAGGGGTTGATCCCGATGTGTTGGCCGAGTTGGGTCGACGCTATGAGACAGGAACCGACACCGACGTCGATTACAAGTCAGCGGCGACCTGGTATCACCACGCCGTCGAAAAGCAAAACGTCAATGCCCTTGTCCGTTTGGGCCTGATGTACCAACAGGGGCGTGGTGTCCGCTTCGACGCGCGACAAAGTGCGATGTGGTTTCGCATGGCGGCCGACAGGAACCATCCGCTGGCCATGGCCCGCCTGGCCAGACTTTACCAGGAAGGCATCGGTGTCGACCGCAATTTGGAAACTGCTGCCTCTTGGTTGCGCAAGTCCGCTGAGCTTGGCGAACCCGATGCGATGCTTGAAATCGCCAGGCTCTTGGAAAGCGGGATGATCGGCGTGCAGGATTTCGAGGAAGCAAGCCGCTTTCGGTCCAAGGCCAAGGAATGCATGGAGTCTGCGGCGGCCGCCAACAATTTGCGCGCCATGCGCTGGCTGGCGGAATGGGCCATCACTAATGAATCCGTTGAATCAGGCCAACCCGGTCTTGAGGAAGCCCAGCGCTGGCTGCTTCAAGCCAGTGAGCTTGGCGACTCTGTCGCGATGGTTCGGTTGGCCGAGCTTCTTGCGGCAGAGTCCGCCGACTCGGCAAGACATGCGGAGGCGATTGCCTGGTGTACGAAGGCTGCGGATAAGTTAGAGCCTTCCGCGTTATTGTTGTTGGCCGATTTCCACGATCGGGGAATCGGAGGTCCGCAGGATGTCCGGCGGGCGTTTGAACTCCGGAAACAAAGCGCGGAGCGAGGCGACATTCGCGGCATGCGGCTGTGCGCCGAAATGTTAACGAAAGGATGGGGGACGAGTGCCCAACTTGAAGTTGGACTGCGGTGGTATCAGCTTGCCGCGAGGATGGGGGACGGTCCGTCGATGGCGCAACTCGGAATCTGTTTCAAGGAAGGGCGAGGTTACGAAAAAAATGACGCAATTGCGGTTGCACTTTTCACCCGCGGCGCTTCGCAAAACGATCCAGAATCGCTGTTTCAATTAGCGGCCTGCCGTGAATCGGGTTCTGGCGTTCCACAAGACTTGATCGGCGCGGCGCAAGGTTTCCAGCGATCCGCCGGTCTGGGCCATCGCGAGGCGATGTTCCGCTTAGCCGAGCTTCTGTCTCGCAAAGACAACGGCCTGCCGCCCAACGCCGCCGACGCCGTCAGTTGGTACGAGCTCGCGGCGCTCAAGGGACATTCAGGCGCCGCGGAGCGATTGGCTCAGATGTATGCCACGGGTGATCGAGTCGAACAGAGTGAACAACAAGCCGCGTTCTGGAAGACAAGGATTGAGTCACCCGCTGATCACATGGAAGGGGGCGTCGCACGACCGCCCGCGTTGCACGAATCCGCAACGTCGTGGGGCACGTTGACGGCCACTCAAGGCGATGGCAGCGCAACGGTCGAAGGCAACACACTCTCGCTCAAGCTCAACGTGGTTTCTCGCCGCTTGAAGTCCGACACGGATGAAACGCCGCCCGAGTCATCGACAGAGCTCGAAAATCGGAATGTGCCGCGGATTGTGAATGACGTGACCGGTGATTTTACGGCCGAAGTTTCCCTGCCTGGACCATTACACTGGGAAGGACCGGAGACAGATACCGGCGAGAGGACGCCGCTACCGGGAGTCGCAAGCTTGCTTATCTGGGAGGACGAGGAGAATTTCGCTCGCCTGGACCGAGTCGGCGCGGTTCAGGATGATCAAATCCAATACACGTGCGACTTTCTAATCATCAAGGATGCCGCGCAAGTCTTTCACGCTTCGAAAGCGCTATCCAACGCGGCAGTTCGTCTGCGGCTCGAACGAATTGGCAATCGAATTCGAGCTTCTGTGACCCAAGACGGCGGACAAACCTGGTCTTCTTTTCGCTCGCAAGAGATGGTGTTGCCAACGGATATCAAGGTCGGCATCGCGGCGCACAACAACACCGCCAAGCCGCTCATCGTTGAGTTCCGGGAATTCAAGCTGGTTAATAAATAGTGAGGGTTGCCGCGCTGCTATTCCAGTTCATGCAATGTGCCGGCATCGACCTGGAGGTCCTGTTCGATGTCCTCGCCATCCACGCTTACCATTACCTTCCCGACCGGCACGACCATGATTTCGCCGAACTTCTTGCACTCTTGCAGAGTGATCGTCGAGCCCAGGCCGCGTTGATATACCACGATGCCCTTTTTAGGAACTCCCTTTCCGTTGACCCTGATCATTCCTAAATGCTCCTCGGGCTTGATCTCGATGACCTTCCTTTCGGCCAGCGTAAAGTCCTTGAGGATCGCCACGGCTTGTCCGTTCTTCGGCACCCAACGAATTTCGTATTTCGTGGTGGAGGATGGGATACGAATTTCCTCATCGTACTTACCCGTGGCATCCACGGAGATCGAACCGATCCCGAAACTGACTACCTGGATTTCTTTGTACTCGGGGAATTCGATTTCCGGCTTGAGGACTTTAATCGCGCGCCGATTGCTGACGGCCATCTTCGGCGGCGTTGCGACCTTGTCCAACTCAGTGGATAATGTCCCCAATGCGTCGGCCAATTCCTGGGCCGAGTCGGCTCCGTAATACTTGCCCTTGCCAGCTCTCGCAATTTCGGCCAGCGCTTTGTCTTCGTCTGGCTTCGCGCCGAAGCCGACGACATTCACCCCAAACGTCAGCTTGGGATTGCTGGCCAGCTTGGCGGCTTCGGCCACCGGGTCGCCTTTGCAAGTTTCCAGGCCATCGGTGATCAACACCAGCCCGCAAAAAGCATCGTTCTTTTGAAGTTCTTCGCCCGCAACCCGCAATGACAAAGCAATGGGCGTCGTTCCGGTCGGCTTCAGTCCAGCGATCAAGTTGCTCAACTCCGCCTTTCCGGCCGCGTCAAGCGTTTTGAGCGGACGCTCGATTTTCACCGCTTGACAGTTCCGCGGATCGTCCGCTCCGCCGTAAACTTCGTGCCCATAGATGACGAACGTCACATTCAACCCGTCGGGAATCTTTTGCACCATCTCGGTGACCACGCGTTTAGCAACCGTCATCTTCGCCTCACCGTCCGGCGTCGACTCTTTCATGCTGCCCGAACAATCCAGGACGATCGCAAAATCGGTGATCAACTCCGCCGCTGCCGATGAAACCGGCTTGGGGTTTTGCATGACGTTAAGAACCGCTTGGGACGCACCGGCTCCCTTCAATTCCGCGATTTGCTCCGCCGACAATGTGAAAACAGATGGCGATTTATTTAACCGATCCAGAATGGCTTGCTCACCAATTCCCAACTTCAACAACTGGAGGACATCGTCGTACAGAATGGGCGGGTTCGCGTTGGTAGTACTTGCGCTGGGCATGGGATTCGCCTGCACGGCATCCAGTACCGCCTGCGATGCGCCTGCCATTTTCAAGCTGCCGAGATTTTGCTCGTCGACAGGAAACGCGACGCCGTCGGCTTTGATTTTGGCCACGATGGCATCGTCGCCAATTCCCAGTTGAATCAACTTCTCCAAGTCGGCTTGACTGAGTCGCGTCGCCTGGCCAAAAGCAAACGCACCACACAACGAAACCAGGATGATCGTCATTAGGCTGAGGACAATACTTCCTGGACGCAAACGCGACAAAGTTTTCATGAGCATTCTCCTAAGTTGAGGTTTACTGCTAACGAGTACAACGCGTGCCGGCATCGTGTACTCCAAACACTTCCCGCGTACCGATCGACAAGCCCTTATCGAATTCAATTCAAGATTCTACTGATTGCAAAAGCCGACGCGCAGTAGCCCTCTGACGGGGGCGGTCAAAAACCGCAGTCAATAACCGCAGCGTGGCAGTCTGACAGATATATAATTAAGGCCGCGCCGCGTCGTTCTCGGCAAGCAGGCGCTCAACCTCGTCCAGCATTCGAGCCCATCCTCTCGCCGTGCGCGATACGTAGGCTTTGTTCCTGTCTAAACCGGATTTGTGTTACTCGGTTTCAGTGTCGGGCGGGAGACGGTCGAAGCTTCCGTGCAGAAGGAGCGGTTTTGGCGGCCAACCAAGCGGCGTCCCGGTTTCTGCATCCTCGCAGTGTGCGAGGTCGATGTCGAAACTGCCCGACATTTCTCCTGATTCTCCCAGCGTGACGGTATTCACCGTGACGACGGCCGGATCACCGGGATGACAGCGAACCGTACGGACTTGCTCTTCGAACACGAGGTCGAAGAGTATTTGGGTTTCCGAGGTGATTCGGCCGTCGCTGTCTAACACAAGTAGTAGATCCCAGTCGTCAGCAGCGAGTTCAATTCGCCTGGGGCCGACGCTGCGGATGGAAGCGCCATCGCTCGTCGAATCGAATCCCAGGTGGGCGTCGAGTCCAAATAGCGCTGGCGGTAGGATCCCGCCGAGCGGCAGGCCGACGCGCGGCCGGATAACCTGCACCACGAACGCCGGGTCCGACGAGGATTGCGGGACGATGGTTGGGCCGGGACGGTCCGGCCGATAAACGGCAAGTTGAACGCAGACGGCGACTGAAGATCCGGCTAACAGCCACAGGGGCAGCACCTTCCACGATGGTTTGCGGTTACCTTTGTGACTATTTGTCATCAATCGCTCTTTGGCTTTGTCCGTCCAATGCGTGCATTCGCCCAGCCCGCGAGTGAATGATTCTATTCCAAAACGAACGCAAGGCGCGCTTGGATGCGATGCGTTGTTGGGCGGCGAACGGAATTGCCACCAATTCCATTTTAACAGTTCAAAATCTATGTTGTTCTTAATGGAATATCGAAATCATACGCACGTTCGTTCGATTACGTCGATTGATCGCGACGCCAGGCGAAATCGTGGAGCAATTGCGCAAACTGACAGAAACCGTTGAACTGCACGACGATCAAATCCAATCAATCGCAATGGTCCTCCAACAAATGTTGGAACAACCCCTTGTTAGGCGGCGGCGAAGTCATGTCCTGCCCCGCGTGCGACGCGGTAACCGGACCGCCGCCACAAGACTATGATTTCAAAAACCGCGTCAACGGCGGCTCCGGTTCACCGCTTTGTTCGGCGACTCCGTTAAATGTACCTAGAATCATATGCCCACTGGAGCAATGCCTGGCGCTGCCTCGGTCGACAATTCCGGTCGCCCCGGCGGCAGTGCTTTTTCACTTGTGCGACATGTCGCTGAAACGCGCGCCAGCGTCTAATCTGACGGTCGTCGTCCGGACATCTCCGCCCCATATAATAGCGGCAGTACCACTGAAACCAACCGCGCGGGTCTTCGTGGTATATCCATCCCTTCTCCTGCCAGTAGGACAGTGGCTGGGATGCGCTCGCGCCGAAGCAGTTCAATGCCGGATCGTGGCGTTCGGGAGAGAGCTTGGCGTTGGTGAACCAGCGGGGCGGGAATTCCTCCGTGCAGTCGGTCATGTATTTCCCGCCGAAGACGCCAAGTTCGAGCATGTCTTTCGGGGTCAGCTCGGGACGAAAATCTGAATGAAAGTTCCTACCAATCGGCTCGGTCAAGAAGTAGACGTAGTCCTGTTGCATCAAGTCATTGACCTCGACACGCATGGGCTTCATCTCTGCCACCCCAATTGGTCGCTGAACGACAAGGATTACCGAGTGGCGATGATCGATGATCCATTCTCAAAACACGCACCAATCGCCACTTCGGTGCATCCGCTTGTTATCCGTCGATTTGTATCGAGGTGGCGAAGTATATCCGATGTCAGAGGATTCTCTGACACGAAACCTTTGTGTAGAATAGCGGAGAAAGGAGAGAAAGGAGAGGTTGTCATGTCAAAAATATCAGTCGACCACGCAATCGCAGAACAGATACGAAGCCTTGAAGGCCCCATTGAACTCGTTGACGCAAATGGACAAACGGTCGGTGTGGTGCGGCGTCCACCAACGGAATCAGAAATTGAACGCGCAAAGGAACGAGCAAGTCGCAGTGGCGAGACAATGACGTGGGAACAAGTTAGGACAAAGATCCGGCAGGAGACCGGTGAGTGACCTACCATGTCGTGTTTTCCCTGGAAGCTGCGGCGGAGTTGGTACGGATTGCCCAAGCCGTTCGACCCGCGTCTTCGGTGATTCAATCAGCGGATTCAATACGAAGAATGCTAGAACAAGATCCGCGTGGAGTTGGGCATGCACTGTCGGAAGGGCTGTTTTTTATTGATGGCGAGACATTGCGCGCGTTTTTCGTAATCGACGATGACGCAAGACAGGTTGAAATCACAGACGTCCGTATCCTGTGACGGATAACGACCAGGATTACCGAGTGGCGATGATCGATGATCCATTTTCAAAACGCGCACCAATCGCCACTTCGGTGCATCCGTTTGTTAGATGACGAACTATCGGTACACTTCGATCGTGTCCGCAGGGCACCAGCAGAATCCGGGAATCTCACCCGAAATGTGACCGGTTGCCAGTCCATCATAAGCCTGAAATTGTATCGGAAAAATCGCGCTGCGATCGCGACCTAGTTCCGCGTAGACGATATCGCGTCGTTGATCAGTGCGTTTAGACATGCCGTCCCAGAAATCAGTCCGCGTTCCAGAGGGAAGGAATAGTTGAGGCTGAATTGCGCCTAAGTGGAGCGGTTCGCTATCGTGTTGCGGTGTAATGAAGCCGGCAAATGAGCGACGGTCCGCTAAAGTCATTTGGGCACGTACCAAAAGCATTCCCTCTTCAGGACCGACAGGCAACGGACCATTCCAGGGACGAAATGTTTCCTCGTCGGTGTCGTCATACCAAGGTTCGTCGTAATCCGCCGAATGGCACGCAATCCATACCTGATGAGCAATGAAGTCAGCAGGCGAGAGTTCGCCGAACTGCCTAAGGAGTGGTTTTGCGGTCATACGAGTTTCTGGTCATCTAACGAATAGGGTTTTATCGGTCGTCGCGGAGTCTTCGGAGCGATGAGCGATAAAACCTTGTTGAACTGAGCCGCGAAGCCGCGGGAATTCGGCGTCCGCGATCTTGGAGATTCTATCAGAAAGGCAAATCGCGGAGGAGACTTTTTTCAGGCTTGGCCGCAATGGTTTTGGGCCTCGATGGATCAAGGGGCGACCGAGGATGGTGCAAGACGGTGCGGTCGTAGGCAGGTTGGGCGTTCTCAGCAGCTGCGGATCTTACGCGGCGGTGCAGTGCGCGCAGAGGAATGCTCAGGGGCCGCACGGGACGGCCGCCAAATGCCAACAGCGGGATGGGTACGATGAACGGCAACGGACTTAATATCTTAAGATGTATCCCACGGGGCGTATGGATCGACTCCGTTTCGCCGAGACGCGCCAATCCTCCGCTCGGCGCGGCTGGGGATCGGTTCCCGATGGAGCAGGTCGTTGCAGCAGGGACAGCGCGTGATGTCGATCCCTAAAAGACCGCGCATCCAATCGATCGTGGTTCGAGACGACGGGTCTGCGGGGGCCGCTGCCCGGACGCCCAGTAGCTGGCGACAGAGTGCCAGTCGTCGTCCCTTACCGCGGTTGGCCAGCAGACCGTAATGGCGAACTCGCATGAATCGGTCGGGCAGCACGTGCTTGACGAAGCGGCCGATAAACTCGTCCGCAGCAAGACAGGCCGTCTTGCGCCGGTCGCCATCGCGGCGATCGCGATAGGTAAAACGGACATGGCCCGCAGCGCAACTCAACAGTCGGTGATTGGCGATTGCCACCCGATGCGTGTAGCGGCCGAGATAATCGAGCAACTTGCGCGGGCCGGCGAAGGGGGGTTTGCAATAGAGGATCAGCGGGTTGAGCTCGTGCGGGAGGGTAAACACGTGGTGAAAGTAGGGCACCGGCAGTAGTTCTTGGCGTCGCGCCTCGACCCAGGCGGCGGTGGCCAGCGACTGACACTTGGGACAATGTCGATTGCGGCAACTGTGTTACAGGTAGCGCTCGAAGCCACAACCGTCGCACCATTCTCGGTGACCACCCAGCGCGGCGGTCCGGCATTGGATGATCGCCCGCACCGCCTTGCGTTGCACGGCGCTCAGCGGATGCGTCCGAGCGTAGTCGGCGACATGGCGTCCCAATACCTCGGCCAGTTCGCAGGGCTTGCTCGAACGTACTGCGAGTGCCGCGTCATGATCCGCGGCAAGCAACATGGCGAACTACTCCGCCACGTCCCCGGGATTCGGCAGACGAAGTAGTTCCAGCGGACTGCGCACATTTCCCAAGTGCTGGTTCGTCACGTGCAAGTACTTGGCCGTCGTCGCCAGACTGCTATGACCCATCAGACGCTGGATCGTCGGCAAGGGGACACCGGCCTCCATCAAATGCGTGCCGAAGGAATGTCGCAGCGAATGAATCCCTTGGCCGTGGCCAATTCCGGCCCGGCGCTTGGCGGCGTAAAAAGCCTTCTGGGCCATATCGACCGAAGTCGCGTCGGAGCCGTCTCGGTTGGGGAACAACCAGACTTGGGGACGATAGGCCCGCCAGTACGCGCGGAGTTCCTCCAGCATGCGCGGAGACAACAAGGTATAGCGGTCCTTGCGTCCCTTGCCTTGATTCACGCGGATCAACATCCGATCGGAGTGAATATCCTGCGGCCGCAAGCGGACCAACTCGGAAACCCGTAACCCCGCGCCGTAGCAGATCATCAGCAGGAGGCGATGCTTGGGATGTCGCGCGGCGTCCAGCAGACGGGCGATCTCCGCGCGGCTCAAGGGCTCGGGAAGTCGACCACTCCGTTTGGCGGGGACACGCAAGTCGAGCTCTTGCTTCCTCAAGACGTGGCGAAAAAAGAAGCGGATTCCGGCTAGCTTCTGGTTGCACGAACTGAAAGACAACTTGCGATGGGTAATCAAGTGATGCAAAAAGCTGCGAATCTCTTCGACCGAGAGCTGGTCGGGGCTGCGGCGGTGGTGCTCCGCCAGTTGGATCACCGCGCTGAGGTAGGCCTCCACCGTGTTGGGGGACTTGCGGTGCAGCTGGAGTTCGCGAATCATGCGTTGACGTAGGGGAGTCATGGCGTGGATCCTTTGAAACAAGGGACGTTGAAGGAACAAACGATCCCTTCCAATGTCCCTCATCGAGCCACCACGAACTCTCCTACCCAAAACAAAAAAGCTCGACCCCACAACCCCGCGGGACCAAGCTCTGCAATATCAATCCGTCTCGTTTCACCCTGCCGCGCAGCGGCTTAGTTCAACACACTTATTCACGCCAAATTTCCGACTAACACGGAACGCAAGCGAGTTTTCTGCGGCAAAGCGGCAAAATCAACCGACAAACGCCGCTACCCCCCTTCAAATCGAAAGTCGACTGGGAAGTCGTCAAATTTCAACTCGCGATCGCGTAATCATAGCGTCATTGTCCAAGCCGTGACCGGGAAATTCTCCGCGTCGACGATTGCGTCGACATCGACGAACGACAACCGCAAAGCGTGCACTCAGTCGCAAGATCGTGGCTACATGAACAACACAAGCGCGGAGAGCCCGGCTGGTGACGGCATCAGACGGAGACTCGTCAGCTTTTGTTTTGCCAACGGCCGGGTCTTGCTGCGCGGATTTTACTCCTTGAAATCGCCGGCTCGGACAATCACGAGAATTGCAGGATCGATATGCTTCTTGAACGCCGCGTGGATGTCGCCGGCAGTTAGTTGAGACAAACGCTGCTCCCGCTGTCCAATAAATTCGAAGGTCCGATCCAAATGCAAGTTCGACGCCATTTGGCCGACGACCGATCCGTCGCTTGAGCGCGAAACTTTTTGTTGCTCCAGCCAAGCGTTCTTGGCGTCTGCAACTTCTTGTTCCGTTGGTCCGTCGGCGAGAAACCGCGTCAGCTCTTCCATTGCGGCAGTTTCCACCGCTTCGATATTCAACGGGTTGGTGATCGCGTTGATTGAGAAACGAGCGTCGTTTCCTTTGCTAGGAATTGAGATCGACGAAGTGGCCCCGTAGGACAAACCCTCTTTCTGCCGAATCCGGTCGCCAATCCGCGACGATAGCGTGCTGCCGCCGAATATAAAATTCCCCAGAATGAGCGCCTCGGCATCGGCGTCCGCATCGTTCAGGTCAAACGACAAGCCCGCCGAAAAGACCGCGTTGGCTTTGTCCGGCGTCTTGATGCTCTCCTTCTTACCCGTCAGCTCGCCGTTCGCTTCGCGATCGATCGAGCGGTATTCCACTTTCGAATTCCAATCCTTAAGGATTTCGCCTAGCGCATTCATGACTTCTCCCGTCTCGAATTCGCCGACGACGGCGATCTCGCCCGCGGCGGCGGCTATCTGGGTCGCGTAAATTTCCTTGACATCATCGAGCGTCAATTTCTCGATTCGTTCGATGGACTCTTCCGTGGTCGGCACGTAGCGCACATCATCTTTGGGATATTGTGAAAGCGACCGCGACAGCACGTTGCCGGCCAGCATTTGCGGCTCGTCCAGCGACTGCTTCAGCATATTGGTCATTTGGCTTTTCATTTGTTCGAAGTCGTCTTCTGGAAAGGATGGCTGGCGGAGGATTTCTCCCAACAGCTTGATCGCTGGAGCCAGCGAACTCCGTTTGGCTTCGACGGAAAAGCTCAGCGAGCCGGCCGAACCGCCTCGTCCGCCGCCGCCGCCGCGCCTTCCACGTCCGCCACCCCCGCCGCCTCCGGCCGAGATTCGTACGCCGAGCTCGGTCATCTTCGCTTGCAACTCCTGGCGGTTCATCGTCGTGGTTCCCGCCATCAACATCCCTGGCAGCAAACCGGCCGCCACGGTTTTGTCTCGCAGCGAGTCCTCATTTCCGTAGCGCAAGGTTACCGTAACAGCAACGGTCTCCCCGCGGTTTTCCTTTTGCAGCAAAGCGACTTTCAGGCCGTTGACGTTGAGGGTCTTGGTACGCGCGTCCAAGTTTTCCGGAGTCGGATCGAACGCTTCACCGGATTCCATCGCCGTGCCGCCACGGTAGTTGTTGACAAGCTCGGCAATCGACTCCACCACGGGAATCTCGGCGCGTAACGGTTGAGCCGTCGGAATAAACACACCCAGCGTCCGGTTATGCGAAGGAAAATAAGTCTTGGCAACACGTTGCACGTCGTCGAGGGAAACTTCTTGAATGCGGTCTCGTTGTATGAAGAGCAATCTCCAATCTCCAACCGACGCCGCGCTGCTGAGTGCCGACGCCATTCGATCCGCATCGGCCAGCATTAATTCTGCATTTCGCTGAGCCCGCATTTTGGCTCGCGAAATCGCCGCGGCGTCAAAAGTTTCGCCGCCGATTCCGTCGATGGCTTGTAGCATCGCCTGTTGGGCCGATTCCAGGTTGCCTTCAGTCGGCTGAACCCCAAACGTAAACAGGCCTGGATCATGTGCATTGTCGGCGCGGCCCGAAGCACTGGTCGCCAATCGGGTCTCCACCAGTTTTTTCTCCATCAATCCGACCTTATCCTCGGAAATGACGCTCGCGAGAATCGAAAGCGGAGCCCAATCTTCGTGAGCGGCGGCGGGCATGTGATAAGCAGCCATCAACGAACCGATTTGACCAACGCGCCGCAGCTCGACCAATCGCTCACCGTCTTGCGGCGGCTCGATCGTGTACGCGGGAGTCAATTTGCGCTCCGGTTTCGGGATCGAGCCGAGATATTTTTCGGCGAGCTCCAGCGCTCGTTCCGCCTTGAACCGACCGGTGATGATCATCACCACGTTGTCGGGCTGATAATACTTGCGGTAGAAGGCCTGCAAGTTGTCGATCGGGACCCGTTCGATATCCGAACGATTTCCGATCGTCGTCTTGCCATAGTTATGCCATTCAAAAGCAGCCGCCATCACTCGGTCGGACAAAACGCCTTGAGGACTATTTTCACCGCGTTCAAATTCGTTTCGCACCACGGAAAATTCCGATAGCAAGTCCTCGTGTTTGACGTAGCTGTTGACAAGCCGATCGGACTCGAGATGGATTGCAAATTCAAGGTTCTCATCGGTTGCCGGCAAAGTTTCGAAGTAATTCGTACGGTCCTGATTCGTCGTCCCGTTAAAACTCGCTCCGTGGTCGCGCAGTGCCGTTGGGACGTGGGCGAACGTCGGCGTTCCTTTGAAAACCATGTGCTCCAACAAGTGTGCCATGCCGGCTTCGCCATATCCTTCATGCCGAGAGCCGACCAACACCGTCAGGTTGACGGTGATCGTGGGTTTGGATGCCTCAGGAAACAACAGAAGCCGGGCGCCATTGGAGAAGCGGTATTCGCTGACCCCTTCCACGGTCGCGATTTTTTCGTGAGTTGGTTCTTGCCCCCAAGCCGTGGCCGATACCATCCAAACGACGAATATCAACAAACTTCGAGACATGATTCTCTCCGGAAAAAACGTGCGCGACAGGTGTCAAACCACCGAATGATTCTAGCCGCCCAAACAGACCGCCTCAATCAACCCAAGTCGTGGGTAGTGGGACAGGTTGCCAATCGGCTGTGGCCCTCTCGCTCCGCGAGAGGAAAGCGTCTTCCGATGACTCTCAAAATCACCGGCCGGGGCGGCATTCATCACGCGGAGCGTGATGGCTACAAAGAAACTAACAGGCCGCTCCATCACGCTGGAGATTTGTCAATTTGGTAGCATTAAGCCTCGGGTTTTCTTGCGCGAACGTGCAAGAAGTAGGCGACCACCCGGGCGTCTTGGATGTCCGGGCACGCCTTCACAGCTTCATTGGAAGGCATGGGTTCTTCAACACGTTCAACCAAGAATCCGGCCTGAATCACAAGGTTTAACCACTCGCTGATTGTCCGGGTAAACCTCGGGATCCGAAAGTTCCTCATGCGCTTCTTAAGTTCGCTCGGCGCCGCACCGAAAGTCCATTCAGAAATGTCGCCATCCAAGTTCCGAAAGTAGTCACCGACCTCGACGGCGTAGGTAAGTCCATTGGTGCGGAGGTTTCGTCGGTGCGGCGTGTCAAAGCAAGGATGCGTAATCGAAAACTGCAAGAACCCACCTGGTTTTACGACACGCTGCGCCTCGATCAGGGCAATGCCCACCTCAGGGACATCCATGAAACTCATGAACGCTGTCGCAAAATCGAAGTGATCGTCCGGAAATGGCAGATTGAGAGCGCTCGCCACGCGATAGTCAATGCCGACAGGCGATCGTTGTTCTGTCTCAATTGCGTGTTGAATGAATACTTCGGAAATATCGATCGCAACAAGTTTGGCACCTCGGTCGGAAACTTTGCGAGTATTTGTTCCTTCGCCACAGCCGATGTCAATTCCCGAAAGCCCATGAACGTTCGGCAGCATCGCCAGAAAGCTGGGTGTGTTCAGATGGTCGCGATAGACGTCGTATCCAGCGCGGAGGAGTTGCGTCCAGTTTTCCGCGTTGCTGTTCCAATACTTGCCTACCTCATGATGATCCATTGGCATTGATCCATTTCAAAATCGCGCGACCGACAGCTCGGAAGTCCCGAGTTGATTGGCGAATTCTACCAGCCTGACATCAGGATTTCCTCGACCCGTTTGGCACATTGATTAAGTCCGGGCGCATCAACCGTCGTGCGATTGCGAATGCTGCGACCATGGCCCAGGTTCCCTCCAACACGACGAATGGCATAAAGTTGATCAAAAACGACGAGTAACAGGCGATGCCTCCCCCGGCGAAATTAAGCAACATGTATCCGTAACCTTCGGTGCGAAGAAACTTGAACAGGTTTAAGAAAAATGCGAGCAGAAGAAGGCCAACCCCGATCAGTCCAATCGCAGTAGCCCATGCATGATTTGTCATAGTGGCACGACATTACTCGACAAAGTCCGTTAGCGGCCCTGGAGGGAAAGTTGGAACGCGACCATCTCCTGTCCGTTGCGAACCAACAGGATGTCGCCGACCAGCACCGGATGGTTCCATGTCTTGCCCTCGATCGCGGGGACGCGCGCGAGTTCCCTAAACTGGTCCGGGACCGCGGAGACGAGCGCCAATTCGCCTTCTTCCGAAAGCACTAACAGCAAATCCTGATCGCGCAATAAGATGAGCTGGCCATTTCCATAACGTCCACCTTTCCATTTGCGCTTGCCGCGTTCGAGATCGATACACGCGAGTATAAAACCGTCGAAACCGAAGGCATGGCCATTATGAATGACGAAGTCGTTGAAGTAGGGCTTCAGCGCCGTCGATGTCCAGCGTTCTTCTACTGTCCACCCGCCGGGACTGTGCGAAATCGCGATGCGACGTAGTCCAAGGGCGCCGCTGGCGCCGGACGTAGTGATTAGCAAATCACCACCCGAGATCTGGGCTGGCTGCACGATCGGGTTTCCTTCCCAGGCGTGCTCCCAGAGTTGCGTGCCATCGGCGGGCACGACGCTGGTGACGCCGTGTCCCCCCATAAACAGGACCTGCGCAGTTCCGTCAATTGTCATTAGATGTGGCGAGCTGTAGCTTTCGCCTCGGGAGGGGAGGGACCAGCGTGGAACGCCGGTCGCGAGGTCGTAGGCGGAAAGCGCGCCGGAGGTGGCCACAACGACGACGTCGCCGACGACCAACGGCGAGCTCGAAAAGCCCCATCCCGGGAGGCTTGCGCCGGTGTCGTTCGCCGCGTTCTGGGCCCAGACGACTGCGCCGTCACTGGGGTTGAGCGCGTTTAGGATTCCAGTCGCTCCGAATGTGTATACGCGGCCGTTGCTGTAGGTTGGCGTTCCACGCGGTCCGGCACCGCCATTCGACTCCCAGAAGCGAGCCAGGTCGCGATGCATCCATACCGGTTTGCCGGTGGTCAGGTCGTAGCAGGCGACGATCTCTTCTTCACCGCGCTGTTCCTGGGTGTAGAAGAGGTCGCCGTGGACCGCGAAGGACGACCAGCCCGGTCCGATCGCCCGGCGCCAAAGCTCGACCGGAGGTGACTTGGACCAGTCCGTTTCGATGCGCACGCCACGAACGATGCCGTCGCGCTCGAGCCCGCGAAAGCCAGACCAGTCGGCTGTTGACTCCGCTTTTTCTGCTACGGTTGGATCCGAGGGAAGCGGCGACGAGCTACCGCGGGCCGACGTGAAAGGCTCGTCGTCGGTCTGCGCCAAGAGCAGCTCTTCGGGAGTTTTCGACCAACGCCATTGGAAATCAGAACCGCCGTTGCCGCTGATACCACCCGTCCGCAACAGCGTCCATACTCCACATCCGATTAGGATGGCCGCGACCAGCGACGCACGCCGAGGTCCGACAGAAAGGCGATGGCTGGCCACGGCCCAGCAGACCAAGGCGAGGCACAAGACGGGAAAGGCGTAAAAAGTGAACATCATCCCCATCATGCCCGTCGCGATCGAAACGTGGATGACGCGCGAGGACGCGATCAGCGCGGCGAACATCAGGACGATCACTCCCAATCGTTCCGACCAGCGTGCCCGACTGAAAAACAGCCACCACACAACGATCGCGACCCCGCCGAGGAATCCGCCCAATACCGCATATATAAGGGCGTCGGGCGCGACGATGGGAACGACAAACCTGACCAATAAGAGCAGCACGGCGGCGACGACTCCTGGCCAAAGCCGGAGCGGCTTTCGAATCGTCGGTTCGTCGTTCTTTGCGATAGCCATCCAAACATTACCTCCTCGAGCGCCCGTTTGTTTCTTGGTTTTCCGGCGGGCTTACCATTCCTGTTCTCCTCCAGCCTCAAGTAGTTCTGATTGTATGTCACTTCCGACAACGAATGGAACTCTAGCGCAAGGTTAAGCCGGCACCGCGTCCGCACCGACCAATTCCTCCACCAAAGCACAAACCGTTGATAGCCCGTTGTCGCTCTGAAATCGCTCACCGACGTTCTTCACAGACTGTTGCATGCCGACATCGTTCAATATTACCTGCAAGCGGTTCGCGACCGCCTTTCCAGTAAACTGCCTCGGGTGAAGCAATCTCGCAACGCCGAGGCGTCGCATCCGGGTCGCATTATCGGCTTGATCGTAGGCAAGCGGCATGACCAACTGCGGGACGCCTGCTCTCATCGCATGAGCCGCAGTGCCGATGCCGCCGTGATGTACCACGCATGCCGCTTGTGGGAATAATTCCGAAAACGGCGCGTAATCGGTTTGCCGAACGCGGGACGGCAAGTTGCCAGGTATTTGCTCCCCGCCCTTTCCCAGTAGCAATCCACGAATGTTTAGGATTCGACACGCTTCGACCGCCGCGTCGAAGTACGGCCGTCCGTGCCGCATCGCTGAACCAAAACTGAAAATAACGGGAGGAGTTCCGTTCGCGACGAACGACGATATATGTTCCGGGGTTTGCCTCCCGCTGGCATCGTCGAAAAACACGAACCCCGCGTGGCGGAATGCCCGTCCGCCGTCTTGAATAGGTCCGAACCAATTGGGGAACAAACCGATCACACGCTGGGGTGAAGGCGACCATTTCGTCAAGACCCGCTGTACCGGCGGCAGTCTGAGCGCAGTTCGATATTCGTTGATCGCGGGGGTCATCAACGGATCGGTGAGCCACTTTTCTGCAAACCAATACCCTATTCGGATCATCGGCTTGGGAAGCCAGGTCAAGTTCGTTCCATTCGCAGCCACTGGCGGATCACTCGTGCTGCAACAAGCCATTGGCTGGAGATGGGCGGTGGCGTAGGGAATGCCCAGCACTTCGTTGGCGATCCTCGCGGCGAATGCGAGTGAGCCGCCCACGGCGACCGTATTTCCCGCTTCGTATCGAGTGCGAATCAGAGCCAGTATGATGGGCAAGTATTTGCTCATCAACTCGCGGTTGAGGATTACGTGTAATCCTTTGCTGGGATGCCATAAATCGGGGTGATGCATCAACGAGTTGTATTCGTCGATCGTGAGCGTACCCGCGAACTCGAGCCCGTGCCGTACGGCCACATCGTGAAACGGTTCGGAGGTGATCATCGTCACGCGATGGCCGCGTTCGCGCAATGCTTTACCAACCGCCACGAACGGGTGGACATCGCCGTGACTGCCAACTGGGAGAAGTAGAAAATGTGGCATAGGAGTGCAATCGCCCGAGGACTTCATCTGGCATCGGTTGACAAGCCGACTAACCAAGACGAGGGGACGATCGGGAGATATTGACAAATCCTACCATTGACGCACCCGCCTGCAGCGCGGCAAGCGCGGCAAGCGCGGCAAGCGCGGGATCGTCCAAAGATCATTTCTTCCGCTTCGCGGATTTCTTTTTGGTCGCTGACCGCTTCCCCGACGCCTTTGCGGTCGCGGATTTCGCAGACATCGCCTTTCGCGATGTGCGAACCGCCGATTTCCGTTTCGCCTTAGGCCTTCTCGGGACCGGTTTAGTGACCTCCGCCCCGGCGATGCCGCCCGCGACGGCACCGACTGCTGCTCCGATTGGACCCAATAGAGTTCCGAGCGCCGCCCCCGCGGCGGCACCTCCTACTCGACCCATGTTGGATCGTCGTTCTCTCGAGTTACTCTTTGTTTCCTTATTGGACTTCGCCATTTCCCAATCCCCTTTTGTCGCGAGTTGATTCCCGGGTTTTTATGCCCTGCTTATTCGTTGCCTGCGGGAGCGATCGCCTCGATATTAATGACGGTCTCGGCCAATTTGGTTAGCTTCTTGTCGGCGGCTCCTTCCTCATCAAGCGTCTTTTGCAATAAGGCCGCCGCTTTGTTGTCGCCGAGCAATCGCGCAAACGTTCGCACACATCCGTACCCGGCCATTTCGTAATGTTCGACCCGTTGCGCCGAAGTAATAAGGGCCGCATCCATCACGGACGGATCGGCGTCCTCTTGCATGACCTCTTTGCCTTCCGCAAGCAGCCCTAGCATCGCCTTGCACGTCTTCCCCCTGGGGCTCACCTCGAGATTCTTGAAAATCTCCTCCAACCGATCGACATGGACTTGCGTTTCTGTCAAATGGGCCGTAAACGCTTTTGCCAATTGAGGATCGGATGCGGCTTTCGCCATTTTCGGCAAAGCCTTGAGCAGCTGGTGCTCTGCGTTATACAGATCCTTAAGTTCGTCCACATACAGGTCGTGTAGCGTATCAAGTTTCATGTGATTCTCCAATGTTCGAGTACATAAACAGCGTCGGTGCAGCAACCGTTAGCACGCCGATCCTGATTCTTCGTTTCCTACATTCGTGGCGGAGATTTTGCCGCGGGTCGGCGTTCACCCATGAAAGGCGCGTCTTTCGTTGACGCACGATCGCTGCGGGCGACCGTGATTTCACCTACGGACGACGTTATATCCGTCGCGCCGGCACGTTCAAAGACTTCTTTGGCGCGCTGCGTTTCGACAGAATCCTCCGAATGAACGGAAATGAGGGAGTTACCAGCTTGCACTTTTCCCTCATATTTTTTGGCCTCGAGTTCCGGAATTCCCATTCCGACTAAGGCACCGGTCAGGCCGCCGACGGTACCTCCAACCGCCGCGCCGCTCAACGCTGCCATAATCGGGCCGGCGGCAATAAATGGGCCTAAGCCAGGAATCGCCAGGGCGCCGATTCCGGCGAGCCACCCTAAAGTGCCGCCTAAAACAGCCCCGGTCCCTGCACCGGTTGCAGCACCTTCTGGAGCTTTAGTGTTGTGCTCCATCGCGAAGTCTCTCGTCCCTCCCTTGTCCGCCATCAATACAGAGATGTCGTTACCGGAGAAACCAGCATCCTTCAAATTCCGGATAATGGTGTCGGTCTGAGACGATGTTGCAGTGCAAAAAACGGAGGTAGCCATGTGCAGTTCCTTTAATAATAGGTGAAGGTACTTGCTCGTTATTGGCCTCACTCGCCGCGCGGCGAGACAGGGCAAATTACTTTCCGACCATCTTTGCGTCAGCAAAGATGACAATTTCCCCAACAATTCCGCCGCCGGCCAGCATCCACACCAAGGAAAAACCCATGGCCGCCAACGGAGAAATAGTTGATGCGAAAATCTCCATTTGTACTCGTAAAGAAATTACTTGACGTCTCGTTACTAGTTTTTGATTTCCAATTGATTGTCGACTTTGTTCTCGCCCGCTACCTTCTTAGCGATCGCGTCGATCCTCTGTTTCTCCTGTTCGGTATCCACGGGTCCTCGCAAAGTCACCATCCCGTCTTGGGTGATGATTTTGACGTTTTGGGCAGCAACGGACATCTTCGTATCGACGACCTGCTTGCGGATGTCGGCAGTAATGTTGATGTCTGTTTGGTTTTCGTTTTGGTCCAATGGCGTTTTCGTCGTGCTGTCACGGTCGCGGACGTTAACGCCGGTGTTTGCACGATCCGCCGGTTCCGATGTCGTCATTGGATTACTTTCATTGCACCCCAGGGCGACGATGCAGAGGAGCCCAATTAGCATTGATTTCATTTTTATTCCTTTTTCTAAGAGTTAGGATCAGCAAACATACGCAAACGACGTGCCGGTGAGAGGATTAATGGAGGCCGCGCGCTGACTCAGGAAACAGAACGACAGTGGAGATACCAAAAACGTGCAAGCAAGTGATTTTATTTCCGCCCCGCACGCCGATTTTGATCTCGCTGGCTCGTTCGCGTAAATCCGCTCCGCTGATTCGAGTCCTCAAAGTCTTTGCCGCGAGGCGACATTTTTTAGATTGCACACAAGTCATGTGCCGAGTCTGTGCAGCATTCGCATCCACGGTGGCCGTTTTTGAACCGCACCGAATTCGAATCAAAGCCGATGTATTTAACAGAATACCTCTGTCGGCTGAGCTCGCCCGATAGGGGTTTGCTCGCCGGCATATCACCCGCGGCGCGCCAGCACATCCAGGTCGGCCATCTGGCTTGAGTAGCTGAGCGTACTACCGCTGAACCAGAACCGTCGCACCATCCGGCACGTCCAAGCGGAGGGCCGACCGGTCCTCGACATCAATTCGCTTCCGGTCGCGTCCTTCGGTGTGACTCACTCAATCTGCGGCCGCGGTGGCAGCTGTTGCAAGAGTGTTTCGAGCTGTTCATCGATCCAGCGAGTCAGTTCCTTCCGGTCGACCGCTCCGCTGTGGTGTTGGCGTATGACTCCATTGGCATCGATCAAATAAAGGTCTGGGATTCCCTCGACTCGCCACTGTTGTGAAATTGTTTCGCCCGAATCCACGATGTTTTGACAAGCGATTTGTTGATCTTCCATCAAGCCCTGAATAGTCTTCAGGTCATCGGTACAGACGCCGAGCCACACAAACGGCTGGTCACGATATTTCTTGACCAAGTTGCGTTGCGTTGCAAACATCGAGCGGCAAGGTGGGCACCAGGAAGCCCAAAAATCGAGCAGCACCACTTTTCCTCGAAGGCTACTCAAGCGGACTTCGTTTCCATCAACATCCTTTCCGACGATCTCCATCGCGTTGCATCCGAGTCGCAGGTTTGTGAGACGATAAAGAGGCTCTTCACATTCCTTAGCCAAGTTATGAGTGGGATGGTCGATTTCAGGGCAGTCGTAAGTGACGTCCGCGAATTCCTCGTGGACCTGTTTCAGAAGTGCGCGAGACTGTTCCAATTCTTTTTCGTCGTCCGAAACTGATAGGCTGCTCGCGAGAGAGAACGTCGCCAAACCCTTGATCGTTCGGTCCTCGCAATTTTGCACAACTTCCTTAAGGAATGCCGTCGACAGTCGGCCTCCGTAACTTCGCAGCCCCCAAAGCAGTGAACGAAAACTGTGCTTTTTCAAAACGGCCGACTCGGCTGAGAACAATTTCGCGCAACGCGTCATCTCGGGAGCGAGCGAATCAGGCGACTGGGTTGTGATGCAGGCTGAGGCAACAATCCGAAGGGCTTTCTCCGCGTTCGGATTCCCCTTGTTGGCTTCCGCCCAATCCAAGAACTTCGGTGCCAAGTTGATCAGCGGGTGGTCCTTTTTCAGAATGGATTCTACTTCCGTTGGGTGAGACCGTTGCAAGTTTGTTTGGAATTTCTCCCATTCTATTTGAGTCTCTTGAATCAGCGTTGCCAATTCTTCTCCTGGGCCCGTGAGACTCTTCAAAGTCACCGCGATCGGCAATGGTTGTTTTAGAAGTAAATCCAACTCGCCAATCGCCTGCGCGAATCCAAATTGCTCGAACATCCAGGTGTTTACGCCAATCACAACGCCCTCCGAATCAAACAGCGGGCCGCCACTGGAGCCCTTATTGATCGTCGCGCTATGTTGCAGCCATATCGAACTCGGATCGCCTTCAATCGAAGGGCGAATTTCCTTCGGCAACTCGCGTGTCGGATAGAAACCGTTTAGAGCGCCTTGAGTCGTGACGAAGCGGAATTGGCTGGGATTTCCAATCGAAAAGACGTCACTGCCCACGGCGGGTGTTTCTTCGCTGGATAATTTGAGTACTTGGGCATTCGCAGGAACTCGATCTATTCTTAGTACCGCCAAATCGGCAAGATCGCTCCAGGCATGAACGCCGATGACCTGGACTCGCTCCTTGTCTTCAAACTCGACTTTGGCCGACGAGCAATTCTGAAGCACATGAAAGTTTGTTGCGATCAATCCGTCAGGATGAAACAAAAACCCAGTTCCCCAGCCCAGCGGCGCTCCCTTTGAATCGAGCGTCTCGATAAAAACGACGCCGCGCATCGCTTCGCTAATAATTCTTGATTTTTCTTTGCCAACGGCAGCCGAATCGCGGATAGGTTTGACTGGGGGCGCTTCCATTGCCTCGGCCTTATCGCCTGAATCGCGGGTCGCAATTTCCGATGCGGCTATAGCCTTGATCGCTGATTCCGTTTGCCGCGCGCTTTGGGCGGTTGTCGGTTCGACGCCCGCTATGGAATTGTCGCTTATTGAATTCGGCGACGTATTTTTGGCGGTTTGACTATTCGCTTCGGGACGGCCCAACCACAAAAAAATGCCGACCACAATTGCGCTGACCACTATCCCGTTTCCAACTAGAAACCAAACCCAGATGGGAATGCCCCTCAGCAGATTCTGTCGGCGGGCGTGCTTCATGGACTCACCTCGCGGAGGATTGAAAGGTGCCGATTTCCGTGGTTTGGGAAACTTGAAACGAGTTGACTCCATTCCCGAGTATTGTACCAGTACTCATAAAAGAACCGGCGAGTTTTCCGCGTGTTGAGGCGGATTCCGGGGCGTGGTGTTCTTGGCCCGTGACACACGGTTGGGTCGCTCCGTCGCTATCGAGTCGCCGCCGAGCGACTTGTCGAACCACTTGGCTCCGAAGGCTATAGAATGAAGCTCGACTCTTTATTCATTCAATTGTCGGCGTTTTTGCGAGGGGGCACTGCGATCGGCTTCGCCGGTCTAGCAACTGGCTCCTTTGCCTCCGTATCCGCTTGCGCTCGGGGTACGCGGTCTTGGAAACGTTTCCGGAGGATGATCACGGCGAGGAGGCCAGGAATCGCAGCAATCGCCGCCGGCGGGATCGGCAGCCCCGCCTTCGAGCCAAGCCCCATGGCCGCGCCGATGAGCACGACGCCAAGCACGGTTCGCAGCGTGCCAGCGGGAAGCCGAACCGACATATGACTCCCCAGCCAAACCCCTGGCACCGAACCGATAAGGATAGTTCCGGCGAGGGTGTAGTCCACGTTTCCCGCCACGACATGGGCGATTGCGGCTGCCCAAAGCAAAATCGCGGCATGAAAGATGTCCGTACCTACCACGCGATGTGGGGTGAGGCGGAAGATCATGATCAGTCCCAGAGCGATTAAGGAACCACTGCCGGCTGACGTGATCCCTAGAACAAAGCCCACCGCGACTCCAAGGAGGATGGCCGCGACCTTGTGCTTCGCTCGCATAGGTACTGTTTCTCGTTCGCGCGCAATGAGCTGCCTCAGAAAAATCGCGCGTACTAATGTGACGGCACCGGTAAAGCCGATTGCTGCGGCAAGGAAATAAAGCATGACGGTCTCGAAGGCCTCTCCGCCGAGCGCCCGCTGGAGGAAGTCCACGACGTAGACGCCGCCGATTGCCGCCGGGACGGATCCAAGCGCCATCCAGCCTGAAAGGGTGAGATCAATCGTTTTCTGCCGCCAGTGTTTGATGCCACCCACTGTTTTGGTAACTGCGCCATAGGCCAAGTCGGTCCCCACAGCGGTTATCGGTGGAGTACCGACGAACAAAATGAGCAAAGGAGTCATCAAAGCCCCTCCGCCGATCCCGGTCATGCCAACCAATATCCCCACGCCGAGCCCAAAGGCGATGATCATCAGTGGGTCAAACGTCACGATGAAATATCCATCTGAGAAAGTGGAATGTGGTACGTTGATTTCATCGCAGTTACGACCGAGGCTGCCCTGCGATGAAATGGCTATATGGAGCCTGCCCGAGTTCCGAACTGCAAAGGAACCTGTTGCGCCGAGTTAGAGTGGCACAACGAATTTACGTCAATCCGTGGTTTGGGGCGAGGCCGTTTTTTCTTGACTGCTGTCCGAGCGTTCGGAAAAAGTGGGTAAAAACCTTGCCAGCCAATAATGGAAGCCCGCTATAATGCGGTTGGCTTTTCGCCTCATTGTCCGCCGACTTTTGTTCGCGCCAACTGGAACCGCGGAGCGAATCAGTGGAATCCCATCGCGCGGGCGGTTGACGTTCTCAATCCGAATTCATCGTCTTAGCAAACATGCTGATTGCATGGGACAACATTTGCCCGCGCAAAAGGCGCGTGAGGCTTTCGGTTATTTGGGGTCGGGCGCGGGCTTCTCCGCAGGAAGTGGGGCCGGGAGTTCCGATTTTGGAAGCTTCTCGGCCAATGCATCGCGCATTTTCTTGGCGACTTGGTCTGAGGGAACCAAATCCAGCGTCTTGTTCAGTTCGGGGACCGCTCGCTCGGGATAGCCCAGGTAGCCGTAATGCCAGCCAAGCAGGAAGTGGAGCGCCGGGTCGTTCGGTTTTTCGTCGCGAGCCTTTTCGAGGGCTTGGAGCTGCGAGGTGTAGTCGCCGCTATTGGGGTAAAGCTCCTTATAGTTTGTGATTATCGTTCCCCATTTGTCCTGCGGCAACATTTGGGCGGCCTGCTGCGTTGCGCCGGCGGCTTCGTTGTACTGTCCGCTGGCGAAGAGAGCCTGGCCGAGGAACAACATGTATGCGCCGTTGTTCGGGTCGTCCACCAAGGCGTGTCGTAATGCTCGCGCCGCTTCTTCGTATTTCGCGGCTTTGAAGTCAGCCTCACCTTGGCCGACGAAATTGGCGACGCTGGTCGAGTCGTCAGCCGGTGCGACGGTCGGAGGATCAACGGCTGGCACTGTCGTGTCGGCGAGAGGCGCGGAAAAGTAAATGGTGCTGGGGCTGTAGGCGTTGTCGTAGTACTCGCCGCCGCCATACCCGCCGCCGCCATACCCGCCGCCACCATACCCGCCGCCACCATACCCATAGTCACTGTAGCCATAGTTCAGCCCATAACCGCCAAAAGGAAATCGCCAGGCGAGAGAGATTAACGGCCAGTACCAGTAATTATTTCTGTACGGGTAATAGCCATAATTGCCGTAGCCATAGAAGGGCTGGTGGTAATAGTGCGAGCCATAGTGGTGGTTTCCATTCCAGTTGTCGTGATCGTGGTCGCCATTCCAGTTGTCGTGATCATGGTCGCCATTCCAGTTATTTTTGAAATCATTCGTCGAACCACGGTGGTTGTAAGCGTAATTGTTGCTGTTGTAATTTTTGTTCAAGCCAACGGATCGCTGACCTCTGAAATTAGCGTTGCCTTGTCCCGTTTTGCCCTTGCCGTCGGTTCCACCAGTATTCTCAAAGTTGCGGCCCACGAAGTCGGAGTTTCCGCGTGCAGAATTCACCGGGATGCGAGTGGTTCCGCTGCGCTGTACGATGTTACTTCCGCTCTCACGAGTGGCGCTTCCAAAGTTCTTTTGGACGAAATTGGACGATCCGGGATTCGTGCCTTTGAATCCAGCGGACTGGCGAGCCGTAACAGCGCTGCCGTTTTGAGCCCTGTTCGCCGCGGTGGAGAAATTGCGATTGCCGAGATTGGAGGAGGGAGCGCTGCCGCGATTAACCGTGCCGCCGCTGACTGCCCTGTTCCCCCCGCTGGAGGAACTGCGATTCCCGAAATTGGCCGAAGGGACGCTACCGCGATTAGCCGTGATGCCCGCACCCCCTTGCCTGACGTTCGACGAGCCGCCGCTGCGTTGCATTCCGCCGCGTGAGATGCTGCTGCCTCCCATGCGACTATTGCCCCCTTGCACGCCTCCGCGGCCTCCACCACCGCCTTTTCCACCTCCGCCGCGTTGCGCTAAGGCAATCGACGAAATCATGAGCCCGACGACGACCGCCCCGGCCGCCAGGTTGAGCCCTCGCCACAGTAGGGATTTCTGGATCTTCATTTCCGGGTTCCTTTATTTGCGACTTGGTTCAAGCGTTGTCGCAATTGATGTGTAAACGTGAGTGTAATTTGTCTGTCAGTAATTATATGCATCTAGCGCGGAATGCACCTTTTTTTTATTGAAGTTGGCAGACAATCTCCAGGGTTGAAGACAATCACCTGTTCGATGGTCTCCGTGCATTTCCTCTCACCGGAAAGGTTTATTGTGACCGGCCAGATGCGTCTTCGTTGACTCGTATGACCGCAGCCAACATCAACTTGTACCGATTATAGCGAAATGCTTGCACCGTGCATCCGCAGCGGGCCGCGTAAGAATTGAACATCGACTTCGAATACAAGTGCGCGATCGGCGTGATGACCTGATCCATGAACATCGTCTTGCCGGTCTTGTCGTCGAGAAACTCACCCAACGCCAGATAGGTCAGCGGCTGGAACACGGGCTTGGCGCACCAATACGCTACGTCGGCGACTTTCCGATTCCAGTTCCAGTAGAGAAAGCGAATGGGGAATGTCGCGCGGTGCACAATGTAGTAGTAGGGATGATACTTGTTGTACAAGTTGAGATAGATAAGTCCGCCCGGCTTCGTGATCCTCACCAACTCGCGGAATGCGCGGAACGGATCGCGGGCGCAGTGGATGACGCCGATCGACACGGTCAGGTCGGAAACTTTGTCCGGGATGTTGACCAAGTCCATGACGTTTCCCACCGTCGCGTTGAATCCTCGCGCGCGAGCTGCCTCGACGTTTGCCGGCGCAAGATCGATGCAATTTATGCAATCCTTGCGGATGCCCAGGCGCACATACACATCCAACCAGTAGCCGCTGCCGCAGCCCACGTCGAACAATATCGAATCGGGCTTGGCCTTGGGAAGGAGTTCGAACAGGAGCGATTCGTAAGCTTCGCGCTTATCTCCGTAACTGAACGTCCCGAACCGGTACTCGCTGTACATGGTGCGAGTATTGTCGGTGCGATCTGCCATCGGCGTTACTTCTCCACGCGGTAGTGATTGAGGACGAGTGCATCGAGACCAGACTGATAGAAACAGTCCAGGGCATCACCCGGGGTTTCCACCAGGGGCATGCCGTTGATGTTCAGCGAGGTATTGAGTACCAGAGGCACTGAGGAGAGTTTCTCGAACTCCACCAACACATCGTAATAAACGGGATTGAGCTCTCTGGTCACCGTCTGCACGCGACCGGAGCCATCGAAGTGGACAACAGCGGGCACCATCTCTTTCCACTTCGGTCGGAATGGAAAGACCCGCTCCATGAAGTAGGAAGTTTGCGATTTGTCCGCCTCGAATACGTCGCTCTGGCGCTCGGCGATCACGGCCGGGGCAAACGGCCGGAAGGACTCTCTTTACTTGACCGTCGCATTGACGAGATCCTTGATTTCCGGAACCGACGGATCTGCCAGGATACTGCGGTTTCCCAGCACCCGCTGACCGAACTCGCTCTTTCCCTGGTAGAAGCCGACGATCTTGCGATCGCGCAGTATCCGGGCCACGGTCGCCGGCACCTTTTCGAGTTCGCTGAAGCGCAGCTTGCGCCGATTCAGCTCGGCCCATACCTCGTCGTCGGAGTAGCTTCGCCCAAAGTAGTTGTGCTTCAGGTGCCGCGGCGCGCTCTGCTGCCCGAGCATGTAGTTGAGGCCGAAAAGCGCGCTGCCGATGCAGATGCCGCTGTCGTCGGGGCTGCCTCCGATGTAGATATCGGAATAGGGGGTGCGAGTGTGGATCTTCCCGTTCAGCACCGAGTTCATGAAGCAGCCGCCGGACAATACCAGTTTCTTCTCGCCGGTTCAGCGCGTTCAGTATCTCGAACACGGTCTCCTCGACAACGCGCTGGACCGCAGCGACGATGTCGCGGTCGGGGAAAATCGAGCGCCGCGTGCAATACCGCCTTTTCTAGCCGTCATCGTTACGTAACACGCTGGCGATTGCGGAGATGGTATTCCAGTTGCGCGTGGTGACGGGGACATTAAAGAGCCGGTCGATCGTGCCGAGGTAGCCGATGGCCTTCATGTGGCGACGGTACATGCCGAACACGAAACGGTTGTCCCTCGCGAGGATTTTTAGCTTCCACTTGCCACTGGCAGGAAAGCTCATCGGCGTCGACGGCGCCGAGCGGGGGCGTTTGGACAGAACGCTTACGATGCGGACGATGTCGGCTTGAACGGGCTGACCCGCGAAATGATTCTGAGTCATCAGCCTGACAATCTCGCGGCCTTCGCAGATCATCATTTCGGCATTAAAGGGAAGCCTGCGTGCCAGTTCGGCGCGGAGTTGCGTCCGCGAGACTGGCCGCCGGATCACAAAGGTGCCCGCCGCGCCGATGTTGACGGCATCCAGGTGCTTCAGTTGTTCGGCGAGCGTGGAAGGTCGGAAAGTCTTGTGACCGCCGACGTTGACCCCTCTCAGAAGAACCACGAGCGCCACGCGTCTCCTCCTGAACATCCATCATCGTTGGACGATGTACTTCGCAAACTTGTTCTCGGCGAGAATTTGTTCGGCACGTTCTGCTTCCTGCCGCGGCATTTCCACGAAGTATCCCACATCGTAGAACGGAATTCATTCCGTTCGACAAAACAAACACATTACCAAATCGCCGGAGTTAGAAGGTCATTTCTTGCGCTTCGCGGACTTCTTTTTGGACGCGGGGCGCTTGCGGGATGACTTCGTGACGGCGGATTTTGTCGCCATCCTTTTATTGGATGCGCGAGCCCCCGATTTCCGTTTTGGTTTGGGGCTCTGGCCAAGCCGGTCATCCTCGAATACGTCGCGATGCAAGCAGGGCTTTTATAATGAAGCCAGCGAGAATACGGATTTCTTGATAGCTGTTGAATCCAAGCATGGCCAACACGGTATCCATTCACGATTAGCTTGAGATAAAGCTGATCGCTTTCGCCGCGAGGAATGTCGCGGATCAGGTCGAGGGAATAATCGATTGAAATGCTAGTCCGGTTCGCAACTACGGCTGCCGTTTTCATTTCTTGCGGCGCGGAACGCCGTAAAGTATCGCAAGCGAATTAACCGCTGCGTGGCTCGGGCTTTTTGCCCCAGTGAATTCTTGTTGGAACTTCGAAGCGCTTTGCCGTTTTCTCTTGGCGGCCTCAAGTTTGACGTACATAAACGCAATGACTGTTGCACCGATCAACGAAGCGCCGCCAGCGATTTCTAGGAGTCGAATGATCATATTCAAACATAGCTTGCAATTCCCCGCTTGGGTGGGGCAGTTGTCTTTTTTTGCTCAAGCAACGCCGGGGCAATGGCCATCGTCCCTTTTCGGCCGCGATGATTGGGAATCGCGATTGCCGCACCGCGAAAATACGGTCCTTGCGTCTCACGCGAGTTCCGATAATGCCGCATCCCGATCCGTCTTTAGCAGTAGTCTTTGATCGATTGGTCCCATTTCAGTTTTGACCATCCGGCTGATTTTTAATACCTTTGCGATCCTTTCGGCTGCATCACAAAGCACCAGTTGGGCACCGGACTGTTTGACGTAGGTGATGAGTCGAGCAAACAAGATCAATCCAACGCTGGTCACGAAAACGACACTTTTCAAGCTAAGAATGACTTTGTTGGTGTGCCAGTTCGAAATGGATTTTTCGATTTCATTAGCCGTCGCGTGGGCCAGATCGAAATCGTTCAAGTCCGATGCGATGATTTCGAGAATTAATATGTCGCCGTTTTGGGTGGCAATAATGTGGTCTAACGAGTTGTCCATTTTTTTCTCTTGTTACGGAAATACATACGTCGGCGGTTTTCCCACAATGGCTCCCATGCCCATTACGTTTGACGTTATTCGATTGTCGTTGATCGAAAATCATGATTCAAGTGCATGAATTTGCAAGCAGGATTCTCATGTTGTAGGTCGACCATTTGAGCCACTCCGGATTTTGACTAGCGATGGAAACAAAATAAGCGATCCGCCATGGCCATTTGGGCGAGGACTCGCCGGACGGGCGATCGGCACCGCGATATTTGTCCTCGTGTTATTCGGGCACCCGCCAAGGAAGCATGGCTAGCGTGGGGGTGGACAAGGCATTGACGCTCCCCGCCTGCCTTTTTGAAAAAATTGCGTACAATATGCGCCAGAGGGTGCGCCTTTCCACAGACCGCGTTCGAGTGGCCTGTGGAAAGCAGCCAAGGGAAACAGGTCCGAATCGATGGACCGAAAGAAAATGCGATGACAAATGGCCAGAGTGGATGGATCAGTGGTGCCCGTCGCGCGCTTCTGAAGTCGGATGAGAATTTCTTCCAGGTAAGACCGTTCCGATATTGGTTCGACTTTCTCACAAGCGCCGCATTCGCCTACATCGCGTCAGCCGTTTATTTAATGGCGCCGCTTTTCTCGTGGATGCAAATAATTTCATTTCCACTGGCGGTGTTTTGGCTTTATCGCTTAGGGTCTCTCGTGCATGAGGTAGCCCACCTGCAACATGCCGAAATGCGCGGGTTCAAAGTGGCTTGGAATTTGATCGTGGGAGTCATGACGCTCTCGCCCTCTCCATTTTTCACCCGACATCACCGCGACCATCATTCGCATCGCCTTTATGGTACGCCGCAGGATCCAGAGTACGTCGCCAATGTCTGCTGCCCCGGAACCTGGCGAAGCATGCTCTGGTACAGTTGCAAAATCTTGCTGTTTCCATTGGCAGTTTTTTTGCGATTCCTCTTGTCCCCTTTGAGTTTTCTACATCCAAGGCTACGGGAATTCGTTTTGCGACGAGGTTCGTCCCTCACGATGAATTGGCGATACGAGCGAAAATTGAATTCGTTCGATCGCTGGGCGATTACCTCCGTAGAACTCCTCTGTTGGATACGAGCAACTATGATTCCAGTGGCCGTGTTGCTCGGCATGACCTCTTGGTCCCGTGTGCCACAGTTGTACCTATTGGCGGTAGCAACGCTGGCTCTTAATCAGATGCGCCTTTTGGCCGATCACCAGCTCCATAGCGATGGCCAGCAGCTCGACATGGATGCCCACATGCAGGATTCGTGTAATTACACGCAGCGCGACTTCTTGACGTGGCTCTTCTTTCCATTTGCAATCCGCTATCACGCATTGCATCACCTCTTTCCAACATTGCCGTACCATAATCTTTCATCTGCGCACCGCTATCTGTCCCGCCATCTCCCTTCCGACTCGACTTACCACTCGCTAGAGCACCCCGGTTGGTGGTCCGTGGCCCAAAAGTTCTTTCGTCGTTGCAAAGTCGAAGCGGGAAACGTGGAAGGTTGACGGACCCCCAGAAATTCATTTGCGGAAAGCCACCAGCCTCACCGCGAACGACTTCAACGGCGACGGCAGGCTCGACCTTGCAATGCTTTACGCCGAAAACGGACTGACGGGCCGCGCTCCTGAACCAAGGAGGTCCATCTTTCAAGCTCGCAGAGTTGGCGACGGTCGATGCGGGCAGCCGATTATCCAATCGGGATGAATAAAAGGCACAAGATTGCGAGCCAGCTGTATCTCATCTTGTCTCCAAACTTTTGACCGAAAGCCGCGTTGGTTGGATTTCAATAAATCACCCACTGTGAAAACGTAGGTCAGGGATTCGTATTTGCCGCAAAAAACACGCCGATTCGCGGAACGAAGGGATTGATAGATTACCGCCATGCTCAAAGCGCCCCTGATTCCGGTTGTTTTCATCGTGTCGGGCAGCATTCGGCGGCCGCCCCCGGTTGGCGTTTCACGCGGTGAGTACCGCGACAAGTAGTGGTTTGCCCATGCGGCAGCCGGGAGTTTTACCGACTTAGCGGTAAGACAAAACCTACCCTCTTGCGGTTTGACTTTATTCCATCAGTCAATGAAAATATCGCCGGCTAGCGGGCTCAAAAGTGGGTAAGTGATTCGAGCGACTGCCGGCCGTTTTGGTTTTCTCGCCGCAAACTGCCAGCGAACGAAAAGGCAAGATTAGGGTTTCTTATGGCTTGGGATTTTGGACTCATTGAACTTGCGGGCGGCGCAGCGTTAGTCGGTTCGATGGTGCTTGCTTGGGTGATCATGCACAGTCGGCCTCGTGGTCCGTGATAACATCCAGCGGCGAGCCGCACGGTCCTTCCCGCCTCGTTGCATCCGCCGGTTACTCGAGAATTACCAAGCCAGAGCCGCCGACTCAGACGTGCTGATCGACGAGAACTGGATTTCCGTCGGGGTCCACGACCATGAAACTGGCGGGTCCCGTCGTAATCTCGTCGGCCTCAGTCGTGAACTGCACGCCTTGCGCCTTAAGCTTTCGCTGGAGTTCACGCACGTCGGTGAACGAACTAAGTTTCTGGGCGTTTTGATCCCAGCCAGGGTTAAACGTGAGGATGTTCTTATCGAACATCCCTTGAAAAAGGCCAATGACGTGTTGGCCGTTCTTCAAAATCTGCCAATTCTTTGAAGGATCACCAGCGAACGGCTTGAAACCGAACTTCTCATAAAACTTCTTCGACGCTTCGAGGTCCTTGACAGCCAAGCTAACTGAAAACGCGCCGAGTTCCATTTCTGGCTCCTTAATTTGTGACGATTCGGAGCGCTGTCCTTGATCGTGGTTGATGGGATTCATGTTTGCAGTTGGCGCACCGCCGATCCGCTTTCCAGAACTGACAAGCGAAAAGGCGGCCGCGCCCGCTGAGGCTGCAACATAACAAACGAATGATCTTCTTTTCATGGGACACCTATGATCACTTTGCCGCGTTAGCGCCCCTTACACGCATCCTGACTCCGTACAGCCCGGTGCTTGCCGTGATGAACAGTGTGTGTCTGTCCTTGCCGCCGAAGCTGACGTTCGCCGTCCATTGCTCGTCGGGGACCTGGATCTGATCGATCTGCCGGCCCGCTTTGTCGAACACCAGGACGCCATCGCCCGTCAGGTAGAGATTGCCCTCGTTATCCAGCGTCATGCCGTCCGAGCCGTGCTCCGCTGCGAGTGCCTTGCCTGCCAGGCCGCCGTCCGGCGCGATGTCATACCGGTAGGTTTTCCCAGCGCCGATGTCTGCCACGTAGAGCGTCTTGCCGTCGGGCGTGCCGATGATGCCGTTCGGCTTCAGCAAGTCGTCGGCAACGCGCATGAGCTGCCGACGGTCGGCGGACAAGAAGTAGACGTGCTCGCCGTCCTGGGGCATCGTGTCGTGGGTCCACCAGGACCTCTTGTAGAACGGGTCGGTGAAGTACATCGCGCCGTCTGACCGCACCCAGACATCGTTCGGGCCGTTCAGAAGCCTTCCCCCGTACTCGCCGACAATCACCGTGACCTTGCCGTCCGGCGCAATGGACCATAGCGCGTTCTTCTCATCGGCGCAGGCGATCAGGTGGCCCTTGGGTTCGAAATGCATGCCGTTCGCGCGGCCTGCCGGTTGCAGGAAGGTGGATAGCTCGCCTTTCGCGCTCCATTTCAAGATGCGATCGTTGGGCTGATCGGTAAAGAACAAATTGCCATCCGCGTCACACGTCGGCCCCTCAGTGAAGCCGAAGCCATCAGCCAGTTGCTCCAACCTGGCGCCCGGCGCGATCACACTGGGCTGCGTTCCACTCGCGCTGTGTTTCATCGTTACCCTGGTTGCATCAGATGAACTGTGATCGGTAGGAGCCGTTTCGGAATCCCGAGAATTGCAGCCCAATGTTGCCAATACGAGACACAAATTTATCACGAAGAGGACTCGCATAACGCTCACGCCTACCGAACCGCGTCGAACTCCATTGATATCAGTTTACGCGGTGCCCGCCTCGAAGGGGCAACATAGTATTAACTGTTCGGCGGTCGGCGACTTCAATCGTTCACTTCGCCTTGTAACCAGTTGTGACCTCGTTCTTATGCGCTGCGAAGGCGGCGAGGACTTCTCCATTCTCACGCGCAGGCACTTTGGCGAAGTCAAGACTGCGCGCGAGCTCGGCCGCGACCTCGTCAAATTCTTCTGCGAGATTTTGAGGTCACGATGCGCCTCCTCAAGTCCCAATTCAGTCTTTCCCGGTTTTGTCGGCGAGAATTTATATGGCCCGCCCGTGACCTCGCAGATCCATAAGGTTCGCATGAACTTGAGGCCCGGCAACCTATCTAGGTTTTTCGTGTGCCATTCCTTGAGGGCTGAGTTCTTGGAGGCCATTCCCACGATCGGGTTCTGCACAACGGCGTCGCTAAAGTGGTCAACTACGGCGGCGATCGCGTAGACGCCGCCAAGTCGTTTGTAGAGACTCTTTTCGGTCAACCGCTTCACCGCGCCTCCAGGTTGAAGAGTTGCACGAGTATACATCTTATTTCAGTTTGTGAATCCAAGGTTCAACCCATTGTCGGTCGATCCTACCGATGTCCTTCACCGACGCCTCGATAGCAGAGCCGTCCCGTCGTTGCAGCCAAATTCGCCCATCGTCCATCGCTCCAGAGCCTACAAAAACCGTGAAAGCCCGTGCATTAGATTCAATGCAAATTTTTGGTTGTCGTATCCTTGGACGTTCATTCCCATTTTGAATTTGCGGGTTCGATCGCCGTCGGCAATCTTCGCAATTTGAGCCGAAAACATCCCCGCTTCGCCGACAACCGCGAGGCAGCCCTTACCGACGTCCATCACGATGCCTTGAGCGCGGCCTGCGACGGATGTCGAGACGTCATTCGTTGTCTCTTCCAAAGTTTTGTCTTTGGACGCTTCGGCGGAATCAGCCGCTGAGTTCAATGCTTGGCGGTCACCATGCATGTCATCGTCCTCCCAGTCTGGTAATCCACAGGCAGACAACAAGTAGGCACAGGACAACCCCCAAGATCAACCACCAGGGCATCCGGCTTGGGGGAGCGTCCTCTCGGGAAACATACTGCTCGCAGTATGGACAGCGTTGAGATTCTTCATGGATCTCCCGGCGGCAGTACGGGCATGGAATAGTCGGTTCATCGTCTATGTCCTCAAGCGTCAATTCGTCATCCAACTCATCATCTCCAGCCGTCTGCCGTGGCATGACTAAGCCTCCAAACCCCCGCGCCAACCGAGTCGCGGTCAAGGGTTCAACGTCAAGGGGAGCCACGGATGACCGAGCGGGCGGTTAAAGATTTCGGGCGAAGCTCGCCGCAAAGTCAATTCTCGCTTCGGTCCGAAATTTTGTTTATTGGTTTTCTGCATTCGCGAACATTGTCAATGTAACGAACATCGGACGTCAACCAAGCATTTCTTCGACCTGCTCGACCGCTTTTGATTTATGTTCCTTCTTGATATGTAGCGTAACCATGCCAAACGCGGCGAAAATAGCACCCAGATCGTCGGAGAATCCGACGACAGGTAAAATATCGGGGATTGCGTCGGCGGGAAAAACTAAATAGGCCAGTGCGCTGGCAACAATTGTTTTCGCCCAAATCGGAGTTCGTTCATCAAGCATCGCGTGATACAACGTTAGTGCGGGAACGAGTAAAGTTGTGCCCATTGATTTCGCAGTAACCTTAACGGATGTCCAGAATGTTTTCTCATTATACGGTGGGACATCGGGTACGTCAGGGAATTCAACGGTAGCGTGCTCAGGTTTGATGTGTACGTTCATGATTACTCCTATGAAGGCCACGATTCACCCAGCCCGCTAGTGAATAATTCTATTCCGCACGCAAGGCGGGCTTGGGTGCCGTGGATTGTTTTGCATCGTGCCTACGGGGTCGAAGCAGCGCCAACACGGGAAAGGGTAAAACCTCGACCGCACTAGGTAAGTCTTGGGTCCTTCTCGTTGGAATTGGAAATCGTACCCGAGGTCAAAGTCTTTAGCCTCCAGATGTGGGCCGAGACGACAATGGCTACCAACAAAAATACGACGACAATGATGGGTATATCCTTGAGCAAGATCGTAGTATACGCGATCGCTGACCATAGGACGGCGAATGCGATGATTTTCGCCTTCATTGAAATCGCCCGAAATTCCCGGTAGTTCTTTATCGATGATCCAAACCAGGGATGGGACAGTAACCAGTGATGCAATCTAGGGGAACTGCGAGCGAAGCAGGCGGCAGAAAGAAGTAGAAATGGAGTCGTTGGCAATACCGGCAGGAATATCCCTATCACACCCAAACCCACGGACAATATGCCGACAGCAATAAGCGATCCGTTAAGAACTTTTTGCATTGTCCGTCTCCGCCGGCTTTCATTCGTCCAACGTGCGGAAGCAGGTTGCCGATCTCTTGACTCGCGAGCAATACCGTTTCGCCGCTTCAGTACAACGTGGCAGTACGTCAGCCACGTCCCCTCCATTGTACCCCCCTTCCACCGAGTCGCGGTAAAGGATTTTCAATGACACGCTGGTCGCGATGTCGGTGAGTCGCGGTGTTTAATCAAGTCGCATCTCAGTCGGTCGGCATGTACACGGGCTTGTCAACACGCAGAATCTTGAGTCTCGCGTGTTTTCCTTCAGCCTCCAAGCCAGATCTAATTTCCAAATGTATTTCGTCCGACCTGTTATCCGGCAGCGAGATTAAAACCGTATATTCTTGGCCTTCCATGTTTCGTTCCTGGTCAGGCTCAGCTTTTTTGTTGAAGTCGAGCGACGTTCGTATATCCACAAGAGTTGCGAGCCCATTCCGGTCCTTCTTTGCTTCAGTCCATCGCACGCTGTCCCAGTATTCCTTCCTCCCCGAGTAATCAGGCGCTGATTGGGAAACGTCAAATCTCCGTTTTATCCGAATTTTTGCTTCGGCAAGTGGCGAGCCGTCCAAAGCAAATTCTGAAACGTCGATTTTCTGAGAACGCGTACGAACAGGATCACATCCACTCATCATTAGCAAGCACCAATCAATACAACAAGAAGTGTATTTGTTCTGCGTATTTCCATCATTAGCCCTAGTCATCAAGCACTTACTGCCGTGTCCCCAGTCTTTGGCAACAGTCGCTACCGTTCACCCATCTTCGTTGCCCGCCACCGCGTTCATTTTACGCGCTGCCCGCCGCGGAGGGGTGAAGCATTGTTTTGCGGAGTTATCAGATCTTTGCAATGCTTCCAGCGAGGCAACAATCATTGGTGCTGACAAGGTCGAATGGTTCCCTCCGGAAACGGATACTTGAACTACGATTCCTTTGGCCGTTGCGCACCCAGCAAGCTCTGCGTTAGCGACCCACCAGCGACGAGAAGTTCCGCCAAGGCCTCGTCAAGGTGCTCGTCATTGACAATCAAATCGCCATTTGATTCGATGGCCGCAATTACGGCAGCCTTGCGGAGTAGTTCCCGGATAAACGCTGCGCTGACACCGTGCATTCTGTGAATCAGCTCGTCAAGCCGATTAATGTTAAGCGTTAGTCCCACGGAATACAGGGCGAACAATCGTCGGCGACAATCTTCATCCGGCGGCGGCACTTCGATCGCCTGATCAATTCGTCCTGGGCGTGACGCTAACGCGGGCTCAAGCACATCAGGACGATTGGTCGTGAGCAAGAACAATATGTCGGCATCGTCTGCCAAGCCGTCCATTTGATTAAGTAACTCAAATAATAGTGCGTTCGCGTCCACCATTTGATGGTCACGCTGAGTACCAATCAGGTCAACGTCCTCGAGAATGATCGTCGCCGGTTCGAGAATTCGCGCCATGTTGCAGGCGGTTTCGATCAAACCCATCCCTGCACCCGTCAACAAGAACACCGTTCGGCCAGGCATGCGAGATGCGAGGTACATTGCCGAGAATGTTTTCCCAGTACCGGGTGGTCCGTGAAGCAGAATACCACGCTTCAAATGTCTTCCAACAGCACTAAGTCGCTTTGCGTGAGTACTAAATGCGATGGTGTGACGTTCAATTCGATCCAACAATTTCGCGGGGAGAATGATTTGTTCGCGGGTCACCGCGGGTAGACTGTGAAACTTGACAACCATGCTGCCGAAGCAATCGCGTTCGAGCGATAGGACGTGGCCACGGAACGCTTTGCCATGGCGGACCATCCGCGTTAGGCGATGCGCGAAGCGCTCTGCATCGTCTTTGGCTGGCGCCATCACTTCGGCGATTATGCCGGGTGAACGAGTGTATTGATCTTCTCTGATCAAAAGCGCCAGAGGCTTTCCCTCAACACGAAAGAGATACAACCCACGCTTCACGCAAGACAGCCGCTGTTTATTGGGCAGTGGCACATCAATATATTCGACCGGTCCCTCATCATAATTTGCCGCGGATGTAGGACGGGAGAGCTTTGACAAGCTAACCGCATGATATTCTTCAGCAACGATGATGCCTGTTAGCGTCGGCAAACGGTCGGCACTCCTGGAAAGGTCCTCAATTGCCAGATGAAGGTTGGCTCTCTCGCAGACCGCGTAGTTTTGTTCGAGTACAGGCAGTTCAGCAGGATTGCCATCAAAATGTCCCTGAAGTCGGGAATACAGTAGGGGTTCCTTTTCCATGAATACCTGCTCTCCTTCGGTCCCGAACAAATCCATGACAGACTTGGTTAAGGGTAGGTTCGAAGGTCCGCCGAGCGCTTCGACCGAAAATCATCGTATCGTTTGGCCAACCGAGTCGCGGTCAAGGGATTTTATTCCAAAACGCACGCAAGGCAGGCTTGGGGGCGGTAGGTTGACCGGCGCAAAACGGAAGCGTCGACCTCTAGGCATTCTAGACGACAACGCTGAAGGATCGCACTCGGTCGTTTACCGCTGTCTTCTGAATCCAGTATTTAGGGGTATGGTCACCGATGTTATTAACGGCAAATGTCCTGGTTGAAGTGCCCCGCATAGAAATGACGAGACTGCGGCTGAAGGCCAATGCCGCTTTTCACCGCGGCATCGCGTTCGCATTGGCCGTGGCGCTTGTTGTAACGTGGTACGCCAGATCCATCGATCAACAGTCGGCGGTCAAAAAATTACGCGATCACGCTGGAATGCCTAATCCCACCAGTGACTGATATTCCATCCGGGCCAATGCGAAAAACTACTCGTTCTTTACAGGACTGATGATGTCCCCTTTGACGGGCGAGTACCTCCGCTGAGTTGATTTGATACCCTATCGTTCGTTGATTGACCTGGTCGTTTCACTCCGTCTTCTTCAGCGGCGGCGCGATCCATTTGCCTTCGGTCGCGTCTGCCTTTGGCCAATAGAGACGCAGGGCCATCACGAATGGACCCTTGGGCGCGGGCAGCCAGTTGGATTCCCTGTCCTTGCCGGGAGATTCGTTCTGGATCAGCAACGTCAGCCCTCCGTTAGTATCGCGCTTGAATTGCGGCAGCATCGGCGAGTTGAGCAGGTAGCGGTTGAGCGGATTCTTGACCAGCAACTGGGCGGGCACGTCATACATCGTAAGCGACCAGAAGGCATCGACGGGCGGCAACTGGCCCGGCGCGAAGCGGATGGTGTAGCGGCTCTTGGCGGCATCCAGGGCATGCCCCTCGGAATCCACGGAATAGATCGGATACATCGCTTCCTGCTTTGAGTTACCGTAGATGCCAACTAATGCCCCGCCCATGCGGTAGAGGTAGTTGTTCTCCAGCGCCTCGCGCGAGCCGAGCATATCGCCGGAGGTCACTTCCTTGCTGTCGATCCGTTCCTTCAGTTTCGCAAAGTCGGCCCAGGCGTCGGCCATACCCTGCTCGATGGCCGTCTTCATCTCAGGCGAGAGTTTGCTGGCGTCGAAGGACTTCCCTGCGCCGACGCCGATCTTGGCGAAGCGCTCCATGAGTTCCTTCTCGGAGGAGTGCGTGGGGCAGAATTGCAGGACGAAGCTGAGGATATTGAAAAACTCCAGTGAGGTTTTCTGTGCGTCTGGTGCGAGAGGCGTGGCGAAACCGATCGCAGGCGGCGCCTTTAGGGCTGGCTGGCCGAGGAATGCGGAGAGCGGTTGCACTTGATAGCCTGCTTGCACTTTCTTTACTTCGTCGAGGTCGGCGGGGTTGAACAACTGCGTGCGATAGATAGCAAAGGCCACCTCCGTCTCGCATCGGATCACTTTGGTAATGCCTATAGGTTGTTCGGCTGTCCTATAGTTTGGCCCGGCGATGAGGTAAGTGCCACCATCGTGGCCGGTG
>JBGTJE010000059.1:0-1563 GCA_041745295.1 Pirellulaceae bacterium | reverse complement strand
TTTACCGACTCGTCTATGCGTCGCGAAGCGATCGCGGATTGGACTTTTGGAATAAGATTACCCGAGCGGAGCGTCAATCACGGCGGCATTTCTAAAGCTCGATGCGCGTCGCAAGCAAGTAGGCCGGTCTCTCGGGACGTGCGATTTTTAACTTGAGTAAGTACTTCTGCTAGCATCCGACATTTCTGTATGATTAGTCATCGGAAGGATTTTGCTCGATGACTACCCAGCCATAAAGGAGTATCTCATGACGCTAGCACTGGAACATCGCTTCAGCCAGGAGATAGAGTCGCAAATGTTGGACTTTTATCAAACGCTCGGCGAAAAAGAGCGGCGGCGGTATGCTGCAATCGAGGCCAAGAAGCTCCCGTTCGGGGGCATTCGATATATCGCGCATGTGCTCGGCTGTGCTGAGAATACGATCGCAAGTGGAATCAAGGAGCTTGCACGACTTGCCGGTGGGGATCCGCTCGAAGGGCGCCAACGCGCCGAAGGAGCTGGCCGCCCAAAAAAGAGGTAAGCTGTCCGCAACTCAAAGACGAGTTACGGGCAGTTATGGAAGACAACACTGCCGGAAGCCCGACCGTTCCCGGACTCAAGTGGACCCATTTGTCGGTGACGGAAATCGTGCGGGAATTGTTCCAACGTGGACTGAAGGTAGCCCGCGATGTGGTGGCGCGTTTGCTTGAAGAAATGGGCTTCAAGACCCGGCGTCAAGTGAAGTCGAAGACGAAAGCTCCCAGTCGCAACCGGGACGCCCAGTTCGAGAAGATCGACGAAACCGTCAACGACTACAAAAATACAGGCGATCCGGTGTTTAGCATCGACAGCAAACGCAAGGAATCTCTCGGTGAAATTCAGCGTAGCGGAGACGTGATTGCCAATCAGGCGGCGGAAGTTTTGGATCACGATCTGCCGGCTTATGTGGAAGGCGAAGTCGTGCCGCATGGCATTTACGACGTGCAGGAAAACACGGGACACATTTCGGTGACGACCGGCAGCGACACGGGTGAATTTGCCGTTGCCGCACTGCGGTACTATTGGCAGGAGATTGCTTCGAGCGAATATCCCGGCGCCGATCGGATATTACTTTTATGTGATTGTGGCGGCAGCAACAGCTATCGCTCGCACACGTTCAAGCATCATCTTCAACAGTTGGCGAATGAACTGGGGCTGCCGATTCAAGTGGCTCACTACCCGGTTCATTGCTCGAAGTACAATCCGATTGAGCGGCGAGAATTCAGTCACGTCGAGCGTTCGTTTTCGGGCCGCATCTTCGAGGAAGCCGCCGACGTAGCCGAAGCAGCCGCCGAAACGACAACCCAAACGGGGCTTACGATCACCACTGCCAAATTACCTGAATACGAGCCCGTGCGCAAGAGCGGAAAATCATTCCCGAAGCCATCCGGTGTGCAACACGACGAAGATCTGCCGCAATACAACTATATCCTCGCCCCAAACCAAACACACAAACAATAAATCGCACGTCCCCCGAGACACGCCACCGGTCCGCCGGTCTCGGAGAGAGCGGCCCACGTGCGGAAGTCATCTGTAGGCGTGTCT
>JBGTJE010000058.1:0-144750 GCA_041745295.1 Pirellulaceae bacterium | reverse complement strand
CCACCGCCACCGCCTCCACCGCTGCGGCTTTGGCCACCTCGGCCACCACCGCCGCCACCACTGCCACCGCTCGGGTGTCGGCGCGGCGGACGATCATAGCCGCGGTTATTATCTTGGTCCTCGAATTCCCCTTCGCCACCTTCGCCCTCTTCGCGAGTCGCGTTGGCGAATTCATCCTCGAGGCCCAATTCTTGGAGCGCGGCGCGGCGACTGAGTTTGACCCGGTCCTGGCCATCGACATCGATGACCTTGACTTTCATTTCGTCGCCGATTTGGCACACGTCGCGAACGGCCGAGACGTAGCCCGAGGACAATTCGCTGATGTGGCAAAGTCCGTCGCGACCGGGCAGGATTTCGACGAACGCGCCAAAGTCCGTGATGCTGGCGACGGTGCCGTCGTAGATCTTTCCGATTTCGACCGTGGCGGTGCAAGCCTGGACCATGGCCATCGCTTGGTCGGCCATTTCCTGATCGGCGCTGGCAATCACGACGATTCCTTCGTCATCGACTTCGATCACCGTATTGGTCGTTTCTTGGATTTGACGGATGTTTTTTCCGCCCGGTCCGATAAGCATCCCAATCTTTTCGGGATCGATCTGCAAGCGAATCAAGCGTGGGGCGTACTGGGAGATGTCGGCTCGGGGCCGCGGAATCGCCGAGATGATCTTCTTGAGAATCTCGATTCGAGCGACGCGCGCTTGGGCGAGCGTTTCCTGAACGATCTGCATGTTGATTCCGCGAATCTTCAAATCCAATTGGATTCCTGTGATTCCGTTCTGCGTGCCGGCCACTTTGAAATCCATGTCGCCGTAGTGGTCTTCGTCGCCGATGATATCGGTGAGGAGCACCCACTTGTCGTCGGATTCTTTGACCAAGCCGATGGAAATTCCCGCGACGGGGTTCGTGATTTTCACGCCGGCCGCCATCAGGCCGAGGGTGGCGCCGCAGACGGAAGCCATCGAAGACGAGCCATTGGACTCCAGGATGTCGGAGATCACGCGAATCGTATAGGGGAACTTTTCGGCGTCCGGAAGTACGGGCTTAACACTCCGTTCTGCCAACGCTCCGTGTCCAATTTCACGACGTCCGGGGCCGCGGTTGGGTTTGCATTCGCCCACGCTAAACGACGGGAAGTTGTAGTCGAGCATGAACTTCTTCGAGTATTCGTCGATCAAGCCGTCGACCCGCTGTTCGTCGCGCCCGGTGCCCAACGTCACGGTGATCAGGGCTTGCGTCTCGCCTCGTTGAAACAATGCAGAGCCATGGACGCGGGGGAGCACGTCGATCAAGCATTCGATATCGCGAATGGTTTTCGTATCGCGACCGTCTGCCCGACGTCCGGAAATGATCAAGTCGCGAACGACGCGTTCTTCCAAGCGCGACCAAGCCGTTTTGAAATCGGCGTCGGCAATCGCGTCGGGTGCCTTCGGATCGGGAATCAACTCGGCGAACGCGCGATCGCGAAGGGCCGAAACCGCTTCCGCGCGGGCTTGCTTGCCGCTAGTCGTTTTCGCGGCCTCAAAGGCCTGGTAGTAGCTGGACTTCAAGCGGGCAAAGATCCCCTTGTCCGCCGGCGGTTCGTACGCAGGCTTCGGGCCGACGATGCGGCGAGCAAATTCTCGTTGCAATTGGCACAACTCGCGAACCGCTTGGTGGGCGAATTCAATCGCTTCGAACATCTCGTTTTCCGGCATCTCCCGGGCGAATCCTTCGATCATCGTGACGGCCGTTTCCGTCCCGGAGACGATCAAGTCGAGATCACTTTCCTCAAGTTCATCGTGGGAAGGAAAGACAATGAGTTTGCCTTCCAAGCGACCGACGCGGACCGCGGCGACCGGATCGTAGAACGGAACCGGAGCGACAAACGCCGCTGCCGCAGCGCCGTTCATCGCGATCACATCTCCATCGGCTTGACGATCGCTGGCAACGACCAGCGACTGGATCTGAACTTCGTCCATAAACCCGTCGACAAACATCGGTCGAAGCGGTCGGTCGATCATGCGAGACGTCAACGTCTCTTTGGTCGTAGGGCGACCTTCACGTTTGAGAAACCCTCCGGGAAATTTTCCCGCGGCGGCTTGGCGTTCACGATAGTCGCAGGTCAGGCCCAAAAAATCCTGGCCCGGGCGGCCGGGGCCGGTAGTCAGCGCATTGAGCACTACCGTTTCCCCATATTGTGCGATCACGCAGGCCGAGGCTTGCTTGGCCCAAACTCCGGTCTCCAACGAGAACACGGAATTGCCAAATTGCTTTTCAACTCTAATTTTCACGATTTTTACTTTCCAAAAAACAATACATCAATCAACAACCTACGCGCACGACTGTGGTTTTCGAGGCTGGCGATATACGGCCAGGCTCCGCGGCACAGACGTTTTGGTTCGCGGAGTTCGCGAAGGACCGTGGTTGAATTTACCAACCAATCCAGTCTTAGACTGAGTCTTTCCAAAACAGAGTGGTGCCGTCAGCACGGGAAGCGATCGAGATTCAGCTCGACGCGTGGTCTTCAAACCGCCTATTTGCGGATGCCCAATCGCTCAATCACGCTTGCATAACGTTGAGAATCAACGCGGCGCAAATAATTCAGCAGACTTCGTCGTTTCGACACAAGCCCTAACAATCCGCGGCGCGTCGAGTGGTCCTTCGGCCGACCCTTCATGTGCTCGGTCAGACTTTGGATCCGCGCGGTCAAAATTGCGACCTGCAATTCGGGCGAACCGGTGTCGTTGTCGGATTGTCTAAAATCCTTGATCAACTGCTGTTTTCGTTCTTTCGTGATCGTCATCTGCGATTCCAGTGTGCGGCTACAACTCCTTGCCGCGAGCTTGCTGTACTGTCTCCTTGTTTGGTTTTCATCTCCCAAAGCGCAGCCAGTCAACTCACAAGTCGTAACATTACATCAGGGCGTCAGTGTACCGATTGGCAGTTTTTTGGCAAGGACAAAGCTTGTAGAGCCTGGAATCCAAGCTCAAACGCTGATTCCGCAAGCCCGTTTCTTCTCGAAAAGCCCCGTTTTCGCGTCACTGTCCCTCTCGCTTGCGGCAAAGTTCAACTTTGGGCAGAATTGGTGCGAACGATGACTTCACGGGCTCCGATGAGTGGAACGATGTGCCAACCAAATCAACGACAGCAGGTGGGAGTTGGAATCTTGTTGAGCATCACCGTATTGGGTGCGAACCTTCTGGCTCAGGAAAAGCTCCCGCCGGGTCGAGTTATCTTTTTCGGCGATTCCATTACTCAAGCCGGCAACGAGCCCAACGGCTACGTCTGGCTGATTCGAGAGGCGATTCAATCGGCAGAAGGCGGCGACAAAGTCGAAGTGATCGGAGCGGGAATCAGCGGGAACAAAGTCCCCGACCTCCAAACCCGCTTGGATCGCGATGTGCTCGCGCACAAACCGAAAACGGTTGTCATCTACATCGGCATCAACGACGTCTGGCATTCGCAAACCGGACAAGGAACCCCCCAGGATCAATACAGCGCGGGACTGCGCGAGATCGTCGACCGGATTAAAGCCGCTGGCGCGCGAGCCGTGATCTGCACGCCAAGCGTGATCGGCGAACGGACCGATGGCAAGAATGACTTGGATCAACAACTAGACGAGTTTTCCGAACTCAGCCGCGCCGTCGCCCGCGAGACACAATCTCAGCTCATCGACCTGCGGGTCGCTTTCATCGAACACCTCAAATCGGCCAATGCCGCCAACGCTGCCGATGGGATTTTGACTTCCGATGGCGTGCATTTGAATGAGGTCGGAAACCAGTTTGTAGCCGAGGTCATGTTGCGTGAACTCGGCCGGCCAGCCGCTCGCGTGTTGCGGCATGTCGTCCTCATCAAATTCAAGCCCGACCTCGATCCCAAATTAGTCGACACGACGTTGAAGGAATTGAGCAAGCTCGGCGATACGATCGATACCGTCCAAGACCTCGAATGGGGCACCGACATCAGCACGGAGAACCTTGCCCAAGGCTTCACGCACTGTTTTCTGCTAACGTTTGCCGATGAAAAAGCGCGAGACCAATACCTGCAGCATGAAGCCCACCAGGCTTTCGTGAAAATGGCGCTCCCCCGCGTCGAAAATGTCCTGGTGTTTGATTATTGGACGCAGTAGGTCTCGCCCGCAGGTCTCGCGAGCCGCGCGAGACCTGGACGTGCCGCTTGGCGCGACATTTCAATCGCACAATTGGGCGGAAGGTACTCGTGCGCGTGATAGACGATTAAAGCGGCGTGGAATGGAACGCGGATGATGGCGACAGGTCTCGCTCGGCTCGCGAGACCTACGGGCGAGACCTACTTGGCTTTCCACACTTCCATCGGCGTTTCCAGAACGATGACGTCGGGCTGCGTTTTCCCGAGTTCGCGTTTGGTGTTGGCAAGTTCTTTGGCGGGAATGTGGGCCGCGATGTAGGTCTTGGCCCCGATCTGCGAATCGACCATTTTCCGATCCTCGAACATCCACATCGGCAAGATCGCAACATCGATGTTCTTCCTGGCCAAGTCATACGGTTGGAAATTATCGCCGCTGGCGTCCGCGTCTCCCACGTGCAACACCGATTGATCCCCCACGTGCAGCAATATGCCCAGGTTTTGCACATCGTTGTCGGGTCTCCCCGAATGGCGTAAGCGAAACGCTTCGATTCGGATCCCGTCGTGTTCGAGCGTCTTGATGGCACCGGGCTCAGGCCAAACGATCGTTGCTTGGTTGGCAACGCTCGGTTGGCTATCGGATTCGCGAATCGCCAGCACCACTTCTTCGCCGGACATCAAAACCGACTTAGGGTTTTTTTGTAAGAATTGGACCGCGGTCTCGGTTTGGAAATGGTCGAGGTGGACGTGCGACGTCAGCGCCAAGGTGACGTTGTCGAACGGCGATTGTCCGGTGATCAGTCGTCGGTACGCCGACTCGGGTAGCGCGCCGTAGCCGTAATATTCGTCTTTGACAAATGCGTCGATCAGAATCGACTTGACTCCAGCCTGGATCAAGAATCCTTCGTTCACCAGAAATGTGATTTTGAGCGATTCTGGCTGGCGTGTGTCTTGAGCAAGTGTCGTTGAGACGCACCAAGCCTGAATTGCAATGACGCCAAGTCCGATGGCGAAGAAGATCCGCGAGATCATGGCTGGTACCCAATGAGTCGGGAGAGTTGTTCTGTGAACCGTTCGTGCAACATTGTAGCCGGCGAAATAGCAGACGGCGCAATGTAGCGAGCATTGTGCCGCATCATCAATGCACGCTTCGGCCCGGAGGGCCGCAACAACCACGGCCGGGGCCGCCAGGCCCCGGTTTTCGTTGCCCACCTCATCTCATGAAGGCTCGAAGGGCCGACACAAAAATCCATCCGTCTTGTGTCGGCCCTTTGGGCCTTCGGATGAATGTGCATGCACCGGTGGCTGACGCCACCGGCAGAGATTGTAGCGGTCCTTCGGACCGAGGAGAGCCGATCTTTGCATCGGGTGTCGTCGCTTACGCGCTTTTCGATTCGGGCATCGTGAAGACGGCCGAGCCGGATTTCACCATTGATTCGTCGATCACGAATTTGCCCCCCTTGGGCAGATCGGGCAGCTCGAACATGAGATCGAGCATGATCTCTTCCACGATCGATCGAAGCCCGCGGGCACCGGTTCCCTTTTCAAGCGCTCGCTTGGCGATCGCGCGCATCGCCTCGTCGGTAAACTTCAGTTCGCAGTTCTCCATATTGAACAGCGACTGGTATTGGCGAACCAGCGCGTTGCGCGGTTCGGTAAGGACACGCATCAGGCCGGATTCATCGAGCGGGGTTAGGGCGCTGATCACCGGCAAGCGGCCAACCAATTCGGGAATCAAGCCGAATTCGAGAATATCGTCGCTGGTCACCATGGGCAGAAGTTCGCCCAACTCTCGCTCTTCATTGATCGTCGTCGACTGTCCGAAGCCGATCGTCTTTCGGCCGAGACGGCGGCGAATGATATCGTCGATGCCGACGAAGGTTCCCCCGCAAATGAAAAGAATGTTTGTCGTGTCGATTTGGATGTACTGCTGTTCGGGGTGTTTGCGGCCGCCTTGGGGCGGGACATTCGCCACGGTTCCCTCGAGCATTTTCAGCAGGGCCTGCTGAACGCCTTCGCCGGAAACGTCGCGGGTGATCGAGACGTTGTTCGACGTCTTGCCAATCTTGTCGATTTCGTCGATGTAAATCACACCGCGCTGGGCGGCTTCGATGTCGAAGTCAGCCGCATGCAACAGCTTGAGCAAGAGGTTTTCCACGTCTTCGCCGACGTAGCCGGCTTCGGTCAGGGTAGATGCGTCACCAATCGCGAATGGCACGTTGAGCACGCGGGCCAGGGTTCGGGCGAGCAACGTTTTGCCGGAACCGGTCGGGCCGGCCAACAAGATATTAGACTTTTCAATTTCCACTTCGCCGCTATCGGCACCGCCGGTCAATCGCTTGTAATGGTTGTGGACGGCGACCGCGAGGACTTTTTTGGCGTGATTTTGCCCGATGACGTATTGACCCATTTTGTCGACCAGCTCGCGCGGCGACGGGATCTTGTTGAATAGCTTTTTCGAAGGTCCGCGGCGCCGATTCTCTTGCTCGAGAATCGATTCGCAAAGCTCAATGCACTCGCCACAAATATAGACATCGCCGGGTCCCTCGACCAACGGACCGACGTCGCGATAGCTCTTGCGACAGAACGAACAAAACGCGTTTTTCTTCGGGACACCGGGACGGCGGGTCCCTGTCGAATCATTTCCAGCGGGCATGGTCACTCCTGAATCAAGTCCAACCGTAGCAGCTCATCCCAGTTGAGGCCCGAAAACGTGATTTGGCGTACGTCGCCGAACCAAGTGTGCATCCATGCCCGCAATCTTCGAGCGTAATTAAATTCTGATTTTATCGGGGGACCGCTCCAATCAATCCGCTTGGAACGGTTTAATCCAACAAGGCCAATTGTCTGTCGCAAGCTCTACAACCGTCGTGTCGCTCAGTCTCCCTCGCTTGGGGATGGTAAGTTTTCCGAATGTGCGGGCGGTTCCTTTTGCGGAGGAATCAACCCCTCAATCTCTTGCCGTGAAACCGTGTTCACGACCCGACTGAATTCTTTGTCATCGAGTTCGCCGGAGTCGCGCATCCGGCGAAAGTCGTTCATATGTTCGCTGATCGAGGCGGTGGGCTGCTGCATCCATTGGCGCACTCGACGCACGACATAGACGGCAATCGTAATCAAGATCGCCAAGAGCACGATTCCGATTATTAATCGCTCTTCCCACCCAAACTGCTGAATGGTTTCTTGTAATCGGCGCCAGTTGTTCTGAATCCACATGGTCCAGCCGATTATTCAACATTGGTTTCCCGGTCCTACGCTCGTTTCGGGGACCATCCATACTACGGCGCCGGCGCAACTGGAAAAACCCGCTCGGCATTAAAAGTTTGCACACCATTATATCGAACACGATCAGTTCGAGTTAAGTTCAGAACTTTGCAAATCCGGCTGAATCGCCAGCCGACGTCCAATAGTACGTAGCGAACGCGTGCAAAGTTCACAGGTCGGCCGGGGCGCTTGCATTGGACTTTTCCTGCGCCGTGGGACGTGGAATCCGAGTTCTTAGGAAAATCAGCGGATTTCAACCGGTCCCGCCCGCGACACCTGCCTCTTCGCTAACCCTATACGCCGCCATCGCCGCACCGAACGTTCGGATCAACCGGGGAATTGTCCGAGCCGATCAAGCACTTGGCGACAATGGTCGATGCTCGAATTGATTTGGTCTTTTGACCCCCAGAATTCAGCGTTTCTCGCGTTCAAAAGATGTCGACTTTCCAAACTCTGCTAAAGAACCTGATCGGGCTGGTTGTCCTGGTCTCAACGGCCCAGGCCCAGACATTCGGACCGCCAGCCGTTCGATCGTTCACGGATTCCGCCAAACCCGTTGCGCAGCCGACAGGCGACAATGGTTCAACGAAGTCGGCGCCACAGGTTCAAAAATACGCCACGAAGAACCGGCGGTTTACGATTCCTTTTTCGCTCGTGTCGCCAGACCAAGTCATCGTCGAAGTCCACCTGTATGTTTCAACCGACGGCGGCCAACGGTGGGAAGAACATCGTCGCGCGGACCAACGCCAGTCCGAGTTTCAGTTTGACGCCGCCCAGGACGGCGAATATTGGTTCGCCGTTCAAACACTCAACCGAAACGGACAACGAGTACCCGCTCGGATCGTTCAGCCCGAGATGATTGTCGTCGTCGATACCGTGCCTCCAACCATTGAGGCCCGATCGTCGAGCGATAATGTCGGACGAGTCATCGTCGAATGGCGGGCGCGAGATTCCCAATTGGCAACCGATTCGCTGACCATCCGCCAGCGGCCAACCGGCGCTCAAGACGCTGTTCCTTGGGCGGATGTTCCCGCCAAAGTCACTAAGACCGCCAACGGCGGGCTGCTGCAAGACTCCTATGCATTCTGGCCGGAATCCAACGAACTCAACCTCGATATCGAAGTCAGCATCCGGGACCAAGCTGGCAATCAAGCGACGGCGCAAACGTCCGTTCAGCGCACGCGAACGAGCCCACAATTTGCAGCGATGCCCGAAAACGCCAATCGACGGCCAGCTGCCGTTGCCGATCCGCCACAGTCTTTGAATGCCTCAACTCCGGCATCGGGATTTCGATCGGCCGCTGGACCCAATCGCCAGCCAGGATCGGAAACCAAGGAATCGCCGCCGCCTGGGGCGAACGCCACGAGTCGACAGGAGCCTTCGGCTTCCGCCGGCACGAATTCGTTGTCCGGCACAACGGCAGCGCCAGTTGAATGGCGAAGCGTTCGCCACTCGACCAGCGGCAAATTCCTTGCCCGCGGTTCAACTCAGGACAAAGCCCCGGCAAGACCCACCATCGAGCCAACCCCGGCCGTCGCTGAGGCCCCCAAGCAAAATGCTCCCGATTTGCAAACGAGATCGCTGCCGGAAATAAAAAAGCCAGACTCGGGGCTTGCCAATTCAACGATTCTGGTCGCCGATCGGAGCGCGACAGAAACCGATCTTGAGGCGCACGGCGTGATGAGCCAGCCGGCCGGAAATTCCGAACTGAATAACCAAGCCGTTTCGGTCAAGTCGAAACGCTTTCGGCTGAACTATCAAGTCGAGGCAATCGATCCGGCCGGCGTAAAAGAAGTCGCGATCTGGACCACGCGTGATAGCGGAAAAAATTGGGCGCGATTGGGATCGATCCCAGATCCGCAGGGACCGTTTCCAGTGGAAGTTGATGAATCGGGGCTGTACGGTTTTCGGTTAGTGGTCATCAGCCACAGCGGACTTAAAAGTCGCTTGCCGCAACCTGGCGACCCCGCCGACAAATGGGTTCGCGTCGACGTCGATCCACCCGATGCGAGAATCACCTCGGCTCCTTACGGGACCGATGAGCACGCCGGAAAACTCGTGATCAACTGGGAAGCCCGCGACGATTTGCTCGCGCTGCGCCCGATCGAGCTTTCGTATAGCACCCGCCCCGATGGTCCATGGACGACGATCGAAGCCGGTCTGCGGAACACCGGCAATTACATCTGGGCCGTGCAGTCCGACTCTCCCGAACGCGTGTACTTGCGGCTCGCGGTCCGCGACGAAGCCGGCAACGAGCAAGTCGATCAAACGAACTATGCGATCGACATCTCCAACCTCTATCCCCGCGGCCGCATCCAAAGCGTCGAAGCGATCAACGACAAGTAGCCGCTGTTCTCGCTGGATTGACGTTCCCTCTCCACGAATCTGCACGCGCGTGAGCGAAACACTATGTTCGAGATTGCAGCGTGCAGATTGGGGGAGAAGGAACCAGAAAAGCCCAGCATCAAAACGTGAGCTAAAGGCTCGATAGCCCGATGCACAGGGCGATGCTATTCCAAACGAGGAACGCAATCAGGCATACGAGGACAAAATGCGAATAGATATAAATGCTATTGCTCGTCGCGCTGCGTCGACGAAACAACACCATCAACAGGACCAAATCGGCAACTAACAAGCCAACATACGACCATTGCATTGTCAAATCCGTGAAATAACTTGCAAACAGAATCGACTGTGTCGTCATCGACGGAAGTGCCCGAACGGCGGTTTCGAATCGATCAGCGTAGACGGGAACAATCCACAAGATTTGAAAAAACAAGCTTGCCAACGCCAGCACGTGGGCAAACGGGATTCCGAATAGACCCACAAGTCGTCCAGTACGGGCGAGTGGCGGTTGTCGTTGGGTGATCTAAGCGGTCGCCAGTTCACGTCCTTTTTGATGGAACTTCGGACCGGGGTTCGAGTTCTATCCACATTCTAGGTGCTTCGGAAACGCATTACTATCGCGTTTCATTCTGCAACAGCGATCTCGATCTGAGACGCGATTGAGTTGGATGTCGCCAATTCTTGCGGAAAACTGCACAAAAAAACAATCTCAAGCGATGGCCCGCGATTTGCAGATTAAGTCCTTCGTGTTTCAGAATTTCTTTCCTTCGGAGATTTCAATGAATGGATTGAAGCGAGGATTGTGGACCATTAAATCGGTCCTCGTAAATTCCGCGCCGGTGACGAACGTCGAGGGCTTTCGGCAACTTGTCATCAAAGACAAGGCCGTCGCCATCGAGCCGGCTGGAATCGAGTTTTCGGTTGCGCAGTCGACGCATCGAACTGCCGTGCTAGAGTCGAGGTCGCAAGTTTTCTTTGCGGACTTCACCTCGCGTAACGGCGAGTTGACGTTGAATTTGTCGCGACCCGCGTTTAACGAAAAGATCAGCTTGAACGCGCAATTTGCCACGTAACCCTTACTGCCCAGTGCCTGTCAGGAATTATTCATTTTCATATCTTGAACTTCCTAGGTGCAGTCGCCAGAGCAGCTTCCCATGAAGCTGCTCTTGGTGTTTCTTGAGAATTGCGAAGCGCGAGCGCTTTTCGCCTATTGCCGCGAAATGGGCGTGATCTCTAGATCGACTCGCTCGCCTCCACGGCGGACGGCGATTTTCACTTTTTCGCCAGCCTTTAACGCCTTCAACGCATCGGCGTAGTCTTGAATGTTCTCGATCTTCTTACCCGCCAATTCGACGATCACGTCGTTGGCTTTGAGCCCGGCCTTTGCCGCAGGCGAGCCCCCGGTAGCGCCCGAGAGAAGCACGCCCTTGACGTCGGACGCGTAATCGGGAATCGAACCCAAATAGACGCGGGCTCCCGCTCTCGCTTGTTGCGGGGCCGCTTCGATCTTGTGTTGGATGAAGGGTGGCGGATTCTCGGCCGCCGACAAACTCCGCGTCATCTCACCCATGAAACGCGCGATCTGGGCGGCGCGAACATAGTCGAGTTTTTCAGGGGTGTCGCGCGGCGTGTGGTAATCGTTATGCGCTCCGGTGAAGGCGGCGATGATCGGCACGCCCGCCAAATAAAACGAAGTCGCATCGGTCGGCAGGTTCGTATCGTCCAATGGCGTGACCGGCAGTTCCGTGACCAAGGCCAAACGTTGGATTTCCTTTCGCCAAAAATCCGACGAACCGAGCCCCTGCAGGACCAACGATTTTTGGAACCGGCCGACCATGTCCATATTCACGTACGCGGCGACTTGCGGATAGATCGATGGCGGGGGACCTGGATTGTTCGAACCGGATGACGATCCGCCGGCCGGGGTCGGTCCTGTTTGCTTAGCCTGTAAAGTCGCGACAAAATGCTTCGAACCTTGGAGATTCAGCTCTTCGCCCGACCAAGCCGCAAAAACAAAATCCCGTTTCAGCGCACGACGTTCGGCTTCCGGCAAGGCTGCAAGATGTTCGGCGATCTCCATCATGACGGCGACTCCGGACGCATTGTCATCCGCACCAAAATGTATTTGCCCCTTTTCATCCTCGCGGGCCAACGAACTGGAAGTTCCATTTCCAAGATGATCGATGTGGGCGCCCACCACGACCGTCTGTTCGCTGGGCGCATCGCCGACCTGCAATCGCGCGACGACGTTTTGGCCGATTTGGATCACCTGTTCGACGTCAATTTGGGCGACAACTTTCAGTGATAGGTCAAACCCCGAAGTTGGATTGCCCGAATCCAGAAGCGTTTGAACTTCGTTGAGATCTTTTTTCGCCGCCAATAACCATTGTCGAGCCACGTCGTCGGTGATACTGACGACGGCGACGCTGGTTCCCGACAAAGCCGCGTCGCGTTGCAGCGGAACTAGTTGCTCGCGGACACGCGAAGTCGGACCGCTGACTACGATGATTCCTTTTGCTCCCAAGTCTCTGGCCTTGCGGGCTTTGTCGCGCAAGCTGGAAAAGGCTGCCAAATATTGTCGCCGCTCGGGTGTAATATTTTCCGGCATGAATCGCAGAACCATGACCCACTTGTCTTTGACGTCCAACTGGGCGAACGAATCGTACCCTTCATTCTGTTCCGTTTTGGGCGCGAACATTCCGTAGCCGGCAAAAACAATATTCGTGGGATCAATTGACCCTGATGCGGAGAAAGACAGCGGCCGCCAGTCTTTGTCCAGCGTCAAATCGGTTTGCTTTTCGCCAGTTGAATAACTCATTGCGTTATTCGGGCCGAGCGCCGCGCCGGCGGGGAACTGAAACTTTTGAAAGTACGTTCCTTCGGCGCCGGCCGGTTTGAGCCCCAAATGATCGAAGTACGCGGCGACGTATTCGGTCGCCATTTGCTCGCCCGGCGAACCGGTCATTCGACCTTCGAGTTCGGGGCGACAGAGATAGGCGACGTGGCGCGCGACATCATCGCGAGAAAAATCGGCCGACGAGAGTTTGGCGGATTCGACCGCCCGGCGTTGAACCTCCTTCGGATTCTCCGGCGGGGCGTCTCCCAATCCGAGCGCCTCAAGCGCCGCCGCGTGGTTCCAATCAGCCCGAAAGATTTGGCCGGGCGGACGACCCGATGGTCCGGGCTCACCAACTTGTCGGGTCCAAACGAGTTTTTTTCCGTCCGGTGAAAAAACCGGGAGCCCGTCGAACCCGTTCGTGTACGTCGCGCGAATCGGTTCGCCGCCATCGGTCGAGACCAAATACAGTTCAAAGTTTTCAAATCCATGGCGGTTTGTGGTAAAGACCAAATACTTGCCGCTCGGATGAAAAAACGGAGCCCATGACATGGCGTTGAGTTTGGTCAGTGGGCGTTGATCGGACCCGTCGAGGTTCATCGTCATGATTTCGGCCGTGGCGCCGTTCTCGGCAAATCGTCGCCAACAGATTCGTTTTCCATCGGGAGCGAAAAACGGTCCGCCATCGTACCCCAGAGTGTCCGTCAACCGCCGCACGTCGGTGCCGTCGGCGTTCATGATGTAGATTTCCATCATGTAGGTCTTGTCGACTTCGAAAATCTTGGCAACTTCGGGTTTCATCCGTCCGTCGAATGCGCTGCGATTAGACGCAAACACGATCTGCTTGCCGTCGGGAGAATACGAGCCCTCGGCGTCGTAACCCTTGGCCTTAGTCAAGTTTGTATACTTGGGTTTCTTCCCCAGTTCGTCGCGGTCGACCGAATAGATTTCAAAAAATTCGTCGTAATCCCACGCATAACGATCTTGTGTTCCCTCGGATCGCTTCTTCAACTCATCGCGCTGTTTTTTTTCTGCGTCGGGGTCGTCGTGCGTCGAGGCGAAAAGCATGCGTTTCCCATCGGGATGAATCCAAGCACAGGTTGTTTTGCCGATGCCAGGAGAAACTTGCTGCGTCGTACCATCCGCCAAGTTCATCACGAAAATCTGAAAGAACGGATTGCCGCTAACTTGCTCACTTTGATAGATCAGAAACTTTCCGTCCGCGCTAAAATAACCTTCTCCAGCGCGCAATCCTTCCAAGGTGACTTGAGATGGCAATCCCACCAGTCGCGACTCGAGCTTGGTGGCGGCCGCCGGATCGCGCTTGACGATGTCCTCATCGGCGAGTTGAGCCAACAGCGTGGACGCCATCGGCGGCGAAACGAAGAGAGTTGCGACCAGCCAACTAATGGCAATGATGTAAGGTCTCACAGAAGCTCCTAGTTACAGGTTCGGGGCAAAGTGCGCTGACAAAAACCGGCGCTAGTTGCCGAAGCACGGCAAATCCGCGATGAATCCCCGCGTCTTTCATTATTCCCATAATCGCGAGCGAGCCAAGGGCGGCAGGGGGGAAACGGCCCGACGGCGATGGCGTGTTGCTTGCTCCGGCCTAATCGCTGCATGGTGCACCCCTCGCCGTGGGATTTGGATTAGGCTTGTATAATTCTCAGATTGAAAACGGACCGAATGAATAGCCGACGGATTTCGCGAATCCGACTTGGGCGCGATGGGATCAACATGAGCACAATACACCAAGAAAAAGAACGATTGGAATCATCGCCGAGTTCGATTTGGCAATGGCAGTTCCTCGAAGTGGAAAGGATCTTGCGCGCGATCGCGCAAGGCGACGACTCCGCAGGGCAGGTGCATGCTTTGCGCATCGTATGTCGGCGAACGGAAGCGGTATTGCGACTTGGCCGCGATGCGGCAAAATCTCGTGGGTGGCGATGGCTTCAGCGCAATCTGCACGATTTGCGGCAAAGCACAAATGCATTGCGCGATGACGACGTTTTGCGAAAGTGGTTGGCCGAAAACGAGATGTCGTCGACTCGGTTGCAACGCCAGCTCAAACAGAACCGACGTCCGCTAATGCACAAGGTCGCGAGGCGCGTGCGCTGGTTGCTGCGGCGCGAACGGCTTGTACGCCGCGCGCGGCAAGTCCACAAAAACCTGAAATCGCTCGACGGCCCGATCGAGGCCTCCGCAGTTTTCGGCCGAGGTTTGGCCCGCGAGTTGTCGCGGTTCATTGAGGTGTTACCGTCGCGCCAAATGGACTCGGACCAACTGCATCAAGCGCGGATCGCTTGCAAACGACTTCGCTACGCCGTCGATGCCGTCGCGGAAATCCACCCAGCGATGGATTTGAGGGAACTCCACGAGCTTCTCAAGTCGCTGCAAAAGCACCTGGGGTCGCTCAACGACGGGGTTGTTCGCCGTCGTCGGCTGAAACAGCTCAAGTCGCCCCAGGCCAAACAGCGCGATCACGCGGCCGGCCGCCGGGAAAAAATCGCCGCATTTCGCGCCTGGTGGCAAGCCCAGCCGCTCGAACGCATCCTCGCGGACGCCACGGCCGAGATCGTCTCTCTCATGCGAACGGGTCAACGGGACACGCCATGAATCAGCCTGGGGGCAGCCTACCTTTGACCGAGACGAATCGTCCTGCGGTCGAGGTCCTGCCGTGGGACGACCACAACCGAGCATTGGTCGACAACGTGCGGCCGCCACACTGGCGAAATCCGCAACCGGCCGGTCGATACAACTTGGTCGTGATCGGCGCCGGATCGGCGGGATTGGTCTCGGCGGCGGGAGCCGCGGGGTTTGGGGCCAAAGTCGCCCTAATCGAACGGCACCTCTTGGGGGGCGATTGTCTCAACGTCGGCTGCGTTCCGTCGAAAGCGTTGGTTCGCGCCGCCCGGGCTTACACTTCGGTGCGCGACGCGAGTGAATTCGGAGTCGATGTCCCCGCGGGCACGCAAGTGAACTTTCCCGACGTTATGACGCGGATGCGCCGGCTTCGTGCTGCCATCAGTCCGGTCGATTCGGCGGATCGCTTTCAAAAACTTGGCGTCGATGTCTATTTCGGCCAGGCAATTTTCTCGGGGCGAGATTCCATTCAAGTCGGCGGGCAAACCTTGCAGTTCAAACGCGCAGTGATTGCGACGGGCGCACGCGCCGCCAAGCCGCCTATCCCCGGACTCGACGGCGTCGGTTACTTGACGAATGAGTCGGTGTTTTCGCTTACGCAATTGCCCAAGCGTTTGGCGGTCATCGGCGCCGGACCGATTGGCTGTGAGTTGGCCCAAGCCTTTGCTCGTTTCGGCAGCGCCGTGATTTTGATCGACCTCGCGCCCGGAATCCTCCCAAACGAAGATCGCAACGCGGCTGAAATCGTCGCCCAATCGCTGGCACGTGATGGCATTCGAATCTTCGTCGGCGCCCAAAATCTTAGATTGTCTCGCCAAGCCGAGGGCAAGCAATTGACGCTTGAATCCCAAGGAAGGCCGGTCGAGATCATCGTCGACGAGATCTTCGTTGGCACGGGTCGCGCGGCGAACGTCGAAGGATTGGGATTGGAAATCGCCGGCGTTCAATTCGACCCATCCGGCGTCCATGTCGACGCTCGCCTGCGGACGACAAATCGATGCATCTACGCCGCGGGCGATATTTGTTCCAAATTCAAATTCACTCACGCTGCCGACGCCATGGCTAGGATTGTTATTCAAAACGCCCTGTTCATGGGCCGGAAAAAATTCAGTGTGAATGCGCTCCCTTGGTGCACATACACCGACCCCGAGGTCGCTCACATCGGCATGTACGAAAAAGAAGCTCGCGAGCGCGGGATCACGCCGGTGGTCTTCGAGCATCGCTTTCACGACGTCGACCGTTCGATACTCGACGGCGAGACCAATGGTTTCGTTAGAGTCCTTACCAAAAAAGGATCCGACCGAATCCTGGGCGCAACGATTGTTGCGTCACATGCGGGTGATATGGTTTCCGAACTGTCCGTCGCGATGGCGGGCGGCCTGGGTTTGAAAGCCATCGCACGAGCAATTCGTCCCTATCCAACGCAGTCTGAATGCATCAAACGAGTGGCGGACGCGTATAATCGAAGTCGATTGACGCCGCGTCTCAAGTCGTTGTTCGAAAAATGGCTCGCTTGGACGCGCTAGACGGGCGTTGAAAAATGTGGCACGACGCTCCGCGTCCTTCGAAACGAAGTTATCGGGATACCCGTCGGTCTTTACGACGCCGAGCATCGCACCACATTTCGTCACCATTTCCTTGAAACTCCGGAGTTTACGAGATGAAGTTCATCTCTATCGCATTGTTGGCGGCCGGTTGCGTTGCGGTTTTTTTCCTTTGGTTCAATCGATCTGCAAGCAATTCTTCCGTCCAAGAAAAAATCCAGCAAATCAATTACGATGAATCCGATCTTGCCAAGGAAAAACCCATGTCCACCGAGGACCAAAAACTGCGAACACTTCCTCAAACTGATGCCGAATGGCGCAAGATTCTAACGCCCGATCAGTTCTACGTCCTGCGCAAGAAAGGAACTGAGCGCGCATTCACGGGACCGAACTGGAACAGCAAGGAACACGGCATTTATCGCTGCGCTGGATGCGGTCAACCTTTGTTCAGTTCGGATGCCAAATTCGATTCGGGAACCGGCTGGCCGAGTTTCTACCAGCCGATTGCCGAAGCCAACGTCGCGATCCACGAGGACAACACGTTGTTCATGTCGCGCACCGAAGTCGTCTGCAGCCGGTGCCAGGGGCACTTGGGCCACGTTTTTGACGATGGCCCGCAGCCCACTGGCTTGCGCTATTGCATGAATGGTATGGCGCTAGAACTGGACATCGCGCAATAATTGGGACTGGGATTGAACCGTGAGTGCGATTGCAACGGGATGCCAGGAGTTATCTATCCAAATAGCGAGCGAGATATTCGCGCACCGCCATCTGTGTGACGTAAAGATTTTTCGCGCTGGGAATGACGGCCCCAGGGCCCATCCGGAACGATTCGGTCAGCACATTGGCGGGAATGGGCGAGACGCTGACATCGTATCGCTGAGCCAATAGCATGGCTCGCTTCAAGTGCCATGCCGATGTGATGACGCCCGTGCGATTTGCCGGTTGATCGGCCATCCAAGTTTTCAGACCTTGCATCTCTTCGGACGTGTCGCTCCCCAATTTGAGTTGGACGATGTTGGCCTCGGGTACATTCAGCTCGGCCAATATTCGCGACGACTCCTCGTACAAATGAAGTTCCTTCTCCCGCAAGCCCGTGCTCCGCACGCCGGACACAAGAATCTTGTCGACCTTGCCCGCGTGAAAAAGACGGGCGGCAAGAACGAGCCGATCTCCCGCCATCGCCAACTGCGGCACGCCAGCGGGTGTCGTGTCGGTGCTTCCTCCCAGGACGAGGATCGCATCGAATTTCTCCATTTCGAAGGGGTTCGTTTGCAGATACGGCGCTTCGATCGCTTTGATGAGCTGATTGGAGACATACGAGTTTCCGGCAAGCGTCAGAACGAACAAGCAGGTCCAACACAACAGAGTCGCTAACCGAATGCGCCAGACCATAACCCAATATGCTGCGAGGAATAGCAAGAACCAAACGAAGCCCACTGGGGTGGCGAGAGCTTCGATCGTACGGGAAAACATTATTGGACCGGCGAAATAATGCACGGCCACGAGCGAACCACCGACGAGCACTAATAGCAGCACGAAATGAGGCAAGAAGCGCGGCGGCTGAATGCCCGTCAACTCTTCCGGCGGGGCGCGGTATTCGTCGAATTCGTCACGGCGATGGTTTCGCATGGCTCAGAATTTCCTTTGAAGCATAGTGGTCGATGCGATCAGAACGTTCAAAATCCTCGACAGAAGCAGAACGCGCGCCGGTTGTAACAAGTGGGAGTAGTGCATTGAGACCGCCCGACCGAAAGCCCATCAAATCCAGCGATACGAAGCGAAATCCCAAGTCGCGAAGTCTTTCGATAATCGCGCTGCGCGCCGGTTCGGCAGCCAGCCGCGAGATTTGTTCGACGGGAACCTCGATTCGGGCCAAGTCCCCTTCGTGAAATCGGACTCGCAGCGAATCAAAGCCGAGTCCCCGCAAAAACCGCTCCGCCAAATCGACCTTCTGCAGTCGTTCGTCGGTGACGGTCACGCCGTACGCGATTCGGCTGGCCAAGCACGGCGTGGCAGGTTTGTTCCAAACTTCCAAGTTCCAGCGGCGCGCCACCGCGCGTACCATGGGCTTGTCGATATCGCACTCGGCCAACGGATGTCTTACGCCAAACGTTTCCGCGGCGCTCAGTCCGGGCCGGTGGTCGCTGATGTCATCTTTGTTGGTGCCGGAAAGAATGGCACTAAAGCCCTCGTCGGATCGCAATTTGGCAATCTCTGAATAGAGATTCGACTTGCAGTGGAAGCAGCGCCGCGCATCGTTGCGGCGATAATCGTCGATTTCCGTTTCATGCGTTTCAAGGATTCGATGCCGAATGCCAATTTCCGCAGCGATCCGCCGCGCGATTTCCAATTCTCCTGCGGCTAAGCTAGGGCTAACGCCGGTGACCGCCAGAGCCCGATCACCCAACGCCACTTGCGCGGCCTGAGCGACCACGGCGCTATCGACGCCCCCCGAGAATGCGACGGCACAGCTGCCCATCGGTCGAATAAAATCGACGAGCCGTTGGACAATATCATTCAACCGATCGTTCTCGTCGCACTCGATAACCATTTGGTCCGTTCGCTGGGGCGATGTGTTTCTATCAATTATCGCATCGGCCAAAGGGCTAGGTCAAACCTCGCTTGGCCTGGATTCTCGCGATCCGCGAATGTATAACGGCAATTCTTCGAAAATGCCTCGGGTGCGCCATGTTAAATCTGCAATCTGCAACCGTCGAGCGTTGGCTTTGCCAAGTCGATCAGAACTTGGAGGAGATTCTCATCGACCATGCGCACTGCGAGAAAAAGGCGGCGGGCTGCGCGATGAATTTGCTGTTCGCTTACGTCGATCGCGGCGAATTGTGCCGCGAATTGGCCGAAATTGTCAACGAGGAACTGGAACATTTCGGACAAGTTCTCGATTTGCTGCAGCGGCGGGGCATTCGGTTTCGCAAGCTCAAGCCAAGCAACTATGGTCGGCAACTCAACGATCTGGTCCGCAAGTTCGAGCCCCATCGGGCCGTCGATCGACTGCTCGTCGCCGGCTTGATCGAAGCCCGCTCCTGCGAACGGTTCGATTTATTGCGCAAACATGTCGGCGATCCAGAACTAGCTGCGTTTTACGATAGCCTCTTCGAAAGCGAAGCCCGGCATCACAGCACCTACGTTCGCCTGGCCCGATTGTTCGACAGCGAAACCAACGTGAAGTCGCGACTTCAAGAGCTATCGCTGCTCGAAACCGAAATCATTGCCCGCGGCGATCCGCTTCCCCGGATGCACAGTTAGGAAAGTATTGTTCCCTCGCCCCCGCTTCGGGGGAGAGGGCAGGGTGAGGGGGCGTGTGGGTTCTCGACTTTCGAGACGTTACACTTATGGACCACATTCAACCCATGAACCAAACTCGCCAATCCAATCCGCTCGCCGGTTGCGATTCGATCATCGCCCGCCTGCGCGAGTGTGGGCAGACGTTTCACCGCCGCGGCTGGTCATTGGGAACAAGCAGCAACTACAGCGCGGTGATCGGGCGCGAACCGTTGGAACTGGTGGTTACGGCAAGCGGTAAGGACAAGAGTCGCTTGGGGCCACAGGATTTTGTCCGAGTGGGCGCAAAGGGACTGCCGACCTGCGAAGGTCAGCCAGCTTCGTCCGCGGAGACGCTGCTGCACGTCGGCTTGGCCCGGCGAGAAAACGTGGGAGCCGTGCTGCATACGCATTCGGTGTGGTCGACAATCTTATCCGAGCGTTTTTACGCTAACCAAGGGCTGGAGATCAGCGGTTACGAAATGCTCAAGGGCTTGTCCGGCGTCAAGACGCACGAGCATCGCGAATGGATCCCAATCTTCGATAACACACAAGACATTCTATCGCTGGCAATGCAAGTCGACGAGTATCTAGCTGCCAGCCGAGGTCCCTGCCATGGATATTTAATTCGGAGACATGGTCTCTATACCTGGGGGAGCGATTTGGCCGAAGCCGAGCGGCATATCGAGATTTTCGAGTTTCTATTCGAATGCGTCGGCCGCAGCTTGCAACTTGGTGGCTAACGCCCACCCGGATATAATGCCGATCATGAAACAGCGCGTTTTTGTTTTGCACTGACACCAAACAAAACGCGAATTGGCGGGCAATTGAAGCCTGAAGCGCATGCGAAGGTAACCCGCCCCTGTCTTAAGTTTGCCATTCAATTCGGGAGTACCACAATGGCCAAGATCTTCGTCCAAGAACAAAAGCGCGAAATCACCGATGTGAAACAGATTCGCGAATTCTTGCAGCCGTTTGGAATCTGGTACGAGCATTGGGATGTCGCCGAAAGGATTGGCCCAGACGCGACCGATCAGGACATCCTCGACGCCTACGCGCCCGAGATTGAACGATTGAAGGAGCAAGGAGGTTTTGTGACGGCGGACGTGATCAACGTCAATCCCGAAACGCCCAACTTGGACGCCATGCTGGCTCGCTTCGACAAAGAGCACACGCACAGCGAAGACGAAGTCCGCTTTACGGTCCACGGCAGCGGCTTGTTCCACATTCATCCTGAAGGGGGACCGGTGTTCAGCATCACCGTCGAATCGGGGGATCTGATCAACGTTCCTTGTGGGACCAAGCACTGGTTTAACTTGTGCTCGAACAAGACGATCCGCTGCATTCGGTTGTTCGAAGACAAGGCGGGATGGACTCCGACCTACGTGGAAAACAGTCAGCACGTCCATCATCCACCGATTTGCTTGGGCCCGCAGTATCTCAGCAAAGGCGCGGGAGATAAATTCCAATCCGCGGTGGATGCGTGACCCCGTATTCGGTCGACGGTATTCTGCTCGACATCGAAGGAACAACTTCGTCGATTGACTTTGTCTATCAGCAGATGTTCCCCTACGTGCGCCGCGAACTTGGCGTTTTTTTGTCCGAGCATTTCGCCGAGCCCGAAGTCACCGCTGCTTGCCGTTTAATCGCCGCCGAAGGGGGGCTCAACCAGTTTGAGATGTTGACCCAACACGAGGCGGCGCGGGCCGAAGCATTGTCTCTCGTGCGAACGGAAGTTTTGCAGCTGATGGACGGCGATTCAAAGTCCACCGGCCTCAAGCAACTGCAGGGGTTGATTTGGCGCAACGGGTTTGAATCGGGCGAGTTGATCGCGCACGTCTTCCCCGACGTCGTCCCGCAATTGGCGGGGTGGTCTGCCGCGGGAATCAAGTTGTTTATCTACTCGTCGGGGAGCCTCGAATCGCAAAAGCTGTTCTTTGGACATACCGAGCACGGCAACTTGCGGCGATATTTTTCCGGACATTTCGACACGACCACCGGACCAAAGCGCGAATCGGCGAGCTACACAAAAATCGCCGATGCCTGCCGGATTCCCGCTGCGCGGCTGTTGTTCTTGAGCGACGTCACCGCGGAACTTGCGGCCGCGTCTTCTGCAGGCTTTCAAGTCGGCCTTTGCGTTCGTCCCGGCAACCCCCCGCAGCCGGACACCGATCGCTGGCCGAAGATCACCAGTTTCGATCAAATCGAATTCCGCGGCTGAACAAAAAATCTTGTGTGCCACTGGCTCTGCCAGTGCCGAAGCCCGAGATCGGTATTTCCTGGCTCGCTTGAAGCAACCATTCTCGAAGGAGATCAAGCAGATTCTCGTTGAGGCCAATCGCGATAAGAATTGAGTTCTTGGTGTCACGGATGATTCAGCACTGGCAGAGCCAGTGGCACACAAGAATGTTGCTCTGTGCACGTCAATCGACTTTTTCGATTTGCACGTTATCAAAGGCGGCGGTGCCGAGCGAACCGAAGAGTCCGATGCGGATGATCGCTTCGCGCGTTTCGGGTGGCACGCGCATCTCCTGCTGATGCCGCTCCCACGGCTTGGAGCCCCGAAACGGACCGATCATGGCCGTCCCCAGGTCCTTGCGGTCCGCGTCGTAAAATGTGACAGCGACCGATGGCAAGTCGTCGGGGAATGTCCCGGGCCGCACTTCGGCGACGCGAACCGACGCGGAAACTTTGATGTGATTTACTTGTTGGCCGTCAATCGCAAAGCCCTGCATCAGATGCGCGGCCAAAAGCGGCGTTTCGTTTTTGAATTGAACGAAGTGCGTCTCCGACGGAGCCAAATGGTCGTAAACCCAATCGAGCTGCCGCTGATAATACCAACCGGCAACGTGCCCGTTTTCGGGCAAATCGTCCTCAAAATCTCCGTTACGCAGCGTTGGGTTGGCGGGATCGGGCAGTACGTGCCGCTCGATTTCCGCCGTTCCCGTCATCGGCACGAACATCGTCGGCTGCAAAGACTCGACGATGAGCTCGGTTCCCTTTTTGCGCAACAGGTTGAGTGATTGTTGGTGCCGTTCGCCGACCGGAATGACCATCAGTCCGCCATCCTTGAGCTGATCGACGAGCGGTTGGGGAACGTTTTCCGGAGAACAGGTCACGATGATCTTGTCGAAGGGAGCGTGTTCGGGCCAACCTTTATATCCGTCCCCAATTTTGACGAAGACGTTGTCGTATTTGAGTCGCTTAAGGGTCTTTTCGGCTTGCGTTCCTAAGGCCTCAACGATTTCGATCGTGTAGACTTCGTCGACGAGCGGGCTGAGCACGGCGGCTTGGTAGCCGCTGCCAGTGCCTATTTCCAAAACGCGATCCTCGGGCTGCGGGTCGAGCGATTCGGTCATGTACGCGACGATGAAGGGGGACGAAATCGTCTGCGCTTCGCCGATCGGAACGCCCGCGTCGAGGTAGGCTTTGTCTTGCACGCTGCGCGGCATAAACTCATGCCGGGGCGTATCGGTCATTGATCGGAGGACTCGTTCGTTTAGAACGCCAGCGCCGCGTACGTAAAATTCGACCATTTTTTTGCGCATCGCGGCATGGTCGACGCGGGGGCGTTGGGCCCAGGCGAATTGGGGCGGAAGAAGGCCGAGCGAAAGCAAGAGCAAAATCCGCAGGATTCGACAGGCGCATGCCATGAGCCACCGCAAGCAAAGTCCATGATTCGAAATGGATCCGATGTGGATTGAGCGAGGTCAAATCTCAATCGCCATCTCGACGCAACGGCGTTCGAACCACCTCGGGAATCATTATATGCCAAAGGCTTGAAACTGAGGGGCCTTCGAATGCCGCCGGACAACGACCATTCCTGGCGCGGCGAGTCCGTGCGTCAATTGAGCTTGAGCTTATCAAGCTTGGCATAGAGCGTCGTCCGACTGTAGCCCAAGTCAGCAGCGGCATCAGTCCGATTGAAATTATGCCGGACGAGAGCCCGGATCAAGCGGCGAACATCGTCCAACAGCGAACCTTCGCCGCCGAGTTGCCAATGCGCCATCGCGTACGATCCGATCGCACCGTCGTGGCTCGCGACAAATTCCCGAATTCTTTCCGGGAGATTTTGCTTGCGTATGACGCCGTCGTCGGAATCGATGGCCCCGAATTGAATCGCATTGCGCAGTTCGCGGACATTGCCCGGCCAGGAATACGCCACCAACGCCTCCAATGCGGTGGAACAGACTTCGGGCCGGGGGCAATTGTTCTCGGCCGCAAATTGTTGGACAAACAGGCCAACGAACTTGGCGACTTCCGGCACGCGATCGCGGAGCGGCGAAATGGGCAACTCATACGTGTTGAGGCGATACATGAGATCGGCGCGGAATTGGCCGTGCGTGGCTAACTCGTCGAGTTTCCGGTTCGTCGCGGACACAAGCCGAGCTTGGAATTTGACCGCTTGATTGGAACCTACGGGATAGAACTCGCGATTTTCCACTGCGTGCAGCAATTTCGGCTGAATCGTCGAGGGAAGCGCATCGACGTCATCCAACAACACGGTACCCCCGCCAGCAAACTCGAGCTTGCCAACGTGCTTGCGATCGGCACCCGTAAACGAACCGCGCTCGTGACCAAACAATTCGCTCTCGAACAAGTGTTCTGGAATCGCCGCGCAATTCACGGCGACGAAGGGGTTCTGCGCCCGAGACGACGCCCAATGCAACTCTTTTGCGAAATGCGACTTCCCGACGCCTGTTTCACCCGTGATCAAGACGTTGGACGAGACGGCAGACAGCTTGGCGATCCGCGACAATAGGTCCCGGCCGTGAAATGCTTCTTGACTGGCTTCAGCCTGAGAAATTGATTTTGATTTGACGAATATGGATTGCAGCAAGTAGCTAAAGCGGCGGAGGTTCAACGGACGCATCAGGCATTCCGTGACACCCAACTTGAGAAGATCGATCTCCAGTGGCATGTCCAAGTGGTCGGCGACGATAACGATTCGAGGTGTCGCCATTTTCTCGGCTTTGACTCGCTCGATGAATTGCCGAAAGAGTTGGGCTCCGCTGGAGTCGGCGATATGGCCGATAATCGTGTCGCCCCCCCGGATACCTTGCGGTTCGCAAGCGGACCACGTGGGATAAAACAGAGTTTGCGCAGATTCGCCAAGCATCTCAGTTTCAACGGCGGTCACCGCTTGAAACGAAATCTCCGAACCCACAACGTGAAATCTACAACGACAGTTAGACATGCTTGGAAGTGGTTGTCACTTGGTTCCAAATCGCGCGGTCGCTGGGAATACAAGCAACCGACGCGAAACCAAAAAAACCGGCGAAGTCGATTCCGAAATGAGCACACTTCCTTGCGCCTTCATTCCCTGGCATCTATCAAAGTCAAGACTTCGCTCGGTTGCAATAGCCTAAAACGGCTATTGTACGAAGTTTTTTGCCGGACCTGTAGAAAAAACTGGGGAGTCCGAATAGGAACAGAAAATTGGTTGTGTGACTCGAGCACCGCAAAGCGTATCCAAGCGGAAAAACCTCGCCAAACCACCGAATGCCGGCGGAATATGGCCGCCGGGTGCCCGCTGGCATAACGCCGCCTAACCATTCTTTATATGCGGAAAAGTTTCGCTATTCTGTTACGCAATGAACGTAGTGTATCGCCACGCACGGCGATTTCGCGACGTGCACCAGGACGCATTTTTCAAAATGACGACTAACGAACAGGTTTCACCGCTAATTTTGATCAACCATCGAGGGATGCGATTCGTCGTTACCCCTGAGCACAAAGTTCTGGGACGTGCTCCAACCGCGGATTTCATCGTCGATTGTACGAGCGTATCGCGGGCTCATGCAAAAATCGGTTTGGAAATTCAGTCGACTAAACGCCGCGTGATGATCGAGGATTTGGGCAGTCTTAACGGGACCTTCATATTAGATTCGCGCGTGACCATCGGGCACGCCGGAGTCGGGGATACAGTGCGATTCGGCAACATCCCATTTATCGTGCACGATGCAAACGCAATGGACGACGAATCGACGATGTCCGCCCAAGACAATCTGAGCCGGCCCGAAATCAAATTGTTGAGCCCGGCGCAACAACGAGTACTGTATGAGCTACTAGAGGGTAGTTCCGAGAAAGATGTTGCAGCGAAATTGAATCTGAGCCCGCACACGATTCACAATCACGTCCGTGAGATCTACTCGCGGTTTTCCGTCCATTCGCGGGCGGAGTTGATGGCCAAGTACTTCTCGGATAAAGACGGCAACGATGTGGCCCCGATCTGATTGAGCCGTCGCGTTAAATTCGCGGGCCATGTTTTCGACGCTGGGCGCTGCACTGCGCACGATTTGTAAACAGCGCGCTAACCCTAGGTTGACAAAATCAAGGGGGTACGGGTATGGAACGTTGAAAGGTTCACAAAACAGATCGTTGGCGAATAGTGGACGAACATCGGAAAAGCGTTCGATTTGGTCGATTGATGAAATTTATTCGCTGATTGGCACAGCGAGTGCTTTGCCATTGCGACTTCTTTATTGTCTCGCGGCTTGAGACGTCTCACGCCGGAAACGTCAGTTCTAAGAGAGGTTTTCAATGTCTAAGCTAGTGAATGGTTTGAATCGCTTTTTCAAGGAAGAAGAAGCCCCCACGATGGTCGAATACGGATTGTTGGTCGTTCTGATCGCTTTGGTTGTCGTCGCCGGCGCCACCTTGCTTGGCACCGCAGTCAACGGCACGTTCACCGACGCAGCCGGCAAAATGCCGTAGTCTGGTAGGATTCATGGCGCCTCCGCGGGGAGGCGCCATTTTCCGAATTCCCTTTGTGAGACGTCCATGAAGCGATTGGTTGGATTCGTAATGAAATTCCTTGTGGACGAAGAAGCTCCGACACTGATGGAATACGGTCTGCTTGTGATTTTAATTGCGTTTGTGGCGATTGTCGGGGTCACATTGTTGGGTACGGCGGTTGGGAATTTGTTCCAAGACGGGGCCAGTGGTTTTCCGTAGTCGCCCGTTACGCAGCTATCGCGGACGCGCCTACTTGCGGAAAATTCTGAGAAAAAAAGCTAATAGGTGCAATGGCGCCGGTGGCTGGGGTTTATCATAGAATGGTTCGACATGCGGCTGGTCGCAATTCGACTGGCCATCGTTTTTTTGCAATTCCATTTATACGACTCAAGTTAGAAGGTAGAAGGTCATGGTTGACGCAATTCCAATCGCGGTCGTACTCGGTGTTGCCATCGCGGCCTCCATTACGGATGTGTCCCGATTCAAAGTCTATAACATGCTGACGTTTCCCTGTTTTTTCAGCGGGCTCGCCTTTGGTTTATGGTCGGGCGGCTGGCAGGGGTTGGGCTTTGCACTTTGTGGAGCGTTGTTGGGACTGACGATCCTCCTGATTCCATACTTGATGGGCGGCTTGGGCGCCGGGGACGTCAAGTTTGTAATGGCGATCGGTACGTGGATTGGTCCCACGCTGTTGGTTCCGGCAATCTTGATCGGGTGTGTGGCGACGTTTTGTTATTTCCTCGTGTTTGTCGGGCGTGCGCAAGGATGGCGAGGCGTGTTAATGAGCATTCAGTTGCTCGCGCTGCGCTTGTCCGTGTTTGGCAAGCACCTCGTCTGTGCCGATGCGTTTGAATCCGTTCAAGAAGTCGCTCGGGGGGATAATCCTCGTGGTCGATTGATTCCGTTTAGCGCCATGGTCTCGGTGGGAATTGTCATTTCGGTCATCGTCGCGGTGTTCAGTACCCGTTAATTTAAAAATCAAAGTAACGCTAAGTTGCGTCCCCTTTTCATTTCCAACTCATGGTGAAACCAAATGAGTCCTAGAACGTTGATCGTCGGCGTACTTGCAGCCGTTTGTGGTATTTGTGCAACCGCGGGCGTCCTGACCTGGAATCGTCCCAAGGCGTCGGAAAAACTGTCGATTGTCACCGCGAAAATAGGCATATCGCTGGGTTCGAAAATTGAGCCTCAGATGCTCCAGCATGAAGAGTGGTATGCGGCGGCAGTTCCCGCGGGTGCATTCACGACGACGGAAGAAGTGGTCGGCAAGTACTGCACGGCGCCAATCTTCAAAGGGCAAATCATTCTCGGTGGCCAACTCGATGTGACACCGACATCGCTCCAGCCAGAGCCAGGTTATTTTGCCGTGGCGATCGATACCGACACCGAATCATCCAATTTGGGGAAGAATTTAGTCGCGGGTAATCGAGTCGACGTCATCTGGGTCATGACCGAGAGTCACGAGGCACTGGGCGGTCCGTTCAGCATTCGACTGTTGGAGAACGTCCGCGTCTTGGCAGTCGGTCAGAATTCGACGTCGACGCCGGGCACCGACTCCAGGCGCGATTTGAAATCGGTCACACTTGAGGTCAAGGCGAAGATGGACGAAAACCTGGTCTTGGCTCAAGAGCTGGGAACGCTAAGCCTTTCGATGCGGAACCCCAACGATAAAGGCGGAGTGGAGCCGGCGTTGATCACCAGCATTAGCGATTTACTGAGCAAAGCGAAACAGGAGCGTGAGGCGGCACAAAATGCACCGGCCAACAGCGCGCTAGAGCAAATGAAATCGATGTTTGAAGGCGTCGTTTCCCGCGTGGATCAGTTGAATCAAAAAGTAGACACGATGAAGAACCCGCCCTGGGATCCGCAATCCGCGCTGAACGATGAATCGCTCAAGCGAATTCCGGCGGGGATGCGGGCGATTACGATTCAAACCCCCAGCGAATCGACGGGCGTTGCCGGTTTATTGCTTCCCGGCCACCGCGTCGACGTGGTGGTCACCTGGGACACCCAAGTCTTTGATCGATTCAATCCGTTGGCCAGAGAACAAGAGTCTCGTTCGCTCGTGTTGCTGGAAAACGTCGAGGTCTTAGCCGTGGACACGCAATTGATTGTCCGCGACGACAACCAAGACAAGAAAATGTCGCGGTCCGTTACGCTCATCGTCAGCTTGGAAATGAGTCGCCAGATTAGCCAAGCCGAAGAGATGGGTACCTTGACTCTGGTGTTGCGCGGAGTCGAAGACAGCCAGACCACCGAACCGCGACAAGTGCTCGACCTCGACCAATACCTCGGCTCGAGTTTAGCGCAAGGGAAATCGCCGACCACGAGCTTTGCTCGGAACGGAGGCGGACAAAGTGTCGTGCCCGTGCGAGTCAATCGGGGCGGAGCCAATCAGGATCAAATGTTCCTGGTGCGGCCGAACGACGCAGATGAAGAATGAACGGTGACCGCACTCCCAAAGAGTGATTAACGAGGACTGGACCAAACCATGCTTTGGCGACGCGATCATAAGGCCAACAAACGAAAGCAAGACGCGACATCGCTCGAACGATTCCATGGCGATTTGGACGCGGTCGTTAGCACGATCGCCGCGGAATCGCCGTATTCCTCGGATTTAGAGTCTCCGTTGCCCGCCGATGCGGGCGCGAAACAAACACCGCCCGCCGAGCCCGAAAACGCGGACGCTGATAAAGCAATGTCCGAGGCGGATTCGGAGCTTGAGTGGTTGCGATCGCAAGTCCATCGCGAAGTCGTCAACAAGCTCGATCTAACGTCGATTGGCACGCTCAACGAGGACGATCTTCGTTCAGAAATTCGCCGCAATGCGGAATCGTCGCTGGAAGAGCACGGGGCCGATCTGAGTTCCGCCCAAAAAGAGGCGTTGATCAACGACGTCATCGACGAAGTTTTCGGGCTGGGGCCGCTAGAGCCGTTATTCCGGGACGACGATGTCACCGACATCATGATCAACGGAGCGAAAAAAGTTTACGTCGAGAGGCACGGCAAACTGGAACTTTCCAGAATCAAATTCGCCAACGACGAACACGTCGTCAAAATCATCCAACGCATCGTCGGGGCCATCGGTCGCCGCATCGATGAAACCAGCCCGATGGTGGACGGTCGGTTGAAGGACGGCAGCCGCATCAACGCGATCATTCCGCCGTTGGCGCTCGACGGACCCCTCGTCTCGATCCGGCGATTCGGCGCCAGTCCGTTGCGCGCCAGCAACTTGCTCAAGAATCATTCGATCACCGTCGAGATGCTGGATTTCATTTCGTCGTGCGTCACCGGTCGCTTGAACTGCCTGATTTCTGGAGGAACCGGCAGCGGCAAGACCACTTTGTTGAATATCTTGTCCGCGGCAATTCCAGATTACGAACGCGTAGCGACGATCGAAGACGCCGCCGAACTCCAATTACAGCAATCGCACGTGATTCGCATGGAGACGCGCCCACCGAACATCGAAGGCGAAGGCGAAGTCAACACGCGAGACCTCGTCCGCAACGCGCTCCGCATGCGCCCCGATCGCATCATTGTCGGCGAATGCCGCGGACCCGAGGCGCTCGACATGCTTCAAGCCATGAACACGGGTCACGACGGTAGCCTTACGACCGTGCATGCGAACACCACGCGCGATGCGCTCATGCGCTTGGAAATGATGGTCGGCATGACCGGGGTCGACATCCCAGTGTGGACGATTCGCCGCCAAATCGCTTCGGCGATCAACGTCGTCATTCAGACCGTTCGCTTGACCGGCGGCGTCCGCAAAGTCATTGCGATTTCGGAAATCACCGGAATGGAAGGGGATATCATCTCGATGCATGATATTTTCCGCTTCCAACAGACTCACTTGAACTCCGACGGGGTCGCCTGTGGTTTCTTTGAAGCCACCGGAGTTCGTCCGCGCAGCCTCGATCGATTGCTGGCGAGCGGCATGACGATCGACCCGGCGGTTTTTGAAAAACGCGAACTGGCGCTGTTTCGCCGCGAAGGGGCCGGCGCATGATCGGGATAGTTATAAGCGTTTTGACCTTCTCGGCCGTGTTCTTCGGCATTTTTGCGATCAACTTGGTGTTGACCGATCTGTTCAAGTCCGATCGACAGCTAAAGCTCAAAGAGGTCGCCGAAGAGCTGCGAGTCCAGGTTCGACAGCGGGCCCGCAACACGCTCGACGACCAGCAAGAATTCATCGACTCAATCCCCGACACTCCCCAATATTTCTCGCTGGTCAGTTGGTTGCGGAAGTTTGGCGAAATGACCAAGCAGGCCGGGCCGAATATCAACCCTAGTAAGATCTGGGTGCAGGGGATCATCGTCAGCGCTTTGCTCTGTATTCCCGTCTACCTGTTCACCCGCAATTACATCCTCATCGCGGCCATCATGGGAGCCGGTGCAGCGTTTCCACTGGTTTACGTGTCGTTCAAGCGGCAACAGCGACAAAACAAATTGGGCCAACAATTGCCCGACGTTCTCGACCTCATGAGTCGCGTGTTGCGCGCCGGCCAAACCGCGCCGCAAGCGCTGAACGCGGTGGCGGACGAGTTCCGGGACCCGGTCGGCACCGAATTTGGTCTGTGCTACGAACAGCAAAACCTAGGCCTTTCGCTGGATATTGCCCTCAAACAGATGGCGGCTCGTACCGGGTTGATGGAGCTCAAGATCATGGTCCTGGCGATGCTCGTGCAGCGGCAAACCGGGGGCAATCTGGCCGAATTATTGAACAAATTGTCGAAGGTCATGCGGCAACGGGTGGAGATGAAAGGAATGATCCGAGCTATGACGGCGGAGGGCCGGATGCAGGCCATCTTGTTGTTAGCAATGCCGTTTGCCACATGGTTTGTTTTATATTTCTTGAATCCAGATTATGCGCTCAAATTGTTCGACCATCCGGGACTGATTTTCGCGACGGCCGGTCTGATGGTGTTTGGAGCGCTTTGGATTCGCAAGATTGTCAATTTTGATTATTAAGACACCACGGTTATGACACCAATTGTATTTGTCTTCTTGGGCTTCGTTTGCTTGGTTGCAATTCTCGTGATCGCTGCGCAGACGACTGTTGCCGGCAACGTCGATGGAAAGGCAGCGCCGCATGTTACCGTTGTTGCCGCGCCGAAGGAAAGTCCAAAAGAAGTCTTGCGACGACGGTTGATTCACGCCGGTTTATATAAGAAGCATTCTTCGGTCTATTTTTACCTGACCCAAGCGGCGCTGGCCGTATTTCCGGTACTGGTCGGTTTCGGGGCTTATTCGTACGGTGCAGTCTCATTAAGAAATGCGCTGATCATCGGGGCCATCACCGGCATCGCCGGAGTGGTGTTTCCCGGATTATGGCTCGATTATCAAAAAGCGCTTCGCCAGACGATGATCCGCCGAGCGATTCCCGACGCGCTGGACATCGCCACGATCTGCGTGGAAGCCGGCTTGAGCTTGAACGCCGCGTTGATTCGAGTGGCCAAGGATTTGCGACAGGCCTATCCAATGCTCTGTACCGAACTGACGATCGTGAACCGTCAAATTCAAATGGGAAAATCCACGGGGGAGGGACTGCGCAGTTTCGCCGAGCGATTTGACTTGGAAGAATTGCGATTGCTGGCCTCGGTCGTCATGCAATCCGAGCGTTTTGGGGCGAGCATCGCCAACGCATTGCGGGTCCAAGGAGATTCGCTCCGCACACGACGGATGCAACGGGCCCAAGAAAAAGCCCAAACGGCAACGCTAAAAATCCTTTTCCCCACGGCATTTTGCATTTTCCCGGCAATTTTCGTGGTAATTCTGGGACCGGCCGTCTATGATTTGTACCAACTTATGCAGAGAATGAATAACGGTTGATTCCAACTCTGCGGCCGGCAATGATTCAACCGCCAGCGCGAATTAGTCCACTGAAAAAGGGTTCGTCGTTACCATGCGCGAAGATAGGCAACATTCGGATGCGACGACCAAAGCCACACGTCGGCGTGGCGTTGCAATGGTGGAAATGGCAATCGTTTTGCCGATCCTCTTGCTCCTCCTAGTGGGGATCTTGGAAATGGGTCGGGTCGTGATGATCAATCAAATCGGGACCAATGCAACCCGCGAAGCCGCGCGACGCGCGATCATTCCGGGAGCCACCGATTCGACTGTGCTCGCCGTTTGCAATGACTATTTGGATCGCGGCGGCATCAGCTCTACCGGTCGCAGCGTCCAAATCCTTAATAGCAGCGGTTCGTCGAGCAGCTTGACCGCGATTCAATCGAAGCAAGCGGTGTCGATTCGAGTCATCATTCCGTTTTCGGAAAACACGTGGGGCTTCTCGCAGATCATGGGGGGTCGTTCGTTCACCAACACCGTAACCATGCGGCGGGAGTAAATTTTTGATCGAGGCATTTGGAACAGCACATGAGTCATTCAACGAAGGGTTGTCGGTATGTTCCAGAAACCAATGAAGATTGATTCCATTCAAGTCATGAAAGCGGCACGCCAAGGGAAAATTCTAGTCTTGGTGGCGATTTGTTTGACACTCTTGTTCGGCATCGTCGCGTGTGCACTCGATGTCGGCTGGGTGATGATGGCCCGCACGCAGTTGCACGCAGGTGCCGATTCGGCTTGCCTGGCGGGCGGAACCGAATTGATGCCCGGTTTAGGATTGTACGCCTTCAAGACCCCGGCCCAAGTCGCGACGGAAGCGAATGCTCGGGCGGTTGAATTCGCGGCCAAGCATTACGCCGGCGAAGTCGCCAATATTCACGTCGACGCGGCCCGCGATGTGGTCATGGGAAAAGCTAAAATGGTGGATGGGACCTGGGAATTTGAATGGGGCTCGTCACCGTACAACGCAGTTCAGGTCACGACCCGGCGCAGCGTCGCTGGAAGTACGGCGGGCGATGAGCCTCTGCCGCTCATTATTGCCCCGGCCATCGGGCATACGCATTCCTTAGTCGAAGCGTTGGGCACCGCCGTGATCATGCCCTCCAAGGGCGTCCAAATTCCTCCCGGATCCGGCGGCACGTCGGCACTTGCTCCGTTTGCATTTAAGCAGACGGATTATGAAAAATACAAACGAGCCCAACTCCATTTTACATCCGTCTTGGGCAGCAATCCTTCGCTAATCACCGAAGACATTATGGACACGGGAACCGATCCGCAAACGCCCCTGTATTTCATCACCGAGACGCAAGGGGGCGATATTGTCTACACTCAAATTTTTGACGATGCCATGGGAGTGATCGATCCGCTCGGACACGACGCCGACAACATTACGACAACCCCTGACGGTGTCTTGGAAGTTTCCATCTACCCGACGATCACCGCCTCGTCGGGAAATTTTGGGACCGTCGATATCGGAGACGAGGGAAATTCAGCGGCCGATCTCAAACGCCAAATTGAGTTCGGACCGAACGAGGAAGATATGTCGTATTTCGACAATAGCACGATCGACTTCTCGACGCCATTTACGTTGAATGGTGATACAGGCATTAGCGCGGGTATCGAAGCCTCGATCAAGGCCATCATTGGCCAATGTCGCGCCGTCGTGCTCTATTCCACGGTCAGCGGTCCGGGCAATAATGCCGAATTCACCATCGTCGATTTGTGGGGAACCCGAATCATGATGGTGAAGCTGAGCGGGAGCAAGAAAATCTTGGTGATTCAGCCCTGCAACGTCAGTGACCCGGGAGGGCTCCCCGACTACGACGACGATGATGGGTCCGACAATTCGGTTTTCTCTCCGCTGATCCTCGCGCAATAAACGCGCTAATCGTCGTCTCCGATGCGGCGAACAACTTCGGATTTCGATTCCGCCGGCGGTGGGCTGCTGGCGGTAGTTTCGTCTTCAAAATCGGAAATCAAGTTGTATACGCCGGGGAAGCGATCTGTCGTTGGACAGATGGACTTCTCAACTCCGATGCGGCGAACAACTTCGGATTTCGATTCCGCAAGCGGCGGGCTGCTGGTGGTTGTTTCGTCTTCAAAATCGGAAATCAAATTATTCACGCCGGGGAAGTCATCTGTCGTTGGACGGAAGGACTTCTCAACCGAAGTCGAGAACGCCTTGGGAGCGTCGTCCGCGTCCGCTGATTCCATTGGAGAAGTCGCGGACGAAGCGGTCGGACGCTTTGCAAGCGATGGATCTGTGGCGTAGTCGTTCAGTCGCGCCACGTCCTCAGCGTTCGTTTCAACGTCGGAATTAGTTTGCTCCACCAAAGGCGCTTCCAGCGGTTGTGTCGCGACGGGCAACTCCGCGGCTGGTTGCGCGGCGATTGGCTGCAAATCCGCAGCCGGCTGTGCGGCGCTTGATGGCAATTCTGGGGCCGGCATGGAGGCCGGAAGCGGGTTAGGCACTTGCATGGCGATGGGCATTGGTTCCGGTTGGGCAGCGATGGGGGCTCCCAGGGCCAATTTCAAATTCTCGGTGGCTTGTTTGCCGTCGCAGCCCGCCATTCTGAATTGCTCAACGGCGCTGGCCGAATTGCCCAGTTTGGCCATCGCCAATCCAAGATTGTTATGGGCTCGTTCGAGATTTGGGTTGATATCCAAAGCGCGACGGAACGATCGTTCGGCAGATGCGAAGTCACCTTGCAGAAATTGGCCGTAACCAAAATCACACCACACGTCCGCGTTCATCGGGTCGAGTTCGATTGCGTGCTCGTAACAGGATGTCGCGTATTCGCGGTGTCCAATTTTATCGTATGCCACGGCCATCCGTTGCCAGACCGCAGGCTGATTGGGATTGGCTTCGGCGATCTGCACGTATCGCTGTAGCGCCTCGGACATCTGGCCACTGCGTTCCATTTCTCGCGCTTGCTCAAAAGCGTTGCCTGACATCGGATCGAACGAATGTTGCATTCTTGCGCCGGCGAAGGCACTACCGTTCATCGAATAGTCCCCTCGTTCAGCCACCATGCCGGATTTGCATCCAGCGGCTGCCAACAACAAGAGTCCAATCAGCGCCACGAATCGGCGGTGGTGTGTGGTCATCGTGAAATACCCCATGTGGTCGACTAGTAAGGCGCATTAGAGCCAGAGCCAGAGCCGGACCCCGAATCGGAACCTGAACCGGAACCGCTGGCATTGGCGTTATTGCCGGAAGGGCTGCTCATACCGGCAGAACCAACCGACGGGACTGAAACCGAACCGCGCATGTAGGGCGACAATTGTTGACGTCGCCCGAAGATTATTTCGGGGTCGTTAGGAACGAGTCCTAAAATATGGGAAGTTCCGGTCACAAAGGCTTCGCTGGTGACGTTGACGCCGTTGGAAACCATGGCCTGTAGCGCTAGGTCGCGCCGGGTACTATCCCATTCCGCGCTTCCCGAGGGTTCCACAAGGATCTGGGAAGGATATTGCGACCAAAGCCGCGCCAATTTTTGTGCGGTTCGCTGGCCCGTTTGGGTCAGAGTCCATGCGCCAGTTGCTTCGTCCAACGAAAAATCAAACTGGTGAAAAACAAATTGAGCCTTCGCCCCACGAAGCCGTTGGGTCTCAATGATGCGCTCGTTGTACAACCCGAATGGGCGATTGTTCCAGGGCTGAAAATAGGCCGGATCGTAGAGATTCTGACAGCAACCGCAGCCGCCATAGCCGCCGTTGCAATTTGCTTGCGATTGGCAACTGGAAGTCTGATCCGTACCACATTGCCCTTGCCCGGGACATCCGCACGGACTCCACAGCGATTGGGCCAACAACGATGGTCCTGTGACCAGCGTGAATAACAACGAAAGTAAAAACTTGGGCCGCCGCATTTGATCTCACTCCTTTGAGGATCTCTTCCGCTCGAATTTGTTTAGTTCGAAAAACCGTAGGGGCCGATGAGTCCGCCATTGGACGGCTCCACTTTGGAGTGCTTATTGTCGTACCACGCATGCGTGGTGCGATAGCAATTATTCGGACCGCGGCCTTCAATTCGGTTGAACCAGTAGAATTCATGGTCGTCGGGATCGCGGACCTCTTGTCCGGGCAGACAGCCGACTTCTTGAGGTTCCATTGCGTCAACCAAATACGGAGTTACGAGAATAATCAATTCCTTTTCGACGCGTTCGTGACTTGAGTTGCTGAAGAACGTTCCGAGGTACGGCAGGTCGCCGAGTCCCGGCAGGCGATCGGTCGAGCCTTCAAGCTCGGCTTGCAGCAAACCAGCCAATGCCAGCGTCTGGCCTTCATGCAATTCGACAGTCGTGTTGGCTCGCCGCGTGTTGATTCCGGGCACGTCAAAACCATTGGCGCTCACGCCGATCGTTTGATCAATCGTGCTGACTTCCGGCGCCACATTCAATCGGATGGCTCCGTTTTGCATGATGTAGGGAATGAAGTTCAAGAGCACGCCAAATTCTTTGTATTCGATGGTGAAGATTCCGCTACCGCCGGCAGCACCGCCTTGCGGAACCGGAACGGGGAACTCGCCGCCGGCAAGGAAACTAGCCGGCTGGCCGTGCATCGCTACCAACGTTGGCTCGGCAAGAATGTTGACGATTTGATTCGTTCGTAAGGCTTCGATGGCAAACGTAACGGCGGCGTTTGGAATGATCGCAAAAGCCGTGTTCGCGGAGCCCAAGGTGAGGCCCAAGAATCCGGCGTCGGTACCCCCCGTGGGTGCACTTGTGGTTGTGTTCGATCCGAGACGAGATCCCAACGTTCGGCCCGAGGAATCGCGGTATATAAAGTCCGTTCCAATTCGGCGCAACGCCGTTCGATTCAGCTCGGCAATGCGCACTTGCAACATGATCTGTTGCACTCCCGGAACGCGAATCAAATTGATGATTCGAGGCGCCGGAATCGTGGCGGATATCGTCGGTTTGCCCTCGGATCCACCATCTGCGGCGCCTACGTCGGGACTTCCCTGGCCCCCTGCATCGGGTTGATTGGTGGGCTCGCGTGTGTTCGGAGTTCCGGTCCGCGTTTGACTCTCGCTTGCGTGCGGAACTTGCACCGACGTCAGGTACGCTTGTGCCGCTTGCAAAATCTGATTCGATTGATCGACGCTCGAAGCCTCTCCTTCGATCACAACGTGCTCGTACATTTGCACGACTTTCAGGCTGGCGTCGGGAAACAACTGCTTCAAGTAGGCACGCAAAAGATTCAAGTCATAGACGACCTGAACTTCAAAACTGTACGATTCGCCGCTGCCGGTGACGATCGAGATGTCCGTCATGCCAACCCGCTTGCCTAAAAGGCGAATCATGCGCGAGTTCGGCAGCAAATCGAAATCCAATACCGTAGGGTCCCCCACCGCGACGTTGGGCGTTTCGCCACTGGCCGCCGCCAGTGGCTCTTTGAGCGTCAGCAGTCGGCCACGCCCCACGATGACCTCCATCGTGCTGTCCTCACCTTTGAGGCTTTGGACCATGCCAGCAATGGACTCGTCATCGCCTTCGGCGCGATTGCTTAGGTTTTGGCGCTCAAGATCGCTGAGCATTGCCCGGGGACGCGAAAGGGGTAGCGTAGGTCGCCCCATTTGAAGCCCGGTAATCGGTTCGTCATTGACGGATTGGGCTAAAGTAATCGTCGTGGATAATAGCATGCCTGCCATTACCAAAAACGGAACGAGGCATTTCCGTGGGAATCTGATTGACACGATTTTCACCAATGCACTACGGGGTCCTAGAAACGACATTTCTCATGTTGTTATCGGCGATGGTAAACTAGGATTTAACCGTAAAACTGACAGAGGCAGCAAAGATAGCAAGAATCATATCGCCGGTTTGGGCAATCTGGAGCACGGGCGAAAACTGCGACGCGCAATCAGCGCGTCAAAAGTTCGCACACTTTACCAAAACCCGAAGTCCATGTTGAACCGCCAGCATGCGTGTTCGTGGATCGGACAATCGATTCACGTCGCGAATCACAACGGGCGATAGCGAACACACCGGCGAAGCATGAGAAAGGTGGCGCGAATGATCGATTCGGAATTGGAAGGCGAACACTCTGCGGCGAGTTCGGTCTCCGCGTTGCCGTTTGTGCTTCCGCTCGTTCTCTATCTGGCGATTGGAATGCTCGAACCGCGGTTTGACCAAGGTCATTCCCCGGGCCTGGCGTCAACCTCGTCGACCGACACGGCTCAGACGATCGATAGCCCGACTGCAACCAGTTCCGTTCAATCGCAACGATACGTGGCGCTAAGTCTGTTCAAGTTCTTCGTGGTAGGCGCATGTTTGATCTATTTTTTTCCGTCGTATCGGCGATGTTTTCCGGTGGCGATCAACGGTTGGGGTTGGGGGGCAGGAGTTTTGGGCGTCGTAGTTTGGGTGGGTATTTGCAGTTTGGCATGGGAACCGAAAATCTTTGCTGCGATCGGAATCGACTTGGGTGGAACGGGGAATCGTAGCCAATTCAATCCGTTTGAGAAGATCGATTCCTCGCCCGCGCAGGTTGCGTTCCTTCTGGCGCGTTTTGGATTGTTGGTGTTGGTCGTGCCGCTTGCCGAAGAAATATTTTTGCGCGGATTCTTAATGAGGATCATTCAAAGCGGCAATTGGACTCAAGTCAGCTTGCGGGATTTGGGTTGGCCGGCGCTGCTGAGCGGAAGCGTCTACGGCCTGCTCACACACCCGAACGAAGCGTTGGCAGCTGTCGCCTGGTTTTCGCTGGTGAGTTGGTTGATGGTCCGAACGAACAAGTTTTGGAATTGCGTCTTAGCACACGCGGTGACCAATGGCTCACTCGGCCTTTATGTGATTAGCTTTCGCCAATGGCAACTTTGGTAATCCGATGCGGGGAGACGCCGGCTCAAGAAGCCAAACGTTGTTGGGGCAGCGCAACCGTCGGAGGCGCTTGGGTCGTTGCGTCGAGCGCATTCAACTGAATTGGAGTGGTTGCGAGATGATTTATCACGCCGAGCATGAAATAAAACAACGAACCCAGCATGGGCATAATGGAAACATCATGAAACATCCCGTTTATCAAGTACGACGTTAAGATGATTAGACTCAAGAGCCCAACGGCGCGACGGTAGCTATTTTGGGGTGAGTGATAAAACACGCGCAGCGCAGCCACGCCATAGAGCGCAAAAATTCCCAATAACAGGATTGTTCCCACGGCGCCGGTTTCCGTCAGGTAGGAGAGCACCACGTTGTGCTGCATGTAGGGCAAAACTCTTTTCAACGGCTCGTTCGAAACCGGTTGATGATAAAGGCGTTTGGCCTTCGAATACTGACCAAAGCCGTGACCGAAAATGGGGCGATCGACGAACATTTGTCCCGCGACATTCGCCAAGAGCGGTCGCAGTTGCACCGATTCGGCCATTTCTGCCGCGGTGACGTTTTTGTCGCGTTTGAACGCGTTGATGTCATCGGAGAATAACGCGACAAGCAACGCGGCGGCCGAAGCTCCGCCAATCAGCAGTCCGCCCCGCCATCGGCTTGAGGCGGGCAGCCAAAAGACAATCGCCACGCTAACGGCGAGCGCCAACCACACGCTGCGGGTAAACGTCGCAAACACACCGACGATAAATAACGCCAGGAATACCGCGATCAGCATTCGTCCGCGGGTATGCAGCTTGGGCCAAAGCATCAGCGCGGCGACGAACCCAGCGATTTGAAAAATGCCGCACACGACCGGATTCAAGAACGGACCGCGCGCTCGACCAAGAAACTCGGAAAACGAAGCATCCATGATGTACGCGGGATACACGAATTGCGGCCAATTTCGCCATTCGGCAATCGCGGTCGCAGCGAGGTACGCGCCGAATGCAACGCAGCCATACAAAATCCAGCGCAGCTGCCGTTCGCCGATCGGCGAGTGTCGGACCACAAAGTAGATTCCGATCGGCACAACGTTGAAAAACAACAGTCGTGTGAGCGGCAAATGATCTCGATACGTGAAATCATGGCACAATGTGCTAAAGCCGAGCACCAACAGGAGAGCTCCGACGAATACGTCGATGGCGTTCAGCGGCAGCAGTCGCACCCGCTGAAAGAGCACCAGCATTCCGAATTGGACAATCATCCAAATCCAAAGCATCCGGTCGAGCGTGATCGGCAACGGGCCGACATCCATGCAGAAGAACTCGCGCCCAAAAACGCTTCCGATCAAGATCACCAACGCCGCGACGATCGTTGGGAAAGCCAGCCAACCGAACGAAATCCAGCCGCGCAGCACTGCGATCAAAAGCCACAGCAGGGCGCAAATCACAGCGAATAAAAACAAGATGCCCATGCCAAACGTCCGTTGATACTATCGTTGTGCCTGTCCGGTCAACGCGATTTGGAATTGAATCGGCTCGGCGTGGGCAACCAAGTCTTGTGCCAACTCGTCGTGAACGACCAAATACATCCGATACCTGCCAGGCCCTAACGGGGGAATCTGCGCTGGGAAAACCAGAAAAAAATCGTCTCGCTCCGCGCACGAAATGTCATCGACTACCGGATACTCATGCTCGGCAACGACTTCCCCGTCGCCGTTGATGACCAAGTAACTTCCCGAGAGACTTGCACGATGACATGTCCCCGAGACATTTGGTTCCGTTTGGGACGTGAAGTTGTCGACTTCGCAGTAAATAAGAATGTCCTCACCGGCTGCAAATTGAGCATCGGGAAATTCGACGACTTGGCCAAACCCGTCGACTTGTCGACAAAGGCACACGCGGCTGAGATGCAAATGGTTGGCGGATTGTAACTGGGACAAGAGTTGATCCAACGTGTTTTGGCTCGAGTCGGCGTCGGCCGCGCAATCGGAAGAATCGAGGCCCGTTGGCGCCTCCTCTTCGGAGTACGCCGTCGATTCTGTGACGGACGCAGCATGCGCGGATTGAACCACCGGATTAGCAATCGGAACCTCGACCGGCAGGGGCTTTAATACGTGGGGCGCGACCCGATTGCCGTCCCGGCGTTCTCCTTTGCTGGACTCAAATACCGGCTCCCACCGCTGCGACATGGCGAAGCGCTGGCCTTCCAGATTGGCTTTGATCGCGGTTCCGATCATCAAATCGTCTGGCGACCAATGCGTTTCGGCCAGAGGATTTGGCGCCGGCTCGGAGTCGGCATCGCCGGTCGAACCGGTCGTTGCTTCGACGGGAATATCTCGATCCTCAAGGGCAAGTTTTTTGAGTGTCGGCGTGTCGATCGATCGACTTCGTACCGTCCCCGGTACTACCGAGCATCCATTGGACAACGAAATGAGCAGCACGAACATTGCGAAGCGAGACACGATGTAATTCCTCGACACAACGTTTAAAAACAAAATCGCCGCTGGGATTCGGGCGTATGGGGCCGCGATCGTACGTGATTGCTCGAACCGAAGCAAGATTCGAGCGGCCTGCTATCAGACGAATGATGGCACAAGTGTCGCGAGGAACCGACGGCAAAAGGCACATCGAGTGATCTAGTAGCGGAACTCGCCAGAGTTTCGCCGCGGTTGCCGCTGCCCAGCAATTTTATGGAGCGCGCTCTAGCGTGCTGCGTTCACCGCCAACGGAGTGGCCAAGCGCGCAATCAGGCGCTCCATGACGAAACGGCCGCGAGATTCGTTCGAATGGGATCCCTTGAGCGCGAGATCGGTTTGGAGAAGCGAGCGCAAGATTCGGCGTGCCCGTTGGGGACCCAGTCGTTTGAGTCGAGACTCAGCGGCTTGCAGTTCGCCACCCCATGATCGAAAGCCTGCGGGTCCAAGGCAGTCTTGAATCGTCGGTCGAATGCCGTCTCGTTGTCCGCGGTCGTAGAGCTCGAGGACTTCGCCGTAGCGCCGCAGCGACCAAGAGATTTGCCCGAACAGCGCGAGCGGATGTTCACCGGATTGCAACAAATCGTTGAGTAAGGTGAATGCTTTTTTGGAATCGCCATCAACTGCCGCATCGATCGTTTGCCACACCGTGTTGATTCTCCACCCCCCAATCCATTCCGCAACATTTTCCGGGGTAATGGCTTCACCAGTCGAGACGCAGCATGACATTTTGGCAAGTTGTTGATCGAACAAGCCAAAATTGCAAGGGCTCAGATCGATGAGTTGCCGGGCGGCGGGTTTCGATAAGTCGAGCGAGTGATGGGATCGAGCCCGCGCGATCAGCCATTGGCTGATTCGGCTTTCGTCGACTTGCTTGGATTTCCCCCGCGTTGTCGACGGAGGATTGCAATCGACTTGCAGTCCGGATTTATCGATGACTTTGTACAGTCGCGTATTCGCGGGCCAAGTATCGACGCACAACACAAGTGCGTTAGACGCACTCGACTTGTCGGCAAGCTCTTCGAGCGAGGCCCGATGATTCTTGACGAAATCGTTCGCATTGTCGACGACGACGATTCGTCGGCCGGATGCCGAAAAAAGAGAACCCGTCGCCAAAGAATCCGCGATATCGGGCCATTGCGCCAGTTCACCGTCGAGTCGTGAGACGGCGTACTCAGCCTGCTCGTCGCCGATCCAAATCGCGATTAAATGGCGAACCACCTCCAATTGCAGAAAGCGATCGTCACCGAACAGCGAAACGATCGCCGTGAATGGCAGCCGCGGCTCCGCCAAAGCGTCGAAGGCATGAATCGTCGATTTGCTCATTCGGTATCAGATTCGATTGGGTTCGCAGATCGGAAGCTGGGTTGACACTGCCGTTCCGGCTTCCGGGCAACGGGCGTTCAACGCGCGGCGTAGGCGACTTTTTTGTTGACAAAATCTTCCCGCACAGGATGGAATACGTCCAGGATCCTGCTGCGGCGGATGGCTCTCCCCGAGTGCGGCAAATTCGACGGGATGATGACGACTTGACCCGGCTCGAGCCGAAGCGTCTGGCCGCCGAGGCGAAGCTCAAACGTTCCCTCGAGCATATTAACGACTTGTTCATGAACATGGGAATGTTCCGGCAATTCCGCCCCGGCATCGATTTCGACGTAGGCCAACGTCATGGTTTCGGAATGAATAAAGCGGGCGTGAAAGCCCGTAGAAATGTCAAACGGCTCAATTTGTTGCAGGTGGATTTGCATGGTAGGTCCAAGCTCGAGCCAGGGATGAAAGTTGCCCACGCCCTTATTCGAAACAAGGATGCCGGCGCCTGCGGCTGGGCGTTAAACGAAATAGGGTGATGACAAACTGTAGAGCGGGAATTGCACCAACGTTGAGCCTGGGTTTTATTCCGGGACTTCCAGATTCTCGTCCTTGGCCGCCTGGCGGAGTTTGTGCAGGGCCCGGGATTCAATTTGCCGAATGCGTTCCTTGGTCACGCCTAATTCCGTCCCAACTTCCTTGAGCGTGAGCGGTTCGTGCTCGTAGTTCAAGCCGAATCGGCTGATGATAATCTTTTGTTCGCGCTCATCAAGGCTTTGCAGGATTCGATTGACTTGCTGCTGGCGAATGTTCTGGGCATTTTCCAGCGAGAATCGGTCGGGTCGTTGGTCGGCCGTCGCGAGGAAAATCGCTTCGGAGGTTGGTCGGAAGCGATCGCGCTGTTTGAACTCGTCCGGAATCGAGCGGGCAAAATTCTTCATGATGGCCCAGCTCGCGTAAGTGCTGAATTTATTGCCGCGCGAGTAGTCGAATTTTTCGGCGGCCCGAATGAGCGACATATTGCCATCGCTGATCAACTGGAAGAAATCATCGCTCCCGTTGACGTGGCGCTTGGCGATCGACACGACCAACCGCAAATTGGCTTGGACAATATCGTTCTTGGCCTGCACGGCTTCTTCGTAGAGCCGTTCAATTTCGTCCATGTCGGTGGAACGAGAATGGTTGGGGTCGAGTTGTTCGCGAATCCGCAACGCTTTGAACTTCAAATAATTCATCTTGCGGAACAGGTAGTATTCTTGCTCGCGGGTGAGCAGCGGGACCTCGTACAGCGACGCCAAGTAGCGCGGCAAGCCGCTGGGGGGACGGATTTTTCGCTGCCGTAGTTCGGGTTGCGGCATTTCCGATTCCAGAATGCGCTTGTCGGCGCCGCGACGATGGAATTCCGAGCTGTCGATGTAATCGAGCGGCAACTCCATAATCGAAGCGGCCCGCATTTCATTGACCACACGGTAGATCGTCCCCTTGGTGCGGCAATAGCGCTTGGCAATTGAATCGGCGGATCTGCCCGACATGAAATCGGCGTAGATCCGCTCCTTCATTTCCAAATTGAGCGGCCCGGTTTGATCGGGGAAAACCGCAATCGCCGGATTACGTTCGTCAAATTGTTTGATCGTGTAACGAATCGTCTCGACGCTTCGGTTCATGTGTTCGGCGATGCGGCGAGTGACTTCGGCTGGGCAGCCACCGGCCTGAACCAAGCGACGTGCACGTTCGATGATGTCATCCCGATCCTGATCGGACAATTGGCTGAATCGCTCGCCGCGGAGGACTCTCAGCCGGTTGGACTTCACAAATTGGTCGACGCTGTTTTGCAAAAAGCCAACGCGCTTACGGCCGCCATCAAAAATCAAGCGGCGACTTACCAAGCCATGTTGACGCCAGCGCGCAATGGTCTTCGTGGAGACATTGAACATCTTGCTCAAGTCTTCCACGGTATGGACGGGTTGGCCAACGTCTTCGATGCGGATATCCGCCGATTCGGACAAATCCTCGATGAGGCAATGTAAATCGTGGCGGACGTCGTCCGCCGAGATCGAAATGACGGGTGCGTTCTGCGGGCGATGCGAGGTCACACGGAAGGATACGTATTCGTAGTTGTACGTACGCTTGCCATCGATCTCGCGGAGCAGTTTTTCAGCGCGGTCGATCTGTTCGATCTTCTTTTCCCGCGGCGCAAAGCGAACCAACTGATCACGCAGTTCGCGAATCGACTCGTTTTTGAATTCCGTATGCATCGTCCACCCCTCTCTCTATCTATTCTGCTCGAGCTGTGTCTGTCTCACAGCCCAAGATGCGGCACCGAATCTTTCCTCTTCGATGCCTTTGACCAATTTCTCTCAACCATCTATTTACGTTGATTGGAAACAAATGGTTTTCCGACTTTAAGACCCTTTGAATATCAAAAAGTTTCCGTTTTCCGCTAATAATCACGTATTAATAGTTGCCGCCCTCGCCAATTTCTCTCGCCCTCGTTTGCCATCACACTAAAAGTCCACATCTCGCGGCATGACAAAGTGCGTCATTTCGACCACTGCGCTGCGAGAACGAACAACCAAACGACACACTCTGCTTCAACATCAGCCTGTTTGGCCGCTCGCGGCGGCGAGTTGAACTTATCCGCAAAACACGTGCCGAACCGGATATTCCTTATGGTCCTAAGAGTCAAATCCCCTCGGGAGCAAAATGGCCAAAATCAGGCCAATCGTGCGCTACGCTCGTCCGATAAGAAAAACAAGACCGTCTCTTTTTTAAATTATAGTCTCACATTGAGACAATTTGCCAGTCGAGATTGCCGATTGGCTCTTTTGCCATACAAAGGACTTCACAATGGCCAATTTGGTTCGCTTGTTAGTATTGGGCGGCTTGTTTTTCTCCCCCGCGATGTTGATCGGCGACGATTTCGAACTGCGGTCGACAGGGCCCAATACCCTCGGACAACGGGTTGACGTTGATTTGGAGATCCGCGGCAACGTGTCCGCGGAGTTCGACGGCGAGAGTGCGACCAATCTTCCCCTCGAGGTCGATGGCAACTTTATCTATCGCGAAAGACAGCTGCGCAGCCAAAAATCGACTCGACATATACGCGAATATGAAACCGCCAGCGCCAAAATCGACTATGGCCGTGGCAAGCAATCCTTCACGTTAGCTCGCGGAAATGAATGGCTGATCGCAGATCGGCGGAGCAACCCGGAAACCGGCAAACGCGTTCGCTATCTGACGTCGACATCCGGCTTGAAACAAGGAGAACTGGACCTGTTGACGATTCCGGCCAGCACGCTGGTTTGGGATCGGATGTTGGAAACAACGAAAGTTGCGGTCCACCAAAAATGGACACCCAACGACGATCTTTTGGCCGACGTTTTGACGATCGATAAACTGCAAACGAATGAAGTCCAGCTTGAACTAACCCAAGTCGAACGCGGGGTCGCCACGATTCGGATAACGGGCGCGGCGACGGGCATCGTCGACGACGCGGAAACCGAAATTCAGGTTCAAGGGACGTGCGAGTTTGATTTGAGCGCCGGCTACACTCGACAATTGCGTTTGACGCTCCAGGAAAACCGGACGATCTGCGAATCGGCGCCCGGCTTCGATGCCGTGGTCAAACTGGAGATGCACGTCGATCGGCCCAGCGACGATATTCTCCCGCAGACGGAGATTGAATCCACGAAACTGAACGAGCGTCAATGGACCGACACCTTGGTCCTACAAAATGCGACCAACGACTTTCGTCTACGCTACGATCGTCGCTGGCACGTGATTGCAGATCAAGACCAAAAGGTAGTACTGCGGTTCATCGATGCCAACCTCTTATTGGGCCAGTGCGCTGTTCAGTACCTAACCAGTCTTCCGTCACCTGATGCGTACACACTCGAGGACTTTCGCCGCGACGTCGCCAAAACGACGGAAACCAAAGGGCAACTTGTCGGAGACGACAGTTTCACCACCGATCGTGGACAGAAGGTCATGCAAATTGACGTGAAGGGAAAAGTCGACGCCATCGACGTGACATGGCGTTATTACCATCTTGCCCAGCCCGACGGACAACGGCTGTCGTTGGTGGTGACGTTTGACACGGAAATTGCCGCGCGGTTCGAGGGGGTGGATCGGCGGTTGATTGACTCGATCGAATTCCTTCGTGCCTCAAGCAACGCGCCGCAGGCACAGAACGCCAGCAGCCAAACGACAAAATAGTTGCGAGTTCTACTTCCCAATTGCTCTCTCGAAGCGAAATCAATCACATGCTCGAACTTTACGACCAAGTTCAAGAGGCCGCGGAATTCATCCGGCATCGCTGGAAGACTCCTCCCAAGGCTGGAATTATTTTGGGGACCGGGTTGGGACCGCTTGTCAAGCAAATCCAAGTCGACGTGGCGATCGACTACGGTGAAATCCCCCATTTCTTGCGATCGACCGCGACCAGTCATCGCGGCCGCTTGGTGTGCGGCAATCTGAACGGTCGGCCCATCGTTGCGATGGAAGGTCGCTTTCATATGTACGAAGGCTACCCGTTAAAGAAGATCACGCTGCCCGTCCGCGTGATCAAGGCCCTCGGAGCCGGTTTGCTAGTCGTTTCGAATGCCTGTGGCGGATTGAATCCGTACTTTCGCCGCGGCGATATCATGATGATCGAGGACCAAATCAACCTGATGGGTGACAACCCACTGATTGGAATTAACGACGATCGATTAGGCCCACGGTTTCCGGACATGAGTGAACCGTACCAGCAAACGCTTATCGAGCGAGGGCTGGCGGTCGCCCGCCGCGAGGATATTGTCTGCCACCAAGGAGTGTTTGTCGCGGTGGCCGGACCCAATTTGGAGACGCGTGCCGAGTATCGTTTCTTGCGGATGATCGGCGCCGATGTCGTCGGCATGTCGACCGTCCCGGAAGTAATCGTGGCAGTGCATTGCGGATTGCGCGTGGTTGGCTTTTCGATCATCACCGACATGTGCTTGCCGGATGCGCTACTGCCGGCGGACGTTGAGGAAATCATCCGGACCGCCAATGAGGCCGAGCCCAAACTATCGCGACTTTTGCTCGGCGTGTTGGCGGGCGAAGAATGATTTGAGTGTCGACCGCGAGCTTCGCGCGTCCTTAGGCCGCGATCGCCTTTGACTGAAAGCTCCTGCTCTATGCCGCCGGTCGACTCCTATCTCGAAAAGATCGCTCAGGCCGTCAACGCCATCCGGGGCCAGTGGGCGCATCAGCCCGAAGCAGGATTAGTGCTTGGGACCGGCTCGGGACAAGTCGCCGAAGAACTGAATGTCGAGCTTCGCCTGCCCTACGCCGCGATTCCAAATTTTCCGCGCAGCACGGCAATCGGCCACAAGGGATCGCTCGTTTGCGGAAGCATCTCCGGTAAGCGCGTGATCGCCATGCAGGGACGCTTTCATCTCTACGAAGGACATGCGATCGAAGACACGATGCTGCCAATCCACGTGATGCAACGGCTTGGCATCCGGCGGCTCCTATTGAGCAACGCCGCGGGCGGCGTGAATCCTTCGTATCGCGTCGGCGATTTGATGCTCATCGAAAGCCACCTCGACCTGTTTTTTCGAGCCAGCTCGCGCCATCACAACGATTCCATCGACCAAAACTTGCGACCTGGATTTCGCGCCGACTTGGCCTGCGATCGGATGCTCCTCGAAGAAGCAGATTCTGTGGGCCGGGCATTGGGATTTGTCGTGCAGCGAGGAACATACGTCGGGCTGTTGGGACCAACCTATGAAACCCGAGCCGAGTATCGCATGTGTCGACGGATTGGCGGGGATGCGGTGGGCATGTCGACGATCCCGGAGATCGCCACGGCGTCGTACTACGGCATACCTACTCTAGCCGTCTCGATCATCACCAATGTCGTGGCGGCCGACGCGAAGGCATCGATTTCCGGTCACGCCGTGATCGCGGCGGCCGAATCCGCAGCGCATCGCTTACATGCGCTCTTCGCCGGCGCAATAGAGTCTCATGAATAGTTTTCAGTGTTCAATCAAGAACAAATCGTCGTACAGAGATCGTTGTCCGCTTCTCTTTCTGAAAACTGAACACTGAAAACTGAACACTGAAAACTTCTCCTCAAACCTTTTTTGTCGCACCAATACTGCGGCCTTTTGGTGCGGCGACCATGTTGACGGTCGCTTCCGCGATTACGGTAACGGTATCGGGGATCGCCGAAGCAATATCAATCGTGTTCAGGGGCGCAAAGGAAAACATCGCGGCGATCAATCGATTGGGAATTGGTTCGAGGATGGCGTTGTACTGTTGTACCGAATCATTGTAGAAGCGCTGGGCATTTCGCAGATTGTCCTCGGCGTCGCTCAAGAGTTGGCGCGGACGTGCGTACGATTCGTTGACGGAAAGCTCGGGCGAATTGTCCACTGCCGTGAGCAAGTCCTTGAGCGACTCGGCGAGTGCCGATTCAAAATGGCTACGCTCGGAGAAATTGGCTGTGCTCCGCGCTCGCTGGGCTAAAAATGCGACGTTGTCTGTGGAATCCAAATCGTACGACTCGTCGCGTTGAATCGGGTCCAGAATGGCGTCTATCATTTCGTGACGCCGCTGGATCTGCAATTCCAAACCTTCGCGGGCATGCTTTACGACCATGCAACGAGTTTTGAGTCGGGTGTTGGTCACGCCCAGGAACAGGGAAAGACCGAGGACCGTCGCGACAGACAAAATGGTCCAGACGATCAGCCACATGTTTCGGCTCACATAGAAAGACAATAAGGGAATTGTTGCCTCTTCCCTTGAAGATCCATTGTAGCTAGCAAAACGAAAATTTAAACTGAATTTCGGCCAACTTGGCTCAAAGCCTCGTCCGTTTTCCGCAATTCTGGGGTCGTTTCACCAAAACCACGAGCCTGGAGCTTTCGGCTGGCAATCAAAAAACAACCAATCGCAGAAGGCCGCCCGCTGCGCGATTTCGCCACTTTCGATCTAGGTCAAAGCCTAAAGCGTTGATACACTTTTTCGCTCGATCGGCCTAGACCAATCACGTCCGGACTTCAAGGAAGTAAGCCATATGAGAGAAGGATTCTCCCGCTTTTTGTTCGTCGGCATCGTTTGTCTTGTCAGCCCATTCTTCGCAGCGATTGCACTCGGGCAAGCCGAACGCCAGGCGGTTCAGGGTCAGCCACAGGGCAATCAAACCACCGCTCCCGCCGCGACGACTGATCCGTCACCCAATCCCGCGACCCTCCCGGCGGCCGATCATTCCGGGCTGCAAAAGGACGAGCAGACCGCGCCGCCCACGCAACCCGAGTGGTGGCCGCTTCCTGACGATCAAGCGGAACACGTCAGTCAATTGCTCGACTATTGGCAGAAGAGCAGCGACCAAGTCAAGCAATGCAAATGCGATTTCACGCAATGGGATTACGATCCGACCAACTGTGCCTATCGCGATCCGCAATCAAAAGAATTGGCGGCCTTTCGAGTCTGGCGCGGCGAGCTACGCTACGCGGCCCCCGACAAGGCGATGTTTGAAACCACCGAGCTCTGGAAATTCGTAATGAAAAACGATCTGCCCGATATGGAGAAGAGCGAGGATCAAGACTTAAAACTCAAATGGATTTGTGATGGCAAGTGCACTTACAACTACGACTTCATCAACAAGGTTTTGACGGATATCGAGATTCCCTCCGAATTTCAGGGGGAAGGCCTCGTCAACAGTCCCTTGCCGTTCTTGTTTGGTGCCAATCGGGAGACCATGCTCAATCGATTCTGGATTCACCCGATCACCCCGGCCAGTGCGACGGACGAATATTGGCTCGAAGCGATTCCCAAACGACTCGAAGATGCCCGTACGTACAGCCGCGTCGAGATCATCATCTCGCAAAAGGACTTCCTGCCCAAGTCGATGGTGATCTTTGCACCGGGTTACCACCCGAAGGAAAATCCATCGAGCCACGCCTTTGTCTTTGAAAACCGCAGGATCAATGGTTTTGCGGCAGTGCAAGATTTCTTTAGAGTATTCATTAGGCCTCAAACGCCCATTGGCTGGTCGCGGGTCGAGCAAAAGCCATTTGCCGACGACAGCGTGGCGGCCCAAAAAGAAGAACTAGAACGCACCAAGCGTTAGCCGTCGTGTTTCAAGGTCATTTGATAGTCGCGTTCCGCTCCCAAGCTGTGAATTTATTAAGTTTGGATGTAGCGCGGCCCTTCTGGGCCGTCGTTTTCCGGTCGATCGACGGCCTGGAAAGGCCATCGTACGAATAAATTCACAGCCTCTCCGCGAAAGGACGTTCTTTTGCGTAGCACAAGACGACACGACCAACCATCGGGTTCAACCTCAAATGGCTCAACTACGCCCCGTATTTGCTCAATCGCTGCGCATTGGCCAAGGCCAGCGGCATGAGGAACTTGGCAGGAAATATGCCGAGTCCACCGCGCGTACATTCGAATTCGTTAAACGTCGTGTGCCGATCAGGGCGGCAGCAATCCGAAACGAGCAGGGTTGGAACCGGATGCCAACTGTGGTTTTTTAAATACGACGGCGTGCTGTGATCACCCGTCACGATCAACACCGCGGGCTTCAAGCCGACGATCGGCGCGATGGCGGCGTCGAGTTCTTCGATGCGTCGAACTTTGCCTGCGAAATCGCCATCTTCGCCGGTGCTGTCGGTGTACTTGAAATGTAAAAAGAAAAAATCGAACTCCGACCACGACGTGCGAAGCAAATCGATCTGTTCCGCCAGTGTCGATGCACCGGGGATAACTTGCATGCCGACCAATCGGGCCAGTCCCTTGTACATCGGGTAAACGGCGATCGCCGCGGCCTTCAAGCCGTACACCTCGTCATACGAGGGGAGTTTCGGTTTGGCGGCAAATCCGCGGAGCGTCAACCCATTGGCTTTGGGTTGATCGGCAAGTATCGTTCGAGCTTGGGCAATAAACGCGGCCGCGACTTCCGCGGTGCGTTGGCTAGCTTGGTCGTGCGCATGAGGCGCCAGCGGCTGGACACCGGTGGCTTGAGGGTCCGTGTCGGCGACGTTATCCCCCTCCAGACCGCGGAAGATGACGACAAACCGATACTCTTTCACCGGCTCGACGAAGACCAGAACGTTGGGGATAGCAATGCGTTGCAGCTTTTTTACCAACGCCGCGCTTTCTTCGGAAGCGATCCGCCCAGCCCGACGGTCGGTGATTCTACCTTGGGAGTCGAGTGTGCAAAAATTCCCCCGCACTGCGACATCGTTCGCTTCCAGCTCAAATCCAATCCCCGTCGCCTCCAGCGCGCCGCGGCCAATTTGATATTGAATTGGATCGTAACCAAACAGCGCCAGATGCCCCGGGCCGCTTCCGGGACTGATGCCGGGGAAAACCGGGACTGTGCCGCCTTGAACGCCGCGTCGGGCCAGCACGTCGAGATTGGGTTTTCGCGCCGTTTCCAGTTCGGTCTTTCCATCGGGCGTCAGTGGCAGTCCACCCAAGCCGTCGGCTACCAGCAAAACGATCTTCGAATCGTTTTTGATGTGGAGTTTCCGCGTTTGCTCGTGAACGTCGATTCCTTGATAGGGATCCATATTGGGGAAAAACTCCTGGCGAGTCATCGCTATATCTCAGCAAAACTTTCACGTATTTCCGTCGGTCCGTCAACGGTGCCCGCGAAAGCAGGACCCCAAGCGATTGTTGAACCGAGATTGGCGTGTTTCGAATTGTTGACGGTCTTGCCTGCGCGGGCGGTTGAACGGAACGCCGCAAACCGCACAATAAGCAGCGTTCGGATTCAATTCAGGTTGCGAGTAAAGCATGAGCGAAATATTAATGCGGTTCGATCCGACTGGGGCATTGGGTGCAGACTTGGGATTGACGCGCGAGGATGTGTCGCGGCTGGATGCGCCATTGGCGGAAGTCCGTTCGGAAATTCTCGACGTCGACCTTCCGCTGTGGGAGCAAAAACAAACCATCCCGCCGTCAAAACAACCATTGGACACGGCGTTCATCGAATGGCCGGCCGAATTGATGTCGGCCTATCACCAAGATCGCCTGAACAGCGAATTGGGACGAATCATTGGCGCGGCAAAACGGCTCCGCGATCTGGTTGATCGCGTCGTCGTGTTGGGAATCGGCGGCTCATCCGCGGGCGCGATGGCGTTGATGAACGCCTGCTGCCAGCCCTATTTCAATGAGCTGACGCGGGCCGAGCGGGGCGGGCGGCCGCGCATGTATTTCGAAGGGAATAACCTCGATAACGATTCGATGCAAGGACTGTTGCATTTATTGCAGCATAATGCGTCGGGTGACTCGCTAGAAAAAAACTGGGCAATCGTCGTGATCAGTAAGAGCGGCGGCACGATCGAAACGGCTGTTTCGCTTCGCGTATTTTTGCGGGCCCTGCGACAGAACGCGTCCGGCTCCGAATCGCTAGGTCAGTACGTCGTCCCGGTTACCGGAACGACTGGCAAGTTAGCCGATTTGGCGACGGCCTTGGGATGCGTCGATCGGTTCTTGGTTCCCGAAGGAGTCGGCGGGAGGTTTTCCATTTTGTCCTCGGTCGGGTTGGTCCCGGCCGCAATCCTGGGCTTGGATATCGTCGCGCTGGTCCAAGGCGCGATGGCGATGAACGAGCATTTTCGCCAAGCCCCCTGCGAATCCAACTTGGTATTGGACTTCGTCGCCATCAACCATTTGTGGGAACAGCGCGGGGCCTCGACGCGCGTGCTCAGCATTTGGAATAAATCCTTGGAATACGTCGGTTTTTGGTATGACCAACTACTCGCTGAAAGTCTGGGCAAGGCAGGGCAGGGTGCGCTCCCGCTGACCACCGTCAACACGCGCGATTTGCACTCGCGAGCCCAGCAGCATCAGGAGGGCCGCCGGGACAAAATATTCAACAACCTGATCGTTGATCAATGGCGATTCGACGCAGTCCGCGTCGGCACCAGTGACCAGGATCAGGATGACCTGAATCGACTTGCCCAGCGCACGGTGCCGCAAATGATGGACGCCGCGATCCGCGGGACCAACCAAGCACTGCGCTCGGATCGTCGGCCGACGACGAACATCCACTTGCCGAAAATCGACGAGTTTTTCCTCGGTCAGTTGTTTCAAATGTTGATGTTGGCTACGGTGGTCGAAGGCCGACTCTTGGGAATCAACCCTTACGGCCAACCGGGAGTCGAAAAATACAAAAAATTCATGAACGAGATTTTGAACTCGGCGGAATGAACGAGGCGTTGTGCAACCCATTGGGGAGAACGGTTGATGTCGATTGAGTTGACTTGGTTTGGGCATGCCACGTGGCGCGTACGCAGCGGCGGCAAAACGATCGTCGTCGATCCGTTTATCGCCGATAATCCCGCCTGCGCTGCGACGGTTTCCCAAGTCGGTCCGGCCGATTTGATCCTGGTTACCCACGGGCACGCCGACCATTGTGCGGATTGCGCGACCTTGGCGAACGAACATCAAGCAACTGTGGCCGCGGCCTACGAGATTACAAACTGGCTTCAAGCGAAACACAAAGTCGTAAACGCGGTGGGCATGAATCTGGGAGGGCAAAAGGATTTAGGATTTTGCCAAGTCAAAATGACGGTTGCCCACCATAGTTCCGAGCTGCCGGACGGCACTTATGGGGGAAATCCGGCGGGATTTGTCGTGACCATCGCCGGCAAGAAAATCTATTTCGCCGGCGACACCGCGTTGTTTAGTGACATGCAGTTGATCGGCAAGATGGGAATCGACGCCGCCATCCTCCCCATCGGCGATCTGTTCACGATGGGACCGGTCGACAGCGTTTCGGCCACCCTCTTGATTCAACCGACTTGGGTTTTGCCGTCGCATTACAACACGTGGCCCCTTATCGCTCAGGATCCTGAAGCTTGGGCCGACATGATTCGTCGCCAAACGACAGCGCAGCCGATCGTCCTCAACTCTGGCCAGTCGCACTCGATATAATCAGCCCAAGGGCGACTAATGTGAGAAGAGGATATATGCGACCTCGGTGTGCAATCGAAGAGCCTACTCGAAAGTCAATTTCGTTCCCTCGCCCCCGTCTTCGGGGGAGAGGGCAGGGTGAGGGGGTTTTTCGGGTCTCTGGGAGGTTTCGTATCTGGATGCTCCTCCTCGCGATGTTCAGCGCAGGCACGCTCAACTCGTCGGCCGTCGCTCAGGACCAATCGCTTCGCTGGAAGTTTCAGTCCGGCCAAAAAATCGAGATGCAAATCGATCAGTCGACGTCGCTTGAAACAGAAGTCGACTTGGTCAAGCAAACTTTGGAAACCAGCAGCGGCCTGCAGGCGACATGGTCAGTGCAAGAGGTCGACGATGCTGGGACGGCACAAGTCTCCATGGTGATCCAAGCCGTTCGGCTCAAGATCACGATGCCCGTCGCCGACGGTGTGCGTACGTTACAGGTCGATACCGCTGCCCCGTCCCCACCCAAGCCGAACGAGCAAGAAGTCGACTCGCTCGAGAATTTGCAATCGGTTGTGGGGCGCGAAATCAAGCTTGCGGTCTCAGCTCGCGGTGAAGTCACCAAAGTCGAAATCGACGCGGCCACCAAAGACGCCCTCCGCCAAGCGCCTCAATCAATGCAAATTCGTCAATTGCTCACGGACGAGGGACTCCAAGAGTTGTTTGCTTCGAGCGCGCCGCCATTTCCCGAAGCGGACGTCAAAGTCGGCGGAAATTGGTCGAACGCAAGGGAGTTTGCCAATGCCGCCGGCCGGTTTCGTCGCGCGCAATCGTTGAAGTGGGTCGGTCGGGAATCGCACCAAAACGTGCCGCAAGAACGCATTGACCTGACCACCAGCTTGACGTTGCTCGCCCCTCCCGCGGCCGCGCCGCAGGGCTCGGTTGCTCCCTCGATGGCCAAGATTAAGAGCCAAAAGGGGACGGGCACGATTTGGTTTGACTCGGAGCGCGGCATGATTACCGAAGGGAGTGTCGAGAGTTTGCTGGTGACGGAGTCCACGTATCGCGAAAAGACCATCGTTACTCGCATCGAAAGTCGCGTGGGTCTGACCGTGCGGCGAGTTGACTGAAAGAGTTGAAAGTTGAAAGTCAGAGTTCCGAGTACAGAGTTCAGTGTTCAGGAGTTGCTTGGGATCGCATCACATTTCTCAGTGCGTTCGAACACGGAATCGTGTGTCCTCGGAGGTACTAATTTCCTTCTCAATCAGGTTCTCAAACTCGTTCGGGAATGTATCCCCCCTCTCTAATCCTCCCCGCGGCGGGGGAGGGAAATTGTTTTTCCTTCATCTTCCAACTTTCAACTTTGACCGGGGATGCCGACCTGGATTTCGTCGCCGATTAATTGTATTGGAAACGAGTCGATTTTGACGCGGCGATTGTCGCACCAGGTGCCGTCGCGCACGTCGAATCGCCAAGCGTGCAACGGACACGTTACGACATGGTTCTCTAATTCGCCGGTGGACAGCGACGCTCCCATGTGCGGACACGTGTCGTCAATGGCAAAATAGTTGCCGCCGTCGTTGAAAACGGCGATTCGCTTGTCGCCGACATCGAACGAGCGGCCTTCACCCAACGGAATATCGTCGCGCTGCGCGACGGCGTGGAATTCAAACTGCAAAGGGATCTCCAAAGAATTCTGTTGTGAAGCGATTTCCGGTTGTTCGGCAAATCCAAGTATTCTCAAAAACCAACCTTCGTCCAGATCGGGTCGACGTTATAATCGGGGCCAATTCGGCCGTCGTACTTCGTGAGGCAAACGCAATGGTATCCACGCAATTGGTCAATTTGGCCGACTTTCAACAACTCATCCGCGACATGTACTACGACAAAGACGTCGCGCGTGGTGTTTCCGGGACGTTTATGTGGTTGATGGAGGAGATCGGTGAGCTGTCGACGGCGTTGCGACAATCCGATACCGAAAACCTCGACGAAGAGTTCGCGGATGTGTTGGCCTGGCTGGCGACGATCGCCAACGTCGCCGGCGTCGATCTGAGTGCGGCGGTGGCGAAAAAGTACGGCTCTGGCTGTCCCGGCTGCGGCCGAATGGCGTGCACTTGCCCATCCGACGAAAAGCCTTGAATTGCACGTCCCACGGCGCGGACATTGAAGTTGCGCTAACACCGTGGCGCGAGACGCGCATCCACCGGCAATTGACGCCTGACGCGCAAGCTTTGATGTTGCGATTTCTTAGGGCCGGAGGACGGATACATTCACTGCCGGAGGCCGGGAGGCCCCGGAGCGCGTGGACAAAACTTCTATTTAGGCCTGGAGGGCCGACACATCGCCTTTGTATCGGCCCTCCGGGCCTTTGACCTTTGAGATAAAGGCTAGCCGGCGGTTTAACACCGCCGGCAAAGGTTGTGTCGGCCCTTCGGGCCTAAGAATGCGCAACATCAAAACGCGCAAGCGAAAGAGCTCCCGCCGACTTAAGTTTGCGGATTAACTAACTCGTCGGCGAATGGCCAATTTATCCGCGCTCAGATATGCTGAACGTTGAACTGCAAATACGTTTTGACTGCCATTTGTCCCGATTGTGGTGCTCCACGAGAATATCGCGGTTGTCATCATGCTTGAGTCTCCCTCGTTCTAATTTGTCATGCAATATCTTGGTCCAGCGCGCGTCGGAGCCATCGTTTTGCTTGTCAGCGCGCTGATCGGCGGCCAGACCGCCGCGCAGGTGGCGGTCGAATTGGGCGAGTTAATTCGCGAAGTGCAGATTGGGCACGCCGGACGCATCAAGATCGGCCATTGGACTCCGGTTCGTATTCGAATCGATGAAACTCGCCTGCCGCCCGGCGCAGAACTCGAACTCGCGACGACCGACAGCGATGCGGTGCCCGTCAATTATCGATCGCGTCCTCAAGCGGATAGCGGCGGCTGGATTCGTGGGCACGTTTGGATCGGCCGATTCGACGCCGGGTTGACGATTCGATTGGTCGATTCGCAAAGGCAAGTGATCGCCAGCAAATCCTGGGGTCGCTTGAGCGATTCGTTTGTCGTGGTTCCAGCTACCGATCAAGTGGTGTTGCGGCTCGGAGCGCCGCTGAATCTCCCCCCTTCTGGCACCCCCAGCAGGACGGAACAACGGCGCTTGATTTCCGTCGACGATGAAAGCCAACTGCCTACGCGGTGGTTCGAATACGACGGCGTCGATCTCGTCATCATGACGACCGGTACGACCGATAACATCGCGCTGCGCATGAACGCTGAGCAGATCGATGCCTTGTGGAAGTGGATCAGCCTCGGCGGACGGCTGGTGTTGAGCGTCGGTGAAAACGCGGAACAGCTTGTCGCTGGCGGCAAGTCATTGGAACGATTTGGGCCGGGACCTTTTCGTCGATTGGAGGCTCTAACGCAAGCAGACTCGCTTGAGTTTTACGCCGGATCCGCGGTAGGTCAGTTGATCACGGATTCGGCAACCCAGTCGCTCAAAGTCGCCACCTTTGATTCGGTCGAGGGAACGGTGGAAGTCCGGCAAGGAAATACTTCTCTCATCCATCGGCGAAGCGTTGGTTTGGGAGAAATTGTTTTCGTGAGCTTTGATTTGGAGCAGCCGCTCATTGACCAATGGAAAGGCAATCCACGACTGCTCAGTCGATTGCTGGGCCACGCTGGCGAGGAGACCGGGTTAGTCAAAGCGATAGCGAATGCATCGGCAGTCAATCACGGCTATCGCGATCTCAGCGGGCAGGTGAGGTCAGCGGGGGAACGGTTTCGGGGAGTCTCGGTTGTCACCTTCATGTTGGTCGCGGCGCTGATCGTCCTGTATACGATTTGCATCGGTCCTCTGGATTACTTTTTACTCAATCGAGTTCTCGGTCGCATGGAATGGACCTGGGTGACGTCGACCGTCATGATGCTCGTCTTCGCGGGGGCTGCCTGGACTTTGGTCCAGAAATCGAAACCCGACAAGGTCCTGGTCAATCACACGGAAATCGTCGATGTCGACGCGTCGGGGAACGCTGTGCGCGGCGGCGTTTGGGCCAACATCTACAGCCCGCGCACGCAGACGTTCGATTTAAGACTGCCGGGAAACAATGAATTGGGGGTCGATCTTCGGACACGGTTGATTTCGGCACAGGGATTGCCGGGTGACGGGATTGGTGGCATGGATTCGCGCACGGTGACGCGATTATTCCGAAGTCCTTATGCCATCGAACTGATCGCCAACGCCGATTCGACCACTGGATCGGTCGCGCGTGCGCCCATCGCGGTGGCGTCGACCAAGCCACTATTCGCGAAATGGGAGGGGCAACACAGCTGGCAGGACCTCGGCGAAGTCACCTTTCAAGAACAAGGCAGACAATTGGGGGGCTCGTTTCGCAATCCTTTTGGGCGCGAGCTTCGTAATTGTGTCTTACTGTACGGCAACACGGCATATCGGTTCGGGGAATGCCCGGTCGGTGGCTCACTGGACTTGAATTCTGGAAGCGAACGATCGTTGAAGGTTTACTTGCAAGCCGCCGATGCCAACGCGGAGGTCGCACGATGGGCGACGGCCGATCGCCGCATCCCGCGCGTGTTCGAAATGTTCATGTTTTTTCGCGCGGCCGGGGGAGAGGATTTCACCGGTTTATCCAACAGTTATCAAAACGAGTTTGACCTGAGCGAGCAATTGGCGTTGGGTCGTGCCATTTTTGTCTGCCGAATCGATGACTTTGCGGCAAGCCCTTTGGCGATGGCCGATCGCAAAACACCGCCGGACTTCGACCTCAAAACAACGTTTGTCCGATTCGTGTTCCCAGTTCGATTCGTCCGGCCGTCAAAAAGATGAACGAACGATCGCCTTGTTGCCGAACCAAGCGGTCTCCGCAGCCGCGGCATTCGATGTGGGACTGGATCGCGTTCACGCCGATCGTAATTTCAACTATAACTTTTCTCCAACCGCTGAGCTGACGTGATCAAGACGGAAAATCTTACGAAGAAGTATGGCGAGATGTTCGCCATCAAGGGGATCGAGCTCGACCTCGCCGCCGGGGACTTGTTCGGCTTCATCGGACCCAACGGGGCGGGCAAAACGACAACCATGCGGATCATCGCCACGTTGTTGGAGCCGAGTTGGGGGGAAGCCTACGTTTGCGGACATTCGATCTACAACAACCCCAAGGAAATTCGCCGCCTCGTCGGTTACATGCCGGACTTTTTCGGCGTCTACGACGACATGAAAGTCATCGAGTACTTGGAGTTTTTCGCGGCGGCGTATCGAATCCGCGGCCAAGCACGGCGCAAGCGTTGTGATGAATTGCTGGAAATCGTCGACCTTGATTTCAAGCGCGACGCGTTTGCTAATACGCTCTCGCGCGGCCAAACCCAACGGTTGGGCTTGGCCCGCGTGCTTTTGCACGATCCCCAAGTCCTCCTTTTGGACGAACCGCTCAGCGGTCTCGACCCGCGGGCTCGCGTTCAAATGCGAAACTTGCTTCGGCGATTGGGTCAAATGGGAAAGACCATCGTCGTCTCCAGCCACATATTGCCAGAGCTTGCCGACATCTGCAATAAAATCGGAATCATTGAGCAGGGGATCATGGAAGTGTCGGCGGATATGGCCGATGTGATGAAACGCGTTCGAGATCGAACCGTCTTACAGATCGACGTCAAAAGCCAGCAAGATAAGGCAACGGAATTGCTCCAAGCGCATCCCCTCGTCGAACGCGTGGTGGTTGGTGACGGGCACCTGACCGTGACATTGAAATCGACGACCACGGATTATTCCGAGATTGCGACCATGCTCGTGCAAAATGGCCTGGCTTTGACTTTATTCCGCGAGGAAGAAGTCGACTTGGAATCGGTCTTCATGGCGCTGACCACCGGCATGTCGAAAAAGCACGTTCCGTGACGATTCGTGCGGTCATCGCCAAATACGTGATTTCAAAACACTGGCAGAGCCAGTGGCACACGAATGCTCGCTTCTGTCTTGTGTGCCACTGGCTCTGCCAGTGCAGTTCTTGGGGAAAGCACTTGAGGGTCAATCGTACGCACGCCCGACTATGCTTGACGCAACGAATCGACGATCCGCAGTCGTACGGCGCGAATGGCAGGCAGCAATCCGCCCAAAAGTCCCATGGCAAGTGCCATGATCACACCTCTCAACAGGATGTTGGGGCCAAAGCGAAACGAATAAGTGATCTCGCTAAACGTCGCCCAGTTTGCGGTGCCGTCCGACATGCCATTGAAGGGTAGGGTTGCGAGACATCCAAGCAGCCCGCCCATCAAACAGAGCACGACGGACTCCAATAAAAACGACGTCAAAATGCTCCGTCGGCGAAAGCCCAATGCCCGAAGCGTGCCGATTTCGCGGGCCCGGCCTGCAACAGCCGCGTACATCGTATTGGCCGCCGCGAACATCGCCCCAAACGTGAGAAAACCCGCGAGCACATAACCGAATACTTTCAGGGAAATCGTCGACGTCATCTGTTCCTCAAAATACTCCGTCTCGCGGACGGCTTTTAATTTAAACTGATCATCGTTTTCCAGTCGCCGTTGAACTTCCGTCAGCGATGCTTCATCCGCACAGCGCAAGTTAACGCTGGAAATCGCGTCGGGGATGCGCCGCGCACTGGTCAAGTCGCGCCGATCGGCCCAGACTTCGGATTCGGCCGAGCTGCCGTCGGCCGCAAAATAACCGACGATCGTAAATTCGGCCTTGTTGATTTCCAATTTTTCCCCGATCGCAAGATTCTGAAATCGGCGGGCCATCGATTCGCTGGTAATCGCTTCGTTGACACCGGGCTCGAGGTCTCGTCCTTGAACGATCTGAAAGTTGGATCGCAAGGTACGACCGATTGGATCAAGGCCGCGGACGATCAGGTTGACTCTTTCGCCGCTGCGCCGCGGTCGAACCAGAATCGTCACGTATTCACTTGAGCACATCGGTGCCCCTTGTTCAGTCCGAGCAATCCCAGGCAAATTTGCAATATCGCGAGCCACCTGGATCCCGACGGTGCTGCCGGTTTCGTCGTTTGATCCTTGCCGCAAAGCGATAAGGTCGGTAGGGTCACCAGCAATTCTAAGCGCGTGCTCCATGCCATCGGCAAAGCCAAACACGATGACGGTTACCCACACGACGATTCCGGTCGCGATGACCGTCAACAGCGTTGTCACCCAGCGTTCCCGCAAATTTCTCAGGTTGTATTTGATGGGGATCATGACGAAGCACTTTTCTACACCAGGCGGCGCAAACCGTTGACGACCGATAACTGCGCGGCAAGGATGGCGGGTACGATCCCGCTGACCAGTCCCAATCCCACCGCAATCAACGTCATATAGGCGATCCATGGTCCCAAGACTTCTTGAAACGTGAATTGGAAGAACTGGGGGCTAAGGTCGTGTAACAGATTGAGAAAAACGCATCCCAATCCGATACCGAAGACGCCGCCGAGCATCGAAATGGCGCAGGATTCGCCCAAGACGATCCCCAATACCCGCGCCCGAGAAAAGCCAATCGCTTTTAGGACCGCGATTTCCGTTGTTCGCTCGCGCATCGCCATCGCCATTGCATTTGCAGAGACCAACGTCAACGCAAAAAACACGGCCAAGCCAAGGAATAGTATTTTGGTCTGCATACCTCCCAGCATATCGGCAAACATTTGAGCGAAGGCGGCTTCGGTTTGACTGCGCGTGGGATTATCCGAACTGGCGTAGCGCTCATCAATCGATTTGATCACCGCCGGCAAAACGGCAACGCTTTCGGTTTTGGCAAAGATTGTCCCCGCGTGTTCAGTGGCGCGGCTGGACGATTGCTTGAGTCCTTCGTTGAGATAGTCCCAATGAAACCAAAGTGAATCGATTGCCTGGGGCGTGTCAAAAATTCCAACCAATTCGAGATCGAGGTTGTAGGGGAAATACGTCCCTTTGAGCGGGATCCGTTCGCCGATCTTCCAGCCTCGTTTTTCGGCCAGCCGTCGATCAACAACGCAGCCTTGGCGGTTGGCCTGCCAATTCTTGAGTTGCTGTGGATCGATCTTGAATTCGTCCCAGACTTCGAATACGTGAAGTGGATCGGTGCCGAACTGGGCAAAGGGATATTTTTCGACTTTGTACTCTCCGCCGTACCAGGCATATTGAACGGCAGACTTGACGCCCTTGGTCTGGCGAACTTCTTCGACGTAGGAAATGGGGACTCGTCCGGCAAAGCCCATACTATTCATCACGACGAGGCGGTTATATTTTTTGGCTTCGGTGCTCCAAATTCCTTGCATGACCATGAATCCAAGCAGTACGGTCAGCAGGGCCAAACTGAATCCGACGGAGAGCACGGTCAATATCGTTCGCACTTTGTTGCGCGTAACGTTTCGCCAAATGTATTTCCAATGTCTCATCGCCTAGCCCCTGTCCCCGTCGTCGGGATGTCGTCCACCAACACGCCCTTTTCCAAGTGCAGAATCCTTTGGGCTCGTTCCGCGGCGTGGGGATCGTGCGTGACCATCATGATCGTCTTGTCGAATTCTTCGTTGAGTCGGACCAACAAATCGAGAATTTCCGCGCCTGATTTTGCGTCTAAATCACCGGTCGGCTCGTCCGCGACGATCAGCGTGGGATCGGTGGCGATCGCGCGCGCGATCGAAACTCGCTGTTCCTGGCCACCCGAAAGTTGTCGCGGGTAATGGTCCATGCGATCCGTCAGCCCCACGACTTCGAGCGCCGCCCGCACGTGTTCATCGCGCTCCCGCCGCGACAATTGCGTCAACGTCAAGGGCAACTCGACGTTTTCAAACGCCGTCAGCACCGGAATGAGGTTATAGAGCTGGAAGATGAACCCAACATGGCGGGAACGCCATTTGGCGAGTTCACCCTCCGAACTCTGTCCCAGATCCGTCCCGCACACGGTAACTCGACCCGATGTCGGCTTATCCAGTCCAGCGACCATATTGAGCAGCGTCGATTTGCCGGAACCCGAGGGTCCCATGAAGGCCAAAAACTCGCCCGGTTGCACGCGCAAATTCAGACCCATCAAGACCGGAATCGTAATCTTGTCGCGATAAAATTCTTTGTACACATCGTGGATGACGACGATCGGCTCCGACGATTTCGCTTGATCGTTCACTCAAAGCTCCTACATTTTCTGGTTCCCTCGCCCCAGCTTCTGGGGAGAGGGCAGGGTGAGGGGCGTGTGGTTACCAGATAGACCCGTAGTTTCCGAATAGCCTGTCAGTTTTCCAAGGTTTTCACAAGCTGTCCGGCGGTAAGTTTCGCTGGATCGGCAACCACGCGATCTGTTTCACCAAGTCCGCCGAGAATCTCCGTCCGTCCGTCGCGTGATGTGCCCGTTGTTACCGATTTGGTTCGGGCCCGATTTTCGGCGTCAACGATCCAAACGACTTTGGCGCCATCGACCGCCGCGACAGCCGAGCTCGGTACAAACATACGCGGCCGGTCATCGGCAATGGCCTTTTCGGCATCCTCGGATGGCAAAAAGTAAACCGTGCCGCTCATTTCGGGAAAGAGGCGCGAATCGGCATCGACAATGGCGACTTTGACTTTGATCGTGGCCCGCGCCCGGTCGCCCATAGGAATGATCTTTCGCACGCGGCCTTGGTAGCGTCGATCCGGGACTGCGTCGACGACGACTTCGGCTGTTTGGCCTTCGGTAATGCGGCTGATGTAGTCTTCCTTAACGTCGCAATCGACTTCCAAATTCGACAAGTCGGCGATGGTCACGACCGAGCCGCGTCCCGAGGCTTCGCCCATTCCACCCGGCATGATCGATTCGCCGACTTCGGCGTCCTTCGAGATCACGGTGCCGTCGAACGGCGCACGAATGAACATGTTTTCCCGCAATTGTTCGGATTCGCTAATCCGTGCTTCGGCAAGTTGCAGATCGGCATTCATCGAATCGCGGCGGGCGACCAGCGACTCGTAATCGAATCTTTTTTTGTCGAATTCCGATTCCGACATCGCTTTGGAGTTCCAAAGTTCCTCCGCTCGGTCGAAGTCGCGTTTTGCTTGGGCAATCGCAATTTCCTGTTCGGCGACCTGCGACTGAGCGCGGGAAAATGAGGCGCGGGTAGCGGCCAACGAGGCGTCCAAATCTGCGTGTTCCAGAATCGCGAGAACTTGGTCTTTGCTGACCGGACTCCCTTCTTCGACATGGACGATTTCGATCCGCCCCGGAGCTCGAGCGCCGATGCGGGCTTGCCGCCGCGACTCCAGATAACCCGAGGCAACGACAAGTGCATCGGCAGAACGTCCCGATTCGACGGTCGGCTGAACGACCCGGACTTCGACGCGCGATTGAATGATCTCGGGCACTTGCAGCCACTGCGGCGCGCCGACGATCCATCCGGACTTCGAGGCGACAACGTACCCGCCGCAGAGGAGCCCGAGCAACAGCACGAGCGCACCAAACCTACGAAACCAACGCTTGCGCGGTCGAGCGGTCCGAACCGATTCTTCCGGCCGCTGGATTCGCAGCGCCGCTAGCGCATCTCGTCGTTCTGGTTGTGTCGAAGTCATGCTGGCATCATACCCAAAACGCAGGAAACTTAGCAAACGAGCGGCAGACCATTGTCGCCTTTCGCTCGTTCTCAGGGCTATTTTTCCGATCGTGCGTCGGTCGGCCGCAAGATGATTTGCCGCAAGTCCATCACGGCGGCGCCGGGCTTGGATCGCGACTTGACCGTCAGCGTGTACTCACCCGCTGCGCCGATTTTAACTTGGCCAATCTCGCGCCATTTGAAATTTTGAAAGTGCCCGGTGTCTTCGACGACAAACGTCAGTGATTGATCCGCCACGCTAACGGCAACCTCGGCGCCGCCGCTTCCTTTGCCGCAGCCTTGCAAGACTGAGACTTCATACGATCCCGGTTTTCGCACGTCGATTTTCCAACTCGCCCAATCGTGGACGTTGGTCCAATACCCCAGCGTATTCTTCGTTTCGTCCGGCTCGTACCGCAACGTCGGGCCACCGAATTCAGAAAGGTCCTCAGGGGCCGATAGTGAACCTAGATCATTTCTGTGAATATTCGCTTGGTACCAGCGCTGGACAGCTTCTGCGCGGCCGAGTTTTGATCCGGACGTTTTCGCCAAACTTGCCGGCAAGTAAAAGACGTTGTCGGTCCCCGACGCGATTCCTTCCTTGGCACGCCATTCGTCGTTGATCCAGGCATTCATTACGTGCGTTGGGCAGGCGGCGTATTCTTTGCTCACATAATCATATTTTGCAAACTCGCGATGGCAGGCGGCACAGGATTCAAGCTTGCCCCGCGAAGTTACCTTGGTGAGATGACCGTCCAATGTAAAAAACTCCCAATCGCCACAATCGGGAAAGTACCCTGCGTCGTGTTTGATCATTCCCGTGTACAACGTGGGCTGCTCGAGATTTGTGTCATCGAACTTTTCTTTCAGCAAGATCGATCCGATGGGAAATTTCTCATAGGGATCCCAAAGCGGCGCAACGGCACCGCCATTGGCGTAAACACAAACCGCCGCGCGATAATGAGGATTCGATGCCTCTGTCTTTAGTTGATCCGAGGTTGGAGCATCACATTGCAAGGCGACCCGCGAATAGATTTGAAATGGATCGGGGATCACGCGAACTTGTTGTGCCCGATCGCGAGCGAAATCAAGAAGCTCCACATCGGACTTGTCGTCGTCGGCGAACACGCAATTAACGAGACAAGCAATCCAGCCAAAACAGATCGATAGGACCGTAGTTTTCATATTGCCAGTCTATCGCTCCCGAAATGGTCGGGCAACAAAAAACGTAACGTGCCTGTAAATCTGGCTCGAATCAAACCATGGCGCGCACAATCGTCCCCAATGGGCTAGTCCCGTTGGAACGGGAGATTAGTCGGCTAAACGGAGTCTCCGGTTCAAATTATGAACCCCCGCGAGCTTGCCTCGTGCGGTGAACCAGATTCTCGCGGCAATCGGTACCGAAGGTTGGCGTCAGCGGGTCGATGGTTGCTTGACAATCCCTTGCGATTCGAAGGTCGCCTATCCAACGTTGCTGCTCGAGTTCTGATTCACCGAACGGGGCAAGCCCGTTGGGGACAGCACTGTGTTGCCACCAATCCCAATTCAATTCGACTATTTCCACGACGTTCGCCTGCCGAGACCTAAGGTGTCACAACCGCGCCGATACTTGAGATATCGCGAGGCTGGGAAAGACGGTCGAATTGCAAATTCCACTCAGAACTTCATTGGAGGCAAAATAACGTGCGGCAATTAATTCATCGAGCGATGGAGCAATCGGACGACTTGGTTGTGGTGTTTGATTACGTCGACGCCCGTGGGGTCTCGACGCGCCGCGTGGCCAGCCCGATTCGCTTCGTGGGACCGGATCGATTCTTGGCGCTGTGCCTCTGCCGCGAAGAACCTCGGCAGTTCGCCCTGGAAAAATGCCGCAATCTCCGGCTCGATTTGGCCGCTAATTACGTCATGCCGGTCGCGATTGCAACTTCGGCGTGAGTAGCCGCGTCGCAATACCAAGGTCAGGCCTTCTGTTTTTTGTAGCCATCAGGCTCCGCGTGATGAAAGCGAATAACCAAAACAGTCTGCGTGAACGGTCTGTGTAATTCGTGGAGGTCGCCGGACGGATTCGCCTTCCTCTCGCGGAGCGAGAGGGCTAAGCGCTGTCTTCGAGGCTCTGCCTCGTGAGCGATCAACCGCCTTGCCACTTCACCCATCCATAAAGATGGATTCCGGGACTCAGCCCGGAATGACGACGGGGAAGGTCTTCTCAGCCCGAAATGACGAGAAGGTTAAGTCTCCAAACCCGGAATAACGAATCGGTGCAACCGCCCCACGCAGGCGTTTCGGGCATCACGCCGCTTTGCGCGATTCGGTGTCGGCGGGTGGCAGGCTCTGTGGCTTGACGGCGGGTGTGGCTGCACTGGCAGGCGGTTCGACCACGCCCACCGAAGGTTCTGGACGTGCCACGCGATCTTCGTTGAGCCGATTGTAGAGCGTCTTGAGGCTGATGCCGAGCTCGTCAGAGGCGGCGAGCTTGTTGCCGGCGTGCCGCTGGAGCGCGAATTGAATCGCCAGCCATTCCAAATCGCGGAGCGACCGACCCGCAAAATTAAAGCTAGATGCGATCACCGGGGCCGGCTTGGAGCGAAACGGCAAATGCTCGGGCATGATCGGCAAGCTGTCGCACAAAATCGAGGCCCGTTCGACCACGTTGGCCAACTCGCGAATGTTGCCGGGCCAATGGTGTTGCAAGAGCATTGCAATTGCTTCGGCGCTAAACGGTTGATCGAGCGACGCGACATCGACGCGAACACGGCGGAGCAAATGGCTGGCCAACTCGGGAATATCGGAGGCTCGCTCGCGCAGGGGTGGCAGCGCGATTTCGAATGTGTTGATGCGGTACATCAAATCTTCACGAAAGGTCTCGGCCAAAACCATCTGCGGCAAGTCGCGGTGGGTGGCCGCAACGATTCGCACGTCGACTTGGAACGGCTCATTGTCGCCAACTCGGCGGATTTCGCCGCTTTCCAATACTCGCAATAGCTTGGATTGGATCGACTTGGGAAGTTCTCCGATTTCGTCCAAAAACAAAGTCCCCCCGTTGGCGACCTCGAACAAACCAGTTCGATTTTGGTCGGCCCCGGTAAAAGCCCCTTTTCGATGGCCAAATAATTCGCTCTCGATCAGCGGCTCGGGAAAGGCGGCGCAATTGACCGCCACAAACGGCCGCTCGCCTCGAGTGCTTTGCGCGTGCACGGCGCGAGCCGCTAGTTCCTTTCCGGTTCCCGTTTCGCCAACCAGCAAAACGGTCGACGGCGTGGGCGAGACTTTGGCGATCATCGATTGAATCTGCTGAATCGATGGATGCGAGCCGATCATTTCGCCACGGCCCTCGAGCTTTTCTAGTCGTATTTCCAGAGCCCGACATTTTCGTTTGAGCTGCAGCTTGTCGGCGACGCGGTTGAGCAGCGAGTTCAGTTCGGACAATTTGCAGGGCTTGAGCAAGTAATCGAACACGCCGTAGCGGAGGGCGGCGATCGCCGAATCGATCGAACTTTTTCCAGTCAGCACGACGGCCTCGGTCAGCGGCGAAAGTTCCTTTGCTTTGGCGATGACGTCGATACCGCTGAGACCCGGCATATCCAAATCGACCAACAGGCAATCGTACGTATTCATTTCCAACGCAGCGACCGCGGTCAACCCGTCGGGACAAACCGTGACTTCGTGGCCCATGCGCGGCAGTTCGACTCGAATGAGGTCCTGCAAATGGACTTCATCGTCGGCGAATAGGATTTTTAGTTTGGCAGGTCCGCGCTCAGGCGGCCTTGCGTTGGTGTGCTTCATGGGAGCGCAAAGGTAATTCCACAGAAAAACGTGAGCCGCGGCCGATGCCAGCGCTGAAAGGCCGGATCGATCCTCCGTGCTCTTCGATGATTCGAAAGGTGATTGAAAGCCCTAGCCCCGTTCCTTGGCCGTCCCGTCGGCGAGTGAAAAACGGTTCGAACAAGTGCCGCTGAACTTCTTCGCTCATGCCGCAACCATTATCTTCGAAGATCAGCAGTAGACGCTCGGCATCGCGACCGCCGCGAATTGTTACCGTGCCGCCGGGTCCGAGGCTGTCGAGAGCGTTGGTCAGCAGATTCAGCACGACTTGTTTGATTTCTTGAGGGTTGACGTGGGCAACGACTCCGCTCGCGCAATGCAGTTCGATTTTGCGATCTCGGTATTTGGCCAAGGGTCGAACCATGTCGACGACTCCTTCGAGCAAGGCCCGGATCTCAGTCGGGGATTTGCGCGCGTCGCCTAACCGGGAAAAGTCCAGCAAGCCGGCGGTGATTTCCTTGCAGCGAAACGCTTCGCTTTGGATCCGCCGCAGGTATTTTTTTAGGTCCTCGATCTCGGCGTCGATTTCGTCTGCCGAGCGATCCGCAGGGGGATTGAGGATGTCGTGCAAACGCATTTCGAGTGATTCGGCCGACCACGCAATCGCGGCCAATGGGTTGTTAATCTCATGGGCGACTCCGGCCGCCAGGAATCCGACGCTCGCCAATTGTTCCTTCCGCACGATTTCCTTAGTCCGCAAGTTGACTTGTTCGTCCAAATCGGTCTTGATTTCGTAGAAATTCGCCGTCATGTCGTTGAACGCCGCGGCGAGTTCGCCAACTTCGCCCCGAGTTTGGGCTTGAATTCGAAATTGGTAATCGCCTTTGGCGACGCGGCGCGAACCTTGAATCAACGCTTGCAACGGTTTAAACAGTGACGACCGAAACATGACGATCAACCAAGCCAGCAGTAGGATCGCACCGCCGAGGAATATCACGCTGATCAACATCCAGGAGTAATAATCCGCGCGAACATGTTCGGCGAACGCCTCCATACGCTGCTTGAGCATTCCCGGCAGTTCGCCCACACGCCGCTGCAATTGGACGACTTCGTCCTTGAGCCCAAGCCGGGCAGAATGATCGTCGTGAGCCCACTCGGTTTTCTTGGCGAGTTGCTCGATCGATTGCAGTCCGATGCGAATCAAGCCTACAGTTTCGACTTCCGCTGAAACATCCGCGATCCGCGGATCCTTGAGCTGGTGGTGTTCCAATTGGTCGTTATAGTTGTTGAGCGCAAAGCGAACCGCTGCCAGACGCTGTCGGAACTCCATTCGCTCCCAGCTGCGGTCCGCTTCTCGCGTGGAATCATCGGTGATGAACTCTGGCGGTCGCATCACTTGTTCGAGCGAGACGCGCAAGTCGCCCACCGAACGGTTCAATTCTGCCGTCAACGGAAGTTCGCTAGCCCGAGCCCGAATGCTCTTCGTCAGATCGCGAAATTTGATCGCGCCGTGAATCCCTGACGCCGACAAAACCGCGACGATGACGATCATCAGGGCGGCGCCGATATACATCTGGGTTCGAATGCGCGAACAAGAAAACACCTTCGACCTCCTACTAGCTGAGCGCCATCTTGCGCAGCATCCGCCAGCCGACGAAAAACATCACCATGTTGCCCGTCCACACAAAGATCGGCGGCAGGTGCCCCGTCTTGGTCTGGCTAATGCCGAACATGAGCAAGGGATAATAGGCGAGCAGGATCGGCATGAAGCACAAGAAAAAGACGACCCAGAAATCGGAATTCTGCATCCGCAAAGCCAGCGGAGCGCCGACAATCACAAAGCAAAGGCAACTGAATCCGTTGGCCCACCGGCGCCAGGGTTCCACGGCCAGTCGGTGCTGTCGCATTTCGAGCTCGCGCACCGATTCGAACTCCGGTCCCCAAGCCGGATCGGTCAATCCCACGAGGTTGCCCCCCAACATCTGAAACGAGGCGGCCATCGCAAGATCTCGGCGCTTTTGCAGCAGGGAACTTTGGCTGACCTGTGCCGCGACGGGAACCTGGCGGAGAGGAATCGCCGAGGGACTCACGTCGCTTTTCTTCGACTTGCGCGTCGCATCCGATAGTTCAATTGGCAGAGTGGCCTCATCAATCGTTATAAATTTGTCTCCCGATTCAAAAGTACCGTTTTTGATCCAAATCAACAACTTGCTCGAACGTAAATCACACGACAAGCGCGCCTGCTCGGCCTTGAGCCGAAACCCTTTTTTTGAATCCTCGCCAAATTTTTCTACCGTAAAGCCATACAAATCCTTGTCCACGATACTTTCGACGGTAATGGACATGCGGCCGTTGTTGAATTTTTGATCCGCGCTGAGCACCGCGTAAATTGTGCGCTCGACTGAGTTCAGGATAACCTGGTACACCCCTTCACGGCCCCATGAAACCGCGATGTCGTTGAGGATTACGGTCAAGAGACTCAACAAAAAAGCCAAGATGATCGCCGGCCAGACGACGACCATCGGCGATTGACCCATCGATTTGATGGCGATGATTTCGTTCGCCGCCGACATCCGCGCGAAAATATTGCACACAGCGAAAAGGATCGTCGCGGGGATCGCAAAAAAAAGTGCTTGCGGAATCAAAAACGGAATCAATTGGACGATGGTCAGCGGCGTGAGATTCTGCTGAATGGCTTCCTGGACCACGCCGATCAACATCATCACAGTGGTCATCCCGATGATCGTGACCAGAAAGACTTTGACCAATTCAAAAAAAATGTATCGGGTCAACAGATTCATCGTGAGACCGATCCCAAGGATGGGCGGATGGAAGCTCGAAACATTGATCCGGTCAATCGCGAGCGGAATGTAGCAGCGTCCGCCGAACGCATGAATAGCAGCTTGGTGCTGGCATGGCACGACTACCATTGCGGAGAAAGAATTTTTTAACCACGGATTTCACGGATAACACGGATAAGAAGAAACAAAAAGGAAGTAGCTGTTGCGACCAACCTTTGAATCGCGTTGCCTCTGTTGGAATGCTTCTCGCGACAGCTTTGCTACCAGTCTTTCCCTTTATCTTTTGACGCTCTTCTCGCTTATCCGCGTTATCCGTGGTTAAGGTCTTTGATCCTTGCTCCCGCGCTTTTACAGATCGACCTTCGAATCCCCCCCTTTGCGGCTGGTGCGCAATTGCTCCATCAAGAAGCTAATCCCGGTCGCGTAGGCTCGAATGGCGTCGGGCTGTTTTTTTTCCTTCGATGCGTTGCGGGCTTGTTGAAAAAGGGCGTCGACGCGTCGGCGATCAACTGCCCATTGCTCTTCAATAGCCGCTTCGAGCAATTGGTTGGTGATATGTTCCAATTGGTCGAGCAAGTGCTCACCGGACAAACAATCGCTGCGGGCGTAGGGCCCTCGGCCAAATCGCTTCTCCGCGGTCACGACGACGCCGCGGCCCATGGCTCTTGTCCACTGGATCAGGATCCAGAGCAGGCTGGCAAACGTGGCGAGGAAAGGAACCGCGGCGGTCACCAGCGATCGAGTGGCGAACCAGAGAACGGCGATCGACAGCAAACTCGCGATCAAGGTCACCCAGGCGATGGGGGAGATCTTTGGTTTGCGCGACATCGCGCCGATGGTTAACGGTTTGACGTAACTGTTCGTCGGCGAAACGCGTTTGATTTTGGCAACGATGACGGTAATGTTGTCCGGACCGCCACGCAGGTTCGCGATGTCGACTAGGACTTGGGCGGCTTGCTTTGGCGGCAGGTTGGCGAGGATCGGTCCAATTTCGCTGTCGGTGATTTGGCCGGTCAAGCCATCCGAACAGAGCAGGAACACATCGCCCACTTCAATCGGGAACGGACCTTCCAAGTCCACTTTGACCTCCGGATAAGGTCCCAATGAGCGCGTGATGACGTTTTTCGGAATCGCCATCGCGGCTTCATTGTCGACGTTGAGGTAGCCAGAGGCCCTCATCTCCCAGACCAGGCTGTGGTCAAAGGTGAGCTGTTCGAGACGTCCGCCGCGGACGCGGTACACGCGGCTGTCGCCAATGTGAGCGACGACGGCGCCTTGGGGCAACAGGGTCAACGCCGTGCAGGTGGTTCCCATGTTGTGAAATTCTTCATTGGCTTGGCCGCGGCGATTGATTTCCGCGTTGGCCTCGATGACCGAGCGACGCAACGCTTCTGGTCCAGAAAGGTCATCGAATTTTCGATAGAGATGCGGTACGTGATCGATCGCCAAACGGCTGGCTAGTTCCCCCGCCGCGTGAGCGCCCATGCCGTCGGCCACCATCAACAAGTGTCCGCGCTGCTGCCATTGCTCCAAACTGGTCGCCAGCGAAACCGCGAAACTGTCTTGATTATTCGAGCGGCGCATGCCAATGTCGCTGACGCTGGCAACTTCGAGATAATCATCCCAATTGTTCACGGCTTCGTTCATCCAAATCCACCGACAAGCGAACGCTTGACAACGCTCAGCCGGAGTCGGCTAAGCCTAAAGCTAGCACACCCGACGCGACCCGCTGCCTTTCCAATCATAACTCAGCCTTTGGCGTCAATCTATCCGCAGCCGCAGCGGCGCGAGGCGACGAAACGATCTAGCGAGTTTTGCCGGAATTCTAGTACGATCCCCGCCCCTGTTCGTGGTGCGGGGCCGTTTAATTTGAAAGTCGCCTTTCGCTCCGGGAAAGGACGTACTTTTGTGGAACAAAAGACGACATTATCTGCGATCGCATTTCAAGGTAACGTGTGCATGCGGATTTCTTTATCGGCAACCACGAATCGCGCTAAACCGATTCACGCGTTTTGTCTTGTTGCGCTGGCGATGTGCGTTCTGCAAGTCGGTTGCATCCGACGCATGCTGATGGTCCGCAGCGAACCCGAGGGGGCGTTGGTCACGATCGATCGCCAAACCGTTGGGCAAACCCCTGTCCAGGTCCCGTTCACCTATTACGGCACTCGCGAGATTCGCTTGGAAAAAGACGGTTTTGAAACGCTCGAGACCAAGGAACGCTTTCGAACGCCTTGGTACGACATGGCCCCGCTCAGTTTTCTTACGGCCCATTTCTCCCTGCGCGAGCGGCGCGACGTGCGGCAATTAGATTACCGCCTGACTCCCAAGCAACTCGTTGATGAAAACGAGTTGTTGCAGCGGGCCGGTCAACTGCGCACCGACGTTTCCCGCGGCACGGTGACATTGCCTTTGGAAACGCACTAGTGTGCCACTGGCTCTGCCAGTGCAAACCTGTCGAATCGTGTCACGCGATGCACTGGCAGAGCCAATGGCACACAAAAGGCACGCTGTGGCGTGTGCCGCGTCGGACAAAAACCGGCCGATAGCGCCACGCGGCTGATGGATTGTGCGCATACAGTCTTAAACGTCTACCAGCCCGACTTATTCTCGCTGTCGATCATCCCTTTGTAGCCCGAGCCGGCGGGGCGCCGTTGCAAGGCGCCGCGAACGCCGAGCTGACCCGGGTCGCGGGCCAAGCTGTCGGCGAAGATCCGCAAATCGTTCATCAACGGTTTGAGCCGTGCGCTGACGTCCCGGGCATTCTCCAGCGTTTCATTCAAGTTATTGTAGAGCTTTGGATCGTTCAAAAACCTATTCAGCGAACCTTCGCCTGAATTCAATGCGATCGAAAAATCATCTATGTTTTTCACCATTCGCTCGACGCCGGTTAAAGTCGATCGCAATTGTTCCACCATCGCAGGTCCCTCCGCTCCCAACGACTTGGTGAAGTCTTTGATATTGTCGAGGTTCACGTTGGCTTTATCGCCGACTTCGGTGATCTTGTTGATCGCCACCCGCGCATCGGCCATCGTCGTCTTCATATCGGTGAAGAAAGCCGGGAGCCCTTTGATCGTTTCCTTCAGTTCGCCTTTGAACGTCTCGTCGCTGGCAAACTCGTCGATTCTCTGCATGACCTTGTTCAAATTCCCCAATGCGGTGTCGGCCGTTTCAGTCATTCGGCGCACGTTGGACAAGATGACTTTGATGTCGCTGTTTTCGTCACCCAAGGACTCCTGAACTCTTTCCGTGACTTTCGTGATGCCTTGGCCGGCTCGGTCGACCGTGTCCCCGGCACGCTTGATCGCATCGACCGCGTCGGACACTTTTCCCTTGAGGTCGATGATGACATCCACTGCTTCCAGCGGATTGGGCTTGACGTGCACGTTAAGCATTTCTTCTCCGTGAAGGATTTGTACTCCGCGGATCTCGGTTGTGCCCGGCAGAATGTCGATTACGGCATCTCCCAAAAATGACTCGGTGCCGATTTGCGCGATCTCGTCTTGAAACAGTTTTTCATCGCGATGGATGTTCATTTTCAGCAGCACGCCTCGATCGGCGGTTTCGACCTGGGCTACGCGACCGATCAGAATGCCGTTTTTACGCACGGGCGTGTTGCGCGTCACGCCGGGCGCCGTCTTGGGCCGAAGAATGACCGAGTATTGCGGCGTCCAGCCCTCGCCGAAAAGAAAGATTAAGATGCCGACGATCAGCGCCGCCAAAATGACGACCACGCCGACGCGAAACTGAAGCAGACGTTCTTCCATAATCCACAATCCTTGAGATCAGCCAAGTTACTGGGCTTTCGCGGCCCGCATTTCCATCAGTCGTTGCCCCGCTTCGCCGTTGACAAACTGGCGGACCCGGCGGTCGCGAACGGTATCTAGTTGTTCGGGAGGGCCGTCAAAAATAATCTGCGATTCGCCCGGTTCCAGTCGCGTATGCGGATAGAGCATGACGATTCGATCGGCTACTTTTCGCGCGGTCGCCATGTCATGCGTGACGACGATGCTGGTGACCAAGCCCCGCCGCCGCGTGCGTAAAATCAGTTCGTTGATCACGTCGGTCATGATCGGATCCAAACCCGTCGTCGGTTCGTCGTAGAGCACGAGTTCGGGATTGAGAATCAAGGCCCGAGCCAACCCAACGCGTTTCCGCATTCCACCGGATAGTTCGGCGGGCTTCTTGACGATCACATCATCTGGCAATCCGACCGCCGCCAAATTCTCCAAGACCAGTTCACGCGTTTCGGCCGGGCTGAGCCGGCGATGCTGCTTCAGCGGAAATGCCACGTTTTGCCCGACCGTCAAACTATCGAACAAGGCTGCGTTTTGAAACACAAATCCAAAGCGCAAGCGCAGTTGACTGATCTCTTTTTCCGAAAGCGATTCCAAATCGATCCCGTTGAAAAAAACGCGCCCACTCGTCGGCCGGATCAACCCGATGATATTTTTCATCAATACGGTTTTGCCGCAGCCGCTTTCGCCCAACAACACCAAGGTCTGCCCGACCGGAATTTCTAAGGTGATGTCGCGCAACACCGGATTGGCGCCGAATTGCATCGACACGTGTTCGACTTTGACCAAAATGTCGCGCCCTTCCGGACGCTCGGCTGTCATGTCACATCAATCCCGAACCTGCCGTCGCGATGCTCTGGTTGATCGACTCCAGCAGAATGCCTAGGAAAAGATCCAAAATTAAGATTAACACAAACGAATAGACGAACGATGCGGTCGCGGCACGACCGACTCCCTCGGCTCCCGCGTCGCAATTGAAACCTTGGTAACAAGCGACCATTGCAATCGCCGAACCGAAAAAGACGCTCTTGATAATGCCCGAAAACAAATCAAACGTGGTGACGAAGTCCGCGCTATTGGACCAATAATGATGAATGTCAATTCCCAAAATCCAGACGCTATAAAAATGTCCGCCCGCGACTCCCATGAAATCGGCCATCGCCGTTAAGGCTGGGATCATGAACAGACACGCCAAGAACCGCGGGACCACCAGGTAACGAATCGGGTTTGCCCCCATGCTGGCCAACGCGTCGATCTGCTCCGTCACACGCATCGTCCCTAGCTCGGCCGCCATCGCACTGCCGACTCGGCCGGCGAGCATCGTCGCCGCCAAGACCGGCCCCAACTCGCGGACCAACGTCATGTTGATTACCGCTCCCAAGCGGGTCTCCAACCCCATTTGCTTGAACTGAGCGTAACTTTGCACGGCCAAGACCATGCCGATAAACGTGCCGGTGAGTGCAACGACGGGCAGACTCGAAACGCCAACCGAATAAAAATTGGGAATAATCGTCTCGCGCTTGGGCAGTTGCATCATCCACGACAGCGTCCGCCAGACAAACAGACCAAACCGACCTACCGCGGCAATGCTCTCGAGACAAACTTGCCCCCAGTCCGCGACCCAATTCGTCAAACGATCGCGCAACGAATGCGAAGGTGGATTGCCGAAATTCGCGGCCGTTGACATTTCAAAATGCTCCAATGCGCGCAAGATCAAACGCCTGTCGCGTCCGACTTGAAATCTATCGGTCGGATAAAGTGTATCGCTTGAGTAAGATTTTCCGGCTGGGAAACGCCTGAGTGACGCCTTTCACCGTTCCGGTGCCAGCAGACAGCTAGAAATCCATCCTGTCAAAAACTCATTTAACGGACCGCTAAACTCGCTCAACCAGCTATTCCGATTTTGCCGATGATTTCGAGAGCAGGACTCGCGCAAATTTTGCGAGATCTTTTCTATTGAACTATTGGCTCAAAGGGGGGCGACCATGTCGTGGTTGGCACAATCGCGTTTGGCGCTATCGAGTTTGATACTGCTCGGAGCCGTTGCGGGTAGCACGCGAGCGCAAACCTTTGGCATCGAGCTGCACAACAATTTAATGCCGGCATCTGGCGCCATGGCGGGAGCCAGTCTGAGCCAACCGCAAGATCTGCAATCGGCGATGAACGGAAACCCTGCCACCCTCAGGCAGTTCCAAGGCACCCAGTTCTCCTTCGCTGGCGCTTGGGCGGACGCGAACTACCACGTCACGCAATCCACTCCATTGCCGTTGGTGGGTGTTACGCCCTACAGTGCATCGTCAGGAACTCCTGGAGCGCTCTTGGGCAACATTGGCCTGACGCAAGACCTGGATGCCTTTGGCTTGCCGGCAACGATGGGCATGGGGTTTATTTCGAACGCCGGCGCCGGCGTCGATTTTCGACAAGTTCTCGAATCGAACGGGACCTCCGCGCAGTATTTGGCGCTAGATATAGTCGCGGGAATCGGTTTCAACGTGACCGAAAAATTATCGTTCGGAGCATCGGGATTCGTGGGAACATCTTATCTCGATGGACCGTTCGTCGATTCGGGAGGAATGACCGGTGCGTATGGGTTTCGCGGCACTGTGGGCGCGAACTATTGTCTCGGCGAGAAGACATCGTTGGGCGTGTATTGGCAATCGAAGAAGCGATTTGAATTCGAGGACGCCGCGCTGATCGCAGGGAACTTCCCCGTCAACGTGCACTTTGATCATCCGGCCAACGTTGGGTTCGGTTTGGCGAACGGCGGATTGATGTGTGGTCGCCTCCTGCTGGCGGCAGATGCCCTGTACATCATGAACAGCGACGCAGACTTCTTGAAGGCGATTTACGAGGACCAGTGGTGCTTTCAGTTCGGCAGCCAATATGCGCTTAACGACCGGATGCGGTTGCGATCGGGATACGCCTACAGTGAAGACCCAATGAAGGATGCTCAACTGGCATCGATTGGCGGGGTCACCATCCCCGACGGCGTTCCTGGGTTGCGTTACGTGCAAGGACAATTTGCCGCGATCGGAAAACACCGAGTCACCTGCGGCGTGGGAATCCACGACTTTCAACCCGGCATCGACCTCGATCTCTTCGCTGGATATTCGTTCGACGAAACCGAGACCTTTGCCGATACCACCGTCGACCTGAGCGGAAATTATTGGGTTGGATTCGGGACGACTTGGCGTTTCGGAGGTTGCAAGTCCGATTGTGAACCCGGATTGGTTTCCCAAGAGAATTGATCAACGCGTCACAAAGTATCAGCCGCCGGGCGCTGGCCCCTGGTTTCTTGCAGCGGATTGTTACCATCTTCCGGGAACATCTTTGGCTCTCGAGCTTCAGAATTGACGCTTGCAATTCCCTTGGTCCGATGGCAAACTGAATGCGCTATTTTTCGCTGGAACTTGGACCCAGTCCGAGTTGTTCCATCGCCCCAATTTCAGTCTTCAGCATTGCTGCGCCGCGCAACAATCTGGTTCGTCAACACGTAAGAAAGAGAGAGTTCACCCATGTCGTTAGCGAAGCGTAGTCTGCCGTTTTGGGTTTTCGCGGGGATGCTGACGTTAGTCGGTCAGACGTATGGACAATTTGAAAGCGCCGCCAAATGGGTCCCGGATGGAGCGAACATGTTGGCCCTGGTTCAAGGCAAGAAAATATTCGACAGCAAATTATCGAAGCAAGAAGGATGGAAGACGGATCAAATCAAAGCCTTCAAGTCAGGTGCCGCGTTTCTGCCGGCGACGATCGAACGAGTGCTGATCTCGGCCCAGATGGATCTAGATACCCTTCAGCCCGTCTGGAAGGTCTCAGTCCTGGAGAAGTATGGACCAGAGGTCAACATCGCAAACGTGTCAGAAAAAACCAATGGGACAATCGAAAACATCAATGGAAAGGATGCCGTTGCGCTACCCAACGATACGTACTTTGTTCAGGTCGATGACACAACGTTGGCCGTCATGACCCCCGCGAATCGCCAGGCCACTGGCCGATGGCTTAACTCCAAAGCCAGCCCGGCGATCACGCTATCAAAATATTTGAACAAGGCAGTCTCGTTCGCCGACGACAACGCGGACATCGTTATTGCGTTGGATATGGAGCACGTCTTGGACCTGGGAACGACGGCCCAAAAACTCAAAATGGGTGGATTCGCCAACGACAATGACCTCAAACCGGTTGCCGAAGCGCTTTCCAAAATTCAAGGTTTGATGTTGGGGATCACGGTCAACGACAAAATCACCGGGGCCTTGCGCTTAGATTTCGACAGTAACGTAGCGATCCTCAAGCCTTACGCCAAACAGATCATCATGCAGGTTCTGGGGCGGCGCGGCGCCACGATCGATGACCTCGCCAATTGGAGCCAAACCGAATCGGGGAACAGTATCGTGTTTGCTGGGCCGATGTCCGAAAGCGGATTTCGCCAAGTATTGTCGCTGTTTCGCCACTCGATTCAGCATGACATTATCACCCAAAGTCCGGGTGACCAAACCGATACCCAAGCCGATCCGGGGACCCGCTCCAAACAGTATTTCAGCAAACTGGAGTCCATTGTCACCGAATTGAGCACCATCCAGCAGGGACGCGCGCTCAACACTTACGCGAAATTTTTCGAACAGTATGCCAGCGAAATCGATGGCTGGTCAATACTCGGCGTCGATGATGATTTGGCGAAATTCGGCACGTACGTCTCGGACAACTGTCGTGATTGTGCCGGCGTCTTGCGCGACGCCCAGTTCACCAAGAGCAACCAACAGGCGGCGAACAACGCCGACCGTTGGGGCACCTACGGTTATGGAGGCTACGCTTATGGCTACAACTGGAATTATAACAGTCAACGCCGTGCGATTGGAACGCAGCAGAATAACGCCGGCGCCGAGGCGGCACGCGATATCCTGCGAAATGTTGGCAAACAAATGGCCGAACTGCGCCGCGCACTGACCACCAAGTACAAAATTGATTTTTAGTGCAATCCTAGTTCCCTCTTCTCGGCTGCGGGGAGAGGGCAGGGTGAGGGTCACAGGAGACCGTGAATTTTGTCGAGTAGGTCAAGGAATCACAATGTACGAGCGGCTCAATTAGATACGACGGATGGCCATAGCTGTCGTCGTGTGGGTCGGTGGGACCTCCGCAGCCCAAGCTTGGCAGCTGGAAAAGGTTGCCGGCGAAGCCCAAGTTGAGGTACAAGCCGCTCAGCGGTTCATCGGCCTTGGAGCGTTCGGCCGCAAGGTCACAACGACGTCTGCATCGGCTCAGGAATTTTTTGATCAAGGCCTCTGTTTTCTTTACGCGTTTAATCACGACGAGGCCATTCGCTCGTTTGACCAGGCGACGCGAGACGATCCTAACTGCGCGATGGCTTGGTGGGGCATCGCGATCGCCAACGGTCCCCATATCAACAAACCGATGGTCTCTCCTGAACAGTCCGACGCCGCGCAAGCCCGCGCCGCGTTCGACGCCGCCTGGGGTACCGCCGACATCGAAATCCATTCCCCCTGCCTCTGCCAACCGGGCCAATAGCTGAGAAACTCTAACTGAGCTTGTGTCATTCCAGGCTGAGTCCCGGAATCCATATTCCAAGGACGGGGGAATTGCCGTACCGCGCAGTGCCGAAAATAGATTCTCGAATTCGCGGAATGATTTTTTTTCGGCGCTCCTATTTCCCGAACTCATTTGCAAACGCCTTGGCGTTGAGCGGGCTGCCGGTGGCAAAGCGAGTCAATTCGTTCCAAGGAAGCGAACGTCCGGGAGTGAAGACTTTTTCGACCATGAATTTTCCAACCGCCGCGTTGTCGTGATAGACCGTCGCCGTTGGGTCTTGGGCGTGCAAAACGTCGCGCGCAATCGTGGCGTGCAACTGGCAAGCAAACAGCTCGCCCATCATGTAATTGTGGTAATAACACGGCGCCGAGACGATGTGCACTTTGCTGCCGTAGTCCGGTTCGTTGCGCCCGTCGGGGCGGTGGAGCCCTTGGTATTTTTCCACCAAGTCCCACCACAACGTGTTCAAGTCCTGCGCGGGGTTGTCGTACATCGACATCTCAAAGCGATACATGACTTGGCACCAGCGAGAGAAAATCAATAGCTGATTGCGCCGCTTCAAGCGGCTGGCTTGGTCGTACGCTTTGGGGTCCGCGACTTTGATTCGCATGTCGAGCAGCCATTGCGAACTGCTCGGAAATCGCTCGAACATCATGGCAACTCCCTCGGTGGTCAATATGTGCGCTTCGCCCCGCAACAAATAAGGAACCGAGTCTGGAATGTACTTGCTGCTGTACACCGAATGCCCCAGTTCGTGCATCATCGTTCCCATCCAATAGGCGTTGGGCACGATGTTAGCCAACACTCGTACGTCGCCGTCGCGATCGATATCGGTACAAAATGCGTGCGGGCTCTTACCAGGCTTTTCGTACAAGTCGCTGTGGGCAATCACCTCGTCGATCGGCAAACCTATCCCAGAATAAAAGCGTTTGCACACGTCGAGGATGTCGACTTGAGCAAAGATCTTGTCCAAGTCTACGTCGAAGACGCTGGGGGATTCTTGGAAGAACGGATCGTGGTAGTGCCAAGGCCGCAATTGTTCGACGGTGATGCCGTAGGATTTGGCCAAGCGTTCGTCGATCTGGCCTTTCGCCCTCTCGAAGGGCTCGCGGGTCAGTGCGTCTAGTTCATCAAACAACTTTAGAAGTTCGCCCGGGTCCTGCTCGTTGAGCTTGAGCGACATTTCGTGAAAGCTGTTGAAGCCGAGTTGCTTGGCGGCGTCGTTGCGGAGCAGGACGAGGTCCCGAATATCGGACTCCACGGCTTGCCCGACGGCTTTGCTGGCCTCCCAAACTCGTTGGCGTTCCGCGGAATCCTTGGATTCGGTGAGCACGTTGCGAACTTGGCTGTCTGTCATTTCTTGATCGCCGACTTTGGCTCGGAACGCATTGAAGGCCTTGTCGATCGTGTTTGCTTTCGCCGTCATGCGGGCCATTAGGGCTGGGTCGAGTTGCTTGCCGAGAAACGCCAGATACAACAGGTCGATCTGCCGTCGCAGCGAGCCGTCTGCGACTTGGGCTTGGCGAATGTCCGTGAGATTCTTGAATCGATCGCGATTGGCCAAGGCAACATTGAGAACGTTTTCCGCTCGTTCCTTGCGCTCGTATGCGGAATCGTCCCCGGTCGTATTGGCTTCCCACCAGAGGCGATTGGACTCAATCTCCAGAGGCCGGATGTCCATGAGATACCATTCCACGAACTCTGTCGCCTGGCGGTCTGCGTTTTTTTCCTGGTCCTGAGCCACGACTGATCCTTGCATGCTGACCTCGACTATTAAAACCAACATCGCCTTAGCGAATCGACTCAATTTGGTGTTCACGCCATTGCCTCTTCGAAGTGAATAGTGGGTAGTGAATGAATCTACGATTTCGTCATTCCCGCGTAAGCGGGAATCCAGAGAGCAATCGCTGACTTGGAGGCGGGTTCACGCATCCATGCAGCTGGATTCCGGGACTCAGCCCGGAATGACGAAAGGTAGGTGAGTAGCTTGCATGCTTAGTTTAGTATTGCGGCCAAAACCGGCAAGGCTCGAATGTGTTGGCAATTGAAGACTGAAGCGCAAGGTAAAGAACCCCATCCCAGGCATGCGATTTTTACTCGTTCGCAATCAGGAGCATGAGCGTGTCGTGGAATTCGGCACGTGCGGCCGCGTGCTTTTCGTCATTCCGGGTCTCAGGCCGGAATGACGGATGCGCGGCTTATGGCACGGTGCTGCTCCTTCGTTTGCGATTCAGGCTTCCATTGCCAGCAAAATGGCGTGTCGCCGACGAAATCGCAATAACAAAGCGCGACAGATTACTTTACACGCCCGCGCGCTTGGCAGTGCGGGCAAAAAAACGTGGCCCGTTGGGCTTGCACGATGCGAAGGATGTCGGCGCGGCGGCAGGTCGAGCAGCGATCGCCGGCACGATCGTAGACGCGGTGCTGGTTTTGGAATTGGCCGGGCTCGTTGAGGGCGTTGCGGTAGGTCCCGTCCGAAAGCGTTGATCCTTCCGATCGAATCGCCGCATGCAAGATTTTGAGCATGGCCTGATGGACGGCCAACCATTGGGACAATTTGAGTTGGCAGCAGCGCGTGGCGGGGTGAATCTTGGCCGAGTGCAAGATTTCGGCGGCGTATAGATTTCCGATTCCGGCGACGCGCCGCTGATCGAGTAAAGCGACTTTGATGGCCGACTTCAGTTTCCCCAACACGTTCTGCAATTCCAGCTGACTGATTTGCAACGCGTCCGGCCCCAAGCGGCCTTCGGCGAATTGGGCGGCGAACTCATCCGAGCGGAACAACCGGACCAAGCCCAAGCCACGACGGTCCCAGAAATAAAGATGCGGATGCTTTTTCGAATCGAGCTGAATGTCGAATCGCAGATGCTCTCGATTGGGGGGCTCGTCGATCAAGACCAATCCGGTCATTCGAGGCTCGAACACAATCCGTTGTTCGTCATCCAATATGACGACGACACGCTTGCCAAGTCGTTGGACGTCGCGGATCTTGCGGCCTAGAACGCGGCGATGGAAATCGCCGATGCGGGGCTGGATGGAAATCGCCCTTTTGCGACAAGGTGGGCGGCTGACGGATTGGACCGTTGAGCCAATGATTGGCTGGATGCCGCAGCGCATCGTCTCGACTTCGGGAAGCTCTGGCATGTTGTCTCCGGACGTGGAATTCACGCTGCACGAACTTGGACAGTGTACAAAGTCGCCTTTCGCTCCGCGAAAGAACGTTTTGTAGTGGAGCAAAAACCGACACTAACGCCGGAGTTGGAACGATTCTCACGTCAAGAATCAAGTGCGTCGAGATGCCGATGGGGCTTGGATAGGCCGGCTGTAAGGCGACTCCGTTTTGCAAATGATCCCCCGACAATGCTTTGTATCGTTTGGAACGATGGAATTGCCTGGACAATGGCGGGAGTAGAAAAATCTCGCTTGACCAACGCCGGCAAACTGACGTAAAGTTGAAGTATTGATGTCGATATTTGTTGCGGCTTGGGAAGGCGCGACATGAGTACTGAAGAACAATCGCCAATCCATCGTTACTTTGCCGGCCTCGCCGAAAATACTTTTCAGATTCGGCTGGGGGTCGTCGATCCTCCGCTGATCGTCTACCTGACGGACTTGCTAGTTCGCTTCGTCCGCAACGACGCCATGCATCGAATCCGTAGCGTCACCGGGCGACCCTTGTTAAGCATTGGTGAAATGGCGCTCGAGGCCAAAGAGCGCTGGGGGGACGCGCGGCGCGAATTGCACCGGCACATTGGCGATTTTACCTTGTTTTGGGCGGGCATTTATCCGGAAGCGTTACGTCGTCATTCCGATGGCACTGAACAATTCGAGGAGTATTGCCACACGGGCAAACGGTCCTATCACATTGCGAGCTTGATTGAGACGTCGAGCAGCGATGCCCCCGAAAGCTGGGTTTTGCAAAGCCTCAGCGATCGATTTGAACTCTGCGCGTACGGGCTGCGCGAAGTCCGCCGCGAATGGGAAGAGGGGGACGACGAGACGTTTGGACCTGGCGCCATTCTGTTGAACTGATTTCAGGGTGGCACGTCCCTGAGTCTTCGAAGGGCGTAGTGAAAATTCCTGTTGCTTTGTCTTTTATGCCACTGGCTCTGCCAGTGTTTGCCGAACGGTGTTGTCGATATGGAGCATGGGCAACGTCCGCATTGCTGGATTTGATCGCTCGTGCTTCGCATTGGCAGAGCCAGTGGCACACAAAACTAAGGACCATCGCGAGGTCCACTTTTGGAACTAGTCCTCTCCACGATAGGATGTCGCCAGCTCGCTTCACCACTCGATCGTAAACTACGTTGATCGATGGAAACCCACCGCCGCATTGACGTTCATTATTCCGGCACGGTTCAAGGGGTCGGGTTTCGATACCGCGCTCGGAGTATTGCCCAACAATTTGACATGGTTGGATTCGTGCGCAATCTTGAGGATGGCCGAGTACAAGTCGTGGCCGAGGGAGACAAAGACGAACTGCTCGCGTTTTTGCGCGAGATCGATCAGCAATTGGCTCGATTCATTCGAAACAAGAACGTCGCCTGGTTGAAGGCTCAGGGCCAATTCGCAAGCTTTGAGATTCGAGCCTAATGCGCTCGCTTGTGCGAGTCGACACTTCAAGCACAATGTTATCGTTCTTATTCTCTAGAGCGCGCCGCACCTAGCATTCCATTTGTTGATGAGGAATTGCATGCCGACCAAAAAGCTCGTTGCATTTTTTGCCCTTGTTTGCCAGTCAAGTTGGCTCATCCATAACCTGGCATTTGCCCAAGATCTGAAGCCGTCGGTGACGGATTCGGCAACTCGGTTGGAGTGGCATGCCCGGCACTTGGCCATGCGCGAGGAATCGCCAACCAAAGAACTGAAATGGAAACACATTGGTCCGCTGCGGATGAGCGGTCGCGTCACGGACGTCGCGGTGCCAATCAACCGGCCGTTTACGTTTTACGTCGCGACCGCATCGGGCGGATTGTGGAAGACGATTAACGAAGGGACGACTTGGGAGCCAATGTTCGACGAAGCTCCGTCAGGATCCACCGGCGCGGTCGCGGTTGCACCTTCCGATCCTTCGATCGTGTGGGTTGGCTTGGGAGAGGCCAATATCTTGCGAAGCACGATGGCCGGAACTGGAGTCTATAAATCGGTCGACGAGGGCAAGACGTGGCAGCACATGGGTTTGGCCGATTCACATCACGTCGCGCGGATCATCGTGCATCCGGTACATCCGGAAATTGTCTATGTCGCGGCTTGCGGCCACGAATATACGTCGAATGAGGAACGCGGCGTCTTCAAGACCACCGACGGCGGAATGACTTGGACCAAAGTGCTGTACGAGGACGAGTGGACCGGAGCGATCGAACTCTCGATGAGTTTGACCGAGCCGGACACGCTGTACGCCTCGATGTGGCATCGTGTCCGCCGGGCATGGAGCGATCCACTTCCGGGGCCGGGGGGCGGAATTTACAAAACCACGGATGGCGGAGCGACTTGGAAGAAACTTTCGGAGGGGCTTCCTGCGCCAGGCAAGATCGGTCGAATGGGAGTGGCGGTGGCACCGTCAAACGCACAGTTCGTCTACGTGTTGGTCGATAACCACGAGTTTGCGCGGCAGGCCAAAGACGACGAATTGGACTCGTACGGCCGCCAGCGTAAAGACGTGATTATCGGCGCTGAAGTCTATCGCTCGACCGATGCCGGCGCGACGTTTGAAAAAATGAGCGGCGACGACAAGGAAATCAAAGGGCTCTTCTCGACCTACGGCTGGGTGTTCGGGCAGCTTCGAGTCCATCCGACCGACCCTGCCACGATTTTCTGCTTGGGAGTCCCGCTGCTCAAATCGGCCGACGGTGGCAAGACGTTTTTGGTGGTCGACTACAGCCAATTGCACGGCGATCACCACGCGCTTTGGATTGATCCCGCCAATCCCAATTACATCATCAATGGCAACGACGGCGGAATCAATATTTCCTACGACGGCGGCACGACTTTTAAGAATCTGGAAAATCTTCCCTGCGTCCAGTTTTACAACGTTGCCGTCGATAACGAAAAACCTTTTAACGTCTACGGCTCGATTCAAGACAACGGAAGTTGGTCGGGGCCGTCGAACCATGTGCCCGGCCGGCATCCCGAGTCGCGTTGGCGGAGCATCCCTGGTGGCGAGGCAAGCTACATTGCGGTCGACCCCGAGGACCCCAACACGCTGTACTCGGAAAGCTTTTACGGCAACATCATGCGCTCGACGACAACGCCTCGCGCGACGAAGTCGATCGTTCCGAAACCGGGCGCCGATGAACCGCCATTGCGCGGCCAATGGCTTGCGCCGTTTGTCCTTTCGCCGCACAATTCGCGGATTATTTACCACGGGATGAATTTCGTCTTTCGCTCGGTGGATCGCGGCGAGCATTGGGACCGGATCAGCCCCGACCTAACGCGCAACAATCCCGAGCGGCAAGGCAACATATCGTTTGCGACGATGACGACGCTCTCGGAGTCGTCTTTGAAATTTGGCTTGATCTACGCCGGCACCGACGACGGGCAAGTCCACGTCACGCGCGACGGAGGCTTGAATTGGAAATCGCTGACCCGCGGACTTTCGCAGGATAAATGGATTTCGCGAGTCGTCGCGTCTCGTTTCAAAGAAGGAACCGTGTACTTGACGCAAAACGGCAAAACTGACAACGATTTTCAAGCCTACGTTTGGCGCAGTGACGACTACGGCGAGACTTGGCAGGACATCAGCGGTTCGATTCCCGGCGGGCCGGTCAACGTGATCTTCGAGGATCCGCGCAGCGTCGAAATATTGTATTTAGGGACCGATTTGGGCGCATACGTCAGCCGCGATCGCGGCCAAACCTGGAGCGTGTTGGGGAGCAACTTGCCGATTACATTTGTCCATGATTTGGTAGTCCATCCGCGCGACTTCATTGCAGTGATTGCCACACACGGGCGCGGCATGTTTACGCTCGATGTCACCAGCCTGGTGCCGCCCGCGGAGGCAGCGGCCGCCGATGGCAACAAAAAACCCGCCGAGTCCGCGGAAGGCGAACGATCCGACGACGACGGCGAATGAGCGAGGACTGGCGGCGAAATCTCCGTCTTATTCCCTCCCCCGGCGCTTCGACTTGGGGAGGGCGAGGGAGAGGGTTCTTGGCGCCATTGTCGTAAGCGCTGCTCAACGGTCGTAAGTATCGAATTGGTGGGACTCGAAGACTCGTCCCACCCTACAAGAGTTGTCGAATCAAACCTGCCAAGAATTTCAACGTCCGGCAAATGAAGCCTGAAGCGCGAGCAAAGGAACATCGCCACCAGCTTTACTCTGGCAGGCGAAATTCCAGAAAGACGGCCTGCGGCGCCGGCCGAAGTTGACAGGTGGTGCCCTCGGCCGGCAATAGAACGCAATGGCCCAAGCGCAGCGATTCGTGCGATTGCGGGTGTTCCAGTTCCAAGGCTCCGGAAATCATGAGCAGGATTCGCATCTTCTGATCGGCCCCCAATGTGACCGGCTGGTTGATCGTCCAACGCGACATCACGAATTTGTCGCAGGCTACTAAGCGCTGGGCGTGGGGATGTTCGCCCGACTGCGGACGGACAGGCTGTACCGGACCGCGCTTGAAATCGATCGCTTCTAAGGCCTGTGCAACCTGCAGCTCGCGAGGCACGCCCGTCGAGTCGACGCGGTTCCAATCGAAAAGTCGAAACGTCGTGTCGCTGGCTTGTTGAATTTCGGCAATCAACAAGTCGCCGCCGATCGCGTGCACCGTGCCCGCGGGGATAAAAATGCAATCGCCCGTTCGAGGCACGAATGAATGTAACGCCGACGCGATATTGCCGGTGGAGATGGCCTGGGTAAGTTGCGGTCGCTGGATGTTGCGGTGTAGGCCGGCGTAGACGCGGCTGTTTTCATCTGCGTACAAGACGTACCAGGCTTCGGACTTGCCCAAGTCCGGCGTGGCCATTTTGGACGCCATTTTGTCCTCGGGATGCACTTGCACCGAGAGCGGCAGCCAGGCATCGAGAAATTTGAGCAACAGCGGGAATCGGCCCTGCAAGTTGCAGGGCACGTCGCTTGCATGGATCCTCCCATGCCACGCGTGGCCCAAGAGCTTTGGGCCCAAGTCCTTGACAAGGTTGTGCAGCGATTGTCCTTTGCGCGGTCCGTTGATCACGATGCTCTGGTCGGCGCCGTGATCGGCGATTTCCCAGCTTTCCGCATAATCATCGCCCGATCCGATCGATTTGCGCAGCACCGTGTCGAGGCGGCGGCCACCCCACAGGTGTCGACGAAACAACGGTTGGAAGCGAAACGGATACGGCACGAGGCAAGTGACCGGATGAGTTAGTTCGTAGGCGGCGAGGTTATCGGAAAGAGATTCGAGTAGCGGAGGACCTCCGTGTCAGTGGTTCTTTGCAAACACCAAGATTTTGTCCATGATACAAAGGGTGGTTTGCGCTGCCAGTCGTCTGCGCACGTTCGCCGGTGGGGCGATCGGCTGTCCTAGCATTATATTTCAAGAATTCTTGTTCCGCCGCGAAATGCGGCGGAGAAGTTCATGCCGCTCAGACCGCCGAACGAGGATTTATTCGAAAATTCCCGCATGACCTTCGGCGAACACCTGGAGGAATTGCGCAAGGTGCTCGTGCGGGCTTTGCTGGGAACCGCGATCGGCGTCGCGATCGGCATGTTTTTCGCCGATAAAGTCGTGCTCTGGCTCAAGACTCCGCTCACTCGAGCAATCGCAGACTTCAGCGTCTCCCAGGCTGAGGAAAAGCTTAAGGAAAGGAGTGGCGGCGTCGTCCCGTTAGAGTTCCGGACGCTGCTCGACCAACGCGTCATGGCCCCCCATCGCGTTCTCGTCGATCCCGAACAATTCAATCAAGCCCTGCTCGACAACCAGCCGCCAACCACGGCCACGGCTTCCGTTCCAACGACTCGATTCTCGGAACGCAATGTTAGCCCCGAAAGCGTCCATGCGGCGAGTCGGAAGTTGGTTGATGCAGTGGCCGTCGATGGGCCGGAATCCTCTGCACAGGCGACCAGCGAGGGCGCCGATTCGAAGAGAGATCAAGTAAAACTGAAAGCGATCTGGGCGGCGCTCTCGCCGGAGGACGGGGCGCGGGTGGTGGCTTGGGCCACAGACGAACCGATCACGCCAAAAGACGTTACCGAGTTTGTCGGCTTGCTCAATCGATTGGCAGCTCAGTCAAATCTATTTGACGACACGGCATTCGATGACCGGATCGCTGGTCGGCTTAATGACGGATTGTTTACTTCGGCAGAAACCGTGTCGCTCAAGGAAATGAAGGATCAGGTCGCGGTTGGCGATTCCAACAGCGCCGCACAGTTGAAGCGTCAACTCAATCAATGGCTCGTGTGGAGCGCGCTTGCCCCCGATCTTTCTCGGCCGGGTGCTTCGCTTATTGAAATCGACCTCTGGGAATCAGTCGAAGTCAATGCGCAATCGCTGGCGGCCACCGAAGCCTTTATGATCTGGATGAAAGCCGGACTCATTCTCGGCTTGGTCATCGCCAGCCCCTGGATCTTTTATCAAATGTGGTTGTTTGTCGCGGCGGGGCTTTATCCGCACGAACAAAAATATGTCTATCTCTATCTGCCGGTGAGCTTGGGCCTGTTCTGGTCGGGGGCAGCGCTTGCTTTTTTCTTCGTGTTCGATCCGGTTCTCAAATTCCTGTTCCAATTCAACGCGAGCATGGGCATCGATCCTCAGCCACGGATTGGCGAGTGGATGTCGTTTGTCCTACTTCTGCCGCTCGGTTTCGGGATCGCCTTTCAGCTGCCGATCGTGATGCTGTTTCTGAATTTGTTGGGGATTTTCAGCGTCGCGAATTACATCGAGAAATGGCGGATTGCCGTGCTGGTCATCTTTATTGTCTCGATGGTCCTCACCCCAGCGGAACCGATCAGCATGATCTTGATGGCGATTCCCCTGACGGGATTGTATTTTTTGGGAATCGCAATGTGTCGCTGGCTGCGTCCCAATCGCAACCCCTATCGCCAAGCTTACGAGCCGTAAACCCGTTCCGAGTGGCGTCATTTGATTTGATTGTCGCCTTACGTTCCCAAGCTGTGAATTTTTGCCGTTCCGTAGGTAGGGCGGCCCTTCTGGGCCGTCATTCTTCGGTCGATCGACGGCCTGGAAAGGCCGTCCTACAAAAAATTCACAAGCTATCCGCGAAAGGACGTGCTTTTGCGGAGCAAAAGACGACATTGCCAACCCATTGCGGCGATTGATTTGGCAGCGGGGACGAACCAAAATGGTAGCGTCGCTCCCATCTGTATCCGCGAGGTACCCGCATGTATGCCCGATTGATCCTTGGACTTGCGTTCATGGTCTGCGGCTTCGTACCTTGGCTCGAGGCCGATGAAAGCGAGGCCATTCAAGCCATTCAAGCCGCCGGCGGACTCGTTCTCAAAATTTCCGCAGATTCCGAGGATCGAGAAATCGCTTTCCACTTGGCTGGCGCCAAAGTCGGCGATGAACAACTCAAACTTATCAGCCAAGTGAGCAACGTCATTTGGCTGAATTTGGCGGGAACCAACGTCAGCGACGGGGGACTAGCCGAACTGAAGAAATTATCCAAGCTCGAAAAGCTGCATTTGGAACGAACCAAGATTGGCGACGCGGGCCTGGCTCACTTGGTGAAACTCGAACATCTTCAATATCTCAACGTCTACGGAACCAAAGTGACTGACGCGGGGTTGCCGCAACTCGCCAGCCTCAAGAACTTGAAAAAGCTTTTTGTTTGGCAGACCGAAGTCACCGAAGCGGGTATCAAGTCGCTGAATGCTGCGCTACCGGAGTTGGAAGTCGTTGTCGGGGCAAAACTCGAGCCGCCGCCACCGCCGGCGATCCCGCCGCCGCCTTCAGTACAAGCGCCGGCCACCGCGGGTCCTGCAGTATCCTCCGGCGGCCAACCGTCAGCGGATTCCAATCCGAAATAACCCGTCGTCTAACCTTCGCCAGTCAATGACATGGGAATTCTTCGGACTCAGTTATGGGCGTCGATCTTGGCTATTTCGGCGATCAGCCCGTGGTCCGCCCGAGCCCAAACCGATGCTTCTTTACGCGAATCGATATGGCTCGAAGCCGAACACTTCGAAGGCCTGCGCGGCTACTGCTGGCCGATGGGGAAAGTCGAAATGAAACAGACCGACGGCCATTGGGGCTTGTCGGGTCCCGGCTGGGCCGCCGAATGGAACATGGGCGGAGAAAGCAATTTTCTCTCGATTGCGACCGCCGCGACCGACGATCGGGCAGTGGTCAGCAAGCAAATCGAAATACCCGTTGAGGGTAACTACTTTGTGTGGGTTCGTTACGGCGATTGGCGCGAGCAAACCGAGCAATTCGAAGTGCAGCTCGAACAAGCGAATCTACCGACTTGGACCGGGACATTTGGCCTCCAGCCCGTGATCGAGGAAGACAATGAACTTAAGCTTTATTTCAATTGGTGCTTCGGCTGGGGTCGCGCCGAAGGGGCCTTCAAGAAGGGTCCTGCAAAAATTTCGCTTCGTTCGTCGACTCGACAAGCACAGCCTCGCCAGCTCGACGTCGTTGTCTTAACGACTGACCCAAACTACCGCCCCCAAATCAAGAATCGGCCAGAGCATCCGACTTGGGAGCTTCTGTCCGAGTATCGCCAATCGGGCTTCGGTGCTTTGACTCCGCTCTCCCGTGCGGCGAGCGAAGCCAAAGCAACCAACGCGGCGCCGTTGCTGCCGGACGTGCTCCGGCTCAAGACGTTTGCCGATCGCGGTTTTCTCTATCAGTGGAATGTCGGTGCGACGGGTTCTACCGCCGATTGGCTGGGTGATGATCCCGCGCGTGTGCTGTTTCCCTACGGGATGCGAGATCCGGACGTGATCGAAGAGTTTCGCAAGACATACAGCGGCCGAACGGACGTACCAATTTTCTCAGATCCGCGAATTGTGCCTTCGTTTCATGGAGTCGGCGCCGGAATTTTTGCCACCGATCCTCAGACCGGAGAACTTCTGCCGGAAGGTCAACAATTCGCCCGCTGGCTCGACGCGAATCCGAATCGGCAGTGGGGAATGATGATGAACTATCACCCCGGCAAGCCAATCGGCCCGAAAGGAATCGAAACCTTTGCCAAATATCGCGATCGATTCGTCGGCTCCATCGCCGGCGAAAGTCTCGGTTACTTCGACATTCCTCCCGAGACAATGAAAGCGGCAACGGCTGCGGCGCAAACGAGACGCCAATTGGTCGAGGCCTTTACGCCGCTAGGATTGGCCGCCAACGCGGAAAAATACCGCGCGGTCTATGGCCGCGACCTCGATGCAAACCCGTATCGAGACGTAATTGCATGTAAATCGGTCGGCGTGACGGCATTTACACCGCTTTGCTATCTGTGGGGCGCGCGAACCGTGGGCTACGAATCGACGGCCGCGACCTCCGTAATGCTGGGAATGCGCTGGGCCTTTCTCCGCGGCGCGGCACGACAATTCGACGGCCTCACCGCCACCTACCGCAGTTGCAACTTTGGCGATTCGTCCACCATTTTTAGCAACTCCCAAAGCTATCACTCGCCACAGAATATTCTCGACAATTATTACTCGGTTTACTCGGGCGCCGGAATGACTTGGTACAAGATGGATATCTGGTACCAATATATGGCGGGTGCTTCACTGTTCTATCACGAGCAAGGTTTCGACGAATTTTGGAAACCGGGAGGAACGACGGCAGCAGGGATACGACCGATCGAGCTCTCGCCCAAAGGAAAGCTGGTCGATCGGTTTTTGCGGTTGACCGCGGCGAAACCTGATCGTGGTAATCCGTGGACTCCGGTCGCGTTTTTGGTCGACTACGCGCACGGTTGGGAACCGTCGTCGAACTGGCCCAATGCGTTTGAGAATTGGCACGCGAACCCGGATCGGTTTCTCGTCGGCGACCACGAGCGGATGCTCGAAGAATATTTCGGGACCGCGTACTATCCGATCGGTCCGGAAAGCGAAAAACCAATCACCGGAACCAACGAAGTTTTCTTGCCTGGGATTTTCGGAGACGTGTTCGACGTGATCTTTGCCACTCCTGACGCCTCCAAATGGCGGACGATCGACGCGTATCCTGTGGTCATCGTCGCCGGCGATATCGAACTCACCGCCGGCGAGGGACAACGATTGGCCGAGTATGTGGAACGCGGTGGCACTCTGCTGATCGCCGACGAACAGTTGACCGGCGAGGGAGCCGCGGCGTTGCGCCTGCCGGCAGTTGGCGCGGTAGTCGAAGCCCAACAATATCGTTGGCTGAGCGACGCCAATCTTCAACGCTCGCAACGATTTCGTTGCCGGCCCATCCAAGCGACGGATGCGACGTGGAAAATCGTTGCGTCTACGGGCGATGGGCAAGTCTTTTGCGCGCAGCAAGATCGAGGACAGGGCAGAATCGTCTACTTGTCGGTGCCCCGCGGACTGGGGATCGATCGACGAGCAATCCCGGTGGTTGCCCGGCTCTTTGCGCATCTCACTCGCGGACTTATGCCGGTCGAAGTCGAGGGCCAAGTCGAATGGCTCGTCAATCGAACGGCGGATGGGTGGCTGGTGACGCTGCTCAACCCCGCAGGGCAAGCCAAACCGCAACAGGGAATCACGCCAACCGACTATCGCCAAAACAAATTAGTCCGCATTCACACGCGCGGACTGGTGCATTCCGCGATCGATCGATTGGACCCGACACTGACTCTCACGCCAGGGCAGGGCGAGATTGAAGTTGAAGTGCCCGCCGGTGGCGTTCGGATCCTTGAGCTGAAATAGCCTCCCGGCGAACCTAACCATTCGACGAATGAAGGAGTGCGTTATGACCACTAAACACACGGCCGCTCTGGCGACGGCCGAATTGATTTTAATTTTCATCTCGTTGACTTTAATGCCTTCCGTCGCTTGGGTCCAGGAATCAAAGCCGCTCGGCGAGCCTTCCTACGTCAGCGCCGACATCAACAACCTTGTGTTGCAACAATGGCGCAACGACGACAAAAGCAAAGTCGACGATATGTGCACTGGGGACAAACTCCTAACTTGGAACGGAAAGCCGCTGATCGACAATGACGATTTGGTTCGTCGCTGGCTTGCCTCCAAGGCAGGCGACGTCACCACGATCACCGTGGAACGAACGGTCGACTTCGCCGGCAAACCGGAAACACGGAAGCTTGAGATTAAGTACGTTCACGAAGCTCCTAGCGATTTGTTTAAAGACTGCATGGCCGGTGGGCGCGAGGGATTTCGAAACGCCGCCGAGATTCACCCCGAATGGGAAACGGTAGAACTGCCGCTAAAACAAGTCGCCCTTAAGGCATTATCGACCAAAGCGGATGCGATTTTGGCGGCGCTCAATAGTGCGTTCGACCGTCAACTTCAGATCATCAAAGATCATTATCGATCCGACCACGCGTCGTATTTGCTGACCCGGCCGTTCCAAGCTGAAGTCTGGGCGCGGTATTACCTCACACCAGCCGAAGCGGCCACTCAACCGAGCCCAATCATTGCGGCGGCGTGGCAATTAGCAGAACCGCAATCGCGTTCGCTGCCGGCGGCGAAATTGATCACGCCGCTTCCCGCCGAAGCGACCTTTGAGCAATGCGTGATCACGCTCGAAGCTCGCCTGCGCGAAGTTGACATCGCATTTGCCGATGCCTTCAGCGGATTGTCACGTGAAGAAATCGAACAACTACGCGCTTGGACGAAAGACTTTAAGCCCGTCTGGCGCGACGAGCCGGGTTGGACCGAGTTTGTTGCCGGAATGCAGGTAACGAAAAAGATAGCTCCCGACAAATTGGCCGCAGCAATTGCAATTTCTGGCATGTTGGTCGATGACCTCGTTCCTGGAGGAGCAATTTTCGAGCGACTCAAGGCTAGTTCGGAAAACGTCCAAGCCGGAAAATTCGGATCACGGACGACGGTGCTTGGAAAGGACACCGACCAAGCCACAATCAAGACGGACATCACGATCGATTTGGGTGGAGATGACGCATTTGTGTTGTCGGCGGCTCCAGTCCCGGGCACGTCACGGGTAATTATCGACCTGGGAGGCGACGATACATTCCTCGATCGTGGCGGAGGTTTGGCGGCGGGCATCGGCGCGATGTCACTGGTCGTCAATACGGCAGGAAACGATGTCTATCTTTCCGGAAGTCGCTCGCTCGGTTTTGGCTTAATTGGTTTGGGATTGGTCTGGGACGTCGACGGACACGATTATTATCGGGGGTCATTTTTTTCACAGGGTGTCGGATGCTTGGGACTAGGTCTGCTAGTCGATCAAGCGGGCAACGATCGGTACGACGCCAGCTCCTTTTCTCAAGCGGTCGGTTTGACTGCCGGCTGCGGCATGATTCTGGATCGCGCTGGCGACGACGTGTATACATGCACGGGGAAGGACGCTTCGCCGTATGACGATGCGGGAGAATACGCTGGCTGGTGCCAAGGCTGCGGGTTCGGATTTCGGTCGGCCGGCGCCGGCGGGGTGGGCGCGCTAATGGACTTGGCCGGGCGTGATTTCTATCGCGCCGGACAGTTTGGACTGGGTTGCGGCTATTTTTTTGGAGTCGGTATCGTCCACGATCTGACGGGCGACGACGTGTTTGAGTGCTCGCGGTACGGCCTGGCGTCCGCGGCGCATTATGCAGTCGGCATCGTGCTCGATGATGCGGGCAGAGATTCGTATCTGGCACTTCGTTCCGCTTCCGTCGCGTCGCTGGGCAGTACGTGGGACTTGTGCGTGGGCCTGCTCATCGACGGAGCAGGGGACGACGTGTATCAAGCCGAGGTTTACACCATGGGCGGGGCGGCGCAGACCTCGTACGGATTCTTTTGGGACAAACAAGGGCGCGACTCGTATCGTTCATCCGGTGGCACGGCCGTGGAAGCGGCCGGTTACATTGGGGGCGCGACCTACGGCGGTGGTCGTTTGGCCCGCAACCTCGCGATCTTTTTGGATGAAGGCGCCGCAGTCGATGACTACCATTTGCCCGAGCGCAAGAACAATGCCAGCGGGGTCTACGACGAATTCGGCATATGGGTCGATCGCTAAGCGAATGCCCATCGGGACTCGGTGACCTTTACCAATTAGTGACTTTCAAACACTGGCAGAGCCAGTGGCACACGGAATATCGCGTCTGTCTTGTGTGCCACGGGCTACGCCCGTGCTGTTGTTGGACAATGTTGAACTCGGTTGCGGAACTGAAATGAACATCGTTGTGTTGACTGGAGCTGGGATTTCGCAGGAGTCGGGGATACCGACGTTTCGCGGGGCGGGGGGACTTTGGGAGGGGAGAAGGATCGAAGACGTTGCGTCGCCCGAGGGGTTCATAGCCAACCCGCAATTAGTGCACGAGTTTTACAATGCGCGGCGAAAGCAGCTGCAGGATCCAACCATCCAACCAAACGCGGCGCATCGGGCGCTCGCCGAGTTCGAACGCCGTTGGACAGCCGGCACGTTTTGCTTGATTACGCAGAATGTAGACGATCTACATTTGCGGGCGGGAAGTCAAAACTTGCTGCCGATGCACGGAGAACTGCTCAAAGCGAGATGCTTTGAGTCGGGCGACGTCTTGCCTTGGCGCGATGATCTCACGGTCCAAACGCCGCATCCGAAGTTGGCCAATAAACCGGGTCGCTTGCGACCGCACATCGTGTGGTTCGGCGAAATGCCGTTGCAAATGGATCGAATCGAAACGGCCCTTAACGACTGCGATCTGTTCGTGGCGATTGGGACGTCCGGACGAGTCTATCCCGCTGCCGGCTTTGTCATGATGACCCCGCCACACTGTCGCAAAGTTGAGATCAATTTTGAGTCGACGCCGATCGACTCGAGTTTCGACGAAGTCATTCAAGGCGCAGCCTCCGTCGAAGTGCCGAAATTCTTTGAGGGTCTGCTGGCGTCGCGCGGGTAGATCATGATTTCGTAGCCATCACGCTCCGCGTGATGTAAGCGGCCACGTCGGATGATACCGAGCGTATCGTGAATTCGCTTTCCTCTCGCGGAGAGGCTGTGAATTTATTCGTACGATGGCCTTTCCAGGCCGTCGATCAACCGGAAAACGACGGCCCCGAAGGGCCGCGTTACATCCAAACTTATAAATTCACAAGCTAGGAGCGAGAGGGCTACAGGCGATTCGCGGAAATTATCGCCGGAAGAATCCGCCTAAAATCGGCAGTCGCGTACAGCAACGCGATTTCGGCGGGCAACGATTGAAGCAATTAGGGGCCGGGCAGCAGGCTTCGCTCGATGGCGAGGCAGCCACGCCAGGCGTTGCTTGGGGAGAATTGAGCCGACGCAAATAGACGTCCTTGAATTGCACTTTCATGGGAGGGCCGGCGTGAATCTGCAGCGCGAGGATTCCGCGGGTTTCGGCTTGATCGACTTGCCCGTCGACGATGTCCACGGTGACAAATCCGTTGATCGTTTGAGTAAGGTGATTGCCGCGCGCGGTGATCGTGTACTCGCTCCATTCGTTTTGCTTGATACTGGCCAACAGCGCGGCTTCATCGCTTGTCGTTCCAACGACCTTGTTGTTGCCCAGTTCGTCAATCTCGACACGGGTGGCACGGTTGGCAAGAATGCCTCGTCCCAGCTCATCGTAAAGAATTCCGATATACGTGTGATCGGCATCAATGTCGGCCTGGTAGCCTCCGACGTGGTGGTCGCCCATATCTCGGCTGCGATATTGGACGCCGGAGTTGCCCCCCTCGATTCGGAATTTGATTCTTAGTTCAAAATCGTCGATTTCGCCGTTACGCCAAATCAGAAACGAGTTGGCATCCAGCGGTTGCTCGGCCGTTGTGGTTCCAGTGATCGCCCCATTTTCCACAGTCCAGTACCGCGGATCGCCGCTCCAGCCGTTCAAGCTCGTGCCGTCGAAAAGCGAAATGGCCCCCGAAGGATCGGGATCCTGAAGTGGCGATTTTCCTTCTACCCAGGACATGGAAGCGACGGTTAGGCAAATCGCGACGAGAAAAATCGCCAAGGACGACGTTGACGAGCGATGAAGCCGGTCGGCACGTAGCTGCAAGGTCCGGACACAAAAATGCATCTTCATGGGAAAATCGCCAGAAAAAATTCCGTGTTGAAGGCAAACGATCGTGGGACATTGTCCCCCGGCTCGCTCGCGAAATCAACGACGCGTTCGCAAATCAGCGGTTGTGTCCACTTTTCCATCGTCATTCCCGCGCAGGCTGGAACCGAGTCATCCGTCCCAAACTTGGTCGCCGGGCTTTCTCGCATTCAGAAATCTGGATTCCGGATTTCAGCCCGGAATGACGGACCCGGGGTCAATCTCGAGCGGTCGATGCACGCTACTTGTCGTAGGCGCTGCTTTCGCCGGGCCGCGAGGGAGGCGGCAGGCGTGGTTGGAATTTTGTGCCGATGCGGCGTCCCATATGCTCCGTCTTGGCTTCGCCTTGAAAACCCAACGCGTTGTACAGCTCGCGGACTGAGATTTTCTGAACGTTAAACCGTTCCGCATCGCGGAGGATGTCCGTAAACGCGGACATAGCCGCGGTTTCTTCGGGGGCAGGGGGATCGCCAACGACAATGTAACGAGTCGCGACGTCAATTTGGCCAGTCTTGTTTCCAGCCGAGTCGTGCTTGCAGACGACCTTGCCGCCGTTCTGTTCGATCTTGCTCTCGACGACCGCGATGTCATTCAGGCCATCGCCGTCGACGTCGAGATTGCCAGCCAAGGCGACGGAAACCATATACCCCGGATCCCAGACATCGGAAATGATGTAATCGCCGGTCAAGATTGGGTTGGCCGATTTGCGACTGTTGATAAATTGAATCCGCGAATTGCTCGCTTGATCCGGAGTGAGCAGGCCGCTGACTTGATCAAGATTGATCGACTTAAGAACGTCTTCGACGTCGGGTTGGGGAATTACGCGCGCTTGGGCGCGGTGGGGGCCCTGGACTTCCGTGATCTCGATGAAAGCTTTGCTCAAGTACTTCTCATAGATCGTTTCGGTTCGATCGTACACAGAAAATCGTTGTTTCGCTCGCAGGCCGTCGTCGGATCCCAAGTCGATGTACACGGTTTCGGTCGTCGGGGAAACGTTCGTGATCCGCCCATCGGCGATGTCTGTATTGACCCGGGTCAAGTCGCGGATTTCTTGCTTGAGCGCCATGTTGTCTTTGGTCAACGTGGCGAGGGTATTGTTGAGTTCAGTGACTTGAGTCTGGCGGCCCTGTTGTTCATTCTGAAGTTGTTTTGAGACGCCAACGAATTGCGCTTTGACTTCCTCGAGTTGCGAACTGAGCTTTTGCCGTTCCTCGGCCGCTAGGTCCTGTTCGGATTTCAGCTTGACTTGCAAATCGGCAATCGTGGTATTCAACGCGGCAATCTCTTCGCCAAACTTCGTCCTTGACGTCTCCAGTTCGATCCGCATGGTTTCCTTTTGCGATTCGATCGTGTCGATGCGACTATGCTGGTCCGCCAACGCTACCGTAATATCATTCAAGAGACCCCGATACGTGAGGTCCTTTTTGTCCGGCGATTGGCTGCGCAACATGTCCGCTTGGTATTCGGCCACCATCTTTTCAACGTCGGATGTGAGCTCGGCAATGTTCTTATTTTTGATCGAGTTCACCAAGTCAGGGTTTTCGGCCGGATTGCCATCGACCCCCAACATTCCTTTGAGAACGCTTTTAAAACTTTCCAGCGCGTTACTTCGATCTTGCTCGCGCTTTAGATCGGCCAGGGCTTTGGTCTTCAAATCAGCGTTTTCAGCCGAGCCGGAAAACCCCAAGAAGGTGCATACTCCGAGGATCACGGAAAGAAGCGAAAGGGCAATGATTGCAATCAAGTGCCCTTGGTTTTGACGAGCGGCCATTGGCGGAAAGCTCCTTGGCGTGATAGCACGTCGACCGCATCAACTCGGCACGACGGCAGTAAAGGTTCATCTAACTATTATCGGTTGAAAAAAAGAAAACGACTGAGCAAAAAATAAGGCTATTGCCGGATCTACAGCTGCTCGTCCTTTTCCCCCCGCGTCCCACGTTCGCAAAACGCCTCTATCGATTGTAAATTCAGCGAAAAACGGTGTCAAACTTTCTAATCTGCGGCGAATGGATAAATCAGGTGAAACTGTGAAAACGTTGCGTTTCGGCGAGATTAGCGGTCCCCAATTGGCGCCTAGTGAGCAGAAATTGAAATGGATAAAATGGCCCCAAATCGACACGTCCGCAAGGATGGCACGACATGGCAGCGATTTTGACGCGTGGGACGAATGCCAGTGTCGCGTGTATTCTGACGCCGATGGAAGCGAGTCGCGTACATGAAGGTCATTGGCATTGTCGGTGGCATTGCTAGTGGCAAGAGCTTGGTGGCCAAGTGTTTCCGGCAACTGGGCGCTCGAGTTTTGGACGCTGACCGGATCGGTCATGATGTCCTGAGGATGGAATCGGTGCGTCGAGTCATCCGCGAGTTTTGGGGCGACGCCGTGTTTGACTCAGCCGGGGAGGTCAATCGGGCAGCGATGGCGGAATCCGTTTTCGGATTGGATGCGGAAAGCCGCGTCCGGCTTATGCAGCTGGAGCGGATTACGCATCCAATTATTGCCGAGCGAATGAGGGACGAGATCCAGCGGCTTCAGCGAACACGCGAGGTCACCGCAATCGTCCTCGATGCGCCGGTGTTGATAAAGGCCGGCTGGCATCGACTCTGCGACAAGGTCGTATATGTTGCGGCCGATTCGGAAACTCGGCAACGGCGGGCCCTAAGTCGAGGCTGGTCGGAAGATGAGTGGCAACGTCGCGAATCGCTGCAAACGCCGCTCGATGAAATGAGACAGTTAGCCGACGTCGTGATCGACAATTCTACGACTCCGGAAGATACCGAACAAAGCGTGCGGGAGATTTGGCGGCAATGGGGACTTGGTTCGTGACGCTTGAGTTTAGTGCCCTAACCCTGCTTAAATGCATTGATACTGCGTACTGTCGGGGAAAAGCGCAACACCAAAACTCAAATGCGGGGTTCTGGCATTTGTTGAAGTTCACGCTTTAGCGTGGGTTCCCCGCGGGCCTCCTGCGAATCACAATGCAAGGGGTGGCCATTCCGCAGCGCCGCGTGGCGAGTCAAACGGTACGGCCCAAACTTGGCGACCAGGGGAAATACGAAATTGTCAGACGATGGTAGCCAGTCGAACGCGTTGCGCGCCACGGATCGCTTTGCAATCGTCGTGTCGCAATACAATCGGGAAATGACCGAAGATTTGTTGCGCGGCGCGCAAGGCAAACTGATCGACGAAGGGGTCGTCGATGGGCAAATGGACGTGGTTTGGGTCCCCGGGGCTTGGGAAATACCCTTGGCCGCACAACGGCTGGCTCGCGCCGGGCGATATGCCGCGATCATCGCTTTGGGGGTGGTGATTCGCGGACAAACGACTCACGATCGCCACATCAATCGATTCGTGAGCTTGTCAATTGGCAAGTTGTCCTTACAGTATGAGGTCCCGATCGCATTTGGATTGTTGACGTGTAAGAACGTCAAGCAAGCGCTGCGTCGGGCCGATCCCAAGGGTCGCAACAAAGGTGGCGAAGCAGCCACGGCCGCCGTGGAAATGATTCGCGTGTTGCGATCGATCCTCCCGGATCCACACTAATTGTCCTCTCCTTGCCGACAGGTCGCGCATGTCCCGCCGCAGTCGAGCGCGAGAAATCGTGCTGCAAATCCTGTATCAAGACGAATTCAATGATTCCGGGGATGACGCCCGCGTCCGCGAGTTCTTCCGCACCCGTTTGGGTCCAGCGGAGGACTTGATCGGCTTTGCCCAAGAACTGCTCTCCGGGGTGCGACAGCATCGCGTTCAGATCGACGAGCTGTTAAAAAAATGGTCCGAACGATGGGATATATCGCGAATGGCGGCAGTCGATCGCAACATCCTCCGTTTGGGTGCCTTCGAAATCATTTGGTTCGCTACACCCAAACCGGTTGCCGTCAATGAAGCCATCCTGCTGGCCAAGCGATATGGTAACCAACAGTCCTTCCAATTCATCAATGGAATTCTGGATCGCTTATCTCCCAGCGATGCTGTGGACCCCAGTCTACCCCTGACCCGCGATCCCTAGCCAAGGTTGCTTTCGTTTCGCGTGCTTGCCGGCTAACTGAAAACTAAATACTGAAAATTATCATGCCCATATGGAACCCCTTTTCGCGCAAAGAAAACGCGTCGAGCGATGCGGACAAGCTTTCGGCGGACGCGCCGATTGCGCCCGACTCGACCGACGAGGAGATCGTCGAACCGAGGGAGGCGTTCGCCAAGCCCGCCTCGGGCAGTGATCCACAATCGAATCCGGGGGTCTGGTCGCTGTTCAAAAAATCGCTGACCAAGACCTATCAGGTCCTGCAAACAGACATTCGAGACTTGGTCGGCAAAGAAGGTCGAATCGTCGATGATGCGTTCGTCGAAGAACTATTCGGCCGCTTGATCAAGACCGATATGGGGAACGGTCCCGCCCGGCAGATTTGCGATGAGATCTATGCTACCTACCGGGCCCGTAAACTACTCATGCATGAACTTCTCGAATCGGCCAAAGCGACGATTCGACTGATCATGCAGCAAGACAATGCTCAACTCAACACGGCGGCCAGTGGGCCGACCGTGATCATGGTTTGCGGCGTAAACGGTTCGGGAAAAACTACCTCGATTGCCAAATTGGCCTACCGATTCGTGCAGCAGGGAAAGTCCGTTGTGCTGGGCGCGGGAGACACGTTTCGGGCCGCGGCGGTGGAGCAGTTGACGGTTTGGGCCAACCGTATGGACGCTGAAATCGTTACCGGCAAGCAGGGGAGCGACCCCGCCTCGGTTGCGTTTCGCGCGGTCGAGTCAGCGAGCAAAAACCAACGCGATATTTGCATCGTCGACACGGCCGGCCGCTTGCAAACCCAATCCAATTTAATGGACGAACTGACGAAAATTCGTCGCGTAATGAGTCGCGTGATTCCCGATGCGCCCCACGAGGTCCTGTTGGTGCTCGACGCGACGGCGGGGCAAAATGCGATCAGCCAAGCCCGCGGGTTTTCTCAAGCTGCGGGATGCACTGGGATTATCCTGGCCAAACTCGACGGAACGGCAAAGGGGGGCGTCGCCATTCCCATTCGCCAGGAATTTGGTTTGCCCGTCAAGTTTATCGGCGTGGGAGAAACACCGGACGCCCTGGCTGAATTTGACGTCGAGCGCTTCGTCGACGCGCTACTCCAAGATGGGCCCTAGTATGCGTCGTAGAACGGAATTCATTCCGTTTCCCAATGCCGGAGAAACGGAATGAATTCCGTTCTACGCCCTTCGACGACGGTCTGGTTTGCCCAATCGGAAAACTTCGACTGACCGCGCGATGCTCTGACGACAATCTTCCGCGCATCCTAAAGGTTTGCCCTCGCCGCGGTTGTTCCGCAATTCGCAGTTGAGTAATTGATCAATCTTTGTGCAGCGACCCGCCGTACCGCACCGATACCAACCGCAGTCGAAGCATATTCGTGACTTTTGATAGCACACGATTACCACTCACAAGCCATCGAGCGGGGGCAATCGGACTGTTCGGAAAGAGAGTCCGGAATTGCCCATTTGGTTCGATCGCTGCACTTGCCGCGGAGAAATGGTATGCGAATTTCTGTTGTCGTGATTTCTGGGCTTGCCGTCCTAGTGTCGCTTACCGGCGCCCAAGCGCAATCCTATCCGACTCAAGGCAGCTCGGTTCCAATCATTCGACCGAATTCCGGTCCAGTTCGTGTCACCGGATCCAACATTCGATGGAACGGGCAAACGATCCAAGATCAGCAAACTCAACCTTCGCCCAGCGATAAGCAAGCACCCCAAGTTCGCATGCCGCCTGCGGCCGAACAGTCGATCGTCCAAGATGTCCCAGCGCCTCCCGGAAATGGCGGCCAGCAGCAAATCGGCCCGGCACTGCAAGTGCAAAGCAACGCCGCGACGATGCCCGACGAATGCTACGAGCGACCTAGCCGTTGCCAACTCGGCGAACCATTCAGAATCTTCGGCCAGACTCCCGGTGGTTTCGAAGTCGGCGGTTGGTCGGATAGCGGTTACCACTCAGATAACGACGGCATTTGGAACAACCGCGACGACGAGTACAACATGAACCAACTTTGGTTCTACGCCGAAAAGAAAGCTCCCCGTTGTTGCGACAGTTTCGGTTTTGGTTTCCGGGCCGATGCGATCTACGGTATCGACGGACAGAATTTGCAAGCTTTTGGCAATCCTCCCGCCGGTACGCCGGACGGTTGGGATAACGATTGGGACCACGGTAGCTATGGGTGGGCGGTTCCCCAAGCCTATGGCGAGATCGCTCGTGGCAACTGGTCAATGAAAGCGGGCAAATACCTCAACCCCGGCGGATTTGAACAATCGATGTCGCCGCAGAACTTTTTCTTCAGCCATAGCTTCGCCTTTGGCAATATCCTCCCTCGGTCCTTTACGGGAACGCTCGGCAGCCATCGAATGACGGACGACACTACGATTTACACCGGCGTCACCACGAACTGGGATACGGGGTTCAATCGTTTCAACGACTCGCTGAATTATATTGGCGGATTTGCTTATAAGCCTTGTGCGCCGGTTAACGTCACTGGGTTTGCATATGTCGGCGACACCGGTTATCGAGAAGACGGCTGGACGCAAGACTTGTTCGTCGACGTCATGTTGACCGACAAGCTCAATTACATTGGCGAATGGACGTTCGAGAACTCGGACACCGCCAATCAATTCAGCTTGGCCCACTATTTCATCTACCGCGTCAACCCCTGCCTCGGATTGGGGTCGCGATTTGAATGGTTCAAGTCCACCATCTATACGGGCAACCAGGATTCGACTTACTCCTGGACCAACGGTATCAACTTCCGCCGCCATTCCAACATCGTCGTGCGACCCGAAGTGCGCGTGGACTGGGGAGAAGGGGCGATCGATCCCGGCCAACCGATTTTCGCCAGCGACCTGATCATTACTTTTTAAGCGCAAAACAGACTACCCTGTATTGGTCGAACTGGTTTTCCCAACCAGCAACGCAACTTGAATTCGACCAAGCCCAGAGCGACGCGACGGACAAAGAGCCTCTTCCGCCGCGTCGCTGCATTTCTTGACGTTCATAAACGCCGAATCACGCCGACTACAACACCCAATACGCGAACGCGCTTCACGTACATTGCTTTCATGCGGCGGTTGGCCGGTTGGAGTCGAATCCGATGCTTTTCCGGGAACCAATACTTGAGCGTTGCCTGCCCGTCGTCGGCCTGCACAACGGCGATATCTCCAGCGGTCGCCGACTTGTTCGGTTGGATTACGACGTAGTCGCCGTCGGCGATATGAGCGTCGATCATCGATTCCCCTTCAACCCTTAGGACGTAGGTTCCGCGTTTCTTGAACATGGCGCTGAAATCGACTCGCTCGGAAACCTCGACTGCTTCGTGCATCGCCCCGGCATGGACTCGCCCAGCCATCGGAAACCCGCGAAATTGTGCCGTCCATTGCGGTGAAAGTGTGATCGAGCGGGATTTGTGCGGACGGCGCGAAATATACCCTTTTCGTTCCAACGCCCGCAGATGCCCGGTAACGCCGTTGGGCGATTGAATATCAAATCGATCGGCAATCTCGCGCACCGTCGGGCCAGCGCCCCCCGCACGGAGTCGTTCCTGCACGAACTCAAGGATGTTGGTTTGACGGCGAGTTAAGAGAGGAGCTGTCATAGTCGATCCGCAAGTTGAGTCGGTTTGCGGTCATTATACTGCTATTGCAGCATGGCTTGCGAGCGTTCGGGAACCCGCTGATCGGCGATCCGAAAAAACCCTTGGGCAGAATACCAACGGGCCGTCTGGTTCAATCGCTCCTGAAACGATTGGTCGACCTGAAACCCCAATTGCCGTTGGATTTTCTCTGCCGAGCACACCCAAGGGCCCACCGTCGCCTCGCGCGACTTGTCCCAATTCAGTACCTGAGGTTTGCCGCCCAACCAAGCCCGAAACTCGTTCACTCCCGCGACGGTTTTGAGAGCGGGGCTGGCGACCGGCACGACGATCACGCGCGCCCGACCGACGGCGCGACCGATCATTCTGCCAAGCTCGGCATAACTAGGTTCAGATTCCGACGCTATGTGGTAAACACCATGCGCTGACTCGTTGGCGTCGAGTCGTTCCCCCCGCGTCGCCAGATCGAGCAGGGCCAAAACCAAATCATCTGCGTGAATGATTGAAACGCAATGTCGGCGAAACGTAGGCACAAAATGAATTCCAAATCGGGCAACGCTACGGAACAGGATCAGGCCGTCATGGTCGCGTTCCCCCAATACGATCGGCGGTCGGACGATCGTTGCCGGGACCGTCGCGGCGAATTGGCGGATCGACTGTTCCGCGGCGAGTTTACTTTTGCCGTACGTGGAAACCGGATGCGGTGGCGATTGTTCCGTCAGCGGCGATCCATACGAGGCTGGGCCGACCGCGGCCAACGAAGAAACGAAGAGCAGCGTTGGTGGATTGACTTGCCGCGAGCATGCTTCTGCGACCGCCGAAACTCCTCCCTGATTGACTCGAAAGATCTGCTTCGCGCCGTTTCCCTTCGTGACACCTGCTAAGTGAAATACATAATCACTGCCCGCGATTGCCGACTTCATCGCAGCAGGGTCCAGCACATTTGCCAAACGGGTTTCGACGCCAAGTCGCGCAAGCTGCTGGATGTTGGTTTCCGAGCGGACCAAGCATCGAACATGCCACCCGCGCTCAAGCAGCCGTCGAACGAGATGGGAGCCAATGAAGCCGCTGGCACCGGTGACAAAACAGGTTCTCGATCCTCGCATAGCTAAAGTTCTCGCAAGATGGAACTCTAGGTGGGTCGCCTAATAGTACGTCGCCAATGAGAAAAAAGTATATGCGACGCAAGCGCACAAAAAAATGGCGTGCTGGGCCGTGCCTAGGAATATCAGCGCCGGGCGCTTGCCTCCGGTTGTGGTTACGCAAACTTGGCAAACCTTGCGTTTGAACTGGTGTGCTTTCGTAGACATTCGTTCGAAGGACCGCCGCGGCGGAATCAATCTCGCTCCTGGCTCACGCATTGGTAGGTCGCAATTGTTCGGCGATCGATCGTGTCTGTTTAGTCAAAACGTCTCCCGTGTGCAACGTCGTCTTGCGCTCGAACAGCATGACGAGACATTCCAGCTCGGCGACAGGATTGTGCCGTACGCCATGGCGAACAACGTACATCTCGCCTTCATTGAGTTCGACCGCACCATCCTCTAGCTCGATGCGAAGGCGACCTTGGAGCACCAGAAAAAGCTCATCCTCATGCGCATGGCTGTGCCATGTGAGCGAACCGTGGACCTTGGCGACTTTGATATACGCATCGTCAACTTCGGCCACGACGCGCGGCGACCATAACTCCGTAAGCGATTCGGCGACTCGTTGGGGTGAAATCACGCGAGACATCGGTGTGCTCCTTATAGTAGGGAGATATTCCAGCGGACCAATCTGCGGGCGAAGGGCCGCACACTTGCTCATCCGCGAGCGGGAGGCGTCAGCGGCTTTGCACAATAATGCCAACGCAAGCACGGGCAAAGCCAGTGGCGCACAATTTCTGTTTCAATGCATTGTGTGCCACGGGCCATGCCCGTGTCTTTTTGTGCAAAGCCGGCGTCCGCCCCCTGATTCTCGCGTCAAGCTGATTCCTACAAAAGGGCGGATGACGAACTTGGGGTTGGGATGGATAATACGCTTAGCCGAAAAACGACGAACCAGAGCTAAATCGAGTTTCTTTCTGGGGAGAAGCGAATATGTCCAGCACCACAATTTCCGTCGACGAGCTTCACAAGAGATACGCGGCGGGTCAGGCCATTGACTTGATCGACGTGCGCACGCCACTTGAGTTTCGTGAAGTCCACTTGCCTTTCGCCCTCAATGTTCCCTTTAACCAATTAAAGCGATCGCCGTTGATTGCGAACCGCCAAGCTTCGACAGCGAATCCGTTATACGTCATCTGCCAACAGGGAGTGCGGAGCCAGCACGCGTGCAAAAAGTTGCTGTCCGGTGGTTTGGCCAACGCGGTCAATGTCGAGGGTGGCACTGCCGCTTGGGAGCAAGCCGGCCTACCCGTCGTCCGAGGCGAAAAAGGGTTCTCTCTAGAACGGCAAGTTCGCATCGCGGCCGGGTCGCTCGTCCTCATCGGCGCGTTGCTCGGATTTTATGTCCATCCCTATTGGCTCGGCCTATCCGCGTTCGTCGGCGCCGGGCTTGTTGTCGCCGGCGTCACCAATACTTGTGGAATGGGCATGATCCTTGCGCGAATGCCCTGGAATCATATTCGCTTTGACGGCGTTGCGTCGATGGATTCGAAGGGCAAAGACGTTTTGGGTTCAGAGATCTAGTCGACATATTGTTGCGGATGATTTCGTTCTCTGTGCCAGGGAAATTCCGGTTTGCAGCGGTACAGCGAGATCAGGGAACCCCCTCCCTAGCCCTCCCCACAGCCGACGCGGCTGGGGGAGGGAAAAGAATTCTGCCGCCGTCGCATCAATTTAATTGATCGCGCAGCGTGCGGCGCATGACTTTGTTGGAGGCAGTCCGCGGCAAGCTCTCGACGATAATGACCTGGGAGACTTTGAACAGCGGATTCAAGTTGTCGCGCAAGGCGTGATTGAAGGCTTGGAGCAACGCCACGCTTGACAGGGTCGGTTGGTCCAGCGCGGCAAACACGACGAGTTTTTCGGGGCCGTGTTCGTCCGCGACGGAAACCGCAGCCGTTTCCTTTACGCCGGCGACTCGATTGCAGACCCGTTCCAATTCTGCGGAACTAATCTTGATTCCCCCCAAGTTCATCGTGTCATCCACGCGACCACCCGCCGTATACAGGCCTCCGCCAAGTTGCCGAAAAAAATCTCCATGACGGCGAAGCATTAGGTGGTTGGGGAGCGTAGGAGTGTCGGCAAAATAGGTTTGTTGATGGTCCCGGTTGAGAAGGACGTTGGAAAGCCCCACTGATGGCGAGGCGATAAACAACTCGCCCTCATCGGAAGGGCGTCCCCCACTGTCCAGGATGACGAAATCGATTCCCATCGCCGGGGAGTTGAACACCGACGCATAATTCGGTTGCAAGAGGGTGGAAGTAATGTACCCGCCGCCGATTTCGGTCCCTCCGCAATATTCGATGATCGGGCGCATGCCCGCCAAACTCGACAAATAGAACATGTCCTCCGGATGAGACGTTTCGCCCGTCGAACTGAACGTGTGCAGGCCGGTCCAATCAAAAGCCTCCATGTTTCCTGCGGTCCGCCAAGCTTTGACGATGGTCGGTACAACGCCCAACATCCGCACTTTGGCATCCTGAACGAACCGACCAAACTCAGCCCCCAGAGGCGCGTCCTCATACAGTCCGATCGTTCCGCGGTTGATCAGCGTGGCAAAGATCAACCAGGGTCCCATCATCCAACCCAAATTCGTCGGCCAAACGGCGACGTCACCTGGACGCAGGTCCTGGTGCACGTGCCCATCGACCGCGCATTTGAGCGGGGTCAAATGATTCCACGGAATCGCTTTGGGATCGCCGGTCGTCCCGGATGAAAACAATACGTTGATGCAAGATTGCGCGTCGGCGGATTCCGGAACAAATTCGGAATCGGCGACGAGGAAGTCGGACCAAGCCCGGTCTTGAGCGCGCAAGCCCGTGGAGACCTGGCACCGATCGACCGGGAGTACGACGATCGGTTTGTCGGTGCTTTGGCATACCCGCTCATACAGCGGGAACGATTTTCCGGCGCGATTCATTCGGTCGTAGGTAATGACGGCACTTACCTCGGCGATTTGTATGCGACTAGCGATTTCTGACGGGGCAAAACTATCGGCAATTGAAACAACGGCGCAGCCTGCTTGAATGATGCCCAAATAGATTGGCACGCTCCAAGCGGTCATCGGCAGGACGACGGCCAATCGATCGCCGGGTTTCCAACCGGCGCGGCGAATCGAGTTGGAGACTTGATTGGTCAGTCGACGCAGGTCGGCATAGGTCGTCCGCTCCATTGATTGGCCAGGAGTTTGGCTCACGACGGCGACTTGGCTTGCGTCGGCTAGAAAACAACTCGCCACGATGTTGAGCCGCGCTTCGGGAAACCAGACCGCGCGATCCGGTCCCAGGGAGCAATCGACAACCGCTGCGGCCGGCTTGTCAAATAAAATCCCCAATCGCCGTGCGGCTTGGTCCCAGAATTCTGCGCATTGGTCCACCGACCAACGGTGGAAATCGGCTACGCGCTCCAGACGCAACTCGGACATCCAGCGGGCTAAATTGGATTGTTGCCGAGAATCATCGTCTGGGAACCAGAGCGGGGCGGCGGATGCTTGGGCGGTGTCCGTGACGTGGAAGAGGCGGCCCCAAACCGCGCGGTAGTCAGCAGGTTTTGCCCGCCGTCTGCGCAGCGAATCGATCGCCGCGCGCCACAAATCCGCGGGTTGGTCGGTCGGTTTCTTGGGAGTCGCCAAGTTCGCGAGTTCGGGTGCGAGATCACTGGGCTCGGGTTGGGACATTTAGCGCGAGCACTCCTCCGAGCGGATTTGCATTGAAGCGGTCTCAATACCAAATGGACGCGTTAGCATATCCGGCTAGCCGCTTCCGGACATCCGAAACCGATCGCGCGTCCGCGTGTATTCCAATCCGCCCATGCGACCGATCGCGTCCAATGCCGCCGGGTCGATCTTGCCCCGATCGTCGAGAACGTCGCGGCGCACGTGCAGCATCACGATTTGACCCAAAATCAAATTGCCCGCAAAGGGACCTTGGCCGACGCGAACGATGCGGTCTAGTCGGCACTCCATGTGAATCGGCGAAAGGGCCACGCGCGGCGGTCGAACCCGTCGCGACGGCATGCCGACCAAATGCGCGACGTCGAACTCGTCGATATCGGGTGGAAACTCAGTGGCAGTTTCGAACATCGGCTGGGCAAGGCTCACGGGGACCACATTGACCACGAATTCAGCGATCGACTCGATGTTATTAACTGTGTCTTTTTGAGTTCCATCCGAACGGTTGGTCACGGAAAAGGCAATCGTCGGGGGCGACGAGCAGACGCCGTTGAAATAACTAAACGGCGCCAGATTCCGAACGCCGGCCGCATTGCAGGTGCTGACCCAAGCAATCGGCCTGGGTACGATGGCCCGAATCATCCAAGCGTAGATGTCGCCGACCGACGCGGCGACGGGATCGATTCCCTGAAAATCCGACGCCATCGAGTTCCCAACGTTATCGCCCATTGACCGCCGACGCCGTGGGCGTCTTTTCAAGCCAACTCAAGGGATAATTCGGATCGTCCAACTCTAGCGCTTGGCGGGTCAATTTCAGTTTTCGCTCGGTGTCGAACATCACGGCCATTTCCTCGGTGCGAGTTTCCTTCATGCTGGCCATAATCGTCCCCGGATGCGGGCCGTGAGGAATACCGCCCGGATGAAGCGTCATCGAGCCAACCCCCACTCCGCGCCGCGACGAGAATTGTCCGTCGACGTAAAACAGAACTTCGTCGGCTTCGACGTTGCTATGGACGTAGGGGACCTTGACCGCCTGGGGATGGTGGTCGAGGTACCGTGGCGCAAAAGTGCAAATCACGAATCCGTGGCAGTCAAACGTTTGCTGGAACGGGGGTGGCAAGTGGATAGTTCCGGTCAGCGGCTCAAAGTCCCAAGCGTTGAACGTGAACGGATAGTGAAAGCCATCCCAGCCGACAATATCAAACGGATGATGCGGCATGGTTATACGAGTCCAGCGATCGCGATCTTTGACCAAAATCGACGTCGGAGTTTCGTCGTCGATCGTGATCAGTTCCGCGGGGCTATGAAAATCGCGCTCGTAGTAAGGGACTCCCAAATACATTTGGCCGTCGGGATTTTGATAGCGGGCCGGAACGCGAACCGAGCTAAAACACTCCAAAATCATGTGGTCTTCGAGCGTCCAATCGTCGCTTGCCAGACGATAATTCGTGGCTTGCGGAATGACGACATAGTCGCCGCGACGGTAGGGGACTCGGCCATAGTGCGTTTCGAGGTGCCCCGAGCCGCTGTTGATGAAAACAACTTCGTCGGCGGAACCATTGCGATAGATTTCACTTTGGTCTTCCGCCGGTTTACAGCGATAGCAGACGAGGTCTTCGTTGAACATGATCGGAACCCGGCCACGGATCGGATCGCCCGAGCGGGGCAGGTTTTGCGTCTGCAGATGGTGGTGTCGCAACGCCTCCGTCTTGGCTTCCACCAGCGGAGTCGCGCTCAAAAGTTCGATATTCGAGACCCGCGTCGGCGGGCGGAGGTGATAGGCGATCGTGTACGCGCGATCGAATCCCTTGGTGGTGATGATGTGTTCGTAATAAATTCCTTCACCCAGAAAGCTTGCCTTGGGATCCCGCCGAAACTGGATGTGACGCTTGGCGGGAACTTGGCCTAGTTTTCGATAGCTTGGCATCAGATCTGCCCTTTGGTTTGCTTGACCGGCTGTGGATTAAGGTCGATGATAACATAGTCGGCTACGCCTCCGAAGCCCGACCGATCTTTTCTCCAGGGTGAATCATGTCGATTGTCGAAATGGGGCTGACCACAACCAAGTCGCCCTTCATCGAAAACGCGCGTCGGCAAGGTTCATTGTTCATCGAGCAACCCTATGAATTGTATAGCGATGACAACCAAGAAACTTGGCGTCGGCTTTACGATCGAATGCGACCCAAGTGGGAAAAATACGCGAATGCAAAGTTTATGGAGGGGGTGCGGAACTTGATGCTCAGTCCGGACCGGATTCCGCGGCTCTCGGAGGTCAACAAATTCCTGGAACCCTTAACTCAATTCCGCGCCCAAGCAGTCGCGGGTTATATCCCGGCCTACGTCTTTTTCGATTGCATTCGCCAGCGCAGTTTTCCCACGACGATCACGATTCGCGAAGGCTCGAAACTGGATTACTTGCCCGAGCCGGACATTTTTCATGACATCGCTGGCCACGTCCCGATGCACACCGATCGGCGATTCGCCGACGTGCTCGTCCGGTTTGGCGAAGTCGCCCGCAACGCCGCGCTGCGGGCTCAGCGCCTAAATTGCGACGACGCTCAGCGAGCCGAGATCGTCAAAAGCAACATCCGCGCCCTGGCGCGATTCTTTTGGTTCACCGTGGAATTCGGCCTCATGCGCGAAGGCAAACAACTTAAAGTTTACGGCAGCGGATTGCTCAGCTCCTTGGGCGAAATTGAATACGCGATCGAATCACCTAACGTCCAGCGCTATCCGATGCAAATGGAATGGGTGATCAATCAGTACTTTGAGATCCACCACTATCAAGAGCTTTTGTTTATCGTCGATTGCTTTGATCATTTGTTCCAACTTGTGGATCAACTGGAGAGTTGGATCGAGGCGGGCAAAATGGACAACGTCGCCAAAGGCGAGCCGGAGATCAACGACGAAGACTTGAAATCGTTCCTGAGCGCGAAAATCCACGATTGACGTCCGATCCAAGAATTCGTGAGCCGGCCATGAAACCAGTCTGCGTTCTGACGGGCGGGACCAGCGGCATCGGTCTCGAGACCGCCAAGCGATTTGCCAAAGAAGGCTATCGGATCGTAACCTGCGGTCGTGAAAAGAGCCGATTGGAAAAGGCTCGTCAGGCGATAAGCCTTGCTGGGGGCGGGTCCGAGGTGATCGCCGCCGAATTGGACTTGGCCCGCCCGCGCGAGGCCGGCAAGTTAATCGACCGCGCAGTCGAAGCCTTCAGTGCTGTTGATGTCTTGGTCCATTGCGCGGCGGTTGCTCCGTTGAAGGCGTTGGAGGCGATGTCGTCTCAAGAATTCGAAAACGCGCTGGACGTCAATGTGCGGGCCCCGTTTTATCTGACCCAAGCCGCTTGGATTGTGATGTTGCGGCAAGCCCGAGGCGGGACCATCGTCAACGTTTCCTCGTTGTCCGCTGTCGATCCGTTTCCTGGCTTCAGTGTTTACGGAGCATCCAAGGCCTGGAGTGACCTCTTTTGCACGGCGTTGGCGCAAGAGGGCAAGCCTCACGGCATCCGCGTCTATTCGATTCGTCCCGGGGCCGTCGAGACCCCGATGCTGCGATCTCTATTTCCCGATTTCCCCGCTTCGCAAGCCCTCGCTCCTCAGTCCGTCGCCGACCTAATTTGGTCGGTGTGCCAAGATGCCTTTCGCGACTCCAGCGGCTATCCACTTTCCATCCGGCGGTAGAAAGGTTTTTCCAAAGTTGCCGATCACGCCATCGCTGCTCAAAATATTTAGCGCGCGTTTCCGAAACATCGGACGAAATTCCTTAAAATCATTGTTCGTTGCTGTAGAATGCAAGAGGTTCACTGGCTCTAAAAAGAAACACGATGTCAATTCAATTACCACTGGACAAAATGTCGCTGGCCGAAAAACTTGAGGCGATGGAGCTACTTTGGGCAGATATCTCGAAGACGCCCTCGAATGTTCCGTCGCCATCTTGGCACAAGGACGTCCTCGATGAGCGCAGGCGACTTGTTGCAGAAGGCAAGTTGAAATTCCTGGATTGGGATACGGCAATCGCAGAACTCAGGAAAGAAGTTCGTGAAAATCCGCCTTCTTGAATCTGCAAAAGAAGATCTCCGAGATGGTTGGGCATTCTATGAAAAGCAATCGTCGGGATTGGGCGACTATTTTCTAGACTGCATTCAGGCCGACGTACGATCGTAGATGATCTACGCAGGAATTCATGAAATAGCTGATGGCTTCCAACGGATGTTCGCGAAGCGATTTCCATTTGCAGTTTACTATGTGATCGAAGGTGATTGCATCGATGTCTACGCAATCCTAGATTGCAGACGCGATCCGGATTGGATCGTCAAACGGCTGGCATCGTCCCGAACAAAACGATGAACTCATGTGGCGGATTGGACGATTGGCATTTACGCAGCATCACACGTTTAAGGTTCACGGCGCAAACATCCCCCGTATCCCATTCCGAACGGCAGTCGTCAACATTCCTAACATCCTTGGGATTCCCAATTCCGATTTCGTTTGCGAGTATGTCGCAATGACGCGTAAGCCAATACTCATCAACGTCCGTATGCATGACGGTTCACGTCATTTCCTCTCGTTGCCACAGTCTCGCAGCTGGTACGCAGTGAGAGATTACGTTGCGAAACTTGATTCGGCGATTCTCACGGACTTCCTATGCGATGAAGTCACTGAAGCATGGATCGACTTCACGTTCGCCCATCACACGTTCACAATCAACAATCAATTCGGCGAATATTGGTTCTTCGTCAAAGACTGCGAGTGTCCGGACTCGGTTCTTCAATCGGTGGCTGAACATTTCAACGGCATTTTGCGTGAAACTGCCTATAACAAATTGCATCAGATCACTCCGCGAGTTGGTTTACAATGGAGCATCCGCATCGGGCGGTGATTGATGGCGAACGTTGGTGAGGTCGTTGCGGATGAATGGGAACCGAGTTGTGCGATTGACGCGGGAGATTCGGTTTTTTCTTTCGGCGGAGAGCGCGCCGCAAGCGGCGGGGCCGGTGCTGAACTCGTGGTCGGGTTGGCCCAGTTCAAGAACCGTCGCGCCTTTTCTGAGTCTGCAATGCACGCTCGAAGGTGCGATCGATCCGCGGACCGATTACGTCTGCAACGTTAAACAAGTCGATGCAATCTTGCGACAACAGGTGATTTGCGATGTTTGGACCAAACTCGGGAATCGACTTGCGGCGACGACGCCCGCAACGCTGCTCGAAGAGTTCTGGCACTCCGCGGCGGCCCACGTTCCCGAAGGGACGACGTTGAGCGAGTTGCGGCTCCGCGTTTCGCCCTTTTTCTCGTTTACACTTCACCGAGCGAGGTTTCCGATGATTAGCGCTAGTCAGCAATTCGAGTTTTCAGCCTCGCACCGTTTGCATAATCTTGCCCTCAGCGACGAGGAAAACCGGCGCCTTTACGGCAAATGCAACAACCCGCACGGCCACGGGCACAACTATGTGCTGGAAATCTCCTTGGAGCTAACCCCGGATCAAGCCCAAGACTATTCGACCGCCCAAACCGAACAAATCGTTAAGTCACGAGTGATCGATCGCTTGGATCATCGCCATTTAAACGTCGAAGTCGCCCCGTTCGATCGGCTGAATCCGACGGTCGAGAATATCGCGGTCACGATCTGGGATTGGTTGGTAAGCGATTTTTCGGAGTCGAGCCGACTCTCGCGCGTCCGGGTCTATGAGACCCCCAAAACTTGGGCCGATTATTTCGGCCCGAATCACGCCGGTGACCAATGAAGTCACGCTTCTTTGCAAGAATATCTAACGCAATGGCGCAAAGGCGTAATGTCGCAAGGACGCAAAGAAAAGAACCAAACTAGTAATTTCTTCATTGCGTCCCTGCGACATTGCGCCCTTGCGTTTACTTTTTCACGTCCGAGTTTGCCAATGTTGGAGCTTGCGGCGGATGTCGGGAATGATTTCGGCGGGGACGAATCGGGCCAGCTTTTCGTCGTCGGCCAAAGGGGCGACTTGCTTAATTAACGAACTCGAGACGTGCGCAAAATCTCCTTCCGCCATCAAGAACATTGTCTCGACTTCGGGATCGAGTTGTTTGTTGGCCATCGTCATCGTGAATTCGGCCGCGATATCGGTAAGGGGGCGGACTCCGCGAATCATCAGCTTGGAGTTGCACTCGCGAACGAATTGAACGGCCAGTCCGTCGAACGTTTTGACCGTCACGTTGGGCAGATGGCGAGTGACTCGGACGACGAGTTCGACGCGCTCCTCGGGGAGAAACAACGCCGTTTTATCGACGTTTGTGCCGATGCCTACGACGAGCCGATCGACCAGCCGGCTGCTCCGTTCGATGACGTTGAGGTGACCCAACGAAATCGGATCAAACGAGCCGGTATAGACGGCAGCGACGCTCGAAATTGGGCTCATTCGATGGTTCCCCGGGGGCTGCGCCGCAATCGTCTGTCATTGGCACCGTATCGGCGGTGGCTACTTGCCCTATGCCGCCGGAACTGCAAAATCGTTACGTTCGGCATGGCCCTTGTGTCCAAAACGGTTGGAATGAAGCTTTAGTGACAGGATCAAACCGCCAATTATACTAAAACTTGGACTTTCGTATTTCACGTGCGGCCATGTCCGATGCGGCAGGGCGCCCAGAAACTCTATTCCGCGGCTACTAAACTAGACTTGCCAGATCCAATTGTTCTGGCCGCACATCGAAGGAAACTCGAATGCCCAAGGCATTGTGCATCTCGGCTTTGGCAATATCGATTTTGGTATTGATCCTATTCTTGGCGGACCTTGTATTGGGACTCGCCCAGGCGCGTTCGATCGCTCCCTTGCGCGGCGAGAACATCGTCCTCGATCTAGTCTTCGTGCTTTGCGCTGCGGTGCTAGGCTTTCTCAGTTGGTCCACGTTTCGCAAGCAAGTCTAATCGAGCCTTGAACAAACTGGTTCGGCGACCAGCGTCCGAAATAGATGGCGTTACGTAGTTCCCGCGCCCTTCGAAGACTTAGAGCGCGCCACCCAGAACTGAGAGCGTGTCAGCCAGCTGGACAGTCGGCGCGAAAGTCGCGATAATGTGCGGCAAATTCGTTCGGCCCGTTTTCAGGACCGGCTGGATTGTTCTCAACTTTTCGTAACCCATTGAATCGCAATTATGCCCAATATCAAGAGTGCCGCCAAACGTCTGAAGCAGAGCATTGTCCGCAATGCCCGCAACCGCAGCGCCAAATCAGCAATGCGGACCCAAGCCAAAAAAGTACTGAAAGCCGTCAAGGCGGGCGACATCAAGACGGCCGAAGCGGAGTTTCGCTTGGCGGCCAAGAAATACGACCAGGCGGGTGGAAAGCGGATCGTTCATAAGAATTCCGCAGCCCGCCACAAGTCGCGATTAGCTCAAGCGATTCGGACCGCGAAGGGCGCGAAGCCCGCAAAGTAATTTTCGACGCGTTCGGCGAAACTGGCAATTCGCGCTACGGCCGACGCCCCTTGGTTCGAGAAAGTCGCCTTCCTGTCCGCGTTTTCAATCCCGGCCCCGGCCGCGATTTGGTTCTTGAAATCGATCGCTGTGCAGTTGGTCCGGCTTTTCCTCGAGGGGAACCGCGCCGCGTACCTCCCGCGGGACTGATCGCCTTTCTCGCGTCTGTCCGCTGACCGAATTTTCGGCGCGGGGTTTCACCCACGACGCGGGCCGAGTACTTTGCAGGTTTGCTCCACGAACCGCCCCGCCGCGGCTTGCGTTTGCCGACGGAGCCCTTGCCCCCCTTCGTCGCCGCTCCGCGCAGCGCATCGAGCTCCGAAGGAGTTAATTCGCGAAAAGCCCCGCGTGGCATCTCGCCCAAGCGAATCGGGCCAATTGCGATCCGTTTGAGCAAGACGACTTTGTGACCCAGGCTCGCCATCACGCGGCGAATCTCCCGGTTGCGGCCTTCCTTCAAAAGGATTTCCAAATCGGTGCAATTCTGCAACTGTTTTTTGACGCGAACTTCCGCCACGCGGGCATACGCTTCCGCCAAGTGAATTCCGGCCCGCAGCCGATTGAGATTCTCAATACTGGGCTGGCCGACGACACGCACCAAATACGTTTTTTCGACCCCATAGCGCGGATGGGTCAATTGGTTGGCCAAATCGCCGTCGTTGGTGATGACGATCAACCCCTCGCTCGATTTGTCGAGGCGGCCGACGGTGTAAACTCGCTCGGTCGAGTCGATCAAGTCGATCGCGCGCATTCGCCCGGACTCGTCGTGACTCGTAGATAAAACGCCGGGTGGCTTGTTGAGCATGAAGTACACGTGTCGGCGGCGGCGGATCGGCTGGCCGTCGACCGTGATCTTCTGACGCTGCGGATCGACTTTGGTTCCCAATTCCGTGACTGTCGTGCCGTCGACGTCAACGCGCCCTTCGCGAATGATCTGTTCGCACTGGCGGCGGCTGGCGATTCCCGCGGCAGCCAGGGCCCGCTGCAATCGCATCGTGGCTGTGCTGGGAGCGGTGTTCGCGGTTTCTGGAGCGGATTCAGCCATAGGTCAAATGTGAAATAGTCTCTACCGTTTGGGAGCGTACGGCGCACAAAGCGGGTCGCCTATCACGATATCCTCCCAGCCGACAAAACGCGACGCGGCATAGAAACTCTCGGCCAACGTCCAGCCCTTGGTGTAGCGATCGAACAGGATCGTCGGCGAAGCCACTGCCTGCAGCAGCGGCTCGTCGCAATAACCTTTGACGCCGGTCACTCCGCCGACCACGAGATCGGCGATCAGCGATTGGCCTCCGGTCGTCGGTAAAAAAGTCCGAGCACTCGTGGATACAGCGGTCTCGGCGATCGCCCCTGGAGCGAACCGCAGGCTGGCGTAATTCTCGGCGACGAATTTCGGATCGTTGCTCCCCCAGGAACAATAGCCCATCAAACCGGTCTTCTTGCCGACGAAGTCATCCGTATTGTCGACGATCACCGGCCGCCCAGCTTTTTCCAAATGCTGGCCGGCGACGGTCAAGTCGGTGTCCCATTCGTTGTATGCCATCTCGTTGACCATGTGCAGGTCGAGCGCGCCATCCTTGATCGGGGAGAGAGGTACCGCGTCTAGATTAGTCAGGCCATGGCTGGCAACGATATCCAGCAAGATCGGGCCTTGGGGGGAATTTTTTTCGGCTTTGATCGCCGAATTCGTCAGCCGCATGGCTTGATCGGCCGTGTATCCATCGAGCCGCGTTACCAAGTAACCGCCGAATTTCGCGTGCGAGAATCGCTCGTTCGAATTCCAAAATCGATTGGCAAAACATTTACCGGTGAATCCGCTGTCGTTCAGTTGAATCGGGATGGCATCGGGTCGCTCAAAGTAATCAAGCGCAGCCAAATACGAATCGAGCGAAGGTTGTTTTCCGCTAACTCCCACGGGGGCGTCGGTGAGCCGAATCGGGATCCCTTTGATCAAGACGATGAAATCGATCGCGGGATCTTGGGCGAGGAACTCTTTAAGAGGGGCTTCGATTTTTTCTTGGAACTCTGCAAAAGCCATCGTTTCCTTGCCGGCGTCGAGCGCCGAATCCTGGCAATGGACTTGGACGATCTTCTTCACGCCGCGCTGTTTCAGATAGTGCCGTGCGATCCGCATCGACACGGGGCTGTCGGCGTTTTCTACGACCAGAACCCGCTCGACGAGCGAAGGGGCTGCGGGGGAATTTCTCGCTTGAGCTCCCGATGGATTTTGTCGCGCCCACGCTGATTCAATCGACGAAACGATCACCAGAAGCGCGGCCAATCCCAACACATAATTAATTTCATGTTTCATTCCGCCATGATGTTCGCCCTATCGACGTCTGTCAATTCCGGAGCAATCGGGATTTGAAAGAGGATCTCATCGCGGGCGAAGGTAACGAAGCATGGTGGGGCTCGAAGACTCGTGCCACCCTACCTCAGCGAATGATTTAGTGAGTCGACGTATCGCGGTTTGGACAACCCTTTTCGATCCGCGCGTTGATATTTTGGAGGATTTCTTGTTCGAGTGCGAAATCGCGCCCCAAGGGAATCCAACCAGCGTTGAGCGGACCCGACGGATAGAGCTCGTCTTGGTCGATCGAGTTATCATATCGCGAAATGCTGCCGCCCACGGTGGAACCGACGGGCTGGGGGAGGTCTTCGAGTTCCTTGAAGACCTTTACGTCGATCCAAAATTGGTCTTGGCTGGGAACGACGCGAACTTTCGCAAAGCGGCGTACGGTTTGCATCGTCGCATGCAGCTTTTCGAATCCCGGTTGCGAATCGCGATGCCAAGGTTCGAGCAGCGTCGAACCAATCCGCGGATGCGTTTCAATCCAGCCTTCGGTCATGATCGAATCGACCAACCGAATGCGTTGCTCACGCGCGATGCGAAAATAGTCGTCCAGTTCGTCTGAAATTTCGTCCATCACCCATTCGCGATCCTCAAGCGGAATCGGCAGTGGATTGGGGGTGCTCTGCATCGCTTCGCTGGCGGGTTGCGTCCAAAACTCCCCGATCCGCGCGCAGCCCGAAACAGCGATCAAAAACCCAAAACCAACCACAAATAGTATTCTCAGCATCATCGTCGAACGGACACCCCAGGTTGGACCCATCGGGGCGAGAGTTTCCTGGAAGCGACTGACCCAAGCAAGATCAGATGGTGCTAGCGGTCGATCTTTCGCGATCTTGTTCGTGCTCAGCGAAGCGGTACTCGTACTCGATTACGACTTGGCAATCCACGGGAATTCCGGCGATTGGATCGCTGGAAATCAATGATCCGGGGCGTGGGGTTTGAATCGAGTACGAGCATCAGTAGGAGTACGAGTAGGACTTATTCTGGAAGATAAAGGCGGTTCGAGTGAATATACATTTCGACCGCCCGCGGCGTCATATATCGGATCGAGCGACCGTCTTGGATTCGGCGCCTCATATCGGAGCTGCTGATCTCGCAAAGCGGCGACTCGATTCTGCCCCGCTGAACGTCGACCCAACGGGCCGACGACACGAATGGGCGCACCCGCTCGAGCGACGCGGCTTCACCCGGACGCGCCACCATGAGCGGTAGCGCCAAATGAAGAATCTCGGCAGGCTCGCGCCACTTGGCAAAATCCTTGAGGGCGTCTGAGCCCACGATCAAATGCAACTGATCCTTGGGAAAATGCGCCTGAAGCGTTCGCAAGGTATCGACCGTGAAGCTCGGGCCTTGGCGATCGAGTTCGATACTGTCCACAGTGAACGATTTGTGTCCCGATGTTGCCAGCTTCAACATTTCCATTCGATGGCGTGGCTCTGCCAGCGGAGCGTGAGACTTCAGCGGCGATTGGTGCGCTGGGACGAAGACCACCGATTCCAACTGAGCTTGTTCGCGGCATTGTTCGGCCACTAGCAAATGGCCATAATGAATCGGATCGAACGATCCGCCAAAGACGCCGATTCTCTTTGCCACGCTGCCTCCCGCCGCGATTTGCCGCTATCGAACGAAGGCCGCATGGGAACAGGTGAGCGGAATCGCGTCGCACCAACAACGATTCATTGCGACGAATAGCCATGATCATGGCCGCTGATGGGAAAAAAGCAACGGGACCTTTTCGAGGTTGAATTACCCCCTTGGGAATTGGACGATTGGGACGCGGCGCAAATCGCCAAAGTCGTTTTCGTCGATCCTCCACACGGTCCCTTCGATTATTTGGTTCCGGCCGCGCTGGCCGAACAGCTTCATCCAGGCATGCGCGTTCGTGTTCCGCTGGGACGTAGCAATCGTCTGACCGAAGGGTATTGCGTTGAGGTTGGACAAACGGTCGACCTGCCAATGCGCCAACGTCCGGACCCGAAGCGGCTTAAATCAATCGAACGAGTTCTTGATGCCCAGCAATTGGTAACTCCACGCTTGTTGGAGATGGCCAAGTGGATCAGCCATTACTATCTTTGCCCCTTGGCGATTGTGCTGGAAACGGTGGTGCCGACCGGAGTCCGGCGGCAATCGGGTACGCGCGAAGTCAAATTCTTTGTCCTGGCTCCCGAGTTTGTCGAGCGTTGGTCCAACGAAAAACTTTCGCAAAAGCAACGCCGGATCTTGACGCTATTGGCCTGTTCCGATCAGCCGCTTACGCAGAGTCAAATCTGCGACCAAGTCCTCTGCACGGCCGCGCCGCTTACGAATTTGCGCAAACGTGGGCTGGTTGTCTTCGAAAAGCAGCGCGTGCGGACGGTGGACCACCCAACGCCCCCCGAGTTGGCTGAAGGCGACTTCCAATTGAGCCACGAGCAGGCCACCGCGCTGGCGGCCATCGAACAACAGCTCGAATCGGCCCAGCATGCGACCTTTCTCATGCACGGGATCACGGGCAGCGGCAAGACAGAGGTCTACATCCGGGCGATCCAAAAGGTCATCGGATTCGGCCGGCAAGCCATCGTGCTTGTTCCGGAAATCAGTCTCACCCCGCAGGCCCGGCAGCGCTTTCGAGCTCGCTTTGCGCACGTCGCTGTTTTGCATAGCCACTTGTCCGACGCCGAGCGGTCCTGGCACTGGCAGGAGATTCAAAACGGCCGCGTCCAAGTCGTCATCGGAGCGCGCAGTGCCGTGTTTGCTCCCGTCCCCAACCTTGGAATGATCGTCATCGACGAAGAGCACGACGCGTCGTTCAAGCAGGATAAGGCTCCCCGCTACCACGGTCGAGACGTAGCGCTGTGGCGAGCCCGCCGAGAAAATTGTCCGTTGATACTTGGGTCGGCGACGCCCTCGCTGGAGAGTTGGTACCAAGCGGTCCAAGGGAATTATCATCAGCTCAATTTGACGCAGCGGGTCTACGACCGGCCGCTGCCGGAGGTGAAGATTCTCGACCTGCGAACCGAGTTCGCAAGTCGCAAAAGTCGTGGCGCGATCAGCCGGCAACTCCACGTGGCAATGCGGCAGTCGCTTGATCGTGGCGATCAAGTGATCTTGCTGCTCAACCGGCGCGGGTTCGCGACTTCGATTCAATGTCCAGCGTGTGGCAAAGCCGTCTATTGTCCGGATTGCGCGATTCCCTTGACCCATCATCGCTCGGGAAACAAGGCTGTTTGCCATTATTGCGACCATCAGATTCCGGCGCCACAGCAATGTCCGCTATGCGGCTACGCGGGCATCCGGTTCGTCGGTTTCGGCACGCAAAAACTCGAACAGGAGGTCCGCGTACGATTTCCCGGTGCCGAGTGCGCGCGGATGGACACCGATACGATGAGTCGCCCGGGCAGTCACGAACGGGTGCTCAACCGATTTCGCGATGGCGACGTCGACATCCTGTTGGGGACGCAGATGATCGCCAAGGGTTTGGACTTTCCCAATGTGACGTTGGTTGGCGTGATTAACGCGGATACGGCGCTGCACTTGCCGGATTTTCGAGCGGCGGAACGGACTTTTGCCCTGGTGACTCAGGTCGCCGGCCGGTCGGGTCGCGGGCCCAAAGGAGGCAGCGTGCTGGTGCAGACTTTTTCGCCGGAGCATCCATCGATCAGCGCCGCGGCCGAGCACGATTACCCGACGTTTGCTCAGGCAGAATTGTTGCATCGCCGCGAGTATGACTACCCACCGCTAGCGCGAATGGTTCGTGTCGTTGTCCGCGGGTCAAATGAGGAGTCGACCAAAGCGGTGATCGAACAGCTCGCGGATCGCGTGCGAACGGCCGCGGTCGCTCAAGAAGTCGAAGTGCAACTATTGGGGCCAGCGGCCGCGCCGATCGAGAAATTACGGGGCAAGTTTCGCTTTCATTTTCTGTTACAATCGAAGTTTGAAGTCTCGCTGCAAGATTTGATTCGCTCCGCTACCGATGCCTGGGGCGCCGCCGAGGACGTCCAATGGATCGTCGACGTCGATCCGCTGGATATGTTGTAACCAGAATTTCGCTTTCCACCGCCGCGGTTGGCCAGCATGTCGTACCGTTCGATCAAACGAGTTCTTGGCGAAAGCAGCCTCGAACGCAAGCTACGCGTTCTGTTCGGATTCGGGCTGCTCTTTTTGATCGGCGGCTCTTTCTGGTGGGTCATGCGGATTACCGAGAATCTGATCCGCAGTAATATTCAAGTCAAAGCCCAGCAGGCGACGTTGGCGCAACTCCTGCGACTCCACTTGGAGAACGTTCCCCTCAACGATGAACTTGGCTTCAACGACATGTACCAATCGCTTTCGAGCCAGATTGGATTCGACAAGATCGACTTGCGTACGCGAGTACTCAGGAGCCATAGTCCGATCTACGATTTGAAAACCGAAGTCTCCGAAGACCCGCGCGAAATCGAACTACTGAGGGAACTCGAGCAGGAATATCGGCAAAAGATCCTCGAACCGTTGACCCAAAGCGTGGGAGACTTCGAGCCGCCAAGCGGTACGCAACTGGCTGCATTGGTCGTTGAGGAGTCCAACCTATTTCGCGATCGCGTCGCTTCGGGCGATGAATATTTTTATTATCGTCCGCTGCAGTTTCGCACCGCGTGCATCGCTTGTCACAGCTCCGCCGCCGACCCGCCCATGGAGGAGGCCGGGCTCGACCGCGAACTCAGCAAACGGAAACTCGAAATCGCTTGGCAGAAGGACAAGCCTATTTTCTTTGTTCGAGTGGCTTTGTCATACCGCGAATCCGCTTCGACGATCAATCGGACGACCGCGATCCTGATGGCCGTGGCGATCGCCACCACTTTTTTTGCGATGTTATTTCTGTATCTGATCGTGCGCTACGTCATCGTCAAGCCGCTTCGACATTTGCAAGACGTGAGTGACAAGATCAGCCATGGACAGATGGACATCCGCTCCGAACTCAATACCGGAGACGAATTTGAGCGACTCTCCAAATCCTTCAACCGCATGGTGCGGCACTTGTTGGATACCCAAAACGCCCTCCGCGCCGCGAACCAAGATTTGGACCAAAGGATTGACGAGCAAGCACAACTGGCGCTGAACTTGTTCGAAATGAACAAAGTGAAAAGCGAGTTTTTGACCAACATGAGCCACGAACTGCGCACGCCACTCAACAGCATCATCGGCTTTTCCGAAGTCCTCGAATCGGTGGAATCGCTCAACGAAAAACAGCAGCGCTACGCCGGCAATATCAAACGTTCCGGCCGGGTGCTGCTGGAATTAATCAATGACATCCTCGACCTGGCGAAAATCGAAGCCGGAAAGATGGAAGCCCGGCCCACCGATTTCCAAATCGGTCAATTAATCGGCGACCTGACCGAAATGGTGCGCAATTTGGCGCACGAAAAGCGCATCGACTTGCAATGGCGCGTGGAAGAAACGAACTCGCCGCTGCGGCAGGATCAGATCAAAGTCCGCCAGATCCTCACCAACCTCATCTCCAACGCGATCAAGTTTACCCCCGAGGGCGGCCGAATTACAATTTCGGCATACAAAGACGAACACGAAAACCTCGTGATGAAAGTCCAGGATACCGGCGTCGGTATTCCCGAAGACGAACGCGAAATCATTTTTGAGAAATTCCGACAAGGCACTGCCGCAATCGGTGAAAATCAACTGACCCGCGAACACCCCGGCACCGGACTGGGACTTTCGATTGTCAAAGAACTGTGTATCCTGCTGGGCGGCAAGATCGAATTGGAAAGCGCCGTCGGCAAGGGAAGTACGTTTACCGCGACCTTGCCCTGGACTTTTGCCAGCGTCAGTCGCCTCAACATGGACTTGGCTCAGCGAATCGAAGACCTGACCAAGCAACAACGCGTCGATTTTGGCCGCGTGGTCGACGCCCTCCAAACCAACCCCATTCAATAACGCTCGCGTTTTCGCGGCGACCTCCATGCCCAACCAAAAACCGCCCTTCGAGGTCGCGCTATTTACCGACGGGGCCTGTAGCGGAAACCCGGGTCCCGGCGGCTGGGGGTTTATCTTGCGGCATCTGCCTAGCGGAAAAGAAGTCGAGCAATCCGGTGCCGAGGCCGAAACGACTAACAACCGCATGGAGTTGCAGGCGGTGGTCGAAGGCCTGCGATCGTTGCAACGCGCCTGCGTCGTCGAATTACTCACCGACAGCGTCTACGTCGGCAAAGGGATCAGTGAGTGGCTCGCCAAGTGGAAGCAAAACGGCTGGAAGCGCAAGGATCGTAACAAATGGGTCGAAATCAAGAACGAAGATCTGTGGCGGAAGCTCGACGAACTGCTGAGCAAACATACCGTCTTCTACACCCGGGTTGCCGGCCATAGCGGCCACCCCGAAAATGATCGCTGCGATGAACTGGCCGTCGCCGCCTATCAAAAATTGCTGAGACGATCCCGATGAGCGGGCTGCCCCCGAAACAGCCGTTGCCCGAATGGTCCCGTCCGATCCAATTCGTCAAGGGAATCGGTCCGCAGCGGGCCGAGCTCCTGGACAAATTGGGCATTCGTACGCTGGTCGATCTGCTGTTTTTTTTCCCGCGCAAATATCAAGACTATTCCAATCTTTGCCGGATTCCCGAACTTCAACCCGATCAACCGGCCAGCGTCATCGGCATTATCGACGATTTCGAGCAATCGCTCGGCGCTCAGCGACAGGCGATTTTCTTGCTGCTGAAAGAAGACGGAAAATTTCTCCGCGCGATCTGGTTCAATCAGCCGTACTTACTGTCGAAACTCCGATTGGGCCAGCGGATCCTGCTGCGCGGGATTCCCAAACTCAACCAGCAGCGCTGGGAAATGGTCCAACCCAAAATCCAGTGGCTCGGCCCGAACCAAGATCCGCTGCGCGGTTCAATGTTGCCACTGTATCCGTTGACGGAAGGGTTGAACCAAACGCAGCTTCGCCGGATGGTTCGCGCGGCGATCGATCAGTATGCGATGCGATTGCCGGAGGTATTTCCCGCCGAGTTCTTGCAGCAACATCAGTTGATCGGCATCCACGCCGCCGTGAATAATATTCACTTCCCCCAAGATGCGCAGTATTTGGAGCTTGCGCGACGTCGGCTGGTCTATCAAGAATTGCTCGTGCTGCAATTGGCATTGGCGCTGCGCCGTCAACGAGTCCGTTCGCGACAGACGGCTCCTCCACTCGAACTCGACGCCCGATTGCGGGCTCGCATCGAGCGTCGGTTTCCCTTCGAACTGACGCCTTCGCAAAAGGAGGCGATTCAAGAAATCGCCAACGACATGAGCCAACCGGTTCCGATGAACCGGTTACTGCACGGCGATGTCGGTTCGGGAAAGACCGCGGTCGCAACGTTCGCCATGTTGTTGGCCGTGGCCCACGGATTCCAAGCCATCCTGATGACGCCGACAGAAATCTTGGCCCGGCAGCATGTTCGCACCCTGCGAAATCAATTGCGAGCCAGTCGCGTGCGAGTGGAACTCTTGAGCGGATCGCTGTCCGCCAGTGAAAAGCGACAGTTGCAGGAACGGATCGCGGCGAACGAAGTCGACATTGTCGTGGGAACTTCGGCCGTCATCTACAGCGAATTGCAGTTTGAGAAACTCGGTCTTGTGGTCATCGACGAGCAACACAAATTTGGAGTTCGCCAGCGCGCCCGGCTTCGCCAGTCGCGTTTGGACCCTCATTATCTCGTCATGACTGCGACGCCCATTCCGCGCACGATGGCGCTGACCACGTTTGGCGATTTGGATGTGTCCGTATTGCAGCGCGGGGCATCCGCCACTCAGGTGCACACTTACATCGCGGGCGAGTCCGATCGCGAGAAATGGTGGGAATTCTTTCGGCGAAAGTTGCACGAAGGTCGGCAAGGTTACGTCATCACACCGCGCGTTGACAGCGAGAGCGATCAGGCCGGAGCCGAGCAGGCATTCGAGTCTTTAGCCAACGGGGTGCTCGCGGACTTTCGAGTCGACTTGGTCCACGGCCGGCAGACGGCCGAAGAGAAGGAAGCCGCGATGCTGGCGTTCGAGCGGGGTCACACTCAAGTCCTCGTGGCGACCAACGTGATCGAAGTCGGCGTGGACGTCGCCAATGCGAGCGTCATGACGATCGAATCGGCCCAGCGATTTGGCTTGTCGCAGCTCCATCAAATGCGCGGCCGCGTCGGTCGCGGGGCGCATCCCGGCTATGTCTGTTTATTCACGGAAAGCTCGAACGATTTGAGTCGCGAGCGACTCACCGCATTCGCGCAAACGTCCGACGGATTCGCCTTGGCCGAAGTGGACTTTCGCACGCGGGGACCGGGCGAATTGTTGGGAACGCGGCAGCACGGAGTCGCCCGCTTGCGGATCGCCGATTTCCGCACCGATCAGGCGGTGCTGGAACGGTCCCGCCAGGATGCGCGGGCACTGATCGAACATGATCCCGAATTGGCCGCGCCGCAATGGGCGCGGCTCCGCCGCCTCGTGCTCGGGCGCTACGGAAAATTGCTCGAGCTGGGCGACGTGGGGTAGCGAATGGCGAAGAACGGAATTCATTCCGTTTTCAGAATTAAAAAACGGAATAAATTCCGATCTACGGACAGGTCTCGCGATTCGGGTTTGAGACACCGCCTAGTTGTTTTTGGCCGTGGGCAAATCAAAAATAATCCGGCTCGTTTTAAGGAGTATTCTTGTTCCCTCGCCCCCGCTGCGGGGGAGAGGGCAGGGTGAGGGGGTTCAGGAGATTTCGGATTGGGAGTTATTTCATGAGCAACAAGTCAGAACGGCGCAACTTGGAATTCCACGACCTTGCGGATATCGACCGCGCGGCCCGGATGTTGCTGGCCAAAGGCTATCACTCGGCGGGAAAGTGGAACTTGGCGCAAGTCTGCAACCACATCAATGAGTGGATTCGCTTTCCCGTCGACGGATATCCCAAGGTGCCAATGTTCTTGCGACCGATTTTCTGGGCCTTGAGGTCCACCATCATGCCCGGCAAATTGAAACAGTATATTGCCGACAAGTCCTTTCCTGCCGGCAAGCCGACGATGCCGCAAACCGTATTCGGTCCCGACTTTAGTTCCGACCAAGACGCGGCCAACAAGTTGGCCGCGACGATCAAACGCATCGACAACTATCGTGGATCGCTGCACCCCTCGCCGCTTTTCGGCGCGATGGACCGCGAGAAACATCTTGGCCTGCAATTAGTCCACGCCGCGCATCATTTGGGATTTCTCATCCCGAAATAGACTTAGCGACAGCGCGTTCGCAATGGAGTCCGATAGGGTGGGCAGAGTCTTCGAGTCCCACCAATCATCGGATCGAATGAATATGAACAGGAGGTTGAAGAGGAAGCGGAGATGTTCCTCTGTGCCCTCCGCGTGCTCCTGTTGAAAACGACTTGTTTGGGAATTTGGTCATTCCGATTTCGAAATTGATACGGATTTCGGAATTGACGAACTTGGTGGGATTCGAAGACTCGGCCCACCCTACCTTCTCTTAATCATACCGCCAACGACTGGCCAATTTGCCATTGATTGAAGTCGCTTGGGTCGCGGTGGACTTGCCGATAGAGCGTGTCACGTTCCACCGGTTCGCGGCCGGCTTCGCGAATCAACTGCTCGATCCGCTCGATCGACAGAAATTCGGGCGTGGTGGCCCCCGCATCGTGATAGATCAGCTCATGGCGAACCGTGCCGTCGAGATCGTCCGCGCCGTACGCCAACGCGGATTGAGCTGTCCCGATTCCCAGCATGATCCAATAGGCCTTGATGTGGGGAATGTTGTCGAGCATCAAGCGGCTGATCGCAATGGTTCGCAGATCCATCACCGCCGTTGGCTTGATGATGTGCGACAGGCCCGTGTTCTCTGGATGAAAGGCCAGGGGAATGAACGTTTGGAATCCTCCCGTTTCATCTTGCAACTCGCGTAGGCGATTCATGTGATCGATCCGGTGTTCGGCCCGTTCGATATGTCCGTAGAGCATGGTGCAGTTGGACCTAAGTCCCAGCTCATGCGCCGTTCGATGAATTTTGATCCAATTTTCCGCGTCGGCTTTGTGTTCGCAGATTTGATCGCGAACTTCGGGGTGGAATATCTCGGCCCCGCCGCCGGGCAAACTGCCCAGCCCGGCATCGACCAACTGCTGCAAGACGTCGCGCACCGAGGCCTTCGTCAAGAATTCGAACCAGTTGATTTCGACCGCCGTCCAAGCCTTCAAATGCAGCCGCGGGTAAGCCGTATGCAGTAGGTGGATGATGTTGAGGTACCAATCAAACTGTTTTTGATGGTGCAAGCCGCCGACGATATGCATCTCGGTGCAGCCGTTGTCGACGGCTTCCTGGCCGCGGCGGATGATTTCCTCGTCCGACATCAGGTAGCCTTTCGGGCTCCGGAGGTCGGCTCGAAACGCGCAAAAATTGCAGCGATAGACGCAGACGTTGGTCGGGTTCAGATGCGTGTTGATGTTGTAGAAGCCAACGTTGCCGTTGAGCCGCTCGCGGACCCAATTGGCAAGTTGTCCGAGGTCGTTGACTGGAATGCTGGGATCGTACATCAAAATCCCATCCTCGATCGACAACCGCTGGCCGGCGAATACTTTTTCTTGAATGGCGGACAATCGCGGGTCGAGTGAATGGATCATGATCGAGACCGGTCGGAGTGAGGGCAATTTCGATGCGTTCAAGGCCCTCACCCTAGCCCTCTCCCCGAAGCGGGGCGAGGGAACAGGACGGAGAGTGCGGGCGCGTACGAACAATTCTAAACGGAACGAGTTATTTTGTCCACGACGTCCTAGCCCTCTCGCTCCGCGAGAGGAAAGCGAACTCTGCAATTTGCGTCGGCAAAGGTAACGCGAATTTTTGGGACGATCCTGTTCGGAAATTCGCTTTCATCACGCGGAGCGTGATGGCTACAAACATAACCACTACCTCTCGAACGATTCGTGGTCGGTCAAATGGCAATCGAGTACGATTACCGCTTCGCTGAGTACGAGTGCGAGAAAAGCAATGCAAGGGCTACGATGGAAAGGACCCGCCAAAAAGGATGGCTCAAATCAACAGCAGGTCGACCGAACCAATTAGAAATAATCCGATGCTGATCACCGCGTTGACGTGGAAGAATGCAATGTTGACTCGGCTGAGGTCGTCGGGGCGAACCAGAGCGTGTTCGTAAAGTAGCAACGCGGCGATAACAACGATCCCAGACCAATAGAGCCAACCCAAATCCAAAGGCGGACCGAAGGCTTGGGCGGCGAGAGGCAGTGCGATTAGACTCGCGATCGTGAATAGATGGCTTACGGCCGCAAGTCGCAGCGCGATCGGGATTCCAAATCGGGCCGGGACGCTCTGCAATCGCGAGTCTCGATCGAACTGGAAGTCTTGGCAGGCATAAACCATGTCGAATCCCGCGACCCAAAACAGGACTGCCAATCCCAGAATCACCGCGGGTAAAAGGTCCGACCAGTCCTGCAACACGACCGAGCCGCGAATTGCAATCCAGGTTGCAATCGGCGCCAACATGAGCGCCGCGCCAAGCCAGAAATGCGACAGCCAAGTAAATCGCTTGGCGTAACTGTACATAAGCAAGAAAGCGAGTAGTGGAATGGCGAGAATTATGGGCAGCAAGTTGGGGTAAAAGAGTAATGTCCCCGCGACGAACACGATCGCCGCAATCGACGTGAATAATGCAGCCGAGCCAACGGAGATGGCGTTGATCGGAAGGTGGCGTCCTTTGGTTCGCGGATTGATTCGATCGATTCTTACGTCCGCGATTCGATTAAAGGCCATCGCTGCGCTGCGGGCCGCGATAATGCAGATGATCAATCCCGCCAAATGAAGCCAGCGAAAACCAATGTCGGTGCCCGCGGGCACCGGTGCAGTCCACGCCATCACCGCGGCGAGCAGGGCAAAGGGGAGCGCGAAGACGCTATGACTAAAGCGAATCATCTCGAGCGTTGCCTTGGTCTGTCGCCACATCCGTCGATCAACCTTTCTTCCTATCGGTGCAAATTTCATTCAAAGCGCGGACGTAGATTTTGTCACACAAGCATGAGATATCATCCTGTGTGCCACTGGCTTCGCCAGTGCTCGAAGGTCAATCCTCAAGCAAACTCCCCCAGCGCCGACTGAGCGAATTTTCGATCTCGGCCTGGTCGAGAATTCGGGCCACAACAAAATCGACTAAGTCGTCGATCGTTTTAGGGTTGTGATACCAGCCGGGCATCGCGGGCAGGATCACGGCTCCCGCCAATGTTGCGGCGCGCATGTTGTCAATCATGGGCAATGAGAGTGGAGTCTCGCGTGGCACAAGAATCAGTTTGCGACGCTCTTTGAGATGAACGCTCGCCGCACGTTGGATTAGATTCAAATCCGCTCCATGGGCAATCCCGCTGAGCGTCCCGCCGGAACAGGGGCAAACGATCATTCCCGCCGTGCGAAACGAGCCGCTGGCGATTGGCGCGAGAAAATCCAAGTAGGGGTGATAATGCAGTTTGGCCGCAACAGGAGTTTCTAAGTCCAGAAATTGGTCGGCGCGAAACGCTGACAGATCGAGCGTAAGTCCTAGTTCTTGGGCAATGACCTCGGCTCCAGACGGGCTGATAGCCAAGTGAACTTCGCGGTCGGCTCGCAACAGGCATTGCAGCAAGCGCTGGGCAAACGCGGCTCCCGAAGCACCGGTGACGGCCACGACCCAAGGGAGCTTCATTGGACACCCACGTACAGCGTCGCAATACCAAACGTGAATGGATAGAAATTGACTTGTTTCAATCCGGCGCAACACATCCAATCCGCCAATTGTTCATACGCAGGAAATTGTTCGACGCTGTTCGGAAGGTAATTGTACGCGCTGGTTCGATTTCGATTGACGATGCGGCCGATCACCGGCAAGACGTGCTTGAAGTACATTTGGTAGGCCGCTTTAATCGGCTGCCGTCGCGGGATCGAAAATTCGAGAACCGCGACCGAGCCGCCCGGTCGACAAACGCGAACCATTTCCGATAGGCCGCGCTGCGGGTCGGCAATGTTTCGCAGCCCAAAGGCGACGGTGACGAATTGGAACGCGTGATCCTCGAACGGCAGGTTCTGCGAATCCGCTTCGACAAATCGTAACTGTTCCGCGGGAATGCCCAACCGTGCCTGTTTCGAGCGCCCGATTTCCAGCATTTCTGGACAAAAATCGGCGCCGACAATCGGGCATTGGCCTTTGGTCTGGCGCTGGAACGCCAGTGCCAAATCGCCCGTTCCAGTGCACACGTCGAGAATCGGATCGCCCGGTTGAGGCGCCAGCTTGCGAACGACTTGTCGCCGCCAGTAATGATCCACGTTGAGCGACAATAGATGATTCAGCCGATCGTAATTCGGGGCAATCTCGCCGAACATCTTACGAACGGCGTCGTCGGATTTATCAATCGTATGAGTCATGGCGTTCGGGTTCTTCTTTCAACGGCGAGTGGGATACGAGCGACTTTCAGGATACATTATCCGCGATTCCGGGCGGCACGCCCAGAGTCTTCGATGGGTGTAGGGGAACGGCCTGGTGCGTCCGCCACGCCGTTCGCAAAGCCTCAGGGCCGTGCCACCCTAAGAATGCCGGTTCCGGGTAGCATGCCCAGAATCTTCGATGGGCGTGGTTGGATGGCCTGGTGCGTCCACCACGCCCTTCGCAAAGCCTCAAGGACGTGCCATCCGACGGTTGCTACAAATCAACATAAGATGTCTTTCTGGTACCCATCTTGATTGAACGAAGATTTGACGCGGTTTATTTGCCGTCGCTGGTCCAAGCGGAACAACTTCGCGGTCACGCGGTGGTGGTCATCGATGTCCTACGCGCTACGACGACCATCATTACGGCACTGCAGAACGGAGCTGCAGAAGTCATCCCATGCGGCGCAATCGAGGATGCAGAGAGGTTGCGGTCCACCCTGAACAGCGGGCTTCTCGGTGGCGAACGGAAGGGGCTCAAGATCGAGGGGTTTGATTTGGGGAATAGCCCCTCCGAATATTCTCCGCCCGTGGTCGACGGACAAGTTATCATCATGGCGACCACCAATGGCACCCCGGCGATGAGCGTCTGTGGCGAGGCCAAGTGCGTTTGGATTGGCGGATTTGTCAACGCTCAAGCGATTGTCGAGCGCATGCTAAATGAACCGTTGGTTACATTTCTGTGCGCGGGGACGGATGGTCGGATCACCGGTGAGGATGTTCTTTTCGTCGGGTGCGCCATCGAACGACTGCAGCTTGCGGGTGTGATCGGTGGATTGAACGATCAAGCCACATTGGCCGTCGCGGCGTGGCGGGATGCTTGCCGTCAAATCGCCGCGGGAACGACTTTGGCAAACATCCTGGCGGGGATGCACGGCGGGCGTAACTTGGTGAAAAACGGCATGCAAGCCGACGTCGACTACTGCGCTGTGCTCGATCGGTTTGATTGCGCTCCACTGTTGGACTTGAAGCGCTGGACCATCCGCGTCCCATAGAACAACCTTCGTCCGATCGGTTAGACTGCGGGCCAATGTTGGGCGAATAATTGCCCCGTCGAAGAAGGATATGACGACCATGAGCATCGAGAAGATCGTATCGCTGTGCAAACGCCGCGGCTTTCTCTTTCAATCCAGCGAGATCTACGGTGGGTTGAATGGATTCTGGGATTATGGGCCGTTGGGGGTCGAACTGAAGCGCAATATCAAGAACGCTTGGTGGCAGGACATGGTGACCGGTCACGACGACATGAACGTGTTGCCGGGCGCCCCCGAGCCCTACGCGATGGTCGGATTGGACACGACGATCATCATGCATCCACAGATTTGGAAATGTTCCGGGCATTACGATTTGTTTTGCGACATGATGGTTGATTGCCGCGAGACGAAGGGTCGTTACCGAGCGGATCATATTCAATGCTATGCCATCCAACAGGATGCGAATACCGTTTTGGGGTGGATTGGAACTGTCAAAGACCCTGAAGAATTTGAGAAAGGACTTTCAAACACGTTTGAAAAAAAAATTGGCAAGCTATTCGGCAATCAAGAAGTGCAGATCAGAGTCCACGATCCAATTCCCTACACGCAGATCGGATCGGCGAACTGGGGAAAAGTACTAGGGCCGGACGCCAGCTCGCTCGGGACGCTAACGGAACCGCGCGAATTCAATCTCATGTTCAAGACGATCGTTGGTGCTCTTGGCACCGAAGAAGACGCGGCATTTCTCCGTCCGGAAACCGCACAGGGAATCTTCGTCAACTTCAAAAACGTAATGGATTGTTCGCGTGTGCGGATACCATTTGGAATTGCTCAAATTGGCAAAAGCTTTCGCAACGAAATTACTCCCCGGAACTTCACCTTTCGGTCCCGCGAATTCGAACAAATGGAAATTGAATTCTTTTGTCACCCCAACGATTCGCGCAGGTGGTACGAATTCTGGCGCGATCGCCGCTTGAAATGGTACACCGAACTAGGATTGTCTGGCGAGCGCTTGCAGCTTCGCGAACATGGCAAAGACGAACTGAGCCATTACTCGGTCGGAACCGCGGACATCGAATACGCTTTTCCATTCTTGGGAGCAGGGGAGTTTGGGGAATTGGAAGGGATTGCGCACCGCGGCGATTTTGATTTGCGTAGCCACATGGAGGGCAAATTAATAAAAAACGCTGAAGGACAACTCGAAGTCGAAAAAGGGCCCGATGGCAAACCGAAATGGAAGGGCAGTGGAAAGGATCTCTCATATCGCGATGAATTGACGAACGAAAGATACATTCCCCACGTAATCGAGCCATCCGCCGGCGCAGATCGAGCGGCGCTGGCGTTCCTCTGTCAGGCTTACCACGAAGATCAAGCCCCAGACGAAGATGGCTCGATGCAAACGCGCGTCGTGATGCGGTTGCATCCGCGCTTGGCGCCGATTAAGGCAGCCGTGTTTCCACTCGTCAAAAAAGACGGGATGCCGGAAGTTGCCAAAGAAATTTATTTGGAGTTGAAGCGCGAATTCAACGTGTTTTACGACGAAAAGGGGGCGGTCGGCCGCCGCTACCGGCGGCAAGACGAAGCCGGCACGCCGTTTTGCATCACCGTCGATGGTCAGACGTCGCAGGACCGTACCGTGACCATTCGCGATCGAGATACGCTCAAGCAATCGCGGATCAAGATCGATCAATGCCTCGCCGCGATTCGCGGCTGTATTGCCACAGGGACGATGAAAAACGTTTTGACTTAGGCAATACCTTGGCAATCGCACCGAAATTTATTTCTTATCCGTGTCATCCGTGAAATCCGTGGTTAAAAACCTGCTTCCAGAAGATTGAACCACGGATTTCACGGATGACACGGATAGAGCGGAAAATGGATTCGGATTGCGCGGGATTGGAATCAGGAGTGCCAAGTCCCTCCGTTTGCCCAGAGCACGCGGCGGCAACTACTTTGGTGTCGGTTTCGCATTTGTTTCGGCGCCGGATTTGGCGTGCGCGATGACAAAGTCAACCAATTCTTGGCAATGGAAAAAACCCTCCCACAAGTTATGGCCTTGGCCCTCGACGACGGTCAGCTGAATAGCTGACTCGGCTCCCGCCGCTCGATACGTCTCGGCAAAAGCCCTTGAATTTTCCTTCAATGGCACGACCTCATCTTGGTCGCCGTGAATGATGAAGATTGGGAGTTTGGCGCGAGCGAGTTTTTTCATTTTTATAATAGGATTGAATTCGTCGTTGCGTCGAGTCAGTTCCTCGGGCGTTATTTCGTACGCTGCCGCTGCTTTTTCCAAACCCGGATACGTTCGAAAATCGAAGACCGGATAAATACCGGCCAAGCCCGCAAATCGATCTGGATGTTCGCAAGCCCAGCTGGCAACCCACAGTCCGCCGCGACTTCGGCCCAAGAGACACGGTTTGGTACTAAAGCCTCGCCGCTCGGTCAGTTCCGCAAAGAGCTGCTCGAAGATTTCGCACGACGCCGGACTTCCGTAGGCTTCGCCTGCGTCGATTCCCGCGACCGCGACACCGGCCGCAACAAATTGCTGATGCATCCATTTTTCGTTCTCATCGGGATAGTCAGGCAGCGTCGGCGCGTAAAATACCCACGGTTGAGGCTGTTTTCGCAATGCTTCCTCAGGCCGGAAAATGAAAGCCGGATGGCCATTGATTCGAAATGCCTCGCCCGGCAGAATCAGTTTCTTGATTTTCTGCGAGGCCTCGTCTTGAGCCAGGGTTATCGCCGTGGCGAATAAAAGGAAAGTTACAGCCAATGGGGCCGAAACTTTCCGAATACCAAAGTTAGTTCGCATCGCGACCCTTGTGTTTCCAGAATGGTAGGGAGTAGCTCGACCCGATTTTACTTCGTTGCGTAGAACTTGTCGCGTCTCTCGCCCAGCGATAGGTTATTTGCCTTGGTTGGGCGTGCAGAAATGATGTGTCGCCGCTCCGCGGCTAAAAATGATTGCTTTGGTTTTTATCCGGTGGCTTTCGCCACCGGCAAGGGATGCAACGGACCTCCGGCCCGAAGAGCCGTGTTCATTGCGAGAATATGAGCCGGAGTGTTTTCCGAGCAGTCCGCACTGGAGGCATCGGGAGTGTTGCATGGAGAAGCTCGGTGCTTTGGCAATTGGCATTGGACGAAGCGGGCCATAGGCCCGGAGGGCCGGTACAATCTCTGCCGGGGCTGTGAAGCCCCGGTACACGTGAGTTTATACCCGAAAGCCCCAGCGGGGCGACACATCACGACCCCGACGCCACCGCCAGCGGTTGTAAAATGCCTTCGGCCCGAAGAGCTTCCGGCACATTTACTTCTATTAGTTCCAGGCGAAAAGATGAACCGACTTTTTGTGATCGCATTGTCACTATTGTCAATCGCTATTGTCGGATCGCGCACCATCGACGAGCCGACACTGACGTTGTCCTACGAACCAGGTTGGCTTGTGATCCACGGTCCGCAGATTCCGGGCGGTGAGATTCGCATCCACTATCTGGAAGCCTATTGCCGCGCGGGCTCCACCGACGCAGATTGGGTGAAACACACGGTGATTAAGCACACCACCGAATTGATCGGGCTCAGCGAGGACCGGAAGACGCTTCGTCTGCGGGACACAATCGCTGATGGCGTCAGGGTTGAGCACACGATCACCGCAACGGACGACGAAGTCGACTTTCAGCTTGTGGCGCACAATCCCGGCACGCAGCGTTCCGAGGCGCACTGGGCGCAGCCATGTGTTCGGCTGGCCGAGTTTACTGGATTTGATCCCAACGGAAAGGACATTGAAGACTATTTGCCAAAATGTTTTGTATTCCTCGACGGCAAACTCGCGCGGATGCCGACCCGAGATTGGGCAACGACTGCACGGTACACGCCCGGCCAAGTCTGGTGTCCGCGCGATGTTCCGCGAACTGACGTCAACCCGCGCCCTTTGAGTTCGCTCGTTCCGAGCAACGGGATCATCGGCGTCTTCAGCGGCGACGAGAAAATGCTGTTTGCGACGGCCTGGGAACCCTATCAAGAGCTATTTCAAGGCGTCGCCCGTTGTGTTCATTCGGACTTTCGTCTGGGAGGATTGCTAGCTGGAGAGACTAAAAAAATTCGCGGCAAGATCTACATTGTGTCCGCGGATGTTCCCGCGTTACTCGCGCGTTATGGACGCGATTTTCCAGAACACCAAAAGTGAAAATGGGGCGCTCGTACAAGCAACGGTCACGGAGCCACTACCGACATTCAACCGTCCATAGAAAATGGATTCCGGGTCTCAGCCCGGAATGACGGCGAAGGGGCTCAGCCTGGAATGACTGTGCGCGTCGAATGGTGCGCAGGTCAATCGGACAATCCAAAGGCCACAAACCAATCGCCCGCTTTGGTTCCGAGCTTTCCCGCGCCGCCGGAAGCGATCACTACATATTGTTTGCCGCTTACCGAATACGTGGCGGGCGTCGCATAGCCCCCCGCAGGGAGCTTGGTTTGCCACAGAACTTTGCCAGTCGATTTGTCGAACGCACGGATCATTTCGTCTTTGGTTCCGGCAATAAAGACCAGCCCGCCAGCGGTGACGACGGGGCCGCCAAAATTGGGAGTCCCGGTTTGGGGAACACCCCGCGCGGTGAGTTCCGCAAATTCACCGAGCGGAACTTGCCAGACAAATTCTCCGCTTTGCAAATCGATTGCGTTCAACAAACCCCAGGGCGGCTCGATCGCCGGATAACCTTCGTGGTCAAGGAACCGGGTATATCCGCGGTGGTTGTAAGAATGCTTGGAGCCCTCGGGTGCGGCGGCAAGGGCGATGATATTAGGTTCGTTGGTCGAATTGACGTACGCGACGTTGCTCGTGGGATCGTAGCAAGCGCCCGACCAGTTGGCCCCGCCGTGAAATCCCGGGATCACGACGGTCCCTTCGAGACTGGGGGGCTGAAACGCGGGACCGCGCCGAATTTTCGCCAATTGTTCCAGCACGCCTTTGCGATTTTCCTCTCCGATGTTAGTGACGTTGCTTTCATCGAAGTGTCGCGCGGCAAACGGGGCTGGCTTGCTCGGGATCGGTTGCGTCCGCGCGGCGAACTCGCCCGGGATATCCGACGGCGGGACTTCACGGTCTTGCATTTCAAATAAGGGCTTTCCTGTCTCGCGATCCAGAACGTAAACGAATCCCGTTTTCGTAACTTGAGCGACGGCATCGATCGGTTTTCCGTCACGCACGATTGTGATCAGGTTCGGGTACACCGGCAGATCGTGGTCCCACAAGTCATGCCGCAGCGTCTGAAAGTGCCAACGTCGCTTTCCCGTTTTTCCCTCGATCGCCACCACGCAGTTGGCGAACAGGTTGTCTCCTTGCCGATCTCCGCCATAAAAATCAAACGCCGCCGAACCGAGGCCAGCAAAGACGAGACCGCGCTGAACGTCGACGCTGCATCCGCCCCAGGCGTTGGCGCCGCCGCGGTTGTCCCAGGACCCTTCGGCCCAAGTTTCATTGCCGAATTCTCCCGGTCCGGGAACCGTGCGAAATTGCCAGCGCTGGGCGCCGGTCCTGGCATCGAATGCTCGAACGTCGCCCGGGGCGGCGATATCGGGTCCTTCGCCATTGGAGAATCCGAGGATCACCAGATCATCCAGAATCGCGGGGGCTGACGTCGGACCGTAAGGAAGTTTGGAAATGTCGCGATCGAGATCTTCGCGCAGATCCTTGGCTCCATTTGTCCCAAACTTCGGGTCCAGCTTTCCGGTCGCCGCATCGATCGAATAAAGTCGCCCATCGGACGTTCCGTGGAATACGCGGCGCGTCGATGGATCGAGCGGGTCGACCCAATACGCCGCGCCCCGATTGACTCCGCCGGACGCCAGAGGGCCCGCAAGTGGCCCATACGAGAGAGGATCAAATTCCCATAGGACGTTTCCCGACGCGGCATCAAGTGCCACGGCGCGGCGATTGGCGGTCGTGACGAACATGACTCCATCGACGATCAACGGAGTACATTCGATCGTTGAACCCTTTCCGTCGACCAATTCACCGGTGCGATACTGCCAGACGACTTGTAATTGCCCGACGTTTTCTCGGTTGATTTGATCGAGCGTCGAGAATCGTGTGCAAGCTCGATCCCCGCCGACGCATTCCCAATTATGGCTTGCCTGTACGGCGAAGACCGCCGTCAGGGCTTGCGAAAAAACGTTCACGGCGACGAGCGATGCAAGCTTGATTTTCATTGACGCCCCTCGACGGCACCAACCACGATTGATCGAAAGCGACGAATTGAATTGTGAATACAAATACTTCGCTGGCATAGCGGTCGCCACGAAGTTTGGTGGCCTATATTGACATCGACGAAAGGAATTTCGAGTATTTGGCGCGGTCCAAGGGCGCTGAGATTCTTGGAGTTTTCAACAAGAAATACGCGAGACGGAAGAAGAATTTTTTTCGCGCGAAGGTGCGAAGCCGCAGAGAAAAAAAGGGTAGTTATTCCACAGGTTCGATTGATTAATCTCCGCGCCTTGGCGTCGATGCGCGAGAAATCCTATTTCTCGAAATAAATTCCCAAGTTGTTTCCGTTGGCACGTTCGGAGGGAGAGAAAATGTACTTTCCCCAGGCCGCATCCAATTTTAATCCGTCCCCGACGGGCGAGTTGAGCAATCGGCATTTATCCTTTCGACCGATCGACGGATCCCACCAGGCCAGCGTGGTCGAGCCACCGCCGTCCATGTTCATTCCCGTGTAAGCACCCCATTGCGCGAGCCAAGTTCCGAGTTCCTCGGTCGTCGCGCCGTGGCTCGTAGGTTGTCGGCCGTCCACGGTGAGAAAAAACAAATATCGGCCATCGCGCGACAAACCGATTCCGGTCCGCGGGTGAAGATCCGCGCCGCTACGGAGTGGCTTGCCGTCGATCAGGCATAAGCCCATTCCGCTCACCGCGGTTTGCACGTCGCTCACGTCGGTTTTTTGGTCGGATCGATCGATCTGCAACTTGCCGGATTCATGGACGAGCAGCGAAGGGGTGCCATTGGCGGGCGAAACCTGGACGCCGTCGGCAACGGCTAATCCCTTTAAATCGCATCTGCTGCGCTCGTTGTAGGGCGCCGGCCAGGGCGAAAAGGCATTGGCGTTGATGGCGACGACGACTGGGTGATCGGATTGCCGCGAGCGACGAATAAAATCGCGCGTGGTTTCGCGCTGGGTTTCCGCCTTGTCGTGAATCCAATTTTCCACGCGTTCGGTCGTTAGCAATTTCAATCGTTCCGTGGTCAGATCAATGCGGATGCACCGAATTTGGTTGCGACGCGGTTCAATGACTTCCACTTGGATCAGTCGGATCCCGGGATAAAGTTGCCGCGTCGTCTCCCAATCCTGTTCGCTGGGTTGGCTCAAACCACTCCCGCTGTGGAGCCCTACGCCCAGCGCCAACATACCGACAAAGATTCGAGCCGATTGCATGGCGACGCCTTGTGATGAAATGCGGAACGCGAGTCTCACTGATTGACAGACTATTTCTGAATGACGTGGGAAAACTGCGCGGGGCGATCAATCTCATCCGACGAATGATGTCGGCAAATTCGATAATCAGTATGGTAGTTGATTGGAGGATTCGCCATGATGCGCAGTTCATTGGGACGACGCGATCTTTGCCGGGCTGAGCGCGCAAGTTAGGTTTGAGATTGCGCTTCAACGGTCACTGCGCGGCTCGATTAGTCCGCCTCGATGGCCGCCATCGTGGCGTCGAGGATGTTGTAGTTTGACGAGACGCTTTGCACGTCGTCATGGTCGTCGAGTTCTTCGATGAAAGCTAGAAGTTTGCGGGCCGTTTCGATGTCGTTGATTTCGACGGTCGATTTGGGAATGCGCGAGAGTTGTTTGGATTGCACGTCAAACTTTGCGGTCTCTAGTGCCTCGGCGAGGGCAACGTAGGATTCGGGAGGACAAGTGATCTCGAAGGCATCGCCCTCGAGTTGCACATCGTCGGCGCCGGCGTCTAAGGCGATTTCCATGAGCCGATCTTCGGCGACGGTTGCGGCCGCAACTAAAAAAAGTCCCTTGCGATCAAACAGATAATTCACGCATCCGGTGGCGCCGAGTTTTCCTTCGCGAATCTCGAAAAGTTTACGGATTTCCGGCGCTGTGCGGTTGCGGTTATCAGTCGTGATTTCGCACAAGATGGCAACGCCTCCTGGGCCGTAGCCTTCGTACAGGATTTCCTCGTACGTCTCACCGCCGAGTTCTCCGGTTCCTTTTTTGATGGCCCGCTCGATATTGTCTTTGGGCATGCTGACCGCTTTGGCGTCAATGATCGCCGTTCGCAGGCGAATGTTGCTGTCCGGATCACCGCCCCCCATTTGCGCCGCGACGATAATCGATTTGGAGAGCTTTCCCCAGAGCTTGGATCGCTTTTTATCCACCAGGGCCTTGCGATGTTTGATGTTCGAGGCGTGGGAATGTCCGGCCATGGGAAGAGTTGAAAGTTGAAAGTTGAAAGTTGAAAGTTGAAAGTTGAAAGTTGAAAGTTGAAAGTTGAAAGTTGAAAGTTGAAAGTTGAAAGTTGAAAGTTGAAA
>JBGTJE010000057.1:0-1717 GCA_041745295.1 Pirellulaceae bacterium | reverse complement strand
CCGTTGCAATGGTTACCAACAGCGGCGGGATCAAGCGCGGCGATGGGATCGAAACCGGCCGCCCTAGCGACATCGATGACAACTTTGGCGTGGCCGCCAGCACCGACAATCAAGAGATCTTTCGCGCGACTGACGTCCGTCATTTCAGCCTCGATCTCAGCCTCATGTCAAAACTCCAAATCGAAAAGTAGGACGCCGCGGTCATCTATTTCACCAATGTCGTCAAGCAGTCCAAGAGCAACCGCATCATCGTCGATCCTTCCGCATAAAAAATCAAACGATCGGATATCGAGACCCGCGGCAACGTCCCTAACCCCCATCTCGCGTTTGCGTCTCGTCGGGGAGCTTTGATGGGCTCCGATGCCGATTGTAAGTGGATCCCTGGCCCGAGACTGACTGCTGAGAATTGGTCGATTGAAGTTGCAATTCGTCTTGAATGGCTGCGAGGCTGCGATTGACTTCTAACGCCGTCAAGTGGTTGAATATATGCTCTTTACGAAGCGGTCCCGCAATATCTTTCACATCTGACCTGAGTCCACTTAAGCCTTCGCCCAGCATGATCTCAAGTCGCTCGAGATATTGGTGCAACTCCGCGGACCTTTGCTCCTGTCGAGTTACCGCATTCGCTACGCGCTCCAGATCGCGCTGGACGTTTTGTATGCCGAGCGTTCGTCGAACCCAGTTGCGAAACCTGCTAGTGCGGGACACTTTTCGAGTTTCCGCGTCAGGCGCAGGTAGCGTTGCTTCTGGGGATTGATCGACGGAAAAATAGGCCTCTTGTTGAAACTTTGGGCCGGGGATATTGCCCGCCAACGAACGCGCCAATCCCGCGCGGGCGAGGGCACCGCGCAACGCACGCCCGCCCACAGAATCCTTCAAATCTTGCGGCCAAGCAGGTCGCGAAAGCACTTGTACATTCAATTCGGCCCAACCGAGCGCATCGATATCGCAAGCCCAGTGGACGCCCTCGAGCACGAGAGAAGGCTGAAGACGATAATTCCCAGGCTCCTCTTGAGTTCTTCCGCGCAACGTCACCGGCAGCTCGGTCTTGGGCGCTAGTGGACAGGGGATGGAGGTGCGCAGACCCTCTCGTTCCACACACTCTCCTGCTTCGTTAATCCAACGATAGCTGATGTGCAGTGGATTTTCCGCTGACCAAGCCACGGGTTGGCTGCCGGCGTTGAATATAATGAGAGACAGATTGAAGCTGGACCCCGCGATAAAAGCGCCTTCTCGCGGCTCAGGCGTCACCTGGATCTTATTCGATTTGAGGCTCGTTAAGTGAGAAACGCCAAACGCCATGATCACCCAATTCCTAAATGACTGACGGAAATACCAGCAGCCTGTCCGTCGTGAGGTTCACGATCGACCCATCATTGGCTTTAGTCCATGCGTGGACATCCGGTCAGTTTGGCGTACGGTTTACGATGCAGCGCGTCGTACTGACTTGTCCAGAGCGCTCGTTCGAGACGTTTCCGACGATAAAACGCTCCGCGCCTGGAGCGATATTCACGCTTGGCCACACCTTTGTCCCGCAATCCGAAGCAAATCGCCCGCCGGACCTTTGAACGCGATTGCCATGGATCGTCACGGAACCGGTCGGTGAATCGATGTTGATGCCGATCATGGCATTGTTAACTCGGTTGCCGCTGATCGTCCCCCCGAACATCGCTCCCGGATAGCGCGGATTCTCTCCTTCCTTCCATGGATTGGCGCC